>DATJUN010000105.1:0-129481 GCA_035502275.1 Steroidobacteraceae bacterium
TTCGACCCGGTAGCCCGCCCGCTCGAGCAGCGCGCGCGTCGCCTCGCCATAGGACGGATCGACGATGGAGTCGAACTCACCGTGCGCAAGCAGGATGGGCGTGGCTTCGTTTGCCGAGTGGCGCTCGGAGGCAAGCGACGCGACCATCGGCAGATAGCAGGACAGACCCACGATGCCGGCCAGACGCTCCGGATAGCGCAGGGCGCTGTAGAGCGCCATCGCTCCGCCCTGTGAGAACCCGGCCAGCACGATGCGTGCAGCGGGAATGCCCTGCGCCTGCTGCGCACCGATCAGCGCCTGCACGCGCGCCTCGGAGCTGCGCAGTCCCGCCTCGTCCTGCTCGGCCTCGCGGTGCAGACCGAGGATGTCATACCAGGCTCGCATCGGCATGCCGCTGTTGAGCGTGACCGGGCGGATCGGTGCGTGCGGAAAGACGAAACGCAGTGCGCGCTCGCCGCGCGCCACGAGGTCGGGCACGATCGGCTCGAAGTCGTGGCCATCGGCGCCCAGGCCGTGCAGCCAGATGACGGCGGCACTGGGGGAGGGTCCGGTGTCGATCTCGACAGGGAGTTCGGCTGCACGGGTCGACGTCGGCTGTGTCATGGGCGTCTCCTGAGGTAGCGCAGCGGATTGGTTGACCGGGTCAGATTTCGGGCCTTCCGGCAGCTGAGCCTACAATCTGCGCCATGGTCAATGCCGCCCTCGCTCGATTCTATCGGCTGCTGCTCACCGGGTGCGGCGAGCATGTATTCAATCCCTGGACGCAGCGGGACGAGGCGAACGACGGCAGGCTCAATGCGCCGGCAGCGCGGCTTGCGCGCTTGCAGGCGCATCTGGATGTCGCCGCGCAACGCATCCTGGTTGGCGAGGCCTCGGGATATCAGGGATGTCACGTCAGCGGTATCCCATTTACCAGCGAGCGTGTGATCCTGGCCGGAGAAGTGCCGCGCGTGCGTGCCGCAACCGCGCGTCTGTCGCTGCGGCACATTCCGTGGAGCGAGCCGTCGGCCACGACGGTGTGGGGCACGCTGCATGGATTGGCGATCGCCGAGACGACGGTGCTGTGGAATGCCTTTCCCTGGCATCCCCATGAGCCCGGGCGACTGCAGTCCAATCGCACGCCGACGCGCACGGAGCGGGGCGAGGGACTCACCGCGCTGGCTGCGCTGCTGAATGCCTTTCCCGATGCGCAGCTGTTTGCCGTCGGCCGGCATGCGCAACTGGCGCTCGAGCAGTTGGGACGGCCCGCCACGCCGCTGCGCCATCCGTCCATGGGCGGGGCGCGGCGCTTCTGCGAGGGACTGCGTGCCGCGATCGAGAGTGCGCGCCCATCGCCCAGACGGGTCGACAAGACGGCATGACTGTCGGAACGTCGGCGGCAGCTTCACACCCCCGGCAAATTGGCACACCAGGGCCCGCTCCGCCGCTGCACGACGCAGCAGCGCGCTGATCGGCGTGCAGCCACCGCCGTGGCGCCCATCGGCGTCCGGCAGCGCTCAACGTTTGGCGGCGCTCAGCTGTGCCTTGGCGGCCCCGGGCAGCGCGACGGAGAATTCGAGCACTTCGTGACCGCTTTCGCGGCCGAAATTCACCTGCACCGCCGACGGATCGACATTCACGTATTTGATGATGACGTCGAGCAGCTCCCGGCGCAGCAGCGGCAGGTAATCGGGAGTGCCGCTGCCGCGGGCACTGCGCTCCTGAGCGACGATGATGCGCAGGCGCTCCTTGGCGACGTTGGCAGTTCTGGGGGGTTTGCGAAAGAGATCGAGCAAGCCCATGTCAACGCCCAAACCAGCGCGCGAAGAAGCCCTTCCGGGGCTCCTCGATGAACCGGAACGGCACGTTCTCGCCGAGCAGGCGCGCGACCGCATCCTCGTAGGCTCGCGCAGCATCGCTGTTGTCGTTGAGGATCACGGGCACGCCGGCGTTGGAGGCCTGCAGCACGTCGGGAGATTCGGGTACGACGCCCACCACGTCCAGCCCAAGAATTTCCTTGACGTCCTCGATGCTCATCATCTCGCCGCTGGCCACGCGACTGGGGCTGTAGCGCGTCAGCAGCAGATGCTCCTTGACACCGCCGTTGCCCTGCTCGGCACGCTGCGTGCGGCTGGCGAGCAGGCCGAGGATGCGATCCGAGTCGCGCACCGAGGAGACCTCGGGATTGACCACCACGACGGCGCGATCGGCGAAGTACATGGCCAGATGCGCGCCCTTCTCGATCCCGGCGGGTGAGTCGCAGATGATGTAGTCGAAACCTTCGGCGGAGAGCTCAGCCAGCACGCGTTTGACGCCGTCGGAGGTCAGGGCATCCTTATCGCGCGTCTGCGAGGCCGCCAGCACAAACAGCGTCTCGATGCGTTTGTCCTTGATGAGCGCCTGCCTGAGCTGACAGTCGCCCTGGATGACGTTGACGAAATCGTAGACGACCCGGCGCTCGCATCCCATGATGAGATCCAGATTGCGCAGACCGATGTCGAAGTCGATGACGGCCACGCGCTTGCCGCGCTGGGCGAGGCCGACGGCCAGGCTCGCCGAGGTGGTCGTCTTGCCCACGCCGCCCTTCCCGGAAGTAACCACGATGGTCTCGGCCAATGCTCGGGTCTCCTTGTGCTGTTGGGAGTGCGGGGCCTGCACTGCCTCGCCGTCCGCCGTCGCCAGCACCGGTGTCAGCTCAACCGAGGCGGGCAAGACGCAGATCCTCGCCGACGAGCCAGGCCTGCACGGGTTTGCCGGCGAGCTCGGGCGGAATGGTCTCAAAGACGCGGAAGATGCCGGCGATCGAGATCAGCTCGGCGTAGAACTCCTGGCAGAAGATGCGTGCGGAGCTCTCTCCGTGGGCCCCGGCCATGGCGCGCCCGCGCAGCGAGCCGTAGACGTGCAGGCAGCCATCGGCCATGACTTCGGCGCCGGCGCCCACGGCTGCCGTGACGATCAGATCGCGGTTGCGTCCGTAGACGCGCTGCCCGGAGCGCACCGGCTGCTGATGGATCTGCGCCGGCACCGGCGCCTCGGCGGCAGCGGCGGCTGACGGGGGTGGTGGCGGTGGCGAGCCTGACGCAGCCGCAGGCGCCTCCGCGGGCTGCACCACCGGTACGGGACGATTGGGCGTGCGGAAACTGGACAGGATCGGCAGGTTCAGGGCCATGGACAGAGCGCTGATGCTGTCGGCATCACCGGCCAGACCCACCGCGAGCATGCCGGCACGACGCAGGGCGTCGACGACGGCCTGCACTTCAGGAACGGTCGCGGGAGTCTCGAGAGCCGAGAGCTCCAGGCATACGGCCGTGCGACGAAAAAAATGCGGGGCAGTCGCAACGCGTCCGGTCAGATCGTCCAGCAGCTTGCCGGGATCGGTCGTGCGTACCCGCACGTGCACCAGCCCCACCTGGCCATAGCGGATATCGACGGCGCTCGGATCGGCCTCGTTCGTGGCGGCACCCACGAGCCCACGCGCCTTGGATGCGTCCGGCTGGTTGCCGCGACTGGGCTCCACATTCATATCCAGAAAATAAGTCCCCACACCCTGGCGGCACTGGCGCCGCTGCGGCTTCGAAGCAAGCGGAAAGATGCGCAGTGTACCGGTTACTCGCGCCGACTCAACGGCTATGCGCACCGACCGGCTCACGTGACGCCGGAAAGCGACGCCACGACGGGCGGTGCGCTAGCGGGAGCGGTGCAGGAAAGCGGGGTAGCCGTCAGTCAGCGTGCCAAGGAAGGCGATGACGTCACCGATTTCGGCGCTGGAGAGCGCGGGGGCATCACCGGGGTGCCGATCGAACGGCGCATCGATGGTATCGACATTCGCCCGATCGGCGGGCGGCAGATCATCATACGCGATCACGTGTCCGGCGGCGTCGCGCGGATAAAAGCGCGCGGGCGAAAGGTCCCGATTGACGTACCAGTCGAGCACCATGCGCAGCGAATGAAACGTCCCGTTGTGAAAGAACACGCGGCGCGTGGCAACGTTGCGCAGGGTCGGGGTCAGGAACATGCCGCAGTAGCGCCGCTGGCTTGCCAGATCGGTGCGAAACGGGCCGCACAGTCCCAGGTCAAAGTACGTCGGGTCGCGGTTCGCCGGGATCGCGGCGTTGCGGGGCACGCCGAGGGCTTCATACTGAAAGTCCGTGAACAGCGGCGGCAGGCCGTCACGCGTGGGCTGATCGAGATGACAGGCAGCGCAGTTACCGCGCGCCGGATCGTTGAACGCCTCGTAGCCGCGAAGCTCCGCGGGCGTGAAACGTGCGCGGCCGGCGAGCCAGGCATCGAACTTGCTGGTGAAGGGATGAAAGTCTGCGCTCTCGATCTGGTAGCGGGCGATCGCGAACATCGCCTCGTCCAGTGCCAGATGCGGTGAGCGGAACAGCGTCGGACCGAACAGCGCCTTCAAAGCATCGCCGTACGCGCTCTGCAGCAGCCCCAGCACCGCCTGTGGATCTGCGCCCATCTCGATGGGGTTGAACAGCGGGCCATCGGCCTGCTGCTGCAGGGTGTTGACGCGCCCATCCCAGAACAGGCCGCCCTGCGGCACGAGATTGGCGGCTGCGGCCTGCGTATCAAGCGCGCTCTTCAGAGCGCGCGGCGCCCCGAGCGAGCGCTGCGCCTGCTGTGCGAGCACGGGGGCGTTGTCGCTGTCGGCCGTGGTGTCCGGACCGATCGTAAACGGCGGCTGACGGTACAGGTAGCGCAGCGAGGGCACGGCGCGATAGCCGCTGGCGTGTCCGGCCGCACCGCCCAGAACCACGGCACCCGCGCCGGGCGGACCGTAGGCGCGTTCGGGGTCATGACAGCTCGCGCAGGAGAGGCGACCCGAGCCGGAGAGACGTCGATCGTGAAACAGCCGCCCGCCGAGCTGCGCCATCACCGACAGCGGTCCTACTTTCGGCAGGCGCAGCGAGTACGCGTGCGCATTGAGCGCCTGGGGCTCTGAGACGCCCCTGGCCGCGACGCCAGTGGCCGCTGCGGCAGCGGCCGGCGCCGGGTCCGCCGCCACCGCGGGCGCGGGTGCGCCAACGAGCATCAGGCTCGCCAGGGCGCCCGCGCCAGAGAACCCGAGCCTCACGGCACGCGGGCGCTGAGCAGGAACGGCCAGGGATGGTCGACCGGCTCGCCGCTCTGTGTGTCGAGGAACAGCGGCTCATTCAGGAACGGCGTGCGAAAGTCGAACAGGTCCATGAGGCTGCCGGCGGTGGCATCAGAGGAACCGCCCCCGAGGCGCTCGCCATGCAGCCAGTTGTCTTCGATGAAGCGCACCACCGAGGCCTGGGTGATGTACTCGTGCGAGACATAGTTCGGCTTGGCATACGGGGAGATCACCATGAACGGCAGGCGCGGTCCAGGACCGCAGCGCCCATTGACCGGCAGGCCGAGCAGGCCGTCGGGCTGCGTGCCCTTGCCGCAGATTGCAGTGCCGTTGAGCTGATCGGCGCTCGAGTAGGAGGCGCTGGTCGGGCTGACGTACTGATGGTCGTACCAGCCGTCCGAGTCGTCGTAATTGATGACGATCGCGGTCTCGCGCCACTCGGGGCGCTGCTCGAGAAAGTTCACCAGCTGCACGATGAAGGCCTGCTCATCGAGCGGATCGGAGTAGCCCGGATGGGCATCCTGGTAGGCCGGCGCCTTGATGTAGGCCACGGCGGGGAAGTTGCCGTGCTCGACCGCCGCATAGAAGTCATTCACGTCGTACTCGTGATTGGCGGGGTCGAGCGCACCGTTGGGATCGTTGCTATGGCCGATCGCCTGCACGGAGGCCGGACGCGCATGCGTCGGGTTGGCGGTGGAGGCGTAGTACTGGAACCAGGCATGATGCGGTATGTAATCGGCGGTCGTGCCGGTAACGGTGGAGATGCTGCTGCGCCCGCACCCGGTGGTGCCGTTGGCATTGGTCAGCGAGAGGTCAAAGCCTCCCATGAAGCTGCCCCACGAAATGTCGTTCTGGTTGAGCAGATCACCAATGTTGTGACCGAGCATGCGCATCTGCTGCGTGGTGCTGGAGCAGGCATCCCCCGCAGGGTCCTCATCGCCGATGTCGGTGTAGCCGCCCTGCCCGTCGGCCACGTAGGCAGCGCTCTTGGTACCGACCGCGGATTGATAGCCATTGGTCTGGCCGGAGACGACCTCGATCGCCCCCGGGGTCGAGGGCCCGAAGCCCGCACCGTAGGCGTTGTCGCTCATAGCGAAGTGCTGTGCGTAGTTCCACAGCGCCGTCACGGTGTTACCGTCGTAGTAGCCCATGACCTGCCCCGTAGTACCGAAGGCGCCCGCGCCGCCGGTGGAAGCGGTGCCGGTGTACTTCGGGAACAGATCCATCCTGCCGTCGTCCTCGGCCTGCTGCTCGGGGGTGTAGTTGTGGTTCTGATCGGCGGTGGCCGCCTGCGTGCGATCCAGGCGGAATGGATTGGTCGCGCCGACGCCGTTGGCGGAATTCAGATTCGGATTGTTCGTCAGCAGGCTGTCCTGCTCCAGATTGTTGACCCACGGCGTGAACGGCGCCGCGTAGAACTTCGGCTCGCCGGCCGGGTTGCTCGCATGCGGATAGGTCCCGAAGTAGTGATCGAAGGAAACGTTCTCCTGGAAGATCACGATGAGGTGCTTGATCGGCGTGGCCGTCAGCACCGGATGTGCTCCCTTGAAATCGAATGCGTAGGCCGGGGCGGCGAGATTCACCGTCATGGCGGCAAGACCCACGAAGGCCGGCCACTTGCGCAGCATCGTCATGGTTGGCTCCCTGGTAGTTGGCACGACGCCCGTGCGTCGCATCGATGCTCGATGCGGCGCGGGCGGTGACGGCACTGTAGGGGGCGCATCTGACAATTTATTGACAGCAAGCGCGCAGGCGCGCACCGGCGACGGCAGAACGCCGTCAAGCAGCAGCGCCTTTTATATTTTTGGCTTGTGCAAATATTGCGCGATTGAATTATTGGGCGGCAACGTGCGTCGCGCCGCTGCCGCGCTCGGCGGGCAGAGCCCGCACGCGCACGGGGATGGATTTGGCGGCGGGCACCTTGCTGCGCTCGGCGTGATGCCACAGGGGAATCAGCACGTTGCACTCGGGGTAGTAGCCGGCCACGCAACCGTCGGGAATGTCGTAGGCGAGGATGCGCAGGCCCGGCAGCTCGCGCGGCGCGTCATCCCCCACGGCACAGCTGACGATGACCTGCTGGCCCTCGGCGAGCCCGAGCCGGTCGATGTCGTTGCGATTCATGAACAGCACCAGCCGCGTGCCGTCCACGCCACGGAAGCGGTCGTGATAGTTGTAGACGGTGGTATTGAACTGGCCGTTACTGCGCAGAGTGATGAGCTGCAGCACGTCGCGCTGCTCGGCGGGCGTATCGATGTCGGTCGAGAGCGAGCTGGGCACGATGAAATTCGCCTTGCCGGTTGATGTCTTCCACTGCCGCTCGCGCGCGGCGATCGGGCGATGAAAGCCTCCCCGCTGCCACATGCGCGCGTTGAAGTCGTGGAAGATGTCCGGGTAGGCGAGCGCAATGGCATCGCGGATTTTTGTGTAGTCGTTCGCCCAGGCGTCCCAGGGCAGACCGCGCTGGGGGGCAAGCGTCGCCCGGGCCAGTTCGGCCACGATGCGCACTTCCGAGCACAGCTGGGTGCTGGCCGGCATCACGCGACCGCGCGAGCCGTGCATGCATCCGGTGCTGTCTTCGACCGAGACATCCTGCGGCCCAGAGGGCTGCTCATCGAGCTCGGTGCGGCCGAGACACGGCAGAATGTAGGAAACCTCCCCGTGAACGATGGCGCTGCGGTTCAGCTTGGTCAGAACCTGCACCGTGAGGGGCAGACGTCGCCAGGCTGGCTCCATTCGGGAGCGATCCGGAATCGCGCGCACGAAATTGCCACCGAGCATGAGGAAGGCCTGCACGCGCCCCTGCAGGATGGCCTCGCAGGCCTCCACCGTGTTCATGCCCTTCTCGGGCGGAGTGTCGACGCCAAAGTGCTCGCGCAGCTTGTCCATCGGCACGAGCGCCGGTTTCTCGGTAATGCCCACGGTGCGCTGACCCTGCACGTTCGAGTGACCGCGCACCGGGCAGATGCCGGCGCCCGGTTTGCCAATGCTCCCGCGCAGCAGCGCGAGATTCACCATCGTCTGCACCGTTTCCACGCCCTTCCTGTGCTGCGTGAGCCCCATGCCATAAATGAAGATCGTGGCGTGGGAGCGCGCATAGACCGCGGCCGC
Organism: Steroidobacteraceae bacterium; assembly: GCA_035502275.1. GTDB lineage: Bacteria > Pseudomonadota > Gammaproteobacteria > Steroidobacterales > Steroidobacteraceae > FEN-1191. The sequence goes on from DATJUN010000105.1 coordinate 8,192, forward strand.
GGCCTCGAGCGCGTTGCGGGTGAGGCCCGAGCGCTGCTCGATCTCGCCCCAGGCGAGCCGATGAACATGGGCGCGGAACGGCTCGAAGCCGTGTGTATGCTCGCTGATGAAAGCCTGGTCCAGTGCCGCGCCCTGCAGCGCTGCGCCCTGCCGGCCCGCGCCGTCGAGTGCCGCGCCGTCGAGCGCGAACAATGCTTTGGCAATGCCGAGGATGGCGGCGGTGTCCCCGCCGGCGCGCACCTGATGATATTGCGAGCTGATGCGTGTGGAGGCGCCCGAGAGCAGCTGCGAGGGGGACTGTGGATTGGCAAAGCGCTCCAGGCCGCGCTCGCGCAGTGGGTTGAAGGTGATGATCGGCACGCCGCGCCGGGATGCCTCCTGCAGGTCGTGCAGCATGCGGGGCGAGGAGGTCGCGACGTTCTGGCCGAAGAAGAAAATGCAGTCGGTGTGCTTGAAGTCCTCGAGAACGACCGTGCCCACTGGCACGCCGATGCTTTCGGGCAATGCCACGGAGGTGCTCTCGTGGCACATGTTGGAGCTGTCGGGCAGATTATTGTGCCCGTAGGCGCGCGCGAACAGTGCGTACAGGAACGCCGCCTCGAGGCAGGCGCGACCCGAGGTGTAAAACACCGTATTCCGCGGGTCCAGCGCGCGCAGGCGTGCGCCGATATCCTGAAAGGCATCCTGCCAGGGGACCGGCACGTATCGGTCCGACCCGGCGTCGTAGCGCATCGGCTCGGTGAGCCGACCCGCGGCCTCGAGGTGATGGTCATCCCAGGCGGCGAGCTCACTGACGCGGTGGCTGGCAAAGAACTCGCGCGTGACACGCTTGCTGGTGATCTCCCAGGTGGTGGCCTTGGCGCCGTTCTCACAGAACTCGAACACATGCGGATCGGCAGGCTTGGCCCAGGCACAGCTCACACAGGCGAAGCCGTCGGGCTTGTTCTGGCGCATGAGCACGCGCGACCCGGCAAACGGCACATGTTCGTGCAGGAGGCTGCGCCGCACGGAATTCACCGAGCCCCAGCCGCCCGAGGGCGCCTCGTAGGGCTCGAAGTCCAGCTGATCGGGGGGCGGCGCGCCGTGTCCGTCCACGTCACGCGTCGACGGGGCGGTCGGTGGCTGCGGCACGGCAGGGGCAGGCGGCTGCAGCGAGGGGGGTGGGGCGGACATGCGGGCAGCTCCGGAGGCCTGTGGCGATTGCCGACAAGCTTCGCGCCGTGGACCGCGACGGTTAATCCGAGGGCGGCGCGCGCGGGCGTAGGAGCCTGCCGGGTATGGCCGATTCGGAGCTGAGGCGACTAGGATAGCGGGCAGTGACACCTATGAACGACGCAACCGTGTCCGGCGACTCGCCGATCGCGCAGCTCATCAGCCCTCCAGCGCGTGACCTGGGTGATGGCTTCGTCGTGCACCGCGCGCTGCCGGCACCGCAGCGACGCACGCTCGGTCCGTTCGTATTCTTTGACAGCATGGGACCGGCGAGCTTTGCGCCCGGTCGCGGCATGGACGTGCGCCCACACCCGCACATCGGGCTTGCGACGGTGACCTATCTGTTCGATGGAGAAGTGCTGCACCGGGACAGTCTCGGCAACGCACAGGTGATCCGACCGGGCGAGGTCAATTGGATGATCGCCGGCCGCGGCATCGTGCACTCCGAGCGCACGCCACCGGCCGCGCGCCAAGGAGCCTCCAGTCTTGCGGGCCTGCAGCTATGGGTCGCGCTGCCGCGTGCGCAAGAGGAGATGCCCCCGGCGTTCTCTCACCATGACAGTGCCGCGCTGCCGCTGCTGCAGCATGGCGGCGTTCGCCTGCAGCTCATCGCCGGCACGCTCGGCGGAGCCCGCTCACCGGTACCGGCACTCTCGCCAATGTTCTATGCCGATGCGCAGCTCGCGCCAGGGGCACGCCTCGGGCTCGACACCGAACATGCCGAGCGGGGGTTTTTTGTCAGCACCGGGCAGGTGCAGGTCGCGGGGCGCACGATCGCGGCGGGGCCGCTGGTGGTGCTGCGCGCAGGCGAGACGGTTAACTTGACCGCGGGCGCCGAAGGCGCACGCGTGCTGCTGCTCGGCGGCGCAGCGCTCGACGGGCCGCGCACGGTCTGGTGGAACTTTGTTTCCAGCTCGCGCGAGCGCGTGCAGCGCGCCGCGCAGCAGTGGCGCGCGGGAGGTTTTGACCCCGTGCCGGATGACAGCGAGTTCATCCCCCTGCCCGATACACCGATTCCTGCGGCGCGGGCGGACGCCGCCGCACCGCGGGCGCCGGCGGGCAAGCCAGTGGATTATCCCTGAAGGACAGCAGCGCGCTGCGCCCGGCTTTGCCCTGCCCCGCCCCCTGACGCTGCTCGTCTGAGCGTGCTGCAACTGGCGCCCCGGGGGCCTCTGGGCCTATCCTAGGCGTCCCGCGGCCTCCCCCGCCGCGACCCATCCCGGACACCACTGCTGCCGATGTCGCTACTGCGCTGGCTCCTGCCCTGGGACTTTTCGGTCACGGTGCTGACCTGCTGCCTGACGTTCGTGCTGCTGTACGCGCGCGGCGTGCACCGCAGCCGACAGAGCGGTACAGCGGCGCCCGCCCGCTGGCGCCAGAGCCTGTTCTACCTCGGCATGCTGCTGATCTACATTCCGCTGCAGACCCGCTACGACTACTTCGCGCAGCACATGTTCTGGATGCATCGCCTGCAGCACTTTTTGCTGCACGACTTTGCCTCGCTGATGGTGGCGCTGGCGTTTCCCTGGCCGGTGCTCGGCGCCGGCCTGCCCTCCCGCTGGCACGCACCTCTGCGACGCCTGTGGCAGTCCGCTCCACTGCGGGCGACCTATGCGATCCTGACGCAACCGCTGATTGCCTTCACGCTGTTCGTCGGCCTGATCTACCTGTGGCTGTGGCCCAGCGTGCATTTTCGCGCCATGTTGAGCCTGCGCGAGTACAAGTGCATGAACTGGAGCGTGGCTGTGGATGGCCTGCTGTTCTGGTCGCTGATCCTGGATCCGCGCTCCAAGGCCGAAGGCGCGGCCATGCACCTCGGCCCACGCATCTTCCTCGCGCTGCTGACGATGGTGCCCGAGACCATCATCGGTGCGTACCTGTCGCTGCATCAGGGTGTGGTCTATACGGTGTATGCGGTCTGCGGCCGGCTCTGGCCGGTCGACGCGGTGACCGACCAGCAGCTCGGCGGACTGATCGTGTGGATTCCGGCCAGCATGATGTGCAGCTTCGCCGCGCTCATCGTGCTGCGCCGCTGGATGTATCACGACGAGCTGGTGCGCAGCCGTGGCCGAGTCGTGGCCACGGTCGCGGGCGGCGCGGCGACGCGGCCCTTTCCGGCCGTCGCCCGCACTGCGGCCGCGCTGCCGGCAGCCGCGGCGGCTGTGACGGGCACCGCGCTGGATCTGCCGGCGCTCGCGGGGGAGCCGTGAGAGCCCCTGCCCGGCTGCTGGCCCTGCTGCTGGCCTGTGCGGTGGGGAGCGCGGGATGCAGCTCGCAGGCCCCGGCCGGCACCTATCACGCCGCCGATATCAGCTCCATCATGCCAGCGCTTTCCTTCCATCTGATCGGTCCGGGTGGGCAGCCCATTACCGAGCAGTTCGTGCGCGGCAAGACGACGATCCTCTACTTCGGCTACACACACTGTCCCGATGAGTGCCCGACCACCCTGGCGCGACTGTCGGCTGCACTGCGCATGCTCGGTCCGGCGGCTAATCAGATCCGCGTGCTGTTCGTCTCGGTCGATCCGCAGCGCGATTCCCCGCCGGTGCTGGCGCAATATGCGCACTACTTTGCGCCGCAGGTCGAGGGTGCCAGCGGCACCGATGCGCAGCTGACGGCGCTGACCAAGCGCTATCGCGTCGCTTACCGGCGTGATCCGCCCGATGCGCACGGCGACTATGCGGTCTATCACAGCAGCGCGGTGTTCGTGTTCGACGCGGACGGGCGTGCGCGGCTGCTGGTGCCGGACACCGAGAACCCGACGCAGCTCGCCCAGGATCTCTCCACGCTCTCCGCTGGCTGAGGGCAGCGGCGTGCAGCACACGTCGCGCCGCGGATTTATGGCACAGCTGCTCGCGCTGGGTGCGGGCGCGGGCTGCGCGTCTCTGCGCTGCGCGAGTGCGTGGGCACAAAGCCCGGGCCCGGGCGACCTCGGCGCGGGCGCAGCCGATACACGCACCCAGCTGGTTCTGCTCGGCACGCGCGGTGGCCCGGGCGTCGATCCATCGCGGGCGCAGACGGCCAGCGCGGTGCTCGTGGCAGGCCGTCCCTACCTGATCGATTGCGGCTACGGGGCCCTGCGTCAGCTGGTTGCGGCGCACGTACCCTACCTTGCGATCGGCAGCTGCTTTCTGACGCACCTGCACGATGATCACACGGCCGATCTCGCCGCACTGCTGTCGCTGCAGTGGACCAACGGCAAGAGCAGTCCGACCGACGTGTACGGCCCGTATGGAACCGCGGCGCTGGTCGCCGGGGCGCTGGCATTTTTTCGCGCCAACACGCAGATCCGCACGGTCGATGAGGGGCGCAGCCTCGATCCGGCGACGCTGTTCCACGGCCACGACGTCGCGGCCGGTGATACCCCGGTGCACATCTTCGCCGACGATCGCGTGAGCGTTCGGGCCGTGCAGAACACGCACTTTCCGCCCCGCTCGATCGCGAAGATGCCCTACCGCAGCCTCGCGCTGCGCCTGGACAGCGCGCAGCGCTCGATCGTTTTCGCGGGCGATACCGCCTACTCCGCCAACGTGGTGCGGCTGGCGCGGGGCGCGGACCTGTTCGTCTGCGAGATCGTGGACGCGGGCGTGCTGGCGCAGATGCGCGAGCGAGCGCGCGCGGCTGCCGCGGCCGGCCATCCGGACAATATCTTCCGCCACGTGGCCGACACCCACTCCTCCCCCGCGGACGTCGCCCGCATGGCCTCGGAGGCAGGCGTGAAGTGCGTCGTGCTGAACCATCAGCTGCCCGGCGCATCGGCGCCGCTCGCCTATCCGGTGAGCGCCTTCATCGACGCGGTCCGGCAGGGCTATGCCGGAGAGGTCATCGTGGGGCAGGATCTGATGGTGCTGTAGAGCGTGCATACGCAAGGGCTGTCATGGCAATCACAAAGCTCGGTGTCTGGTCCAATCTCGACAGCTTCCCGGCGGCGCAGGCGCAGGCGTTCGTGCGGCGTCTGGAGGGCTGGGGCTACGGCGCCTTCTGGTCGCCGGAGGGGCTCGGACGTGAAGTATTCTCGACGGCAGCATGGCTGCTGGCCGGCACGACACGGCTGACGATCGCCAGCGGCATCGCCAATATCTACGCCCGCGACCCGGTGTCCGCGGCGGCGGCTCAGAAGGGCCTCAACGAGCAGTCCGGCGGACGCTTTCTGCTGGGCCTCGGCGTCTCGCACATTCCCCTGGTACAGGACGTGCGCCGGCATGTCTACGGCAAACCGGTCGCGACGATGCGCGCGTACCTGAGCGCAATGAAGGCGGCACCCTACCGCGCCGTCGCTCCCGAGGGCGCCGCGCCCCGCACGGTGCTCGCGGCACTGGGGCCGCAAATGCTGGCCCTCTCCGCGGAGCTCGCCGATGGCGCACATCCCTACAACGTGCCGCCCGAGCACACGGCTCAGGCGCGTGCGATCCTCGGCCCGGGAAAGCTCTTATGCGTCGAGCAGGCCGTCCTGCTCGAGACCGATGCGCGCGAGGCGCGCGCTCGCGCGCGCCAGTTCCTCTCCTTCTACCTGCGCCTGCCCAACTACGCGAACAACTGGAAGCGCCTGGGCTTCTCGGACGCGGATCTCGCCGGCGACGGCTCTGACCGCCTCATCGATGCGACGGTCGCCTGGGGCGATGAGCGCGCCGTGCGCGCGCGCCTGGAGGCTCACTGGCAGGCCGGCGCCGATCACGTCTGCATCCAGGCGCTCGGCGCGGACGGAAAGCCCGACGAGCGGGCACTCGAGCTGCTGGCGCCGCAGCGCTAGGCTCGCCAGCATGAATCCGAGCGCAACCCCCGACGCCTGCCGGAGCGCTGCAGCCCCGGGGACGCTGTGCGCGCTCGTGGCCATCAAGTCGCGCGCGCACTGCAAGTCGCGCCTGGCCGGCGTGCTCGCCGAGCCCGTGCGCCGCGCACTGGTACGCTCGATGCTCGTGAACGTGCTCGACGCGCTGCAGGCAGCGCGCAGCGTTGACGCCATCCTGGTCATCAGCCCCGAGCGCGATGGCGTACCGGCCGATACGGCGGTCCTGACCGACAGCGGCGAGTCGCTGAATGCCGCGCTGACGCAGGCGCATGCACAGCTGCGGGCCCTCGGTCACAGTGAGGCACTCATCCTGCCGGCGGATCTGCCGCACCTGACGGCGCGCGAGATCGAGACGTTCCTGCAGGCCGGCCGCCACAGCGGCTGCGCCATCGCGCCGGATCGGGCGCATCTTGGCACCAACGCGCTGTTCCTGCGCACGCACACGCCCTTCACATTCCGCTTCGGTCCCGACAGCCTGCGCCTGCACCTGCGGGAAGCCGCAGAGCGCGGCTGCACGGCTCGCATAATCGATCTGCCGGGCATGGCCTTCGACGTCGACGAGCCGGCAGATCTCGAGGCACTCGGACACGCACGCGAGGAGGCCGCATGGCCGACAACGGCGAGGCTCTGAAGTCGCTGCTCAGCGCCGCGCGCGCCGGGCGGCGCATCGAGGCGCACGAGGCGCTCGCGCTGCTGCCCGGGGCAGCGCCCGAGGCGCTCATGCCCAGCGCCGAGGCGCTCACGCTCGATGGCTTCGGGACCGCGGTCACCTATTCGCGCAAGGTGTTCATACCGCTCACGCAGCTTTGCCGCGATGTGTGTCACTACTGCACCTTTGCCAAGGCGCCGCGACGCATCGCGAGCGCCTACCTCTCGACGGACCAGGTGCTGCAGATCGCGCGCGCGGGAGCGGCGCTCGACTGCAAGGAGGCGCTGTTTACGCTCGGGGACAAGCCCGAGGCGCGCTACACCGCGGCGCGTACGGCGCTGGCCGAACTGGGTGCGGCCAGCACGCTCGACTACCTGCAGCGCGTGGCGCACCTGGTGCTCGAGCAGACGGGGCTGCTGCCGCATCTGAATCCGGGGGTCCTGAGCGCTGAGGAGCTGCAGCGGCTGCGACCGGTCAGCGCCTCAATGGGCCTGATGCTCGAGAGCGCCTCGGAGCGGCTGTGCGAGCGCGGCGGCGCGCACTTCGGCTCCCCCGACAAGCGGCCGGCACTGCGGCTGGCGACACTGCGCGCGGCCGGGGAGCTGGCGATCCCGATGACCAGCGGGCTGCTGATCGGCATCGGCGAGACGCGCACCGAGCGACTCGAGTCGCTGCTCGCACTGCGTGAGCTGCACGAGATGCACGGACACCTGCAGGAGATCATCATCCAGAACTTCAGGCCCAAGGCGGGCACGAAGATGGCGGGGGCGGCCGAGGCGCCGCTGGCCGAGCAGCTCTGGAGCATCGCCGTGGCGCGGCTGCTGTTCGGGTCGACGATGTCGATCCAGGCGCCGCCGAACCTGCAGCCCCAGGGACTCTCGAGCCTCGTGCGGGCCGGCATCAACGACTGGGGTGGTGTTTCTCCCCTGACGCCCGATCATGTCAATCCCGAGGCGCCCTGGCCGCATCTGGATGAGCTGGCGCGCGAGAGCCGCAGCGCCGGCCGCGAGCTCGTCGAACGCCTGGCGCTGGTGCCGCGCTACGCCGCGCAGCCGCAGCGCTGGACCGATGCGTCCATGGCGACGCGTGTGCGCCGCCTGTGCGACAGCCGCGGCTTTGCGCGAGCGGATCGCTGGTACGCGGGGGCGGGCTGCGAGCTGCCGCCGGACGCTCAGCGCTGGTCGCAGCGCCACGGCATTGCGACGTCGGTCATCAGCACGGCGAGCGCGACAGGCGCGGGCATCGGTGCAATCCTCGCGGCCGCACGCGCGGGCGAGACGCTCGTACCAGGCGATATCGTGCGGCTCTTCGGCGCGCAGGGCGCCGAGCTCGAGGCGGTGATCGAGACGGCCGACGCGCTGCGCCGGCAGACGGTCGGCGAGACGGTTACGTACGTCGTGAACCGCAATATCAACTACACCAACATCTGCCTGTATCACTGCGGCTTCTGCGCGTTCTCCAAGGGACGCGGCGCGAAGGATCTGCGCGGACCGGCCTATAACCTGGATCTGGAGGAGATCGCGCGACGCACGGCCGAGGCGGCCGCGGCCGGGGCGACCGAGGTGTGCCTGCAGGGCGGCATTCATCCGAGCTTCACCGGTGAGACCTACCTGTCCATCGTGCGCACCGTGCGCGAGGCGGTGCCGTGGATGCACGTGCACGCATTCTCCCCACTGGAGATCCGCCACGGCGCCAGCACCCTCGGGCTTTCGCTCGCGAACTACCTCTCGCTGCTGCGTGATGCGGGACTCTCGACCCTGCCGGGCACGGCCGCCGAGATACTCGATGACGAGATCCGCGCGATCATCTGCCCCGACAAGCTCACCACCGAGGAGTGGCTCGAAGTCGTGGGCACCGCGCACTCGGTGGGTCTGCGCTCCACCGCCACGATCATGTTCGGCCATGTGGAATCCCCCGTGCATTGGGCGCGGCATCTGCTGCGCCTACGCACGCTGCAGGCGCGCACCGGGGGCATCACGGAGTTCGTGCCGCTGGGATTCGTGCACATGGAGGCGCCGTTGTGGCGCCGCGGCGCGACGCGCTCGGGTCCGACGTTTCGCGAAGCGGTGCTGATGCATGCCGTCGCACGCCTCGCGCTGCATCCGCTGATTCCCAACATCCAGACCTCGTGGGTGAAGATGGGCGCGGGCGGCGCGGCGGTGTGTCTGGCGGCCGGCGCGAACGATCTGGGCGGCACGCTCATGAACGAGTCGATCACGCGCGCAGCCGGCGGCGTGCATGGCCAGGAGATGAATGCCGCACGGCTGCAGGCCCTGGCCGCCGGGCTGGGTCGGCCCGCGCGGCAACGAACGACCCTGTACGGGCAGCCGCTCGGGCATACGATGGTGCCGACAACGGCGACGGCCGCTGCGCCGGCGCTGGCGGCCACGGCCTAGCGTGCTGCGACTCGGCTACAAGGCCTCGGCAGAGCAGTTCGGGCCGAACGAACTGCTGCAGTTTTCGATCCTCGCCGAGCAGTCCGGGTTCGACTCGGTGTTCATCAGCGACCACTTCCAGCCCTGGCGTCACACGGGCGGGCATGCGCCCTACTCGATCGCCTGGCTCGGTGCCCTGGGCGCGCGCACCGCACACCTGCTGATGGGCACGAGTGTGCTGACCCCGACCTTTCGCTATCACCCCGCGGTCGTTGCACAGGCGTTCGCGACGCTCGGGACCATGTATCCGGGCCGTGTGATCCTCGGCGTGGGCACCGGCGAGTCGCTGAACGAGATCCCGGCGGTGGGTATGACCTGGCCGCCCGCCGCCGAGCGCACGGCGCGACTGAAGGAGGCGCTCGCACTCATTGGGGCGCTCTGGGACGGGGAGCGCGTGAGCTGGCGCGGCCAGTACTATCGCACCGAGAAGGCCACCATCTATGACCGGCCGGCAAGGCCGGTGCCCATCTATGTTGCCGGCGCAGGTCCGGTGATGGCGAAGTATGCGGGGCAGAGCGCGCAGGGCTTTATCTGCACCAGCGGCAAGGGCATGGAGCTGTATCGCGACACGCTGCTGCCGAATGTTGCGGCCGGGGCGGCTGCCGCGGGACGCAGTTCGGACGCTGTGGACAGGATGATCGAGATGAAGGTGTCGTTCGATTCCGATCACGAGCGCGCCATGCAGGACACGCGGCACTGGGCGGCGCTCGCGCTGACGGCCGATGAGAAAGTCGCGACCGAGGATCCGATCGAGATGCAGCGTCTGGCGGATCGGCTGCCCGCCGAGCGCACCGCGAGCCGCTGGATCGTCTCGAGCGACGCGGACGAACACGTCGAGCGCATCCGTCCCTACGTCGAGCTCGGCTTCCGGCACCTGGTATTCCATGCGCCGGGCACGGATCAGGTGCGCTTCCTGACACTGTACGCAGAGCAGGTGCTGCCGCGTCTGCGCGCGGCCTTCGGCAAAGTCTGAGCACATGACAGACGATCCAGCGCCAGCTGGGCACGTCGAGGCGACGGCGGCGGAGCTGCGCCTGATCGCGCTGCCGGACTTTCCCCTGGTGCAGATCGGCGATGATCTGGCGGCACTGACGCTCGCGGCGCTGGCGCGCGCGGGACTCGCCCTGCGTGGCGGGGACGTACTGGTGTACGCACAGAAGGTCGTATCGAAAGCCGAGGGCCGCCAGGTGGCACTCGCCTCGGTCAACCCGAGCGCGCGGGCGCAGCAGCTCGCAGGCATCGTGCAGAAGGATGCCCGGCTCGTCGAGCTGGTGCTGCGCGAGGCACGGCGCGTGGTGCGTGCGGCAAAGGACGTGCTCATCGTCGAGGACCGGCGCGGGCTCATCATGGCCAATGCGGGCATCGATCAGTCGAATGTCGCCGACACGGGCGCGACCGTCGCGGCGCAGGAGCAGGCGCTGCTGCTGCCGGAGGATCCGGATGCGAGCGCGGCGCAACTCGCTGCGCGAGTGGGGCAGCTGAGCGGCACCCAGGCGCCGGCAGTCATCATCAGCGACAGCTTCGGGCGGCCCTGGCGGCTCGGCACCGTCGGCGTGGCGATCGGATGCGCCGGACTGGCATCGCTGCTGGATCTGCGCGGACGGCAGGATCTGTTCGGCCGCACGCTGCGCGTGACGGTGGTGGCACACGCGGATGAGCTGGCCGCGGCGGCCTCGCTGGTCATGGGGCAGGCTGACGAGGGGCGCCCGGTGGTCCTGGTGCGCGGGCTCGGCGCCCTGCAAAGCGCTGCAACGCGTGCGGCGTCCGCCCCCGAGCGGCACCGCCCAGCCGCAGCGCTGATCCGCCCGGCGGGCGAGGACCTGTTCCGGTGAGCACACGCGATGCGCGTCGCGGCGGCGTCGTCGCGCTGTGCGGCGGCGTCGGAGGCGCCAAGCTCGCACACGGCCTTGCGATGGCACTTTCCCCCGCCGAGCTGTCCATCGTGGTCAACACGGGGGATGACTTCCGTCACCTTGGACTCTATATCGCGCCGGACCTGGATTCCGTGATGTACGCGCTGGCGGGCCTGTCCGATCCGGTGCGCGGCTGGGGGCGACGCGAGGAAACCTGGACCTTCATGCAGGCGCTGCGCGCGCTCGGCGGACAGGACTGGTTTCAGCTCGGCGATGCGGACATGGCCGTGCACGTGGAACGCACGTGGCGGCTGGCCGCGGGCGCAACGCTGAGCGAGGTCACCGCGCATCTGTGCGAGCGACTGGGCATCGAGGTACGCGTGCTGCCGATGAGTGATGACCCGGTGCACACGCGCGTGCGCACCGATGCGGGATGGCTCGATTTCCAGGATTACTTCGTGCGCCGCCAGTGCCGGCCGGTGGTGCACGAGTTTTTCTTCGAGGGTGCCGAGCGTGCCCACGCGTCGCCACCAGTGCTCGCAGCGCTCGCGGATGCAACGCTGCGTGCAGTCGTCATCTGTCCGTCCAACCCGTTCGTGAGCATCGAGCCCATCCTGGCGGTTCGTGGCCTGCGAGAAGCGCTGCAACGATCGGTGGCGCCGATCGTGGCGGTGACACCGATCATCGGTGGTCGGGCCGTGAAGGGGCCGGCCGCCAAGATGCTCGCCGAGCTGGCGCTGCCAGTCAGCGGCGTGGCCGTGGCGCAGCGCTACGCCGGGCTCATCGATGGCTTCGTGCTCGATAGGGCGGACGAGCTGCCCGAGGACAGGCTGCTCGAACGGACACCGCGCATTCGCTTTGAGCGCGCCGCGACGCTGATGGTCTCAGCCGAGGACCGGCTAAGCCTGGCACGCGAGGTGCTGCGCATCGCCGATGCCCTACCACGCGGCACGCGGCGGGCGTAGTGTAGGCGCCCCCGCATCAGTTGCGACTGGAGAGGACCATGGCAGACACCAGCCCGCCCAAGGAACTCCCGTCCTGGATCCAGGACCACGTCAACCGCTATCTGTCCAGCAACGGAGAGGACGGCTATTGGTGGGATGCGAGCGTTGGCGGCGGCAAGGGCAAGGTGCCAACGCTGCTGCTGACGACGACCGGCCGCAAGTCGGGCCGCGCGCTCACGCTGCCGCTGATCTTCGGTCACTCCGGCGCAGACTATGTCGTGGTCGCCTCCAAGGCCGGCGCCCCCAACCACCCGTCCTGGTATCTGAACCTCGAGGCCCAGCCCGAGGTGCATGTCCAGGTGAAGGGCGACAAATTTCAGGCGCGCGCCCATACGGCGAGTGGCGCCGAGCGCGCCCGGCTCTGGAAGAAGATGGTGGAGATCTACGGTCCCTACGAGGATTATCAGAAGAAAACCCAGCGGGAAATTCCCGTGGTGGTGCTGCAGCGGCAGTGAGCGGGTCGGCACTGGCTCAGCCCTGGCGTGCGCTGCCGGTATGGCCCGTGGATACGGGCCTCAGTGGTTGCGGACGACCTCGCGCACGCGACGTTCGGCGTCGAGCGCGACGACGAGATCGGCGCGCCGTGGCATCTCGGCAAGGATGAAACGCGTCAGACGCTCGTAATGCATGATGAAGCGCGTGAGCTGCGCGTCGCTCATCACGCGCGGGGCGGGTGCGGCACCGTCCGCACTCGGCACAGCCGTCGGCGACAGCGCGGCCAGGGACTGCTCCTGCTGACGGCGCCAGCGGAAAACGACATCGAAGTCAGGGGCGGCGAGCAGCACGAGCCGGTCGAGCAGTCCGAACAGTCCCTGATAGGGACCGGCAAGCTGGGCGTTGACGTAACGGCGCCAGCGGCCATCGGCATCCTCATCGCGCTCGAGCGCATTCACGGGCGTGGCGAGCTCGTCCTCGCGCTGGGGGCGCGCACCGACGCACCAACCCTCCAACAGCACGATGTCGGCGCGTCCGTGAAATTCAGGCCAGGCGCTGCGGGGCAGGCGGTCGTCGACGAGCTTATCGAAGCGCGGCAGCTGCGTACCTGCGTGATCGCTGCGCGTGAGCCGCTCGATCAACTCGATGCCAAGCGCTACCTCGTGGGTGCCTGGTACGCCGCGCGTGCCCAGCAGCTTGTGCACGCTTTGCGCCAGGCGTGCCCGCTCGCTCGCGGGCAGGTAGAGATCATCGATCGACAGGACGGCGACATTGGCGCCCTGCTCCTGCAGCAGGGCCCTCTGCAGCCGCGCACACAGCGTCGTCTTGCCCGAGCCCTGCGAACCGCAGATGCCAATGACGACCGGCTGCGCCTCACGGCGCCGGCGCAGCGCTGCGATGTCGTCGAGCAGCACGCGCAGCGGATCGTGCAGCGGATCGTGCACGGCGCTCTACGGAGCGTCGCCCTGGCCGGCGAATCCGGAGCCCGGCGGCACGCGACCGGGCACGTTGAATTCCTCGATCGAGCGGATGCGGCCGTCCACGACCTTGAAGATCTCCGCTGCATTCTGCGTCACGCGCATGCCACCGATGTCGAAGGACACGATGAGCATGCCGACGGCGATGCCGTGCGCAACGTCCGCGACAACGACACGGCGATTGGTGACCGAGCGGCCCTGCATGCGCTTCATGCCATCGACGGCCGTCGCGCAGGAGATGGCGCCGCCTCGTGCAGCCGGATTGTTGGTGAGCTTTCTGCCGCCGGCGGCCCAGCGGTCACAGCGCGGACCGAAAGGCGGGATGGAGCCGTCACCCTTGGCAAGCCCCTGCATATACAGGAATGGGATGCGCATGAGCTGCTCACGCGTGGAGCGGCGGTCCCTGGGAAGCACGGCGGCGTAGAGAATGTCGGGGGTCAGGAGCCCGGAAAGATCGGGGGCCGGAAAGCCCTCGCCCGGACGCGGCGTGCCGCTCGTCGCGCCAGCCGGCGGTGCCGGGGGACCGGGCAGTTGCGGACGCGGCGGGGTCACGGCGCCGGGGCCACTGGTCAGCATCTCCGACTCGGTGATCCTGCCGTCGATGACCTTGAGCCGCAGGAACAGAATGCCAAGTGCCTTGCCACGGCGGACACCGCCGCCGTAGATGACGTTGCCGGTCTCGGGATCGGCGAAAATGTAACCGGGCAGCACCGCGGTCACGCTCTGCCAGGAGCCCTCGCCGAGGTTGACCGGTTCGCTGTTCTCGCGAGCCTCGACCTGCGCGGCGAGGGGCAGGGACTTCGGATTATGCGTCGGCAGCGCAACGAGGTAACGGTGCAGGATGCCCTTGAGGCAGCTGTCACCGCAGTTCTGCGCCCGTGCAGCCGGCGCCATCGCCAGCAGCAGAACCAGGGCAACGCCACAGCAGCCAAAATGAGATCGATGGAAACGCATACTTCCCCCGTCGGGCTGCGCGCATTCTAGCGTGGGATGCCGGGGAGCGGTCGCAAGCGCTGCGATGCTAAGATAGCGGCAGCTGTCAGGCGCGACGGTAGATCGCGCGAGCTTCAGTCGAGGGGGAGATCATGCGCAACGCAATTGTCGTCGCCGCGATGCTGGGCGGCATGGCTGCACTGGGCTCGGTAACGGCGGCGCAGAAGCCGTCCATGCCGCGGTGGGTCGGCACGTGGGAATACGTGGCCGCGCCTCTACCCCCCGGAGAAACCCCACCGGCGATACCCCTGTTCGCCCCCCCGCCGCTGACACCGCTGGATGAACCGGGCGCCGCCGCCGCCCCTGCGCCGGCCCTGGCCTTCCCGCCTCCGCGTATCGACAATCCCGGCAATGTGCCGCTGGGCAACGCCAATGCGGATCTGAACAATGTCACGCTGCGCGAGGTGATCAGGACTTCGGTGGGCGGCGAGCGTCTGCGACTGCGCTTTTCGAATGAGGCCGGCACCGAACCGCTGGTGCTGGGCTCCGTGCACGTGGCCGAGGCCGGTGCGGACGGCGCGATCGTTCCGGGCAGCGACCACCCGGTCCAATTCGCCGGCCACGCGGGCGTGATTCTGCCGCCGGGCGCCCCCGTACTCAGCGACGCCGTAGAGCTCGCCACGCGCCCGCTGGAGAAGCTGTACGTCTCGGTCTACCTGCCCCGCACGCTGGCAGCTCGCGCCCAGCGCAGCCTGTTTGAGTATGTCGCAGGGCAGCCGGGAGACTTCACCGGCGCGGATTCGCTGCCGCAAGTGCACCTGATGCGCGTGCCCAGCCTGTTGACGCTGCTCGAAGTGCAGACCAGTCGGCCCGCCTCCGTTGTCGTGGCGCTGGGCGATTCCATCACCGAGGGCGCCACCTCCACGGCAAACGCATTTCGCAGCTGGCCTGACCGGCTGGCCGAGCGTCTCGCGTCACACGACTGGGCGGTCGCCAATGCCGGCATCAGCGGTAACCGACTGCTGCGCTATGGCACCGGGCCGAGCGCGCTCGCCCGCCTGGACCGCGACGTGCTCAGCGTGCCGGGCGTGCGCGCCATCATCCTGATGGAGGGTATCAACGACATCGGCCGCGGCTCCATGCCGGTCGGTCCCTCCGATCCGTTCACGGTGACGGCGCTGGAGGCTGCGGATCTGCAGATCATCGCCCGTGCGCATGAGCATGGCATCCGCGTCATCGGCGCGACCCTGACTCCCTACCAGGGCGCTGCGTACGCCTCGCCCGCTGGCGAGTCCGCGCGCGAGGCGCTCAACAGCTGGATCCGCAGCAGCGGCGTCTTCGACGGAGTCATCGACTTCGCCCCCGTGGTCGCCGCTCCCGATAATCCCCTGACGTTTGCGCCCGGCTACAATGACCGGGATCATCTGCACCCCAACGACGCGGGCTACAAGGCCATGGCGGATGCCATCGACCTCGGGCTGGTCACAGGCGATAAGGGCAAATCTCGGCGTTGACGCCGATAGCGTCCCCGCATCGCATGGGTCACGCTGCGCACCGAACGTGCGCGGACGTGGGCGCCCGCAGGAGGACGCGATGAGTGACGACAGGCCAATCGAGGACATCGCCGAGCTCGCCGCTGCCGATCGGCACTACGTGCTGCACCCCTTCACGCAGCTGAAGGACTTTGCCAACGGCCGTGCCGGCCCCACCATCGTCGAGACCGGCAAGGGATGCCGCATCCGCGACGCGGACGGCCGCGAGTATCTGGATGCCTTCGCCGGACTGTACTGCGTGAACATCGGCTACGGTCGCGCCGAGGTTGCGGAGGCGATCGCGCGGCAAGCCTACAAGCTCGCGTACTACCACAGCTACGCCGGGCATACGACCGAAGAGCAGGCGCGGCTCGCCGAGCGTGTGGTCAAGATGGCGCCCGGGCACATGAGCCGTGTGTTCTTCGGCTTGTCCGGATCGGACGCCAACGAGACCAATGCCAAGCTCGTCTGGTACTACAACAATCTGCGCGGTTTGCCGCAGAAGAAGAAAATCATCTCGCGCGAGCGCGGCTATCACGGCTGCACGGTGGTATCCGGCTCGATGACCGGCATGCAGTTCTATCAGGCGCACATGAACCTCCCGGTCGGGGGCATCCTGCATACGGGGGTGCCGCACCATTATTGGGGAGCGCAGGCCGGCGAGAGCGAGCTGCAGTTCTCGCAGCGGCGTGCGCGGGAGCTGGAGCAGATGATCGTACGCGAGGGCCCTGAGACGGTCGGTGCGTTCATCGGGGAGCCGGTGCTGGGCACGGGTGGAATCATTCCGCCGCCCGAGGGCTACTGGGCGGCGATCCAGCCGGTGCTGCGCAGGCACGATGTACTGCTGATCGCCGATGAGGTCATCTGCGGCTTCGGACGCACCGGGGCACTGTTCGGCTCTCATCTGTATGGGATCGAGCCCGACATCATCACGATCGCCAAGGGGCTGACCTCGGCCTATGCGCCGCTGTCCGGCTCGATCGTCAGCGAGCGCGTGTTTCAGGTCATGGAGCAAGCCGCCGATCGCGTCGGGGCCTTCTCGCACGGCTACACCTACACCGGCCATCCGCTCGGCGTCGCGGCGGCCAATGCGGCGCTCGATATCGTCGAGCGTGAGAATCTGCCGCAGCAGGCACGCGACACCGGCGCCTACCTGCTGCAACGGCTGCGCGAGCGCTTTGCGGAACTGCCGATCGTCGGTGAAGTGCGCGGCATAGGCATGCTGGCGGCCGTTGAGTACGTGGCCGACCCGGCCGCAAAGAAGCGCTTCGATGCAGCACTGAAGGTCGGGCCGCGCATCGCCCAGGCGGCGCGCGATCTCGGACTGATCGTGCGGCCGATGCCGCAGGGAGACATCCTGGGATTCGCACCCCCGCTGGTCATGACGCGCGCCGAGGTGGACGAGGCGGTGGATATCGCCGAGCGGGCAACGCGGCGCGTCATGGGGGAACTGCCAGGATAGGGCGGCGTTTGCGCGGCGCGGAGCCGTCGCCGGCGCCGGCGCGCGTGACCTTCAAGGACAGGGAGGCAACATGGATGCGCTCACCGGCTGTCGTGACAATCAGCGGCGACCGGGGATCACCCGGCGCGGCGCGCTTTGCGCATTGGGCGCCTTCGCCGTTGCCACGCTCATCCCCCGACGTGCCCGCGCATTCAGCGCCACCGGCATGATCGATGTCGAGGGCGGGCGGCTCGAGTATGCGGTTCGCGGCCGTGGTCCAACGGTGTACATGATTCCCTCCTTCGGTCGCGGCTGTGAGGACTTCGATGCGCTGGCCGATGCATTGGTGCAGAGTGGCTATCGCGTCGTGTGCGCCCAACCGCGCGGCGCGGGCGCAAGCACCAGCGAAAGACCGACGCTGACGCTGCGCGACATGGCCAACGATGCCGCGACGGTGCTGATGAAGGTGGGTGGGGCCCCGGCGGTGTGTCTGGGCCATGACTTCGGACAGCGCATCACCCGCACGCTGGCCACAGAGCATCCGCAGCTCGTCAAGTCTCTCATCATGCTCGCGTGCGGCGGCAGGATTCCCATGAATCCACAGGTGCGTCGCGCAGGACAGTTGTGTTTCGAGCTCTCGCTGCCCTGGGAGATCCGCAAGGCCGCCGTGCGTTTCGCCTTCTTTGCCCCCGGCAACGATCCGACGCCGTGGAAGGATGGCTGGTACCCACAGACCTCCAGACTGCAGGGAGCCAGTGCCGCAGAACCGGTGAGCGCCTACTGGGCTGGCGGCGGCGTGGCGAAGGCACTGGTCATTCAGGGGCTGCAGGATGCCTCAGCGGTGCCCGAGAATGCACGTCTGTTCAAGGCCGACTTTCCCGATCGCGTGCAGCTGGTGGAAGTCGACCACGCCGCGCATGCGCTGCTGCCCGAGCAGCCGCGCCTTGTCGCAGAGGCGGCATTGAAGTTTCTCAAGCACCACGCGTGATGAGGGTCCGAAAGCTCACCGAGTAGCGCAGTTGCGCCATGGGCGTAATGGAGTGTTCCCACTGCGTGCGGCTCTCGCCGGCAAGCAGATAGGCCCCCAAGCGCTTTCGCGAGCAGCGCGCGTCGACGGCTTACGAGGCGTCGAGAAAAGTGCCGGCACGGATCATCTGCCGCTCCGGCTGACTGTGCGTCCCGAATCCGAACCGCCGATAGAGTTCATGGGCGTCGGCGGTGGCCAGCGTCATGGTGACTGCCTGCAGCTCCGGATGCGACACGATGGCCCGCACGAGTGCCACGCCATAACCTCGGCCGCGGAAGGGCTGCAGCACGAACACATCCTTCAGGTGGGCGAAGGTCGCCCGATCGCTGACCACGCGGGCAAACGCCACCTGTGCCTCATCGACAAAGCCGCCGAAGCAGATCGAGTGCGCCATCGCGCGCTCGAGCAGCGGCTTTGACAAACCTTTGGCCCAATAAGACTCCTCGCTGAGGTAGCGGTGGATCATCGTGAGATCGAATTCGCCCGGGTCCATCGAAATGCGCAGCGCGCTCATGGTCTTTCACCCAGGCGCCGTCCGCATTCAGGAGCGCGTGCACCCGTGTCGATCGCTGTCCAGCTGATCAAACAGGCGTGCAGCGCCGGCACCGCTCAGGGTGGCGATGCGATGGGGCTGTCCCCTCTCGACGCTGTAGGTCAGCGCAAACCCACGTTGACGGAACACCTGCTCTTCCTCGCCCATGGGGGTGCCGAATCCGAGCTCATCGTTCTCACCGACGAACATGTGAAGGCACATATCGGAGATGGCATCGAGGCGCGCGGGCGTGGGATCGGGCAGATAGCCCGGGAAGGCGGTGATCGAGCGGAAGTAGCGCGGATACAGAGAGGCGATATAGAAGGCGCTGATGCCGCCGTTGGATGCGCCCGCGGCCATCAGCTTGCCGCCCTCCACCTTGTAGGTCATCAGAATCTGATGTATGAACGCCGGAAAAATGCGCTCGCCTCCCTCGAAGAACAGCTGCCCGTTGGGCGCGGCAGGCATGACGACGATGTAACCGCGCTTCTGCGCCTGATCGCGGAAGGTGTGCTCGATCATGCGCTCGACGACGTCCATCGTCTGGGGGCCGCCGCCGAAGGCGAGGATCGTGGGGTAGGTACGCTGCGCATCGTAGTGATCAGGCAGTACCACCTCGTATTCGACGGTCGTCGATCCGATGCGGGTCGACTGGTGCAGTACCTGCGCCTGGGCCGAGCCCGCCAGGACGAGCGCCGCCAGCGCCAGAGCCGTGATGATGGTGTCGCGCATGCAGATCCCCCCGCGGAGCATCGATTCTAACCCCGACCGCGGCAGGATGTGAGCGAAGTCCTGGCTCCCGGGGCTGGCCCAGGGGTTACGACGCGCGCGAAGCGCCTCAGTCAGGCAGCAGCCCGTCGGCGAACTCCGTGGCCGGCCGCACGAGCAACCAGACTTCCCGGGATCGAGTGCCAATGTGGAGGGCACGCAGGTCCACAAAGCCCGGTGCATCCCCCCCCGGGTCATCGCGCAGCAGAGGGATCTCCACCAGGATACGAAAGTCCTCGGCGGGACTGACCTCGCTGGGCAGCTGAGACAGGAGCATACCCAGCACCGGCTCCGGGTCGATCGAGTCTGTCTCCGTCTTCGTCGACGCGGGATAGAGGCGTACCTCTGCGGCTTCCCACTGGATATCGACACGGCCAACGGCCGAGAGATCGACATCGAACCCATCCTTGTCCGGCGCAGCGAGCCACAGGGCATAGGAGTCCACATCCCCCGCCGCCTGGATCAGCGCATTGAATTCGGTGAGCAGCATGGGGTCTCCCTGTTTCAGGCCGATCCGCCCGATGCGTCGGCGGAAGCCGGAGGGCTCGGGGTCTCGGTGATCATTCCCAGCACGCCCTGCACCACGCGGGAGGGCGCACCGGCGCCGCTGTCCATGAAGATGACTTTACCCTGGGAATGCTCGGAAACGTACTTCAACGCATCCGTATATTCGAGAAACAACAGGAAGCGATTGTCGACGCCGGCGGCCTTCAGGCTGTCGGCCGCATCCTTCATACCCACGGCGATGTTCTTGCGGAACAAGGCCAGGCCCTCGCCACGCAGCGCCGCGGCTTTTTTGTCCGCTTCGGCCCCGATGGTCTTGTAGGCGGCCTCGGCTTCAGCGTCCTTGGTACGCTTCACCAACAGCGCGGCGCCCTCATTCGAGGCCGCGGCCAGCAGGTTCTTGGAGGAGACCACCCGGGCCATGGAGTCGATGATCTCCTTGTCGAAGGTCATATCGGTGATCTGGATGTCGCGTACCACATAGCCCCAGGCAAGCACCACCTCGTCGAGATTCTTCTTGGTGTGCTCGACGATCTCCGCGCGCATGCCGAGAATGTCGGCCTGCTTCTGCGTCGCGACGAACTGTCGAATGGAGCCGTCAATGGTCCGCTGCAGCGCCAGCTGAAACTCCTGCGGCGTGGCGAAGCTGAACACGGCCTTCTTGATGGCTTCCTCGTCGGAACCGGCGACGGCGTACAACACCATCGTGGCGAACTTTACGTTCGCCTGGTCCTGGGTGATCGCCTGGAATTCCAGCTGCAGCGCCCGGTTCTGCAGCGACAGGCGGTGCGAGACCGCTTCCCAGGGCATCTTGAAGTTCAGCCCCTCGCGCATCACCCGGCGATACTTGCCGAACACGGTCACGACGGCGACCGTCGCCTGAGGTACAGTGCGCGCCAGCGAGCTCAGCACGATGATGATGACGAGAAGCAGGATTCCGAGCACGATCGTTGTCATGTGGAGTCGTCCCGCCCTGTTGGTTGTTCAAGTTATGCCGCGCCCCGACCGCCTCAGTATACCGGAGCCGATATGTGGGATGGGTGCGGAGGATAAGCGCTGATGCCACGCCCAAGCGTCGCCCGGCGCCCGCGACGGAAGGCGGCGAGGCGGCCCAACCAGCGCCTGCGCCCCTCACGTCTGTGGCCGTTCGCGCGCGTGAACCGACGCGCGCAACGCGAGCGCTGGCGCTCAGTGCCGGCCATGAAGATCTGCCTGGGGCTGGCCGTTCTCACACTGATCGCCCTGGCAACCAACTGGATCTACCAGGTCACCCTCAAGCCCGCAGAACTGCTGTTTCCCGTGAGCGGGGCGCTCTACAAGACACCTGCCGAGACCTGGAAGCGCTATGGATCTCTTTTCAGAAAATATTCCACCCGCCTCATGACGCCCGATCTGCTCGCGGCGATCGCGCAGGTCGAGAGCTCCGGGAACCCTATCGTGCGCACCTACTGGCGCTGGTCATGGACCACCCAGCCCTTCAATCTCTACCGACCGGCTTCCAGCGCCGTCGGGATGTATCAGATGACGGACGGCACATTTGCACAGGCGCGGCACTATTGCATCCGAAACCATGCGGTCGCCGTGGAGGTCCCGGGGAGTGGATGGCGCTCCTGTGCCTTCAACGATCTCTACACGCGCGTGTTGCCAGGCGATGCCGTCGAGCTCACCTCGGCGTACCTTGACCGCAGCGTCGCAATGACCCTCGAGCGTCGACACATGGCCGCCGCCCCGCTTGCACAGCAGCAGCGCCTTGCCACAGTGATACATCTGTGCGGCGCGGCCGCCGGCGACGTCTACGCAAGCCGCGGCTTCAGACTGATCGAGCGGCAGCACTGCGGCGACCAGGACGTGCGTGTGTACCTGGCACAGATCGCTGCGATGCGAAGTGTGTTCGATCATCTGGCACGCACCCAATCGCGTTGAATGAGATGTGCCGGCAGCTTTGCGCCGCTGGTCTTACAATGCGCACCATGCCTCGCATCGAGCGGCTCGAGGGGAAATGGGACCGGCCTGGCGCCCGGCTCGCGGCCTGGCGAGCCTGCCTCGCGTTGCTGACACTGCTGCCCGCAGTGTCGCTCGCGGCCACGGCGCAGACGCAGGTCCGGCGCACGACCGCCGAGCTGTTCAGGCTTCGCAACCAATGCAGCAACGCCGCGCAGCAGGCCTATGTGGCTCATTGGAGTCATCCAGCCCCGGACATCACCCTGCTGGGCTTCACCAATCACTACGACGTCAGGAACGACCGCTGCTATCTGCTCGTGACCTACCGCAAGGACAAGGCGACATGGTTTGACGCCAGTGACGTTCAGACCGGCAGGCTGGCGGCGCATATCCGGATCCGCTCACCATAACGACATGCTGAGCTCCGGGGCTCTGGCGTTCCTTGCAGCCGTCGCAGCCAGCGTCGGCATGGAACTGTGGCTCGGGCATCGTCAGGTGCACACGGTGCGGGAGCATCGCGATGTGGTGCCGGCGGCCTTTGTCGACAGCTTCTCGCTCGCGCAGCACCGCAAGGCGGCCGACTACACGATCGCCCGCGTGCGACTGCAGCAGTTCGCCACGGTCCTCGGCGCACTGGTGACGCTCGCACTGACCCTCGGAGGCGGCATCGCGCTGATCGATGGCCTGTGGCGCCGCACCGCATGGTCGCAGCCCTGGCTCGGACTGGCGGTCATTGCCACAGTGGCCCTGGCCATCAGCGCAGTGAATCTGCCGCTGTCCCTGTGGCGTACGTTCCGCCTCGAAGCCCGATTCGGCTTCAACCGCACGACGCCGGTGTTGTTCCTGGCGGATCTCGGTAAGAGCCTGCTGCTGGCGCTACTGCTGGGAGGACCGCTGGTGCTGGTGGTGCTGTTCGTGATGCAAGATGCCGGCCGCTGGTGGTGGGCCTGGTTCTGGGGTGTGTGGCTCGCGGTTTCGCTGCTCATGACGTGGGCGTGGCCGGCATTCATCGCGCCGCTGTTCAATCGCTTTTCACCGCTGTCCGATGAGTCGCTGCGCACGCGCCTCGAGGCATTGCTCGCGCGCTGCGGCTTCAGCTCCTCCGGTGTATTCGTCATCGACGGCTCGCGCCGCTCCAGCCACGGCAATGCCTACTTCACCGGGCTGGGGCGCCACAAGCGGATCGTGTTCTTCGATACCCTGCTGCAGCAGCTGCAGGCCGCCGAGATCGAGGCGGTGTTGGCCCATGAGCTGGGGCATTTTCGCCTCGGCCACATCCGCCAGCGCCTGATCGTCTCAGGCCTGGTGGCCCTGGCGGGCCTGGCGGCGTTCGGCTGGGTCGCCGCGCGGCCGGGGTTCTACAGCACGCTCGGTGTGCCGCTGGCATCCGCGCACGCCGCCCTGCTATTGCTGGTGCTCGTTGGACCGGTGCTGCTGTTTTTTCTCACTCCGCTGGGCGCACTCTGGTCACGACGTCACGAGTTCAGCGCCGACCGCTTCGCGGCGACGCATGCCAGCGCTTCCGATCTGGCCACGGCTCTTGCCAAACTCTACCGCGACAATGCCAACACCCTGACTCCCGACCCGTGGTATGTCGCATTCTATTATTCGCATCCGCCGGCACTCGAGCGCATTCGCAGGCTGAACGGCAATGTCTCACCGGCGGCCCCGGCCGCTGCCCGCTGACGCCCGTAGCGCGGCCGCGGCTGCGGAGCGCGCGGCTTCAGTGCGAGGCAAACAGGCTCACGACCGCGGCCAGACAGAAGGGCGGCACCAGCGTGGAATGATAGGCATTGGCCACCGCGCTGGCACCGCCATCGGTGGCGCCCTGCGCGATGGCGGCGGCCGCCGTCGCGAGCTTTTCGGCCTCGAACCCCTGCTTCAGCGTCGCATAGGGATCGCCACTGCCGACCGGCGCCTCCAGATCCAGTACGCTGACCGGCGCCGTCGGTGCGCCATGCTGCTGCCAGTACTGTTGCATCAGCGTGGTGTTGAAAAAGTAGACCTCCGGATCCTGGTCGCCCCCGCAGAGCAGCGTCGGCGCGGATGGCACCCAGTTGCGCAGGTCGTTGTGTGCCAGCGCGGCACGCAGCGGCAGAGCGGGACTGGCGGCCGGAACATCCGAGCTGATGCTCGGGAAGCCGCCATCCGGATTGGCCTGCGCGTCCAGCAGGTAGGCCAGACGAAAACTGTTGGTGATGAGGTTGGCGCTGCCGAACCCCTGCGCGAACACGGCCGCAAGGTTCGTCGGCGTCGCGGGCGGTGTGATATCCGCGTAGGCTGGATCGGGCGGCGTTGCGCTGAAGAAGGCGTACTCGGGCAACAACCTCTGTGCATACAACTGACTGCGGGATTGGGTGCTCGGCAGCAGTGTCCCGATATCACTGGCGTAGGGGCTGGAGAACACATCACTGGGGCTGGCGTAGATGTTGCCGTAGGCGTGCTGATAGCCGGTGAAGAGCAGCGTACCGACCACCGGAGCACCCATACTCACCTGGCCGAAGAATTCCGCGTCGACGAAGGCTGCCAGCGCATAGGGGCCCGACATGGCGCCGCTGGCCGTCACCGTCTGCCCCGCGGCCTGCATCGCCCGCTCGGTCGCGAGCGCCACGTAGCCGCCCTGTGAATAGCCGGTCACAAACAGCTTGCCGCCGTCGACAGTGACCGGTGCGCTCATGACCGGCAGCGCCGATCGCGCCGCGCTCAGTGCGTCAATCATGTCCGCGGACTGCTGGTCAGCCACCAGGAAGGGGTGATAGGGCAAGCTGGAGGTGTCGTAGCCGGCGTAATTCGGGGCCACCACGATATCGCCGTGGGAGGCGAAGAACGTGGCCAGCAGCAGCCCTTCCGCGTTCTGCGGATCGGCGAGATCGGCGATATCGAATTGCTTCTCTGTGCTGGTGCCGTGCGCGTACAGCACGATCGGGCGCGATCCGCCACAACCGGGGCTGCTGCCGGCGGGAACCATCAGCCCGGCAGAGGCCGTGGTGCTCTCGGCGGCGCCGCCGATGGTCTCGTATTCGACGTGATACACCGCCACGTCACAGACCGGCGTGCCCGCAAGACCCAGCAGCGGCTGCCCGCTCACACCCTGCGCCAGCGTCAGGACAGTGCCCGCGGGCAGGTACTGCTCGAGCGTCGGATTTCCCAGCAGCATGCCGCGTGCAGGGGCCGGATTGCCCCCCTGGGAGGGCGCCGAGCCGCCCGCTCCGCCCGAGCCACCGTTGCAGCCCCCGAGCAACGGCAGCGCGAGGAGCGTCGCGGCGAGCACGCAGCAAGCCTTCGTCAACGACATATGCGTCACGTCACCTCCTGCAATAAAGCCGTCACAGAACAATGGTCTACTGCGCGCGGTTTCAGCAAGCGAGCCACCAGGTGTCGGCCGCAGACGACCACTATCACTTTCGTACGATCTGGATCTCGGACATACACCTGGGCACTTCCGGGTGTCAGGCCTATTATCTCCTCGACTTCCTGCGCACCCACAAGGCCAACACGCTCTACCTCGTCGGCGACATCCTGGACGGCTGGCAGCTGAAGAAAAGCTGGTACTGGCCGCAGACGCACAATGATGTCGTGCAGAAAATCCTGCGCAGCGCACGCAAGGGCACGAAGGTAATCTACGTTCCGGGCAATCACGACGAGCTGGTGCGCCAGTTCATCGGGCTGCACCTCGGAGAGATCGCCATCATCGAGGAGGCGATCCATCTGACTGCCGACGGCAGGCGGCTGTGGGTCGTGCACGGCGATCTGTTCGACAGCGTCATGCAGCATGCACCCTGGCTCGCGCATGTCGGCGACTGGATGTACACGCTCCTGCTGAAGCTCAATCGCTGGCTCAACGCGATCCGCCAGCGCTTCGGGCTGCCCTACTGGTCGATGTCGCAGTACCTGAAACACAAGGTCAAGAATGCGGTCAACTTCATCTCCGACTTCGAGCACGTCATGACCGAAGAGGCGCGCCGGCGCGGCTGCGATGGCGTGGTGTGCGGGCATATCCACAAGGCACAGATGCGCGAGATCAATGGCATCCTGTACTGCAACGATGGGGACTGGGTAGAGAGCCTGACCGCGCTCGCCGAGGATTTCGACGGCAAGCTGCAGCTGATTCACTGGCGTGACCGGCTCTCGCAGCCCATGAACCTGGGTCGGCTGATGGACGAGCTGCCCGCAGCGAACTCGATGCCCGCGTAGGCGCGCTGCAACCTGGAGTGAATCCACGCCGGGCACAGACGTCGTGGATGCAGTCCGATACGGCGTTACAGGGGAGAGACGCATGAAGATCATGATCACGACCGACGCCTGGAAACCGCAGGTCAACGGCGTCGTGCGGACGCTGGAGGCCACGGCGCGCGAACTTCAGGCAATGGGTCACACGGTCGATTTCCTGACGCCACTCGAATTTGCCACGGTGCCGTGCCCGACCTATCCCGATATCCGCCTGTCGCTGTTCCCGGGGCGCAGGGCCATGCAGCGCCTGTCAGAGTTCGACCCGGACGCACTGCACATCGCCACCGAAGGCCCACTCGGCCTGGCTGCGCGACGCTTTGCGCTCAAGCGCGCACTCAGGTTCACCACCGCCTATCACACACGTTTTCCCGAATACGTGCGCGCACGTACCGGTCTGCCGCTGGGCTGCACGTACGCGTTTCTGCGCTGGTTCCACGGACCCGCCGCGGCCGTGATGGCCCCCACTCCGGTGGTCAAACGGGATCTGGAGTCCCATGGCCTGAAGAACGTTGCGATGTGGTCGCGCGGGGTGGACCTGGACACCTTCAGGCCCCTGCCTGGCGGGCGGCTCAAGGGCGTAGCACCGATCTTCCTGTACGTCGGCCGGGTCGCGGTGGAGAAGAATATCGAAGCCTTTCTCGAGCTGGATCTGCCGGGCTCGAAATGGGTCGCCGGCGTGGGGCCGGCGTTGAAGGGGATTCAGGCGCGCCACCCGGAGGTGCACTATCTCGGGGTCCTGGATCCGCACGCGCTCGCCGAGGTATACGCATCCGCGGACGTATTCGTGTTTCCCAGCAAAACTGACACGTTCGGGCTGGTGCTGCTCGAGGCCATGGCCTGCGGCGTGCCGGTCGCCGCTTACCCGGTCACCGGTCCGCTCGATGTCATCGGCGATTGCAGGACTGCGGGCGTCATGCATGAGGATCTGCGCACCGCCTGCCTCGAAGCCCTGAAGCTGCGCCGCGAGGATGCGGCGGCCCATGCGCGCAGGTTCTCGTGGCGTGCCGCGACGGAACAGTTCGTCGCACATTTGCACCCCCGCAGCCAAGGTGCGAAGCTCCCAGGCCCGTTGGCCAACGCGAGCGGGGCTTGATGAGCAAAACCAACACCGAGTATTCCAGCGAGCACAACCCACACAAAGGCAACCGCGGCCTGGCGCGGGCCTGGCAGGCGAGCAAGAATTCCTGGAGTGGGTTGGTATTCGCATTCCGCGAGGAAAGCGCCTTCCGCCAGGAACTGACGCTGACCGCCTGCCTGATTCCGCTGGCGCTGCTGCTGCCCTTCGGCGCCGTCGAACGCCTGATGCTGATCGGATCGGTCGTCATGGTGCTGATCATCGAGCTGCTCAACTCCAGCATCGAGGCAGCAATCGATCGAATTTCGTTCGAACATCATGGTCTGTCCAAGCGCGCCAAGGACTACGGCAGTGCCGCCGTCATGCTGGCACTGCTCGTCTGCGCCATGGTGTGGATCACGCTCACCTACCGGTTGCTCGCCCGCTGAGCCCTGCCTCAGCGGCGCCGGTACGGCAGGCACGCCCCTGGCTGGCGTTCGTTGACACAAAAACCCGGCGGCGATAGGGTAATTGCCATGCGCAACGCCCGCCTCAAGCAGCAACAATTCCGCCATCTTGCGGCGGGCAGGGCATGCGCTTGCGTCCAGACCCGGGTAAACCAACCCTGAGTTCGATCGGCCATTCCCCAATCCCCGCCTTCCGGCGGGGTTCATGTTGGCTCTGTCGGAGGCATGCCTTTCGAGGAGCTGCACATGAGTCGGGTATTTTCAGATGTCGACATCGAGCGCGTTGCTCATGGATTGATCGAGCGCACGCTGCCCAAGTCGGAGTGGACGCATGCGGCACACTTTGCCGCGGCGTTATGGCTGCTGCGTCGAAGGGGCGCATTGGCCCTGATCGACATGCCGCCTCTGATCCGTGCTTACAACGAGGCGACCGGTACCGTGAATAGCGATACCAGCGGCTATCACGAGACCATCACGCTGGCGTCTCTGCGGGCCGCAGCCGCGTGGCTCGCGGCACGACCGGAGCATTCGCTCCACAGCGTCCTGAATGAACTGCTGGACAGCCCGTATGGACGCTCGGACTGGCTTCTGCGGTATTTCTCGAAGGATCTGCTGTTCTCCAGCGCAGCACGCAGAAGCTGGGCCGATCCTGACTTGCAGCCACTGCCCTTTTGAGCCGAGACGACTCGAGCCCGAGCGAAGAGCGTCGGGCGAGCCGCTGATATAATCGGAGGATGCCCACCCCCCAGGCCGGAATCTTTGCGCTCGGTACTTCCTCGCACACGTATCTGGAATTCGATGTTCACGATACAAAGAAACACAGCGAATTCATCTCCACCGTGGCCTCCATTCACGAGCCGCGCACGACCACGGGGGGCGTGAACTTCGTCATCGGCTTTCGGCCCGAGCTCTGGCGCGAAGTGGCCCCGGAGGATTGCCCCGCCGGCGTCGAGGGATTCAACCACGACATCCTCGGAACCGAAGGATTCGTCATGCCCGCCACCCAGCATGACGCGCTCGTCTGGCTATCCGGCAGCGCTTATGACGTGATCTTCGATATGGCCCGTTCGGTCGTCCGCGACCTGACTGGCCAGGCCGCGCTGGCGCAGGAGACCATCAGCTGGTCTTATCGACATGACCGCGATCTCACCGGCTTCATCGATGGCTCGGAAAATCCGAGCTTGCTGGATGCACCCGCGCAAGCCCTGCTGGCCGCGGACGTTCCCGGGGCCGCCGGGTCAGTGCTGCTGCTGCAGAAGTGGAAGCACAGGGTCGCCGAATGGGAAGCGCTGCCGCCCGCACAGCAGGAGCGCATCATGGGCCGCACCAAGCTCGACAGTACCGAGCTCGATGACAAACCCTCGGACTCGCATGTCGCACGCACCGACCAGGACGAGTTCGGACATATCTTCCGCCGCAACATGCCCTATGGAAGCATGCGTGAGCATGGCACCATGTTTGTCGGATTCAGCGCCGAGCAAAAGCGCCTGTCCCGCATGCTCGAGAGCATGGCGGGGCTGGTGACGGGTACGCGCGATGCGCTGACCCGTTATACACAGGCGCTCAGCGGCTCCTACTATTTCGTGCCCGCCGTCGAGAGCCTGCAGCACCTGCGTTGACGTGAGGAGCGCACCGCCATGAAGTCCCTGACTTTGAGCAATTATCGGGCTGTGTGGCTGCTGGCCGCTTTGCTGGCACGGCCGGGGACGCACCTGGCGGCGCAGGACGCCCCGGCGTCCGTGGCGACGCCCCCAGCAGCCGTGCAGGCATTGCCGAAGGTCTGTCTGGATGCGCAGAGCGGGCGCGACAGTCTCATTGCAGCGTTTGCAGATCGACTGAGGCAGACAATCACTGCGTCCGGGGCCCTGCGCCTCGCATCCCCAGCGGATACCTGCGACTTGCAGCTGCACGTGCCGGGAAACCTGCTGCGCTTCCAGACCGCCGGCGGCGTCATGGTCAGCACGGTCGTCATCGTGACCTCGCCCTCGGGCCGCTACCTGTCCACCAGCATCTCGGCCTGCCGGGCGAACGAGCTGCAACCCTGTGCGGTGCGTGCTGTTGCGGCCGCCAAGCTTGCGTTGGTGCTGACGCCCACGCCCGGCGACGGGACCTGACCCGTCGTCAGCGCCCGATGCAGGGCGCGCGTGGCGTACAGTCTCTCAGCCCTTGGGCAGCGCGATCGGTCGATCCCGCAGCAGCAATACCCAGTCGGCGTTTTCGATCAGTGCCTCGCGTCCCAGATCGCGCAGCACGGCGTACTCACGCTCGCGGCGCGAGGCGTTGGGCGCCTCGCGCTCCAGGCCCTCGATGAATCGCTCGGCGCGGCGGAAGATCGTGGCGAAGCGCGCATACTGGTTGGCCTGCGTACGAGCGCCAAGTCGCTCCCCGTAGGCTTCCCACAGCGCCGCGGCGACCGGCGCAAACCCCATGACCAGCACGGCCCAGTGGTGCCAGCCGGTGAGCCCCTCGAGCGCGCGCCAGAATACGACCAGGCTCAGAGCCGAGAGCAGTCCGAGCGCGAGAAATACCTGGGAATAGCGCTCGATGCCCCGCATGCGCTGCTCATGCTGTCGGGCGCGCTGTGCGTAGTAGGTAGCCTGCCCGTGTACCCAGCACTTCAACGCCAGCTCCGGTTGCGCAGTGGGGGGCGCCGGCACGGCGCCGGTCGCGCGCAGCGCCTCGCGAATCCAGCGCAGCTCGTCGAGCTGCTTGCGCAGATACGAGGAGGAGGCATTATCGCTGAGGCCTGCCAGACGCCAGTAGAACTGGACCCGCAGCCCTTCCGCCAGGGCGCGATAGTCGAGATAGCGCCCCTGCGCATCGAGGCGCCGATGCCAGAACAGCACCACGGTGAGCAACGCAAAGCACGCCAGATATCCCACGGGCACCGGGCGCACCGGCAACACCTCGGCATAGATCTCGAACAACAGCGCCATCGCGGCTGCGAGCAGCAGAGTGAGCCGCATGACGCGGTGGGTGATACGTTGATAGTGGGCAGCGAGGCAATCGGCGTAGGCGAAAGCGGCTGCCAATGCGAGGTCACGCGCACCACCTTCGATGCCCGGCAGCAAAGCATTCGCGGCGTCGGCCACCTGTGGCTGTATGCCGGCGCGAAGCGGCTCGCTGTTGAAGCGATCCAGACGCGTGCACACGGTATGAAAGAGCGCGGCATCGCCATCTTCCGGAAACAGCCAGTCGACGCGATCAGGGGGCGCAGCGTGGCTGCCCGCCCGCACTGCATGCACATGGAACACCGGGCCGGTGTCGGCCGGGTCCAGCACCGCGGCGGCACGCCTGGCGCCGCCGGCCTGCCCGAGCTTCAAGGCGACCACGGCTGCGGTCCCCGCGCTGGTGTCCTCCCCCTCGCTCGGCGCGCCGTCCCAGATGGCGAGCAGGATGTGACATTGCTCGGCCACGAAGGCGCCCACCTCGGCGTAGCGGCGGTCACGCACGGCAGCGGGCGCGCTCTGGATCGAGCGCCCTGATGCATCGGCCATAGTCGGCGCTTCGGATCGCGGCCATACGAAGACCCGCTCAGAGGGCACCTGCTCCAGGATGGCGCGGAACTCGGCAACCGTTTGCGGGAAATCGCGCTCGTAATCTGCCGGCTCGAGCGGCAAGGGGACGATGAGCTCGTGGCCGTGCTCCAGCGCAACCTCGGCCACCAGCCGATCGGCGCCGGCAGCCAGGGCAGAGATGATCCGCAGCGGCGTTGCCGGATAACGCTCGCGCAGGCCACCGAACAGTTCGATGACGCGGGCCCGGTAGGCCGGTAGATCCTCGGGCCGCAGATGCCGATGACCGGTGACACCGACGACGATGGGCAGGCGTCCATCGGCCGCCCGCGCATCGCGAGCGGACTGCGATGCGGGCATGCCTTTATTCAAGGCCGCGCGCGCCACGGTCGTGGGGGGTGCCGCGCCCCTACGTCCGAGCCACGGCGCGCCGCATCGATCAGCTCACGCCATTCGCGCGAATCGCGCAGCGAGGCGATCGCAGGCACCGTGCGGCTGATGCGTTCGGAAGCCTCGGCGAGCAATGCGACGCGGTGCGGGCCGTCAGTGAGGGACTGCGCATAGAGTGCGCTGGCCATCTCCAGCGGCAGCCAGCGATTGCTGCGATTGCGCTTCTCGAGCTCACGACCGCTCCGTACGATGGGATCGATCGCGCGCGCCGCTTCCCCGAGCTTGCCCTGGCGTGCAAGCGCCATCGACAACCACACTGACGCCTCGGATGCGGCGCGATTTGCGGGCTGGCCTGTACCGCCACCCAGGGGACACTGCGAGACCCCGGCGCGCCCGCTCTGCTCGGCACCCGCGAAGTCCTGCAGGTGATACTCGGCACGCACTTCAATGAGCGCCAGCCGGCAGATCGAGGCGCTCGACCAGGTTAGCAGGGCTCTGGCTTCCTTCGGATGCGACTGCCATTGCTCGCGTGCCGCACGTGCGATGCGCCGTGCCTCACCATAGTCTCCACGCTCATAGGCCAGCAGCGCCGGGGGAATCGCGCCGAGAATGCCGGCGACCAGCGGTACGGGGGTACCCGCCTGAGGAATCCTGGCGATGAGGGCCCGCGCGTTCGCCATGGTCTGGGCGGCTCCGGCACGATCGCCCAGCTGCAGCTGCATGCTGGCGCCGTCTGCTGCATCCGCCGCGATGTTCATGGCGTAGAACGACTCCGAGACGCCGATAGACCCGAGGGTCTGCAGTGCGCGACGATAATTGGAAACAGCCTCAGGCAGCTGTCCCGCCAGCCAGAACGAATCGCCGACAGTCCCGTAGGCGTCAGCCAACAGACCAATATAGGACGTGTTGCCGGGCTCGAGCCCCGTCAGCGTGAGCGCGATCTTTTGTTCATCCAATGCATAGCGCTGGGCCTCGACCGGATCGAGCTGGTCTTCGTCGGCCCACACGAGCACGTAGTCGATCATCTGCTTGGCAAACAGCACGCGCCCGAATTGTGGTCGCTGCGCCAGGACCTCATCGGTGACACGCTGCGCATCCAGCGCTGCGCGACGTGCTTCCACGTCCCGTCCCAGGGCCACCAGGGCATTCGCAAGCCAGGCCCCCGCCTCGGCGTAATTGGCGTCCGCAGCGAGGTCCCGATGTTGACCGGCCCCCAATTGGCGCGCCAGGCGCAGCGCCTGCTGCGCGGACAGAACCGCCTCCTGCTCGTGGCCGTTGGCCCACTCACCCATCGCAAGATTGGCCAGGCTGTCCACATATGAGTGGCTCACCTGCAGCGGGACGTGCGGCTGTTGCGCGATCGGACGCAGCAGATCCACTGCGCGGCTGAGCTCGGGGATCTCAGCCGGATCGGCCTGGCCTCCCAGAATGGCGCCGCGCCACATGTACGCACGCGCCAGGATGAGGCTGTTCGCCTCGGAAGCGTCTGCGCCGCGCTGCAGAGGCTCCAGTAATGCAATGGCCTGCTGGGTGCTGCGATTGGCAGCAGGGATATTTCCCAGGTAAAGGCGTGCGCGGCCCTGATTCACATACGCGGAGGCGGCGTTGCGAATGGTGGCCGGATCCTTGAGCGCTGCCGGCAGCGCATTGAAGTAGTCGATCTCCCGCTGCGAGAGCTCATCGATGGTCTGATAGCGGCCGAAAGATTCGAGCTCATCCACGAAGTCTTCGGTGAGAAACCCCAGCAGGCCTTCGGCCTGCCCGCGTGCCTGCTCCGAGAGAGCGCGCGTTTGGCGCGCAAGCTCCTCGGCACGATGCGCACGGCGCAGACTGATCCACGCAAGGATCGCCGCCGCGAGAGCCACCGTGGCCAGCAGCGTACATGCCAGGGCAATCACGCGCGCGCGGCGCAGGGCGAGCCGTGCCGCCTGCTCGCGGCTGCGCTGCTGCGCGAGCGTGCGTTCAGTCGCCTCGCGAGCCTCGCGCTCGTGGCGACGATCGCGGCTGGTCTTGACGACGCCGGTGAGCACATCGTGCGTCAGCTCGACGCGCCGCACGTCCAGTCGCTCCTCGATGCGCAGCAGTCGGCGATTGACCAGGGTCGCGAGCGCGGTGGCCCCGACGCCGGCGGCGTCGAAACGTCGCAGCAGGCTCTCCTCGGCGAGATTTTCGCGGTAGCCGGACTCCGTCAACAGATCGTCCTCGATGATGCGGCGAACCGGCGGCGGCTGATCGGCCAGAGCCCGCTCGTAGAAGGTGCTCAGAATCGTGTCGTGTGAGCCGGCCAGCAGGTCCTGGGAAATCTCCGGCCGCTGCTGGGCAAGGCGCTGCTCATTGAGCTCGCGGCAGATCAGACTGAGCAGCGAGGGCTCGACCTCGGCATTGGCCAGCTCGGAACCGCCGGCCACGAAACGTACGATGGCCTCGGCCACCTCCTCGGAAACCAGCGCACCGCCAGGCCCCAGCACGGCCTGCAGTCCCTGACGGCCGGTCATGGGCGCAAGCCGCAATCGGTTCTGCGCAAGACTGGGCATCTGACGCTTGAGACTCTCGAGTGCCGCGAGGTAGTCCTCACGCAGCGCGATGACCACGCGATAATCCGCCCGGGAAAAGTCGAAACTCTCGGCGAGCGTCTCATCACCCTCGAGCTTCGTCTCCAGGCGCCGGGGCGGCCGATTTTCCACCAGGTCCGAGAGTTCCTCGACGAAGCGCGTTGCCCGCGAGCGGCCAAACTCATCGCTCTGCGCCAGCGTGAAGAGCTCCTCGAACTGATCGAAGATCAGCAGAGGGAACAGTCCCTGGCCCGCCGCGTCGCGCAGTCCCCCGCCGCGTCGATGCAGCCACTCCCAGATCGACTCGTCGCTGTCCGCCACCGGCGGCACACCGGCGCCGTCGGCAGCCCTGCCCTCGACATCGCGGGCCGCCAGATTGATCGCGCGCCGGATCTGCTCGGCGGGCTCGGGGCTGTCGTGCCCGTAGTCGATGCGCAAATACACCGGGAAGTAATTCTGGGCGCGCAGGCGGGGCACGAGGCCCGCCCTGAGAATCGACGTCTTACCGAGCCCCGATTTGCCGAACAGCACCGTGAGGAGTTTTCGCTGTACGCGTCGCGTGAGCTCGGTTATCTCTGCCTCGCGGCCAAAGAAGTATGCTCGCGCCTCCTCTGTGAAGGAGGCCAGACCCAGCCACGGCCTTTGCGGATCGACCATGGCAGCGGCGGGCCCCTGCTCCCGGATATTCATGCGCAGTTGCCCCGCAGGAACTCCGCCAGGCGCTGCGAGAACTCGCTGGTCACCTCGCCGCCCGGCAGCTGCGTGAAGTGAAGCGCCCTGAATCGTTCGGGCACGTGCGCCGCGGCGGGATCGGTACCGTCCAGGCTCACCGGCAGAATGAACAGGGCACCGTCCGCCATGTTGCGCGCCCGATCCAGCGCGTAGCTCCACTCGCGCCGGAAGTAGGCTTCGAGCCGCGTCTGGGTCGCCGCGGAGATGACCGGGATGAAATACGAGCAGCGCTGGATATTGCGCTGGATCTTGCGATCATAGTCATCGCCGACCTGCAGCCGCTCCATGTCGAACCAGGTCGTGATGCCCGCAGCCTCCAGTCCCGCCTTGATCCTCTGCACGGCCGGAAGGTCTTCGCGTGCGTAGCTGATGAATACGGCATGGTCCGGCATCTCGCGCGCCGGCGGCAGAAAGCGGGTCGGGAATACTCCGGAGTTCGCAGTGCCGTGTGCGCTGGCCGCCGCCTGCTGGCGCAGCTGCCAGCGCTCGTGCAGCTCCTGCACGAAGCGCTCCGCCCCCGCATAGATGCGCGTGCGCACGCTCACCTGCTGCAGAAAGGCCACGAGCCGATGGTCCTGAGAGATCTCGTCATCGGCCAGGATCTCACCGACCTCGCGCGGATCGGACAAGCGTCGACGCTTGGCCATGCGCAGAAACAGCCGTGCCAGCCAATTGCTGAAGCTGCTGCCGATCACCAGCAGATGACTGTGCTCGAGCTCGTGAAACAGCCGCTCGGGGATCAGGCTCTCGTTCTGTAGCGCACAGATGTATTCGAGCAGGTCCTCATCCGAGATGGCATAGGTCGGGGAGGCCGACAGCTTGCCGAACAGATGATAGACCACCGGGCGCGCGAGCCGCTCGCGCTCGGCGGGCAGATCTGTGATGCGGTTCGGCGCGTATGAGAGCACCTCGGTGCCCGCCGAGCCGCCGAAGCGCTCGAGGTTGATCGCCTCTTCCAGCAGGGAATCGAAGGTGGTCGAGACGAACAGGTCAAAATCGGTGATCGCCGCGAGCCGGCGCAGCGCCGTCGGCGGCTCGAACCGGGCATCCTTCAGGATGCTGCGCAGCCTGACGTAGGCCTCTTCGCGACGCCCACGGGTCGCCAGAAACAGGCATACCACATCGTTGAGGGTGTAGCGCTCGGGCAGCGCTGCGCGGTCAACGCCCAGCCGTGAGGTCAGCTTTTCGGCGGCCCACTCGAGCAGTAGCCGCGGGCCGCGTTCGGTTTCCACCCGCAGCAGCTCCGGCCCCACGATAGGGATCACCCGCCGTTCCTCGATGAAGAACAGCAGGTCCTCCCAGCTGTCCTCATCCAGCGTGGTAAGGGAAAGACCCGAAGCAGCTCCGGCGCCCATTGCTGTTTGAATTAACCAGACGACGCTGCAGCCAAAGTTCTGCAGAAACGGCCCTGGTTCGACATCCCTGTGTCAGCGAGGCAGCCATCTTACCTTGGGGTGCCCGGGACGCACACGGCTCTCTCCTCTGGGCGCCGCGCCCGCACTGAGCGCGCCGCCCTGCGCCGGGCTATCCGGCCGGTTCGGCTTCCCTGCCGAGCTGGCGTACACTCGATACGAAGTGCACGGTGCCCCGCCCTGCCCCTGGCGTGATCTATGAGCCTGATGGTGCGCATCAACCTGATCGTCGCCGCCGCACTGGCCGCCGTCGGACTCATTCTGTCCTATGTCTGCTGGAACGTGATGCAGACCAACGCCCGCCGGACAGTCCTCGATGAGGCCAGCCTCATGATGGACAGCGCCCTCGCGACCCGCACCTATACCAGCACCGAGATCGTGCCGTTGCTCGAATCCCGGATGCGCACGGAATTCCTGCCGCAGAGCGTGCCCTTCTACGCGGCCACCCAGAACTTCCTCAAGCTGCGCGCACAGTACCCGGAGTTTACGTACAAGGAGGCGGCGCTCAACCCCACCAATCCCAGGGATCGCGCCACGGACTGGGAAGCGGATGTGATCCAGCAGTTCCGCGATGTGCCGGGCACGCGCCAGATCGTCGGCCAGCGCGAGACGGCAATGGGCAGCGCGTTGTATCTGGCCAAGCCCATCCGTGCCGAGGCCGAATGTCTGCTCTGCCACGCCAGCGCTGCCACGGCGCCCGCGACCCTGCTTGCCCGTTATGGCAGTGACAATGGGTTTGGATGGCAGGCGAACGAGGTGGTTGGCGCACACATCGTGTCGGTGCCGCTGCGGGATGCGACCGCCAAGGCGGCCGTCACCTTTCACCGCATTCTGGCCGCCATCATCCTCTCGATGCTCTGCCTCCTGCTGCTCATCAATGCGGCCATCTACCTGCTCATCGTGCGGCCAATCCACCGCATCGTCGCGGTTGCGGATGAGTTGAGTGTGGGCAACGCCTCCGCCGCCGCTTTCGATAGCCGTGGCACGCGGGAATTTGCCGCACTGGTGCGGGCTTTCGAGCGCCTGCGCATGAGCCTGAGCAAGGCGATGCAACTGCTCGAGCCCGGCGAATGAGCGGCCGCGACGTCTTCGTCAGTTACTCGCAGCCGGACCGGCAATGCGCCGTCGATCTCGTGGCCCAGCTCGAATCGGACGGCCTGGGTGTGTGGATTGCGCCGCGGGACGTGACGCCGGCAGCGGATTGGGCGGCGGAGATCATCGATGCAATCTGCGCTGCGCGCGTCATGGTGCTGGTGTTCTCCTCTCACTGCAACGACTCCCCGCAGGTGCGCCGGGAAGTCGAGCGCGCCGTACACCGCCAGGTTCCGCTGCTGCCCGTGCGTATCGAGGAGGTGCTGCCGGCGAGGAGCCTGGAATATTTCCTCAGCACCCAGCACTGGCTTGACGCTTTCCCGCCACCCCGCGCACCCCACTATGCGCGCCTGAGTGCACACATCGCGGCACTGTTGCGCACACCGACGAGCGGGTACGCTTCCGGGCGCGCGGCCGCTTACGTGGGGGGCGCGGGCGTGCCTCGCGGCTGCAGCGCGCCGGAGCTGGATCAGCTGGAGAAACATCTCGCCTACTACGTGGGACCCATCGCGAAGCTGCTGCTGAAGCGCGCCACGGCCCGAGCGGGGAGCCGCGAGGAGGTGTTGCAGCTGCTGGCCCTGGAGGTGCATCCGCCGGCGGCGCGACAGCAGTTCATCGATCGCTGCCATCGGATGCGTGGCTGACGCCAGCGCGCAGTAGGCTTGCTGCAGCGCTAGCGGTAACATCGACCGGTAGGCTGAGGGGGGCAAACAATGAAAGCCGGGACCGCGCTGCCAAGACGCGCCGCAGTCATCCTATCGACGGCACCGGCGTTGGCGCTGGCACTGGCCCTTGCAAATGGGCTGCCCGTGGCAGCCAGCGCGGCCGCTGCGACTGCCGCCTCGAGCAGCGGCGCCACGGTGTATCAGCAGCATTGCGCCAGCTGTCACGACTCGGGTCAGGAGCGTATTCCGCCGCGTTCAGCCCTGCAGCAGCTGCCGGCAGCGCGGATCCTGCGCACGCTCGATGCCGGCGAAATGATTGCGATCGCCCTGACGTTGAGCGCAGACGAGCGGGCGGCCGTCGCGAACTATCTCGGCACGAAGGCGGCGCTGCTGCAAGCCCCAGCCGCAGCCTACTGCAGCGATAGAACCGTGCATCTGCCCGCGGGCGCGGTTGCAGCGTGGAACGGCTGGAGTCCGGCTGCCGACAATGCGCGCTTCCAGCCCGCGGCCGGCGCGCGTCTGACACGCGGGCAGGTGCGACGGCTGCGATTGAAGTGGGCCTTCGGCTTCGCCGGAGATTCGATGGCCTTCGCGCCGCCGACGGTGATCGGCGATGAGCTGTTTGTCGGCAGCGCCGGGGGCGTGGTGCATGCCATGCGTGCCTCCTCGGGCTGTCTGCAATGGACGTTTCAGGCGCAGGGGCCGGTGCGCTCCTCGATTCTGCTGGTTGACCGCGGCAACGGCCATGAACTGCTGTTCGGCGATCTGACCGGTTGGTTCTACGCGCTGCGGGCCGAGAGCGGCCAACTGCTCTGGAAGGTGCGGGTGGACGCTCATGATTCCGCGCGCCTGACGGGCGGCCCGGCGGTCTACGGCGACGCAGTCTTCGTGCCGGTGGCCTCGTGGGAGGAAACGCGCTCGAGCGCATCGGACTATGACTGTTGCACGTTCCGCGGCAGCGTGGTCGCGCTGCGTGTGTCCGACGGACGCCAGCTCTGGCGCGCCTGGATGACCGACGTACCGGTGGCGCGCGGCCGCAGCGCTCGCGGCACCGTCGTGTATGGTCCCTCGGGGGCCGGGGTGTGGGCGCGGCCCACGGTGGACGCCAGCCGCGGACTGCTCTACGTGGGGACAGGTGACAATTATTCCGCACCCATGACCACGACCAGCGACGCCGTCGTCGCGCTCGATTTGCATACCGGCCGCCAGGTCTGGAGTCGCCAGTTGTCTGCTGGCGACATCTTCAATGGCCTCTGCCGCGCCAGTAACAACTGCGGCCCCGATGCGGACATCGGCGACTCGCCGATCCTGATCCGTACACCCGCGGGGCGCGAATTGCTGCTGGTCGGCCAGAAATCCGGCATCGTCTGGGCTTTGGATCCTGCTCAACGCGGCTCGATTCTCTGGCACGCGCGCGTCGGCCAGGGTGGCCTGAATGGTGGCGTGCAGTGGGGCATGGCCAGCGATGGAGCGCGGGTCTTCGCCACGACGTCGGATCTGATTCGCACCAGCCAGACCGACCCGTTTAACCCAAGCCGCGCCCAGGTGGATCGCAGCAACGGCGGAGGCCTGACGGCATTGCGCACGAGTGACGGCACGCTGCTGTGGCATGTGGCGGCATCGCCGTGCGCGCCGCAGGCGCCGGTCGGCTGCAGTCCCTCCCAGCCGGGAGCGGTCACGGAAATCCCGGGCGTGGTATTCACGACCTCCAACGATGGACATCTGCGCGCACACGCTGCCGACACCGGGGAGCTGCTGTGGCAGTTCGATACCATGCGCCCCTTCAGGACTGTGAACGCAGTGCCGGGCCGCGGCGGCTCGATGGATGGTCCGGGTGCCGTGGTGGTGAACGGCATGGTATTTGTCTGCTCGGGCTATAACCGCAACAGCAACGTGCCGGGAAACGTACTGCTCGCGTTCAGCGCACAATGACAGCAGCCGCCGTGAAGTCCAGCGTCGCAGATCCTCTCGTTGGCAAAGTGCACGCCAAGGAAAAGCGCTGGAGCGCAGAATTCAGGGTGCTGCGCCAACTGTGCCTCGCCTCCGGTCTGCACGAGTCGCTGAAGTGGGGCCAGGCCTGCTATGACCTCGATGGCGGCAACGTGGTGCTGATCCACGGCTTCAAGGAATACTGCGCGCTGCTGTTCTTCAAGGGTGCCCTGCTCGAGGATCCGAAGGCCCTTTTGGTGCAGCAGACCCGGAACGTGCAGGCCGGAAGGCAGCTGCGCTTCGATTCGCTGGCACAGATCAAGGAGCGCAAAGCGGCCATCGCTGTCTACATCCGGGAAGCCATCGCCGTCGAGAAATCCGGCGCGCGCATACCCATGAAGGATGTCGCACAATTCGACGTACCGGCGGAATTTCTGCAGCGTCTGGATGAGGATTCGAAACTGGCCGAAGCGTTCCGGGCGCTGACCCCGGGGCGACAGAAAGGATATTTGCTGCATTTCGCAGGCGCGAAACAATCCGCCACACGCGCGGCGCGTGTGGCCAGGCACATCCCCAGGATTCTGAAAGGGTTGGGCCTGGACGATTAACGGCCGTTCCAGGTGCTGAGGAATCTCAGGTAGAACGCGCCGAAGACCAGCACGATGCCGACGTTCACCATCAGCCGCTCCCAGAATCGATGCCTGAAGAACGCCACATCGACTCCCACGATGAGCGCCACCATCGCGATCAGGTACAGCACGCCAGCCAGCTGCTTTCCCATTTCCGTTCGCCCCTGCTTGTCCACCGCGCACGCGTGCCGCGCACGCGTGCCGTGCATGCCCGTTTGTACTCGTTGTACTCGTTCGAGAGCGCCATCGCCAGCGTAAGCCCTTGATGCGCCGGCGCAATAGGATCCTGGTGCATTAGGTTTCGTTAATCCATAGTCTGCAGAGTTGCCGCGCCTGTGGCGCGGGCCTACGATCCGGGGGGGTTGTGCCATTGGTCAGACGACTATGACGACCAGGGCGGCGAGATTCCGGGGCGTGATCGCGGTGCTGTGGCTGCTGGCAGGCACGGCGCCGGCGCAACCGGGCGCAGCCTCGGATCTATCACCTGGCACTCAAATCATTCCAGCCAGTAGCCTCGAGCAGCCGGCGGATCTTGCACAGGTCAGCGCATCGCCTTCCGGCTCACTGATCGCCGGGCTGCAGAGTGATCATGGACAGGTCTTCCTGCTGGTGTCGCGCTGGCAGGATGGTCAGCTGCGGCCCTTCGTCTCCACGTACTATCTTGGTCGCTTTCAGTCCGTCGAGAGCTACCGCTGGCTGACCGACAATTATCTGCTGCTGCAGATCGAGGATGTGCTCTCCGGACTGCAGATCCCGGTGCTCGCGGGCATGTCGGACGACACCTGGCGCCGCCTGCCGCTGTTCAGCGACCTGCTGCGCTATCCCTGGGGCAATGCCGATCAGGCGCTGCTGCAGGAGAGCGGTCGGGACTGCCGTGCACGTGAGATGTCGTTTTGTGTGTTCTCGCTGAACCTCAACCATTGGGGTGGCGACCTGCTCTCGGGTCCGTTGCGCCTGTTACCGGTTGAGTTTCTGCCGGTGGCACCGGGAGATATTTACGCCAGCGGCCGCACCGTGCAGGGCCGGCATGCGGAGTATCGACTCGGGGATGACCGCACCTGGCGTCGTGTGCCCGACGGCACTTTTGCCGCTCAGCGGGCTGCTCTGCGCATCGCCCAGCAGCCGCCAG
Organism: Steroidobacteraceae bacterium; assembly: GCA_035502275.1. Classification (GTDB taxonomy): domain Bacteria; phylum Pseudomonadota; class Gammaproteobacteria; order Steroidobacterales; family Steroidobacteraceae; genus FEN-1191. The sequence goes on from DATJUN010000105.1 coordinate 50,020, forward strand.
CCGCCATGATGCAGGCCGCAGCGCATGTCGGCATCCACCACCCGACCTTTGTCTTCACGACGCCCGGGCATCGACTGGTCGGTGTCATCGGACGTGCACCGGAGCCCGCCTTCGTGGCACTGGATCCCAGGCTCGAAGGTCTGCACACCTTCCTGGCCCGTCACTATCCGACGGCACGCGTATCGATCGGTGGACTGGATGATGCACTCACGCACGGGCAGATTACTGTCTGGGATACCGATCTGCCGCCTACCACGTTCTTCCTCGAGCCCGATGGAACGTTGGCGAACTATCGGCCGGCGAACCCTCACATTCAGACCGATCGCCTGGGGCAAACGCATCTGGAGCCGCTCTGGTCACCGGGCAGCTCGGTGGCGGTGACGATGCCCCCGCGAGGCAGGCAGCTGTTGGGCGCCGTGGTGACGCCGGTACTCGCCGCCGACAGCGAGCTTGAGGATCCACTGCATGAGTACCGCCCGCAGGTGCAGGCGCTGGCGCAGCGGGGCATTGCCGTGGTGCGCCTGCTCGCGCCAATCCCAGCATCGTTCGCCAGTAACGCCGCCGGTGCTGCCTGGCATGAAGCCCTGGTCGCGCGTCTGCGGCAGGTGGTGGACAGTGCCAGCAGCAACCTGCTGCACGGTGCTTCCGTCTGCCTCTACGGCGAAGGGCTTGCCGGGGAGCTCGCGCTCTCGAGCGGTGCCCTCGCACACGTGGGTTGTGCGGTGGCGGTGAATCCAATCCTCAACGCACGATATCTTTCGAACGTCAACGTCACGGGCATACCCGTAGGCTATGCCGGGCTGGCGTTCCGACTGCTCGGGCCCACCAGCGCGATGCTGGATCGGGACTTTCCCGCAGCGTTCGGAAACGCACAGAACCAATTGAACGACTCGATCAGTTGGTTACCGGGTTTGCCGGACCGTCTGATGCTGGGCTACGACCAGGACCGATACGTCGACGCCACGCGAGGATATTCCGTCGGGGACTTCGCGGCCGGAGCCGGCGCGTTCCGGCGCGCCGCGCGCAGAGCGGGCAAGCACCTGACTCTCTACATGCCGGATCTGCGCTTTGCCAACTTCATGCAGCGCGAAGCGCAAATGATCGATGCGGTCAGCCGTTACGTGCAGGGTTACTACGCGGCACAGGCGGCGGACGTCGCGAGCGCACCTGGCCACCGCCCCAGCGACGGCGGCGCAACCCTCCCGCAGCCGCGTTACACCGCGCTCACTGCAGACGGATACTGAACACGATTCCGGCGCCATTGGCGCCGCCCTTGGAGGTCGTGCCGTAGAGCTTGCCGTCCGTCGCCTGCAGCAGCCCGCCGTAGGGATTCGCACCATCGCCGCTGCCGCCGGCGAAGGCATACACGATCCTCTCGGCGCCGCTGCCGGGCGTGAGCATGAAGACGGTGCCGTTCGCGCCGGCACCCCCACTCACCGTCGTGCCGTACAGGTTACCGTCCGTTGCCTGGATCAGTCCGGCATAAGGATTCGCCCCATCGCTGCCGCCGGCGAAGGCGTAAACGATGCTCTCCGCACCGCTGCTGGGAATGATCTTGAACACCGTTCCGGCCCCGCCCGCACCGCCCGCTCCGGTGGTGCCGTACAGGTTGCCATCCTTCGCCTGGATCAATCCGCCATAGGGACTGGCCCCGTCGCTGCCGCCGGCGAAGGAATAGACGATGCTGGTAGCGCCCGTGGTGGGATTGATCCTGAACACCGTGCCGTTACCGCTGGCACCGCCCTGCTGCGTCGTGCCGTAGAGATTGCCATCGGTGGCCTGAATCAGGCCCGCATAGGGATAGGCACCATCGGTGCCGGCGCCTGCGAAGGCATGCAGTACCGTCTCGGCACCATTGTTCGGGTTGAGCTTGAATATCGTGCCATACCCCTCGGCGCCGCCCTTTTGCGTCGTTCCAACGAACTCGTGAGCCACGAGCAGCAGACCCGCATAGGGAGAGGCGCCATCGGAGCTGCTGTGCCCGAATGAATACAACAGGGTCTCGGCGCCGGTGAATGAGTTGATTCTGAAAACGGCGCCAGAGGCATAAGCGCCGCCAGCCTCGGTGGTCCCATACAGGTACCCCGCACTGTCCGCAATGAGGCCGGCATAGGGGTTTGCACCATCGGCCGCAGCGCCGGCGAAGGAGTGCAGCATTCCTGCGACGCCGGTGTCGGCATGGAAGAGGATGATCGAGCCCAGGTTGCCGGAGCCGCCCTCCTCAGTCGTCCCGTACAGAAGACCATTGCTGGCCTGGATGAGGCTGGCATAGGAGTTCGCCCCGGCGCTCGGATCGCCCGCGAAGGAGTACAGGATCGCAGTATTCGGCAGGCAGGCGACGCTGATATTGGTCACGTTGCCCGCACCCACGGTACCGGATGCGTTGCTGACCGTGCACAGCCGCCCGGTCGGCTGAGTTTGCACCGCAACCTCGTACTTGCCGCCGTAGGCCACCGGCGTCTGCATGGCAAAGGTCGTGGCATCGGCGCTGATCGGGGTCGCATCGGCACCGTTGTCCTGCAGGACCAGCCCGCTGGCGTTGAGTCCGGTGATGCTGCCGCCCACCGTATAGGTATTGGTCGTGCAGGCGACTGCGACACTGGTGACATTGCCCGTCGGTATGGTGCCGGTATTACCGGTGAGTGTGCAGGTAAGCCCGACGGGTTGCGTCTGCACGCTCACCTCGTAAGGGCTGCCAAAAGCAATGGGCGCAGGAAAACTGAAGCTCATCGCCCCCGAGCTGACGGTCAGTGTGCTGGCACCGTTGCTGAGCACCAGGCCACTGCTGGTCAGCCCCGTGATCGAGCCACCCAGCGTATAGGCCTGAGTGGAGCAGGTCACCACGACACTGCCGTTGGCGGAGGCGATGGTGCCGCTGCTGGCGCTCACTGAGCAGGTTTCCCCCGCCGGCTGCGTCGCGACGGTCACTGTATACGGCGTGCCCGAAGCCAGAGAGTTGGCCAGCATCTGCGTGGTCGCGCCGCTGCTGACGCTGATGGAATTGCCATTGACGGACAGCACCAAACCCGACGCGGTGAGCCCGCTGATGCTGGCGCTGAGAGAGTAGCTGCTGGCCGCGGGGCCCGTGCCACTCGCGTTGCTGCTGCTGCCGCCCCCGCAGGCAGTGAGGGACAGCAGCGTAGTCAAGACCAGGGCTCCTCCGAGAAGCCAGCGGGCCCCGCCTGCGGGCGCTCCTGTCATGAGATGCTCTCCCTTCCCCGATGCGCTGTCGTTAGCTTGGCAGCGAGAAGCGGTCGTGACTGACAGCCGGGGTCGGCTGCGGACGTCGGCCAAGGGCTACGTCGCTGCGCCTGCGCCCCGCTACCATTGACCTCATGAACGAGGTCGCCACGCCCGCTACCGCCGCCGCCGTCCCCGACCCCGCGACGCCTGCGTCCACGCCCGCACCTACGCCCGCACCCGCAGTCGAACCTGCGTTGTCAGCGGCCACCCGGCGCCAGGTGCCGACGCTGCGCTATCCGCCCGATCTGCCCGTGGTCCGCGAGCGCGCGGCGATCGAGGCGGCGGTGATGGCCCACCAGGTAGTGATCGTCTGCGGGGAGACCGGCTCGGGCAAAAGCACCCAGCTGCCGAAGCTGCTGCTCGAGCTGCAGCGCGGCGATCGCGGCATGATCGGGCACACCCAGCCGCGTCGCATCGCCGCGCGCAGCGTCGCGCAGCGCCTCGCCGACGAGATGGGGGTGCAGGTAGGTGGATTAGTGGGCTTTCAGGTGCGCTTCAGCGATCGCACCGAGCCTGGCACGCTCATCAAGGTCATGACCGACGGCATTCTGCTGGCGCAGATCCGTGCCGACCCGCTGCTGCTGCGCTACGACACGTTGATCATCGACGAGGCGCACGAGCGCTCTCTCAATATCGATTTTCTGCTGGGCTACCTGCGCGAGCTGCTGCCGCGACGGCCGGATCTGAAACTGCTCATCACCTCCGCGACCATCGAGGGCGCGCGCTTGTCGGATTTCTTCGGCGCCGCGCCGGTGGTGACGGTCAGCGGGCGTACCTGGCCGATCCAGACGCGCTATCGCCCGCCCGCCGACGATGACGAAGACGCGTTTGATCCGGGTCTGAACGCCGCAGTCGTCGCAGCGGTCGCGGAAATTCTGACCGAGCCATCGGAGCTGGCACGCGGGGACATCCTGGTCTTTCTGCCCGGAGAGCGGGAGATTCGTGACTGCGCCGAGGCCCTGAGCGCTCAGTATGCAGATCGTCTCGAGGTGCTGCCGCTGTTCTCGCGCCTGTCCTGGGAGCAGCAGCGACGCGTCTTCGAGCGCGAGCATCGCCAGCGCGTGGTGCTGGCGACCAACGTGGCGGAGACGTCTCTGACGGTCCCAGGCATCCGGTCCGTGATCGATTCTGGACTCGCGCGCATTTCACGCTATTCCCCGCGCGCCAAGCTGCAGCGCCTGCTGGTTGAGCCGATCTCCCAGGCCAGCGCCAATCAACGACGCGGTCGCTGCGGGCGTGTCGGTGCCGGCCTCTGCATCCGGCTCTACACCGAGGAGGACTTCAACGCGCGCGCTGCGCAGACCACGCCCGAGGTCCAGCGCACGAACCTCGCGCGCGTCATTCTGCAGATGGCCGCGCTGGGGCTGGGTGACTGCACCGGCTTTCCGTTTCTCGATCCTCCCGAGACGCGGCTGGTGAGCGATGGCTATCGGCTGCTCGCTGAACTGCAGGCGGTGGACGAGCAGCGACGCATCACCGATATCGGGCGGCTGATGTCGCGCCTGCCCGTCGACCCGCGCGTGGCGCGCATGCTGGCGGCTGCACAGCGTCTGGGAGCTCTGCGGGAGATGCTGCCGCTGGCGGCGGTGCTGTCACTGCAGGACCCGCGCGAGCGTCCGGCCGACCGGGCCGCAACGGCAGACCAGCGCCATGCGACCTGGTCGGATGCAACCTCGGACTTCAACACGCTGCTGAACCTGTGGACAGCCTACCAGGCGCAACGGCAGCAATTGTCGCGCTCCGCGCTGCGGCGCTGGTGCGGCACCCAGTTTCTCTCGGCGGCTCGCATGCACGAATGGGAGGAGCTGGTCGGTCAGCTGCAGGACGTTGCCGCGGAGCTCGGGTGGCATGCGAACCAGCAGCCGGCCGACTATGCCACCCTGCACCGTGCGCTGCTGTGCGGCCTGCTGAGCAACATCGGCCAGAAGATCGAAGGCGGCGCGGTGCGTGGTGAATATCGCGGCGCGCGCGACCTGCGCTTCCTGATCGCCCCGGGGAGCGCCGTGCGATCGCGCGCCCCGCGCTGGATCATGTGCTCGCAGATCGTCGAGAGTGCGCGCGTCTACGCCCGCGGCGTCGCCATGGTCGAGCCGCAATGGATCGAATGGGCCGGGCGGCATCTGCTCAAGCGCGAGTATCTGGAACCGCGCTGGAACCCGCGCCGGGGCACGGTGTATGCCCGTGAGCGGGTGATCCTGTACGGGCTCGTGCTGGCCGCGGACCGCCGCGTGGATTACGGACGCGTCGCACCTGCCGAGGCTCGCGAGATCTTCGTGCATGAGGCCCTGGTCAACGGTAATTCGCGACTTGCGGCACCCTTCCTGGCGCACAACGCCGCCCTGCGCGCGCAGCTGGCGGCCGAGGAGGCGGCGCTGCGTCGGCACGGCATTCTGGTCGATGAGGTGAGACAAGCTGAGTTCTATCTGGCGCGCATTCCTCCCGAGGTGAACTCGCTTGATCGCTTCGAGGGCTGGCGCTGGCGGGCGGAAAGAACCGCGCCGCAACTGCTGTATATGCAGCCCTCGGACCTGCGACTTCCCGATGCGCCGGTGCTCGAGCGCAAGTGCTATCCCACTCACTGGCGCGTGGCAGAGAGTCTGTTGCCGGTAACTTATGAGTTCGATCCCGGCAGCCCCGCCGATGGCGCCACGCTGCGGGTACCGATGATCCTGGCAGAAAAGCTCGATCGCGGCGATCTGGATTGGGGCATCGAGGGATGGCGCCTGGAGAAGATCATCACCATCCTGCGCGCTCTGCCGAAGGCGCAGCGGCGTGAGCTCGTGCCTGTGCCCGCCGTCGCGCAGCGCGTGTTGCGCCGGCTCGCTGACCAGCGCACCCGCCCGTTCTACGAGGCGCTGAGCGATGCGCTGCGTGCCGAGGCGGGCCTTGCGATTTCGCCGAACGTTCTGGCGGGCATCGCGCTGCCGCCGTGGCTGCGCCTGAACCTTGCACTGCTGGACCCGGTGGGTCGCGTTATCGCCACGAGCCGCGAGGCCGGCGATCTGCGGCGCGCGGGCCACTCGCCCGCCGTACGATTCGAGCGCGAGGGACTGCGCAGCTGGGACTTCGACGAACTGCCCGAGCGCGTGTCACAGGAACAGCACGGAGTGCGCGTGCAACTATACCCGGCGCTCGTCGACCAGGGCGACAGCGTCGCACTGATATTGCAGTCGGATAGCCAGCGCGCCGCCGCGGCCACGCGCGCGGGAGTGCTGCGTTTGCTGGCCCTGGCGCTGGCACCGAGCGTGCGCACGCTGACGCGCGAGATTGCGGGCGAGCGCGAGCTGGTGCTGCTGCATCATGCGGTTGCAGGCGCGGGGCACTGGCCGAGCGACATCGTGGAGCGTGCACTGCTGCGTGCCAGCCTGCCACCCGATGTGCCCACGCCGCGCACGCCAGAGCAATTCGAGGCTGCGCGCGAGCGCGGCGCGCGCGGTCTGACCGATGCCTGCCATCAGCTTGCGACACAGGTGCGCGCAATACTGGCGCAGAATCTGCAGATCAAGCGCGCGCTGGATGCGCTCTCCCCGGCACTGGATGCCGGTCTGATTGCCGATGTACGTCAGGCGCGCGCGCGTCTCGTGCCTGCCGACTTCGTGCGCGCGACGCCCGATCCCTGGCTCGATTCGTTGCCGCGCTATCTGCAGGCGCTCGAGCGCCGCATTGCCAAGTTGCCGGGCGCGCAGGCAGCGGTCGCGAGGGCACAGGAGGAGTTACGCCGGCGCTGGCAGCGCTACGAGGCACTGCGTGTGCTCGCGGCCACACTGGACACGCAGCCACCAGCCGCCCTGGTGGAATTGCGCTGGCTCATCGAGGAGTATGGCGTGTCGTTGTTTGCGCAGGAGCTCAGGACCGTGGTCACGGTGTCGTCCAGACGTCTGGATGAGGCGGAGCTGAGCGCGCGCCGCGCGGTCGAGGTTCTGCGCTGACATGGACCGATCAGACGACGCCGCTCCCGGCAGCGCGCGCATAGACCGGTGGCTGTTTGCAGTGCGCCTGTTCAAATCCCGTTCCGCCGCGGGTGAGGCGGTCAATGGCGGCAGGGTTCATCTGAACGGCGCACGCATCAAACCCTCCCGTGCCGTGAAGCCCGGCGACACGGTGAGCTTCACGCGCGGTGCAGTACTGTTTGAATGCACCGTGGCGGCCGTCCCGCCGCGTCGGGGACCGGCGAGCGATGCGGTGGGTTGCTATGACGAACTGCCCGAAAGCCGCACGCGACGCGAGCAATATGTGACACGCCGCAGAATGGCGGCCGGCGGTGCGTCCCTCTCGCAGGATCGGCCGGACAAGCACGGCCGCCGCTTGCTGCGACAGTTGCGCGGTCGGGGCTGACGTCGGTCATGGCGCGGCCACTGAACTCTGCCGGCATGGTGAGTGCGTGGGACGCTGTAACTTTTTTCTCCCGCGTGGGTTCTGAGCGCAATCGGAATGAACCCACTGCCAATCGGGAGAACTCATATGCGTACCGCGTCCTGCCTCGTTCAGCGTTGCCTCTACGGCCTGCTCGCCTCATCGACCCTGGTGCTTCTCAGCGCTCCACTCTCGTCCGCCCAGGCCGCGGGGGACGCACCGACGATCGTTGTGCGCTACGCAGCTTCCGATCTCACCAGCGAGGCGAACGCGCAGCAACTGCTGCATCGGATCGAAACGGCAGCCCACCAGGTGTGCCTCGACCAGAATCTCGAGCCCCTGCCGCTGCAAGCGGCAGCGCGCCGCTGCTACCTGATGGCGATCGAGCGGGCGGTCGACTCGGTGAACGCTCCACGCGTGCGCGCGGCCTATGTGGCCAAATACGGCCCGGTGACGCCGGCTGCAGAGGTAAAGGAAAACAGCGCACGCGCCACACCGCCCATTGGGCAGGGCTGAGGAGACTGCCGAGCTGCATGCGAGCGCCGGACCGCTGCCAGCCCCCGGCGGCCCGGCGCAAACGGCGCGGGGGGTCTGCATGACGGGCTGGGGGACGGGGATCTGCGAGGCCGGGGGCAGCGCCATACATTACCTCAGGCGTGGCGGGGCCGGCCCCACGCTCGTTCTGCTGCATGGACTGACTGGCAATGGAGCCTGCTGGCGCCCGCTGGCGCGCTGTCTCGAAGATGGATTCGACCTCGTGATGCCGGACGCGCGCGGACACGGCAAGTCGGGCGCGCCGGCGTCCGGATATCGATACGAGGATCACGCGCGCGACGTGGTGAACCTCATCCGGGAACTCAAGCTGTCTGCCCCAGCGCTGCTCGGACATTCGATGGGCGGCATGACGGCCACGGTGGTGGCCGCCCAGCTCGGCGACGCCATCCGCGGACTCATCCTGGCGGATCCGACGTTCCTGGGCGCGCAGCGCCAGCGTGAAGTGTATGAGAGCGATGTGATCGAGCAGCATCGCAGGCGCCTGCACTGCAGTCGGGATAGCCTGCTGGCAGACCTGCGCTCCCGGCACCCACAGCGGTCGGATGAGATCCTGGCACTGCTGGCCGAGGCGCGAATGCAGACGCGGCTGGAAGCATTCGAAGTGCTGACGCCGCCGAATCCGGACTATCGGCACCTGGTGAGTGCAGTCCGCGCTCCAATCATGCTGGTGATCGGCGACCGGCCGGTTGTAACGCTCGAAACGGCACGGGCACTGCAAAGCCACCATCCGCGCGTTCGGATCGAACAGATTGCGGGCGCCGGTCACGGGCTGCCCTACGACCAGCCCGAACAGCTTGCCGGCGTGGTCAGCACGTTCCTCGAGTCGCTGACCGCACGCCCGCGCCATGGCAGTTCGCAGCCTGGCTTCTCGCCACCGCTCTAGCGCACGATTGAGATGTGACGCCTGGCACTCGAGTGGCAGCGGCGGCTCTCCTGCGCCCGGGTCTGCAGCAGCGTGCGCTCGCGCGAATTCTGCGTCATGGCAGCTGCGCGCTCGAACTCCACCGTCGCCTCGGCGTAGCGTCCCAGCTTGAAGAGCAGATCGCCGCGTACGCTGGGCAGCAGATGGTAGGACTTCAATGCCGGCTCCTCGGCGAGCGAGGCGAGCAGTTCCAGACCCGCGCCCGGTCCGAACGCCATCGAGACTGCCACGGCGCGATTCAGCTCGACGATGGGCGAGAGCGTCAGCTCCACGAGCGCGTCGTATAGCGCAACGATGCGATGCCAGTCCGTCTGCGAGGCCACTCGTGCGCGTGCGTGGCAGGCAGCAATGGCGGCCTGCAGCGTATAGGAACCCAGCGGCTGCCTGAGCCGCTCGGCACGCTCCAGTGCCGCGAGTCCCCGGTGCAGCAGCAGCTGGTCCCAGCGCGTGCGATCCTGGTCAAGCAGCAGGATTGGCTCTCCCAGCGCGCCCGTGCGGGCAGGCAGGCGCGATGCATTGAGCTCCATGAGCGCGAGCAGACCATGAACCTCGGCCTCGCCGGACATGAGTCCCGCCAGAATGCGGCCAAGCCGCAAGGCCTCCTGGCACAACTGCGGACGCGTCCAGCTCTCCCCCGTGGTGGCCGCGTAGCCCTCGTTGAAGATGAGATAGATGACTTCGAGCACGGAGGCGAGCCGGCTCTGCAGCTGAGCGCCCGGAGGCAGTTCAAACGGCACCCGCGCCTCTCCCAGCGAGCGCTTGGCTCGCACGATGCGCTGAGCCATGGTCGGCTCGGGGACGAGAAAGGCACGCGCAATCTCCTCCGTGGTGAGTCCTCCGAGCATCTTCAGCGTCAGCGCAGCGCGAGCCTCTCGCGAAAGAACCGGGTGACAGGCAATGAAGATGAGGCGCAGCAGATCGTCGCCGACATCCTCCTCGAGGCCCGTGTCGGGTGCGGGCTCCTGAGAGACTGAGGCCGGGTGTTGCCCGAGCTCCTCGTGCTTGCGCTGCTGCATCTTTCGCTGCCGCAACTGGTCGAGCGCACGATTTTTTGCCGTCGTCATGAGCCATGCGCCGGGGTTGTCCGGGATGCCCGTCGCCGGCCAACGCTCCAACGCCACGATGAGTGCTTCCTGTGCCAGATCCTCGGCGAGCTCGACGCTGCGGACCAGGCGCAGCAGAGCGCCAATCAGTCTGGCGGATTCGATCCGCCAGACTGCCGCCACCGCCTCCTGCGTCGCGCCGGCACTCATGTGCTGAGAAAATCAGGATCTCTTCTGACGATCGATTTCGACCTGGAGCTGCTCCTGCTTGCTGCGCAGCTCGGCAGTCAGCTCCCTGCCAAAATCCTCGGGCTCAAAAATGGGCCGAATGGTCACTTCGACTCCACCATCGAAGGGCGCGCGCTTCAGCCACTCCACGGCCTCCTCGACAGACTTGACCTGCCAGATCCAATAGCCTGCGACCAGCTCCTTGGACTCCGCGAATGGGCCATCGATGACCGTGCGCTGGTTGCCGGAAAAGCGCACGCGTTTTGCCCTGGAGGTCGGGGTGAGACCCTGGCCATCCAGCATGACCCCGGCCTTCACCAGATCCTCGTTGAATTTCATCATTTTCGAGATGAGATCCTGGGTCGGCATGACGCCGGCTTCCGAATTGCTGTCGGCAGGTACGAATACCATGACTCGCATTGTCGATCTCCTTTCGATTGGCTGTGCGCCTAGGGACCCTTGCCGGGTTCGAACATCGCTCGCACCTCGGACTCCCCCTCGAAGGCCGGCCAGTGCCTGCGGTGCAAGTCCATGAACTCCGTAGCGATCTTCAGCGCCTGGGCCTTGGAGTCCGCATTGAGAATCGCCCAGCCGCCGATGATCTCCTTGCTGTCGATGAAGGGACCGTCCGTTACGGTGATCGTGCCGCCCGCGAGTCGAACGCGAGCCCCTTCGCGGCTGGGCAGCAAGCCCCCGGTGTCGACGAGCGTGCCGTCCTGCATGGATTTCTGGACGAACTGGCCCATGGCCTGCATGAGCTCGGCGGGCGGACCCCCTTCGCGATATTTCTCCGAATGACGAATGAAACACAGATATTTCATTGAGCCTCTCCTGTTGGGTCGTCGACCATACGACGAATGGCACGAGCCGGAATCGACACCCGATCTGCACCGGCTGCCCGCCACGGCGTGCGAATTATCTGACAGGGCCCTGCCGGGATCGCACCTGCGTTAGCAGGCCCTGGTGTGTTTTCGAGTCGGTCGCACCGTCCCTAGAATCGGCCCATCGCTGGCGGCGCCCCATGCGGCTCCGGCCAGCGCAGCGGCGACGGCACGCTGGAGCGACAGCCAAACGCGCAGAATATGGAGGCGCACCATGACACACGAGGATTCCGGCAAGCTTCAGCCACCGCAGCAAACGCTGACGGATGAGCAGATCACCACTGAACGCACGCTGCGCCGGCGCTCATTCCTCACTGCCGTCGGTGCCCTGGTAGCCGGTGGCGCTGCGGTGATGGTCTCCGGCGGCCGCGCGGCCGCGGCCGATCCGGACCAGACCGACGATCCGGATCGAAAGAAGCGCCCCGATCCGGACAAAGCGAAACGCCGAGGCGATCCCGACAAGCGGCGTCCGGACGATCCGGATCAGCGGCGTCACGATCCGGACAAGCTGCCTCCCCCGCCCCCGGGGGATCCGCACCGCTGACGGTAAGCTGCCCGGCCTGACGGCGTGTTTCTCAGGGGCTTGGGGTATTGTTTCTCCTACGGATTAATAGGCGCCGTCGCAACGTGATCCGTAGCACAGATGAACCAGGTCACCTTGTACCCCGGGGCGCGGCGCGGTAGAGTGCGCCGCCGACTCAGGGTCGCGCGGTCAGCGCCCCCACGGCTCGTCCATCACTGATAACCCTCTCGCTTCTGACCGCCGCGGCCGCAGTGCCCTGTGCGAGACCCCAAAAGAGAGCTTGATTTAATGTCATTTGAAAATCTCGGGCTAACCCCCGAGCTGCTGCGTGCGTTGGCCGATAAGGGCTACGTACATCCCACACCCATCCAATCACAGGCAATTCCCGCGGTACTGTCCGGACGCGACGTGCTCGCTGGAGCACAGACCGGTACCGGGAAAACCGCAGCGTTTGTGTTGCCCCTTCTGCAGCTGCTGAAGGCCACGCCGGCGTCCGCCGCTGCGCGCGTTCTGGTCCTGGCGCCGACCCGGGAGCTGGCAGCCCAGGTCGCCGAGAGCACGCGAGTCTACGGCGCACATTCACCGGTGCGCGTGTGCGTCATCTTCGGCGGGGTGAGCATCCAACCGCAGATCTCCGCGCTGGCCGCGGGCTGCGACATCGTGGTGGCTACACCGGGTCGACTGCTGGACCTGGCGCAGCAACGTGCCCTCCGGCTCGATGGCGTGCGCCACCTGGTGCTCGATGAAGCCGATCGCATGCTGGATATGGGATTTATCCGCGACATCCGTCGCATCCTGAAGCTGCTTCCCCCCCGTCGCCAGAATCTGCTGTTCTCGGCGACCTACGACGAGGCGATCCGGGAGCTGGCCAATTCCCTGCTGGTCGATCCAGTCGCCATCGAGGTGGCGCCGAGAAATGCCGCCGCTGAGCGCGTGGAGCAGCACATCTATCATGTACCGAAGGATCAAAAGCGCCACCTGCTCACCCATCTGATCGATTCGCGTCAATGGCATCAGGTGCTGGTGTTCACGCGCACCAAGCACGGCGCCAATCGCCTGACGCAGCAGCTGACGGACGATGGTATCCGGGCGGCCGCGATTCATGGCAACAAGAGTCAGTCAGCGCGTGTGCGAGCCCTGGAAGACTTCAAATCCAGTCGTGTCACGGCACTGGTGGCTACGGAGGTGGCCGCGCGCGGGCTGGATATCCGCGAGTTGCCGCAGGTGGTCAATTACGAGCTGCCGAGTGTGCCCGAGGACTACATCCACCGCATCGGGCGCACGGCCCGCGCCGGCGCGACGGGATGCGCGGTATCGCTCGTGGCACCGGATGAGGCACCGCAACTCAAAGGCATCGAGCGGCTGTTGAAACGCACGCTGCCGGTGACGCCGCTGCCGGCGCTGGCGTCGGCTGCCAAGAGCGCGCACGCCGCGCCTGCGCGGCCGTCGGCACCGGTGTCTGCGCCGAGGGGCGCCGGGCAGCCTGCACGCAGACCGCCGGCGCCGGCACATCGACCGGGGCGCTCATCAGCAAACAGCGCACCGAGACGTTGGCATTCGGCGCCGCGCGGGCGCCGCTGACATCACGCACAGCGCCATCGGGGTCAGCCTCTGCCACGGCCGGCCGGGATGGTCCAACCTGGCCGGCCGTGGATGCGAACGATCGAACTCTCGCGTGTGCTATCGATGAAAGCGCGCGACGAGCACCGCCTTGCCGAGCACGTGCCCTTCCATCGCATCGAACACAGCCATGCGTGTCATCGCGGCCTGCTGCGGGGTGCCCTGTGGCACGTCCAATGTCGTGTCAAGCGCGTACAGCTCGAAGGTGTAGTGGTGATACGGGCCGGGAGGCGCGCCGGGACCCATGTACCCGTTCGAACGCAGGCTCACCTGCCGGCTGCCGTCGGGCAGCGTGCCGGCCGGGACCCCTTCCGGCAGTCCGCGCGATGTACCGGGAATGTTCCAGATGAGCCAATGAGTGATGTCCATCTTCGGGCTCTTGTTGAGCACCGGCTCGGGATCATGCACGAGTAGCACGAAGCTACGGGTGCCAGGCGGCACCTGGGACCACTGCAGCGCAGGCGATACGGGCGCGCCGCTCGCGGCACCGGTGTACTTGTTGGGCAGCACGCCACCGTCCTGCCAGGCCGAAGTCGTCATCAGCAGTGGAGGCGTGCGCGGGCCTCCGGCTCTCTGGGCCAGCAGCGGTTGTGCCGTGAGCGCCGTGACGGCAAGCAATGTGGCCGTCGCGCCCATACGAACGATGCGCGCAAACTCTGTCTTCATTTGGATAACCCCCTTTGGAGCGTGACATCCTAACGCCAGTGGTGCCCGGGGTACCAGCGCGACCTGCCGTCATCGTTGCCTATTCGCCGGTGATCCAGCGGTATTGCTCTTCGGTGAGCGGCACGACGCTCAGTCTTCCCTGCTGTACCAGCGGCGAACTGGCGAAAAGCCGGCTCATTTTGATCTCGGCGAGCGCAACCGATTTGGGCAATCGCTTGCCTGCTTTGATGGTTACCTTCGGCTCCTTCAGGTCCGGCGCCTGCACCGACACCACGCTCGCGGTTCCTATGACGCTCTTCGCGCTTCCGGTCTCGTAGATCAGGAGTCGGTCGCCGGCGTGCATGCCCCGCAGATTCTTCAGCGCCGCCGGGTTGGCTACGCCTTCCCACACGGTCTGCTTTTCGCGCGACAGATCGTCGAAGGAGTATTCCGATGGCTCGGTTTTCAGAAGGTAATAGGCGCTCACGTCCGCGTTGTAGCATCTACAGCACGGGGGAGCAATTCAGTGCGTGACCGCTGTTGCTGCCTGCCTGCGTCGGACGAGGACGCGCTGGAGCGACTATTGCTTGAGTTGGAAGCGGATGCGATACGGGTAGCAGTAGCTCACGGGTTTGCCATCTTCAGTGGTGCTGCGGTAGTGCCCGGAACCTGCCATCGCAAGTTTCAGGGCCGCGACGTCCAACCGCGCACTGCCCGAGGAGTGCGCGATCATCGGAGCGGACGCGAGACGACCTGTGTCATCCACGCATACGCGCACGGTGGCCACCCCCGTCTCTCCCAGCCGTCGCGAATCCAGCGGATAGTAGTCGTCGGGATCGGGAAATCCGCGGCCCGGGCCTCCCACGATCCGAATCACCTGTGTCGAGCGCGTGGGGGGCAGCGCACTGCCGCCTGGCTGCGGCAGTGGCTGCGGAATGAATGAATCTTTGAGAGCGTCCGGCGGAAACTGAGCCGTCGGCGCTACCAGTGAAAAGATTCGAGGGGGGGTGGGCAAGAACGAGGTGATGGGCGGGGGCGGCATTTCGCGCGCCCGGGGCTGGTCGAGGATCGTGGTTCGCATCGGCCCCGGTATCGCCTGTATCACCTTCTGCGCAAGACCAGTTACAAAACCATAGATCACGAAAACGTGCAGGCAGAGGATCAGAAACAGGATCGTCGTGCGCTGAAAATACGAGGATGGGCCGTGCTGCCCGAGGACTATCGCGCCGTGCTCCGTCGCATGGTCGCTGGCTCGCGCGGCCGAAGCCAGATAGTCGCGGGCGATGATCCGCATTGCCCAGCAGCACCCGAGTGCAAAGCGCAGCCTCGACGGCGCATCAGCTTGCGCTGCCAGGTCGGCCAGCCACTCCTCCTCCAGTCGCTGCGCCAGTGCCGCGGGAGACCTTCGAGCGGCATGCCGCACCAGCCAGTGACTCAACCCGCCGGACCGCGCCAGCCCAGGACGGGCACCACCTTGTGCCTCATCACGCGGCGTCATACCAGTACTCCTCGGCCAAAGGTTGCGAAGATCTCGCTTGCGCGCCTGAGCCCGGTAGCAGTCAGGCGATAGAGCCGGCGGCGTGGACGGCCGACGCTCGAGGGGTCGACAGCCTCCCAGCGGCTGACGAACCATCCGGCCGACTCGAGCCGAAGCAGGATGGGATACAACGTGCCTGATGCAAGACCACCGCGCTTCTGCACATCCGCGCCGGCCAGCTCGTCGGTTGGATTCTCCAGGAAGGCTTCCAGCACCCGCAGAGTCTGGAGAGACATGCGAACCGGCTGTTCTTCCTTACCCATAGTCGCAAGTCTACATAGGGTCGGTGACGACTGCAAGTCCAAGCCAGTCCTGCCGTGGCATCGATGGCGCTGCCGCCTGCGCGCAGAGCATTATCGAGCTGATGAGTGCGAGCGCACCGTGCGCCCGCGCGGCACACATCTGAACACTGCGCCCGCCCCGGGGCGTGCGCCATGACCTGAGATTGGCACGCATGACACCCATGAGCACACACCTGATCCGCGCCCTGGCCGACGCAGATAAGTCGACACGGCTCAAGGCTGCTCTGACCATCGGTACCAATCCCGAAGCAGATCTCGCGGACATTCTCGTGCAGCGGTGCGCGATCGAGCCTGACTTCTACGTGCGCGATATGCTCACGTGGGCACTGACGCGCCTTCCGGCCGAGATTACCCTGCCGAGACTGCTCCCCGAGCTGACTTCCCCGCGCGCTCAGGCACGAAGTCAGGCATTGCACACCCTGTCCAAGATCAAGGACGCCCGTGCCTGGCCCGCCATCACGCGATCCCTGCTGCGCGACTCCGAGGACGAGGTTGCCAGGAGCGCATGGCGCGCCGCCGTGGTCCTCGTGCCCAAGGGGCAGGAGAACGAGCTGGCCGAAGAACTGGCCACGCAATTGGGTCGTGGCGACCGCAAGCTGCAGCTCAGCCTGAGCCGCGCCCTCATTGCGCTCGGGGAGCAGAGCGTGGCGCCGGTTCTTGGAAAGGCCATGGCGAGCGAGGACGCTCGCGTGCGCGCGCACGCGAGCGCGACCGAGCGGCTGCTGCGCAACCCGGACAGCGGCGCCGAACAGGCCCTCGAAGAGGCGAAGCGCAGATTCGTTCTCGGCAAGGACTGAGTGCGTGTCCCGGCATGCAGGATGGGCTAGCGTCTCAACAGCAGGGAATATAGAACGCCAGAAAACGCGTCGTGCCAGGCATGCGCGATCATTCCCGGCCGCACGCTGCGACGCCGGTAGGCGAGAACGCCGAACATGAGGCCGTAGACACCGATGACGATCGCCATACGCCAGCCCTGATATAGATGTCCCAGGCCGAAGATCATCGCCGCGAGCACCAGTCCCGTATCCGGCCGTCCCGTCATGGCGATGAGCTGGCGCTGCAGGTAGCCCCGAAAGATCGTCTCCTCGCAGATCCCTGCGCTCACGGCGAGCGCGACCCAAAGGGCACTCTCGACCGCCCCGCGCGGCAGCAGCGCCAGTACGGTCGTTCCGGTGCCGCGGATCTTGAGTACCCATTCGAACAGAATGAGTCCCGCCATGGCTGCGAGCCAAAAGGCGGCCGCGACGGCGATATCGCGCAGCAGTTCACGTGATGATCGCCAGCGTTCACCGAGGACACAACTCAGCGGCGTTCGAGCACGCACCACGCCGGCGACTACCACCGCGAACACGAGCCATTCCACGCCGATACTGAACAGATATAAACGCACCCGCTGTGGATGCAGCGCGCCGTGGAATCGGGCCATCGAACGCGTGCCGCCATATGCCCAGGCGCCCAGGAGTGCGAGCACGAGGAAGGTATGCAGGCGGCCTGCAATCAGCTGCTCATGGGATCCGGTATTTTTGCACATTGCGAAGGCTGATCTGCCCGTCGCCAGGTGATCAGCCGGTTGTTGGCGGGCATCGAGCGATCCTCGATCAATCCAAAGCCAATTGAGCGAGCCAGCTCATCGACGGCGGCGAAATCACGGATGCCGCTTTGCGCTGAGCGTTGCTTCAACCACTGGTCGAACGCCGCATTGCTCTGGCTGGTGAAGGCGCCGTTGTAGTTGAACGGGCCGTAGACCGCCAGCACACTGTCCTGCTCCAGAACATCCGGCATCGAGGCGAACATTCTCTGCACCGCCTCCCAGGCCATGATGTGCAGCGTGTTGGCCGTGAATATCGCGTCGAACCGGGCGCGGGCGCGGGGCCACTCACCGCATACATCAAGTAGCAGCGGTGGCGGCAGGTTCGCCAGGCCGGCCTCCTCGATCCAGAGACCAATGCCGGCGAGGTTGGGTTGCTGGTCGGATGTCTGCCACGTCAGCTGCGGCAGGGCCCTGGCGAAATAAACGGCGTGCTGCCCCGTTCCGGCGCCAATTTCCAGCACACGCTTTCGATCGGCGAATTGACGCTGCAATACCTCGAGAATCGGGTCGCGATTGCGCTCGCAGGCGTCGGCGTATGGCTTTCCGGCAGTCATGAGCAATGATCTTGTGGCCGCTCAGCGTGGAGCATCCAGGACGAGCGAAATGTTGACGATATGGATGACGCGGCCGAATCCTGGCTTGACCTCGAACACTCCGCTGACGTGCACGAGCCGGCCTTCGAAGGGCCTGGCCTTCTGGGAAGGATCGAGACCCACCAGCGTGCCATGCGGGTCGGCCAGCACGAAATAGTCGCTGCCGTCCGGGTCCCGCTCATGGCGCACGACGCCACGGGTGAGCACCGCCTGACCGGCATAGTCCTGCTGGGATTGCGCCAGTTGCGCGAGCGTCACCTCCGGATTGCCTCCACAGCCGACCAGGGCCAGCACGACTGCCGCAGTGAGGAGCGCTAGATGGAATCGCACAGGAACTCCTGCCTCGCTTCAGCTGCGTTGCCCGGCATGCAGACGCCAGACCTCCCCAGCCAGGAGTCCGGCAGTCAGGCCGACAAAGCTTCCGGCAATCACGTCGCTGACGAAATGCCAATCGCCGACCACCAGAAGCACGGCCGTCAGTACCAGTAGCGCGGCCAATGACCAGAATGCCACGCGGTACAGGCTCATGCATACCCCCGCAAATGAAGCGGCCAGAGCCATGTGCCCTGAGGGAAAACTGTAATTTCCCGGTCCGGCGAAAAAATCAAAACGATGCGCCGCGCCCGCCATCACCGCCAGGGGCACTGGAACCCCAAACCAGGGTTTCAAAACGATGTCGTTAAAGGCATAGGTGCAGATGGAGGCCAGACAGGCGATCACCAGGGTGGTCCCGAGGCGAGACAGATGACCGCGTATCAGCCGGGAGAGCACGAGCCCCACGGTCAATGCAGATTCGCAGGACAACACGACAGCGGCGCCAAGACCGGAGTTCAAGGGCTGGAGAAACCGTCCCGTATTCCAGAAATGCCGGGCAACTGGCAGATCAACGTAGCCGAATGACAGCGCAGTGAGCAGCGCGCAGCCGGCGAGCCACAGCAGCCAGATCTGCACGAACGCAGCAAAGCGGCGCACCGAGGCTCAATCCTGGACGACCGGTTCCAACGCCGCCGCATCGGGCAGCAGCCGAGCGGTATCAGGCGTCGGCAGCGCATCCACGCCCTTGAGCTTGCGCGTCAGAACGCGATTGCGTCGCTCGGCGGACTCGATGCTGTTGCTGGCCTCGTCGAGCTTTTTCTTCGTGTGCGCCAAGGCCTCACCGAACTTGAGAAATTCTGTTTTGACCGCGCCCAGTACCGACCAGACTTCGGCCGAGCGTTTTTCGATGGTCAGCGTGCGAAAGCCCATCTGCAGGCTGTTCAGCAGCGCCAGCAGCGTCGTAGGACCGGTCAGGACGACCTTGCACTCCCGCTGTACCCACTCGACCAAACCAGGCCGGCGCAGCACCTCGGCGTACAGGCCCTCGGCAGGCAGGTACAGAATGGCAAACTCGGTGGTGTGCGGAGGGGCAACGTACTTCTCCCGCACCGAGCGCGCCTCGGCCTTGATACGCAGCTCGAGTGCCTTGCCGGCCTCCTCGACCGCACCAACATCCGCGCGCTCCTGCGCTTCCAGCAGCCGCTGGTAGTCCTCCATGGGAAATTTAGCGTCCATCGGCAGCCAGACGCTCCCCTCTTCCGAGCGCCCCGGCAAGCGGATCGCGAAGTCCACGCGCACCGCGCTGTCAGGTCGGGTGCTGACATTGCGGGCGTACTGCTCAGCGGTGAGGACCTGATCGAGCAGTGCCTCGAGCTGCACCTCGCCCCAGGTCCCGCGCGTCTTGATATTGGTAAGCACCCGGCGCAGGTCTCCCACGCCGCTGGCGAGCGATTGCATCTCTCCGAGCCCGCGGTGCACCGATTCGAGCTGCTCGCTGACCTGGCGGAAGGAGGCACCCAGGCGCTGCTCGAGCGTCGCGTGCAGCTTCTCATCGACGGTCTGACGGATGGTCTCGAGCTTGGCGCTGTTTTCCGAGCGCAGCGTGCCGAGCTCACTCTTCAGCACGGTATCGAGCGTCGTGCGCATCTGCGTCAGCCGCTCGGTCACGGTGGCAATCGTGCCGCGTGCGGTGTCGTTCAACAGCTGCGCACTGCCGGCTGCACTGGCATGAACCTCCCCGAGCCTGCCGTCGATGACGCTGCGAAGCTCTTCCAGCTTCACGCCGATCGCTTCGGTGCCGATCTTGAGTGTCTGCGCCAACTCCGAGCGCGTCTGGCCGAGCGATTCGGTGAGCGAGCGCAGCCCCGAATCGAAGGCACCCTTGAGCATGAGGGCATGAGCATCGTCACGCGCGCAGGCCTCGCTGCGAAAATGCCCAGCCTCCCGGGCCGCCCCCTCCCGGATCGCCTGCAGCCCGTCGGATAATTTGAGCGCCACGCTCGCCTGCAGCTCCGAGAGCTGACTGCCGAGGTGATGCTGCGCCTGGGTAAGCACGGCCAGGCGGCCCTGAAGCTCCGCGGCTTCACCGCCAGCGCGCAGCAGCAGATCCCGCAGGTCGGCTACCGACATGAGTGCCTGGGCGCTCTGCTGAGTAGCGCCCACGAGCTCTTCCACGCGGCGCTGCAGGGCCATGCGCCCGCGATGCTGCAGAACGAGCGCCGCGGCGCTGAGAAAAACAGCCGCTAACAGCAGCACAACCAGCAGCATATCGGTCCTCTGTCACGGGCTGTCGATCCGCCAATCCTGTATATCCTTACAGGCTTTGTCAACCTCACGCCGGAACAGCGATTATCCAGATCGAACAAAGGCTTATGTGTGCCGGCGCGACCCTTGGGATCGGGACGCTGCGCGCGCGGCGCCGGCATCTAGCGCCAGTCGTCGATGACAAATGCGCCCGCCCGGTTGAAGCCTTCCTCGTTCGGACGTTGCATGGCGACGCCCTGCATCACCGTACGCAAGCCGTACTCGCGCATCAGGCCATAGGCCTCTGTGCGGGCAAGGTTGGTGCCGGCGACGAATGAGCTCAGCCCCCGGTCACGGGCCAGCGCCTCGCAGACATGCAACAGCCGCACAAAATCCGCCGCCGCCGCCCGGCCGGGCCGTACCGCAGCGAACTTCACATAGCAGCTGCCGCTTCCCCCTTCGGTTCCAGCACCGAAGTGGCAGACGGCGAATCCTGCAGGTTGACCACCGCTCCACAGCACGGCGGTCTCGCCCAGACCAAAGCTTGCAACCGCCTGGATCTCGGAGGACAGATCCAGTCCTTCCAATACGGCCTCGGTGATATGCCGGCACTGACCTATGAGCTCTGAGCGCTGCCCGCCAGGTGTACGCGAATAGGCCGACCAATCGGGCACAGCCCCTTGCGCGTCCGAGACCGGTTTTGCCATGACCGTTGTCAGGAAACGCGGCCAGAACCCAAAGCGCTGGTAGAGAGCCATGTGCTTCTGGCTGTGCGCGAAGGTGTACAGACCCGCGTGCCTGACATGCCACGAATCGAAGCAGTCCATGACCGGCTCGAGCAGGCGCTTGCCGATTCCCCGATCCCAGAGGTCGGGACGTACACTGAGTGGCCCGAAGAAGCCGAAGCTCCCCCAGCGCGTAGCAAAGTTGGAACCTGCCAGTGTTCCGTGAATTTCCGCCGCGAAAGCCCCGGTGGGGTTGGAGCGCCAGCGTGGCAGAACATACGCGGCATCTCCCATGAAGTCGCGCGGCTCGGGCAGGCCGAGAAAAGTGCCGAATGCCGTGCGCACGATCTCGTCGGCAGCCGCCAGATCGGCTTCCTGTAAAGGCCGCACGGTCAGGTCGTGCGCCGCAGGCTCGTTGGTAGCAGCCATGAGTCGCCCTCCGCCGAAGATGTATCATGCTGGCATCTTCCGCTTCAACTGCGCGCCGCTCTACGCTGAGATCGTCAGCTGTCGGGTCACTGCTTGATCGCCTTCATCCTGGAGCCGCATCGTGCTCACGAAGTTTCTGGCCATGCTGATCAAAGACAACAGCAGGCCGGTCACGTCGCCGGTCCCATCGGAGTAAGCGCGACGGCCAGCCGGCATAGCGCCGCTGAATCTCCCTAATGCGGCGCCACCGCCGGATTGCGGCGGAAGGGCTGCCCATTGACCAGCAGCGCTCCGGATCGGAAGGTGATATTTGTGACGAACGCGCTGCCGTCCCGGCGCAGATACCCCTGCTGCTCGAGCTGCTGCAGCTGTGGTTCAATCTGCTCGCGCCTGCCGCTCGCATCGAGAAACTTGTCCAGCACGGCCGCATCGACACGCAGGTCGGCACTCGCGTCCAGATGCCGTGCGAGTGCGAACATCCCCAGTGGTCCCTGCATTTCATTGCGCGTCAAACCCGGCATGGCGATCCTCGCGGACAGCCGAAATTCGCCCTCGGGGGTGAAGAAGCCGAGTCGCTCGATCTGCAGGACCGGCTCGTGCAGCGCCACCTCCGAAGCGTAGCGGCCGAAGAGCGCCAGGTTGGCTCGCGCGACGTCAGCTGGCGGAGCCCCCGGCACGCGCATCTGCCCCTGCGCATTACGCATCGCAGTGACGAGCGCCGCAAGGGATTCACCGTGCAGGTGGCTGAAGCTTTGCGAGTAGCCCACGCGGCTGAAGGCAAATGGCGCGACATCCAGACTGTCCATGCTTATGACGGCATGCTCATCGATGTATTCATCCTTGAGTACCGAATCGGAGCCCAGCGAAACGCCTGCCATCGAGACTGACTTGCCATCGGGCGTCTGGGCAGAGAGCGTCTTCAGGTGAACTGCCGTATGCCCGACATACAGCACATCAAAGGCCCGCTGCATGTCGGCACTGAAGGACAGATCATGCAGTTCCAAATGTCCCTGCGGCCCCTTGATCGTCATCCCCGGCATGGTCAGCGTGCCTGACCACGCGGCGAGCGCTCCAGTCGTACGTCCGCTGCCAGTAAGGCCGCCCCACATGAGCGTAACGCCGTCGGGCGCCTGGTACTGAAAGCTCGGGCTGCGTACCTCAGCGGTACTGACGCCCTGGAAGTCGATGAGCGTATGCGCCTGCAGTATCGGCGCGCCGTGCAGGAGAGGGCCGAGGACTTTCTGCAGCACCGGTGGGGTCTGCAGTTGCGTGTCGATGGTGGCAAGCCCCAATGCTCGCAGCTGTGGCAGGGGACCATGGTGAATCGCGAGGTGGGAAGTCAATCGCAGCGCATCGGCCGTCACACCTGGCATGGCCTGGAACACCCGGTTGCGCATCAGCTGACCTGCTGCGCTGGCACCAATGCCGTAAGTGACGTCCTCAGTGGAATTGAAAAGGCCGCGATGGTAGTCGCGCGAAACGATGGCGAGATCCGGGTAGGCTGCCACGACCCGACGCTCGGACTGGTCGAGCCGCTGTTCCACCGCCCCCCCGATCCACCAGGAGGCGGCCGTGTAGAGCCCGCCCACTGCGACGATCGGGATCACTATCAGGTTGATGTGCTTCATGGCCCGCCTGCGCCTGTTTACTCTTGAAATTGGAGTCTAGCGGAACAGGCTTCCTGCTCTGTGCGCGACGCTCTGCAGCTCGCGCCCACCGCCATCGGTAAAAGCGTGACCGGTCGCACAAACCCAACGTCTACACAAGGATGCCATGGTGCCCTGCGTGCGGATGGGCCTGCGGACGGCAATAGAGCTACTATACAACTCGTCCGGTGGGTGGGTGGGCCAGCGGCCCGGGACACGAGCAAGAGGTGTGAGATGAACAGGACTACCCAACGACTGAGCCGCAGTTGTCTCGCGATCGTGCTGATTGTCATGGGTATGGGGACTGCCGCCGCAAAAGGCGAGCGGATCGTGGTCTACGGGGCAACGGGCGCGATCGGCGGCCTCATCGTCCAGGAGGCGCTGAAGCGCGGAGACACGGTCGTTGGCGTGGCACGCGACCCCGGCAAACTCGCTGTCAGCGATCCTCATTACCACGCCGTGGCGGGGGACGTCACGGACGTCGACGGCTTCAGGCGCATCACGCGTGGCGCCGACGCCGTCATCATCTCCGTGCTGGGCGATGCCAAAGACAACTCGCCCGAGGATTCCGTATCGGCGCGGGCGGCGAAGGTGGCCGTGGCAGCCTACACGGGCGTCGCGCACAGCCCGCACATCATCCAGATCGGCGGCGCCCCGACGATGTATGAGACGCGCGAGGCGATGCTCGCGCACATGCAT
This sequence comes from Steroidobacteraceae bacterium, assembly GCA_035502275.1. Classification (GTDB taxonomy): domain Bacteria; phylum Pseudomonadota; class Gammaproteobacteria; order Steroidobacterales; family Steroidobacteraceae; genus FEN-1191. Next base: position 74,114 of record DATJUN010000105.1, read on the forward strand.
ATGTCGCCGTCCAGCCCCATGTATGCCGTCATCTTCGGCCATCTGCTCGCGTTGCAGACCTATCGCGCGAGCCACATCCGCTGGACCGTCCTGACACCGCCCATGAGCATTGAAGGATGGAAGTTGCATTCGCCACCCCAGCCGCATCGCACCGGCAAATACCGCGTCGCGACCACCGATTTCGTGCGGGACGCCCAGGGCAGGAGCGAGATCAATGTGGCCGATCTTGCAGTCGCCGCCGTCGACGAGGCTGAGCATCCCCATTTCATCGGCAAGCGCTTCACCGTAGGGTACTGAGCACCCGCCGTCCTGAGGATCGATGCCCGCCCCGGCACCGGTCACAGTAAAGCCTTCGCAGCCGGGATAGTCTCGGCAGCTGAGGCCCTCCCATGTCACTGTACCTGCCGTTAGCCTTTCTGCTGCTGCAACTGGGTGTCCTGACCCTGTTTGGACCTGCAGTCACCGGGCCGGCAGCCTATATCCTGATGGTGAGCGCACCGCTGCTCGCGGCGGCGGCGACCTTCTGGCGCGGGCGGATGCACCTCACCGCAGTGCGCTTCGGGTGGTACGCGCTGTCCCTGTCGTTGACCATCTGGGCGATCGGCGCATGGGACAACCTGTGGCAGGAGATGATCCTGCACCACAAGGACGAAATGTACCGCACCAGCATGGAGGCCTTCAGCCTGGCGGTCGTCCCCACGACTTTCCTGGTCGCCAGCGATTGGCGGCTGCACGGCCGACAGCTGTTGCGGGTGGTCGATGCGCTGGTGGCACTTGCGCTCGGCTGTACCTACTTTCAATACACCTGGACCATGATCCACGAGCAGGCCGCGCCGACCGAAGCCGGAGTGAGCTACCTGGTCTGGCTGCTGGATTTTCAGAATCTGTACCTGGTGCTCGGAGCGCTCGTGCGCTGGTACGTCGCCGAAGACAGCGACGAGCGCGATCTGTTCAAAGCTCTGTCGGTGCACCTGGGCGTCTACTTCCTCATCGTCTTCGTCAATGACCATTACTTCGCCGGTAATCCCGCCTTCGGACCCGAATACGGCACGATCGTCACGTTGGCGTTCGCGGTCCTGTGTGGCTTCGCATTGCGCGGACCAACCCTGCAGCCGGTGCGACGGGTCAATCCGGCCCTGGTGCGCACGGTGCGCAGTGGCATTCCGATCCTGCTGGCGCTCGCCCTGCTCACGGCCTCCCTGCTTCTGATCCGGGTGGAGTATCTGTGGGGTTGCGCCGGCATCATGCTCGCGGTGCTCGGGATCGCCGTACGCACGACCCTGATCCAGGTGCATCATATCGAGCACAGAGAAGCCCTGAAGAGAGAAGCGTCGGCGCTGCAGACCATCGCGTGGACCGATGCGTTGACCGGCGTACCGAATCGGCATTTCTTCACCGAGGCCCTGAAGCGCGCCTGGCGCGATGAACGCCGCGCGATGCATCAGTCGATCCTGATGATCGACATCGACCATTTCAAAATGCTCAATGACCGCTACGGTCATCCCGTGGGCGATGGCTGTCTGCGGGAAGTCGCGCACGTCCTGCAGCAAGGCCTGGCTCGACCCCACGACGTCCTGGCGCGTTATGGTGGCGAGGAGTTCATCGTGCTGCTGCGCGACTGCACTGCGGGCGGCGCACAGCTGGTCGCGGAACGATTGCGCAGCGCTGTGCAGCAGCTGCGAATCGCCAACAGCAGCAGTCCCGAGCTGATGGTCACGGTCAGCATCGGTGTCGCCAGCGGCGCGCTGAGCGATGCTGCTTCGGCTGAACGGCTGGTCGAGGCCGCCGATCGTGCCCTCTATGAGGCCAAGATAAGCGGTCGTAATCGCGTGGTGCTGGCGACCGGGCCCAGCGATGCTGACGCCGCGACAGAAGCCAGTCTCACTGCGCGCTATCGGCGATTACGGGTGCAGTAACGCCGCCTCCGCGGCGCATGCAAGCACCCCCTCGCATTGCGCGTCCGTCACGCGACGTCTGCGATCGGAGCAGCGTTTCTGGAAGCCGCCGCTCTTCTCTCCACACGGCTCCAGCGGTGCGGGACAGTTTCGAGCAAGGGCACGTCATTTACATTTGCCAGCGCGATCATCACCCTGAACAGCGTAGCCAGGCACGTGTCGAGCATGGTGTGAGAGGGATAATTCTCGTTGTCGTCAAAGGCTTCTGCCGCCTTGGACATCTCGCCGACAATCTCGACGTAGGCGCCCATGAGTGCCTGCGAGCTTTGCAGGTGCGACAGGGAGGTCGGCCGGCCCGCTCCGGCGAGCCTTGGAGATTTTCCAAGCGCGTTCGCGATGGCGAGCAGAATGATGAAGGAATCCGTTATCAGTCGCTGAACGGCGTCCGCATCCTCCAGGCGAAACGACTTGAGCAATCTGCCCTGATACTTCGCCAGATGCAGGACGAAATTGACCAGCCGGCGCTGCATCGGCAGCGCCGCAATGTCGGCATGCGCGCGGGCGTCATGACGGAACTGCTCATCCTGAAGCCAGTCCATGTCGGCCGCCGACAGTACGTTCATTGACATGGTCGGCCCTATGCGCAACTCGATGAGCGCGTCAGCCGCGCTGCGGACTGCGGTCGACTCGCTTGGGGAAGCTGGCTGGCGTCCAGCACGAAGTGAAACGCCAGCTGTCCGTCGGCGCTCAGATCGACCAGCGACTGGCCCGGCTCTGCAACGTACACCCCACTGCCCACGATGGCGATCGCGCGGCTTTGAAACGCCGCCAGCGGCACCGCCTTGAGCTTCTGACGCAACGTGCCGAGCGCCCGACGCAGGGCAATGACCGACACCCCCGCCCCCAGTAGCGTGGCGACTGCACGGCCCAGCAGCAGATCGGCATAGGAAAACTTGCGCACCAGCCCCCGGCGTCGCTGCGTGGAGAGGGTCGGTTCCAGAACTCCATACCGGCACAGGTAATTGACCATGTGGTTGGAGAGCCTCGCGTAGCGCACCAGGTCAGCGGTCGTGAAGTGCTCTTTGACGACATCGCTCACTGGTACACTCCTGCCGCTATCTGAATTGAGTATAGAGCGATACTCTGTAGCGCAGGCTCCCGTGGCGGCAAAGTGTGATGGGGTTCTCGTTTCCCCCCGCACCGGGAGACCGCCGGCACCCAGAGCACCGCTTGCGATCTCCGGCGTTCAATATTTCCGCGGCTCGCGCGTCTATCCCCGTATGCAGGATGCTGCTCCGCTCGCGCCTCTGTCCGACGTGTCTCGAGCACGGCTGGCAGCCGCGGCGACGGCGTTACTGCCACGGCTGCGCGACTTCGTGCGTCGGCGCATCGACAACCTGAGTGATGCCGATGACATCGTACAGGAGGCGCTCTATGAGATGGTCGCAGCCGCGCGGCTCACCGAACCCATCGTGAACATGGCGGCGTGGCTGCAGCGCGTGGCGCGCAATCGCATCATCGATCGCTACCGCGCACGAGCCCGCGAAGTCGCACCCGGAGAGCGGCAGCACGGCGAGCCCGAACGTCTGTTCGAAGAGCTGCTGGCGCAGTTGCCGGCACCGTCGACGGACGACCCGGTGGCCGCCTATGAGCGCGACTTCCTGCTCGAGGAGCTGGCGGCGGCGCTGGCCGAGCTACCGCCCGAGCAACGTGATGTGTTCGTCGCGCACGAAATCGATGGACGCAGCTTCCGGGAGCTGGCCGTGGCCTCCGGCGAGAGCATCAACACGCTTCTGGGCCGCAAGCACGCCGCGGTGCTGCACCTGCGGCAGCGACTGGCTGAACTGCGAGAGATATTCGACACGTGAGGACAGGAAATCATGCGACGTTTCTGGATCGGTAGAGCAGTAAGAGGAATAGCCCTCGCCGCGGTGGCGGTGCTCATCTTTGGTTTTCTGGTGATGTGGCTGTGGAACTGGCTGTTGCCAGCCCTGGCAGGGTGGCACCGCATCGCCTTCGGGCAGGCCGTGGGATTGCTGGTGCTGTGCCGGATCCTGTTCGGCGGGATCCGCGGCCGGGGAGGATGGGGCTGGCGTCACCGCATGCAGGAGCGCTTCGCGCAGCTCTCCCCGGAGGAGCGCGAGCGCTTTCGGGAGCGCTTGCATCGGTGCGGAGCCGGTCCGGCGCGCACCCCCCCATCCGCCGGGGCGGCCTGAGGCAGCGCCATTGCCTCAATGATCCGCGTCGACGGGCTGACGCCAATCCACCGCGCCGAAATGGCTCTGGCCCAGCAGCGTGTAACCGATGCTGACGGTGCCCAGCGTCTGGTGCGACGTCGGCAGGCTCGCGTAAGTCCCGACCCGGTTGGACTCGGAATATCTCAGTGTGATGCCATGCAGGCCGTACACACGCAGCGTCAGCGCCACGTCGCCCCGGCTGATGTGCTCGGACCCGGTGCTTTCCGTCGCACCAAATCTGCTGATGTAATACTCGCGAAAAGCGGTGTCGATCAGAACGCGATCACCGAACATCAGGCGCAGCGTGGCCAGCGCCTGAGGTGCAATGCCATAGTGATAGTCGCGCTGCCCGTCGCCCAGTGGACCGGCCGATTCGACGCCCGCGCCGTGAATGACACCGCCGCCGGCGTATCCGAAACCACCCAGAGCCGAGCCCTGCAGCGCGACCGAGCGGGACAACCACCACTGAGCCGTCGTCCCGAGCGAGAGTGCCGTGCTGGAGACCCGAAAAATCTGCGGCGATACATAGTCGTAGGTGCCGTAGAGCCCCCAGATGCCCCGGTAATTGCTCCCCCCGTCATATGAGGTGCCGTAGAGCAGACCGCGGCTGAAGATGGACTCGAAGATGTTGGCCGACGAGGCATTGAACTGGAAGTCAAAGTAGTCGAATGGACGCTCATATGAGTAACCCGGCTTGCCCGGCAGCCCATAGCTCATGGTGAACTCGATGCTGCCTTCGTGACGCTTGTAGGTCTGGAAGGTCGGTGGCGCGGTCAGGTCCGCGTTGGTGTTTACATTGGAGTGAAAGTGCGGGCTCAGGCTGTAGCCCACGTCCAGCCTGGTGAAGACCGCGGGATCGTTGCTGGGGAAAACACCGCTGAATCGATCCCCATATACCAGGCGATTGAAACCCGTAGGCGGAGAGATCGCCGCCGCCAGCCACTCACGCCAGGCGCCGGGCGAGCCGCCAGAACCGCTCTCCAGCAGCAGACTTGCCATGCGAAACAGCGGCTCTCCGAAGAATAGCCCCCCCACCCCGGTTGCGATCTGATCATTGATCGATGGCCACGTGGTCTCGCCCGTTTCCTCCCAAAGCAGGCTTCCCGACAGTGTATAGGCAGCGGATTGCCAGAAATCGAGCCCCGCCGAGCGCGCAAACGCCTGGTAAGTGGCCCCTTCGTACGGGTGCAGAAACTGGTTGGTGGAAAACTTGTCGTTGTCCACCACCCATTTGTGGCCCACGTTGTGACGGAAATCCGTCAAGGGGTTCTCGTAGGTCAGATGATCGATGGCGTAATGGTCGAAGCGATTGAGCAGCAATTCGTAACCGGCAATCTCGTACGCCGGCACCGCAAAGCTCCTGCCATCCCCCACTCCCCAGCCGGCGACCGGCGTAGGTGCTTTCGCTGCGAATGCCGTGGGCGCCTGTGTCTGTGACTGTGTTTGTGTTTGTGTCTGCGCGTCCGCGTTGCCGTTGGAGCCGTTCTGTGCCAGGGCCGGAGCACACGCGCACAGCGCGATGAGGCCGACGATACGCATCCGCAGACCATTGGCCTTGGGCATCGCACGCACTATAGGCGCGCGGATCGGGCCGCAATGTCAGCCGGCTCTGATTCAACGAGCCGGCGACATCGTCAAAAAGCTGAGCGTGACATACAGCGTGACATACAATCTAAACCGTGCGGTCGGGTGATCGCAGATTCACGTAGCCATAGCGGCGGTTGCTCGGTGAGGCCCCCTGCTGCAGATACTCGGCTCTGCGCGCACTGAACTGATCGTTGGCGATTGCGGCACTGGCAGTCGCCACATCAATGCCATAGAGGCGTGCATTGTTGCCCGAGAAGATCGCAGTCTTTACCGGCCCGTCGGCGGCACCGAGCGGGGCGTAACCGAATTTCTTCTGCAGATCTTCCGGGATTTCCAGCCGACGCAGCCCCTCGATCTGCCATTGCGGCGAGCCCGTCCAGAGCGCGTCGGTGCCCCAGCAGACGCGCTCCACGCCCAGCCCCTTGATGAGCGTGCCCATCAGTGCGGCGCATACGCGCGGCTCGGCCACCAGGGTATGGGCGAAGAGCTGTCCGACGTCCCCGTAGACATTCTGCACACCGTAAGCCGCGGGGATTTCGGAGAGATCCGTGACCCAGCTGATTCGACCGGTGCGCTCGAATTCCGCCAGCGCGACCGCTGGATCGTCACCGACGTGGCGGTAGCCTGAGTGATAGATGATGAAGTTGAGCTGCGGCCAGTCCCTGGCGGCCTGACCGACATCGGAGACATCGACGTAGCCGCGCAGACGCGGATACTGCCGCTCTACGGAGGGTGGGAAGAGCCCCTTGTGTACGCAGACGTTCTGGATACCTGCCTTCACCATCTTTTCATAGGCAGGGTAAACGAGCTTCTCATCATCCATGCGCCAGGGGTAATGGCTGAGAGCCTTATGGGTGTTATCGCCAATGGTGTATCCCTTGCAGGACTCGGGCCTGAGCGCGAAGCCGGCGTCCATCTGTTCCAGCCAGCCCGGCTGTCCGGGCGTAAAGACCATGTGTGACAGCAGACGCCGGCTGCCCGCGCTCCGATTCAGACGGCTACGCGCCTGCGCCATCTGTTCATTGGTCAGAAACCAGTCGCGCGCGATGTCGGAGGGAGCCGAGGAGATCAGCGCGATCTTGGTATCGCTGTCCAGATAGATCTCTTTGACGTAGTTGGCGTACTTCAGGTCATCGAGCGTCTGCTCCCGGTCGCCAATCTCCTGGTTCCACCCCGCCTTGCCGACGGCCTCACGCATCGCGACGAACTGCGTCAGACGCGTATCATCACGCAGGAAATGAGTATGCATATCCATGATGAACTGGCTTCTGAGCGCATCGGCGCGCGCCTGGGCGCGCTCGGGCTCGGCAGCCTCTGCCCTGGACACATCGAATAAGCCGCCATAGACCTGGTTCATCGCCAGAAAGGAGGCGGCCATACCGGCAGCGCTGCGAAAGAAGCTGCGTCGATTGAGATTCTGCCGACCTCCGAGCTCATCGGCCATGCTCAGCAGGCGCGCCTCGACCTCGCGTTGCCGCGCATTCTGCGGCTCCGGGTAGAACTCATCACTCGATACCACCTGGGTCGGTAAGGGCGTCTCGAGTTCCAGGGTCTCGGCGGGCGTCAATTCGGACAGTTCCTGGTCGCTGAGCAATCTGGTCATGGGCTGGTCCCCCGTTCTCTTCGCATGCCCGCCTGTCGTGCCGCACAATGCAGGCGCCGCCGAAAAGCAGGCTGATCATATACTCAGGAGGAGCCCGGTGAGCCGCAGGGTCAACCCTTATTTCTCTGGCCGGCGCAGCGACCATTTCGATGGCCTGCGCTTCTTCAATCCGGGACACGACCCCACCGATCGTGACTTTCGCGATCTGCTGCGCTGGAAGCTCAAAGAAAAAGCCGCGGTGTGGGAGCGCTCGGTTCCGGTACACCAGAGCCGGCCGGCGATCAGCGTCACTGGCCTGCGCGCGACCATCGTCGGCCACGCGAGCGTGCTGATCCAGTCCGGTGGCCTGAATGTGCTGACGGATCCGATATGGTCCGATCGCGCGAGTCCCCTGCCATTCATCGGCCCCAAGCGCGTCGCGGCGCCCGGCATCGCCTTCGACGCGCTGCCACGGATCGACGCCGTACTGGTCAGCCACAACCACTACGACCATATGGATATCGCGACTCTGCGACGGCTGCATGGTTTGCACGCTCCGCTCATCGTCACCGCACTGGGTAATGACACCATCCTTCGACGCAGCATCCCGGGCGTGCGCGTCGCGGCGCGGGACTGGTGGGACAGCGTCGACATCGGCCAGGGCGGCACTGTCACGATCGTGCCGGCTTACCATTGGTCGGCACGTTCTGGCCGCGATCGGCGCATGGCACTGTGGTGCGGCTTCATGCTCAGCACGCCAGGGGGCCGGGCTCACTTCGCGGGCGACACCGGCTACGGGGATGGACGCATCTTCCGCGATGTACGCAGCCGGCTCGGCAGACCCGATCTGGCACTCATACCGATTGGCGCCTACGCACCGCGCTGGTTCATGCGGGCACAGCACACTGATCCACCCGAAGCAGTCCAGATCCTGGAGGACCTCGAAGCCCGGCGCGCCCTGGGAATTCACTGGGGCGTCTTCCAGCTGACCGACGAGCGCCGGGATGAGCCGCCTGAGCTGCTGCTCGAAGCGCTTGCGAAACGGGGAATCGCACAGGATCGATTTCCAGCCGGCATTCCCGGCGTGAGTTATGAGCCGCTGCCAGCGGATCTGCGCACCGGTGCCTGACGGCAGGGCCGAGCCCAATGGAGGCCACAGGGGTTAAACTTCCCCTCCCGTCCTGTTGTGACGCTTCACCGGATCTCGAATGAATCGCCCCGCCGCCACCCTTGCCCGGAGCGCACCTCCGTTCCGCGCCGATCAAGTGGGCAGTCTTCTGCGCCCTGACTTCCTGCACGCCGCGCGCGAACAGTTCACGCTCGGTCGCATCAGCCCGGAGCAGCTGCGCGAGGCGGAGGACCGGGCGATTGCACAGGTGATCAGGCTGCAGGAGGAGGTAGGCCTCAAGGCCATTACCGATGGAGAGCTGCGCCGGGCATTCTTCCACATCGACTTCCTCGAGCAGCTGGCCGGCGTGAGAGCCGGCGCCGCCGGCGTCATCCGGCAGGCCGACGGCACCGAACAGCTCGCCCCACCGGTGATCCGGGTGACTGATCGTGTGCGCCACGTGGTCGATATCCAGCGCGCCGATTTCGAATTTCTCGCTTCCTGTCTGACGCCCGGGCATATCGGCAAGGTATCCATTCCCTCACCAACCATGCTGCACTTTCGTGGTGGGCGCGCCGGCATCAGCGCCGAGGCCTATCCGGCACTGGATCCTGCATTCTATGAGGACGTTGCAGCGGCTTATGCGACGGAGCTGCGCTCGCTGGCGGCGGCCGGGTGCCACTACGTGCAGCTGGACGACACCAATCTTGCATACCTGTGCGATGACAGGATGCGCGCCGCCGTTCGCAGCCGCGGCGATGACCCGGACGAGCTGCCGCACCGCTATGCGGCCTTCATCAATCGCATCGCCGCCCAGAAGCCGGCTGGCATGGCACTGACCATCCATCTGTGCCGCGGCAATTTCCAGAGCACGTGGGCCGCATCCGGAGGCTACGAGCGCGTGGCGGAGGCGCTGTTCACTGAAATGAATGTCGACGGCTATTTTCTCGAGTTCGATGACGCGCGCAGCGGTGGCTTCGAGCCCCTGCGCTTTCTGCCTCGGGATAAGATCGCGGTCCTGGGACTGGTTACCACCAAGGCCGGCAATATCGAAACCGTCGATGCTCTTCAGCGCCGCATCGAGCAGGCGACACGCTTCGTATCACTCGAGCAGCTGGCGTTGAGCCCGCAATGCGGATTCGCCAGCACCGTGGAAGGCAACAAGATCACGCAAGCACAGCAGCGCGCCAAACTCGAGCTCGTGGTCCAGACGGCGATGCGAGTGTGGGGGTCGCTGTAGATCGATCGCTAGCCGAGCGCTGCCTGCAGCTTCTGGAGCTCGGCGTGCGCGTCGAGCGCAATCCGCTTGAACGCGGGTGCCGCCAGCCCGAGCGTTATCGCCGCCGGCAATTTCGCCAGGCCTTCATCGTCCGGAGCGCGAGCGGCCATCCTGGCCGCGACCTGCACCGCCACGATCAGGATGTCGGGAAGATCGGCGGCTCCCTCATGCACCCGGTCGGATTCCAGCTGGCTTTCGATCGCGGCGCAGATCTCCTCCGGCAGCTTCCAGTTCTGCGCCAGGGCCTTGCCGATGCTCGGGTACCAGGCGTTGATGACGCTCGCATCCAGCGCCGCTGCTGCATCGGCGCTCCTGGGTGCGCGCGCGTGTATGTACAGCTTGCCGACGTTGTGCAGCAGCCCGGCCAGCATCGCCTCATCGGTGCGGACGGCCCCGGTTTCCTTGGCGAGCGAGTGTGCGAGCGAGGCCACACGGATGCCTTCGCGCCAGCAGGCCTCGAGCTGAGGTCGAATATGCGCCAGCTCCGGCGCGCGTTGCACCTGCGAATTGGCGTATGCCAGCGCGGCAGCACGGATGTTGTCATGGCCAATGCGCGTGACTGCGATCTTCAGGTCCGTGACCGCCGTGTCACCCCGGTGCAGCAGTGCGGAATTGGCCATGGTCATCAGCCGCGCGGCCAGGCCTGCATCGGCGCCGATGACGCGCGCGATTCGATCGCCGTCCACGGCCGGGTCGCTGAGCACCTGTTGCACGCGTGCGGCTGCGTCGGGGAAGGACGGCAGTTCGACACGGCCAGAGGAGAGCTCCTTGGCCAGCCCACTGAGGAACTTGAAGGTCGGGTCCTGGGGAGCCTCGTTCAAAAAGGCGCGCGATCTGACGCCTACCACATCAAGTCCTTAGGTTGGCAGCACCGCAAGAATAATCGGCCGCAAGCCGGCTATCTTGAGTGAACCGGTCAGGCCGGGGTGGATCAGTACTCGATAACCCGACGGACGTCTCAGAAACATGCTTGTGGCCGCGGAGGGGCCGTCGCGCTTATCATCTCGCCGGAGAATCAAAGGGGGGAATTCCATGCGATACCTGCTTGCGTGTGCGCTCATCCTGTTCACCGCCACCGCGGCCGAAGCGGCCGGCCCGGACTACAGAACGATCAGGATGCAGATCGACGTCGATAAGCCCGCAGCCGTCGTCTGGGCCAAGGTTGGACATTATTGCGACATCAGCCAGTGGCTCAGTGTGGACTGCAAGATCGTCGCTGGGCAGGATGGCATTGGCACCGTCAGATCGCTGGCCAACGGACGCGTGCTCGAAATCATGGTCGGCAAGACGGATCTGTCATATGGGTACACGCAGCCTGCCAAAGCGGGGGCGTTCTACAACCTCTACCACGGCTATCTGGAGGCGAAGCCGCTGACGCGCAGCACCTCTCGGCTCGTCTACACATTGTTTTACGATGTGTCCGATAAGCCCGACGAGGCGGCTAAGACGGCCGATATGTCCCAGCGGCGCCAGCGCTTCGAGGCGGCTCTGAAGAAGATGAAGCAGATCGCAGAACAATAGGCGGCTGTCCCGTGCGCCGCACGCTCAAGGCTGCCTGCCTGGCAGCGTGAACACGGGACTCTTCGGGTCCGTCTGCACCAATCGAGTCGTGTGCATCGGACCTTCGCCGACCAGCAATAACAGACAGGGACCGGTACTTTCCTTGGCGCCGTCCCAGTGGACGGTGTTGGCAATGTCCGTGACGAAGCTACCGGCAGGGATCGGATACATCCTGTCCTTGTCATAAGTGGTGCTCGCGCTTACCCACCAGGTGCCGGAGACGACATAGATGTAGCGGTCGGTCGAGTGGAAATGGGGTTTGCTGTTGTGACCGGGCAGCCATTTGATCAGGACACCATAGATACCGGGTTTATTGGGATCTCCGAACAGGAGCGATTCCCCCTCCCCGCCTCTCCACTTGATGTCCTTGCCGAACACGATTGGAATATGGGTTGGATCGGGTAACGGGATGGAAGTCGTCACCGGTCCACTGTGGGTCAGCCTGTCCAGGTTGTCGGTGGCCATGGCGGCGGCGCTGGCAGCCAGCGCCGAGTGGCCAGACAGAAACACCGATAAGGCGACAACAGCGGTGATTGGCAGCGTTTTCATCTGTGCTCTCCCCGGTTTACTCTGCAGCATCCGCACCGCAGAGCTGCTGCACAGCTTACGCGCTGTTCACCCCGTCGTGCACGGGGGGTGGACGTGCCTTGGCCAGACGCGCGTGCGGCCGCTGGCTGGCATCCTCAGTGGGAAATCTCCTCCAGCTCGAGCGCGCGGGTCGCCGGACCAAAAATGCCGACCGACAGCACCACCATCAGCATGGCGAACGCAATCACACCGAAAACGCCCCTGGTGCCCGCCTGCTGCAGAAAGAACCCGATGATGAAACTTGCAAACACCGTGCTGAGGCGGCTGAACGAGTAGGTGAAGCCGACGGCCCGGGCACGGATGCGGGTCGGGAACAGCTCGGTCTGGTAGGAGTGAAAGGCACAGGACAGGACGTTATTGGACAGAGTGATCAGCACCCCGCAGAGGGTCAGCAGCCCCAGCGTCGCCTGAAACGAGAACAGCACGCCGAAAATCGCGACGCCGCAGGCGGCCCCGACCATCTGCCACTTGCGCTCCCATCGGTCGGCAAAGCTCATCGCCAGCAGAGGTCCGAATGGATTGGCCACGGCGATGATGAATGCATAGAGCAGGCTGGCTCCCAGATTAATGCCGACCTGCCGGGCGATCAGCGTGGGCACCCAGGCGGCGAACCCGTAGTACCCGAAGCTCTGAAAGAACTGAAACACCATCAGCATCAGGGTGCGGCCGCGATAGGGTGCCCGCCACACCTCCGTGAAGCTGCCCAGTACCTCGGGACGTTCCACCGCGTGCGCGGCGGGCTCGGGCAGAGCGGCGCCACGCAGATCAGCGCGTACCCGCGTCTCGATGGCCGTTGTGACCGCATCGGCCTCTGCGAGCCGACCCTGGTTGATGAGCCAGCGCGGACTCTCTGGAAGGCTCCGGCGGATGAACCAGACGACCAACGCGCCGAGCGCGCCGATCGCCACCACCCAGCGCCAGCCTTCAAACCCCATCGGCGCGAGCGGCACCAGCAGGTAGGAGATGAACGCAACCAGCGGCACGGCCGCGAATTGCACCACCTGATTGAAGGCGAAAGCACGGCCGCGCAGATGCTTGGGCGTGAGCTCGGCGATGTACGTATCGATCGTCACCAGCTCCACGCCGATGCCGATCCCGGCGATCAGACGCCAAAGGCACACCGCCTCGCCTCGATGCTGGAAGGCCATGATGAAGGCGGCCACGGAGTACCACAGCAGCGACCAGGTGAAGATCGAGCGCCGACCAAATCTGTCCGCCACGAAGCCAAACGCGAAGGTGCCGATGAACAGCCCGGCGAAGGTAGCGGCAACGAAGAGCGCCGGGCCATCGAACAGGGCGATGCCGACATGGGCCAGCAATCCAGCCTGTACCATCCCGGGAACGACATACCCCGTCATGAACAGGTCGTAGAACTCAAAGACGCCGCCGAGCGACAGCAGCGCAATGAGGGTCCAGACGTGACGTGTCCCCGGGAGCCGGTCGAGCCGCGCCAGGATCAGGGCCGATGGGGCCCTCCCCGGCCCGGTCAGTGCCCCACTCAGTGGTTTCCTGCGCTGCATTACGCCGGCACTGACTTACTGTCCCGGTTTCATCCGATGGAGGGGCTGTTACTCACGCTGCAACATGGCCACCATCGCTAACGATCCCATCGCATGAGGGGGGAGTCCGTTATGACCGAATCCAGTCATGGCATGGCCTCGAATGCCGCCCGTACCGCCGGCGCAGCGCTGAGCGGCGCCAGCGACATAGCCGAACAGGCCGGTGAGGCTGCCCGTCGGGCGAAAGGCAAGTTTGAGAGTGCGCGTCAGCCCGTGGCCGACAAACTCCATGGCGCCGCAGACACGGTGCGTAGCCAGGCGGATCGAATCTCGGGAGCCGCGCAGAGCGCGGCGGACAGACTTGAAGCATCGGCGGACTACATCAAATCGCGTGATGCCAAGCGGATGATGCAGGACCTGATAGTCCTCATCAAACAACACCCCACGAAGTCGCTGCTCATCGCCGGGGCGGTCGGGTTCCTGGTTGCGCGCGCGTTTCGCAGCAAAGACTGAGACTGCCCGCGTCCGCTGACCATCGGGTAACACATCACAGGCGGAGTCTCGCATGCTCTACTACGCAGTCGTATTCCTGATCATTGCGCTCATCGCGGGCGCCCTGGGCTTCTTCGGCATCGCCGGCGCTGCGGCGGGAATCGCCAAGATCCTGTTCGTCATATTTCTGGTGCTGTTCGTGGTCTCGCTGCTGTTCGGACGCCGACGCGTGCCGTAGCACCGGCCTGAAGGCGCCGGGCCTGCGACTCAGACCACCAGTACCGCCAGGATGGTGGCCCGGCGCGCGACCTCCTGGTAGGTATCGAGTACCTTCTCCAGCGGCACTGGAGCAGTCAGCATGGCCGTGGGATCGAAGCTGCCATTGTCCAGAAAGCTGACAAACTTCGGAATGTCACGCAGCGGACTGCAGCCGCCCGCCTGACCCGCGTGCACGGAGCGGCCGGCGAGCGCGAACACACCGGCATTGAAGGAGAGATTTCCGAACGCCAGGCTCGTCAACACGGCGTGACCGGTTCCGTGCAGCATGTCGTACGCCTGCTGCATCGGCAGCAGACCCGTCGGGTCCGGGCCACGCTCCAGCGCCGGTGGTAGCCATTCTCCGCCCGCGGCCTCGACCACGAAGTCCGCGCCGCCGGCCTGGAAGGGCGCGGAGTAGATACCACCCCCCCACATGCTCGGATTCTGCTCGCTGGTGAGCTCGCGCACCTTATCGACGACGTCGCCCGGCTCGTTCGGATCGAGCACGTGACTGGCTCCGACTTTCATGGCGGCCTCACGCCGCACCCGGATCGGATCCACCCCGATGATCATCTTCGCCCCGGCGATGCGCGCGCCCTGAATGGCGCTCAGTCCCAATGGTCCACACCCCACGACGGCGACCTTCGCCGCCGGCGGCAGCACTGCGATTCCCTGCGAGGTCGTGGCACCCAGCCCCGCCACGCTGGTGCAGGCACAGGCGACCTCGAGATGGGCCGCGGATGCCTGGGTGATGATGGGTACCACCCACTCCTCCACCGTCACCATGTATTCGCCGAAGCCGCCAATCTGCGAGTTCATGTATACCGGCGTACCGTCGCGCATGTCTGCCACGGGGGTCATGCCCTCCGGGGTGTTGGCGGGCCCGAGGAACTGGCACATGTCGGAGCGTCCGCGCAGGCAGGCATAACAGACGCCACACTGCGGCGTACCTGAAACACACACGCGATCGCCAACCTTGACGCGACGCACTTCGGGTCCGACCGCCTCGACGATGCCCACGCCACCATGCCCCTGCACGGTGGCCATGTTGTTCAGCCGGTCGGCTCGAGCGCGCTGCTCGGCCGTCAGAGGCCGTCCGGTGCCCTGGAAATGGGGGGTAATGCCGAGCATCGGCTGCGAGAGCGTGTAGCACAGGTTCGCAGCCTCGGTGCGCACGACGACCTGACGCCCGCCGATGGGTCGCAATGTGAGCTCCTGCAGGCTCGTGCGTCCGGATCCCTCGCCGCGTGACACCCAGGCGCGAAACTTGCGTCCGGCGACCGAGCTGCCGCTCTGGGCATAGAGCGGCGAGTACGGCTGCGAATCGTCCGCGCGTGCGCTGCCCGCCCCTGCGCCGGCCGCGATCGCAGCCACACTGCCCGCCATCGCCAGGCCGTTCTTCAGCAGACCCCGGCGCGTGACGCCGCTCGTGCCCTCGCTGCCAGTCGCGTTGGATGTGTCCTGATTGCCGGTTTCGTCAGCGCTCATATCAAACCTCCAGAGGATCGTGGGCGGTGCGGATGCGCATGCATGCGCGTCTCTGCACTCATTCCTTGGACTTGAGTTGGTGATGATTGGTTTCGATGAAGGCCTTGATGTCCTCGGCCATCGCCAGCAGTCGCAGCCACTGCTCCTTGTAGAGGGTCACGGGGAATCGACCCATGCCGTAGACCGACAGAGCGCCTTTCTCGCTGACCTTCATCGCAAGCTTGGTGTGCCCAGTCCTTTTCAGGCGCTCGTTTTCGGCCCGCAGACGCTCGATCTCAGCTTGCTGGTCCTCGGCCATGATCCACCTCCTGGGCAGTGCGGCAGGACGGAGCAGTATACGAGACGCCCACGCCCCATGAACCCTCTCCCCGTCCAGCCCGACCGGCGAATTTGGCTGACCGTAAGGGTCCCGCGGACCCGACGGGTATAATCCGGCGCAAACAACACCGTCTGGGCGCGGTCGCAATGGGGTGGGCGCCTCCGTGAGCATCTCCGAACCGTTCGTTCGCAGGCCAATCGCGACCTCGCTGCTGATGGGGGGGCTGCTGGTCGTGGGCCTGGTGGCGTTCCCGTTGCTGCCGGTCGCGCCGCTGCCGCAGGTCGATTTTCCGACCATCAACGTCAACGCAAGACTGCCCGGAGCGGATCCGCAGACCATGGCTTCATCAGTGGCCCAGCCGCTGGAGTATCAGTTCGCCGAAATCCCCGGGCTCGCGCAGATGACCTCGTCGAGCGCGCTGGGCAGCACCTCCATCTCGCTGCAGTTCGACCTGGACCGCGACATCGATGCCGCCGCAGGCGACGTGCAGCAGGCGATCGCCGCGGCCGCCGGCCAGCTGCCGAAGAACATGCCCCAGCCACCGACCTATCGGAAGACCAATCCAGCCGACGCACCGATCATCGATCTGGCGGTGCACTCGGATGTGCTGCCGATCACGACCGTGGATGACTACGCCGAGAATGTCCTGGCGCAGCAGATATCGCAGATTCCCGGCATCGCCCAGGTGAACGTCGGCGGACAGCAGAAGCCCGCCGTGCGCATCCAGATCGATCCGGCCAAGATCGCCTCGCTCGGCATTCAGCTCACGGACATCGCCAGCACGATCAGCACCGCCACCGCGGATGCGCCCAAGGGCTCGCTCAATGGCAGCCAGCAGATGTTCACGATTTATGCCAACGATCAGCTGACCACCGCCGCCCCGTGGAACGATCTCATCATCGCCTATCGCAAAGGCGCACCGGTGCGCATCAGGGACGTCGGCGTGGCGGTGCTCGGATCGCAGAATGTCCAGTCGGGTGGCTGGCAATGGGTGAAGGGCTGGAAACACAGCAAACCCGGCGTCACGCTCATCGTGCGCAAGCAGGCTGGCGCCAACGTCGTGGACGTCATCAATCGCATCCAGCAGGTGCTGCCCAAGGCGATGCGGTCGGTGCCCAAGTCGATCCAGGTGGACCAGGTCGCGCCTAAGACGGTCACGATCCGCGCCTCGCTGCGTGACGTCGAAGTCACCCTGATGATCACCATCTGTCTGGTCGTCATGGTCATCTTCCTGTTCCTGCGCAATGCCTGGGCAACCATCATCCCCGGCGTGACGGTGCCGCTATCGCTGCTGAGCACCTGTGCCGTGATGTATCTGCTGGGCTTCAGCCTCGACAACCTGTCGCTGATGGCGCTGACGATCGCGGTCGGGTTCGTGGTCGACGATGCCATCGTCATGCTCGAGAACATCTACCGGCATATCGAGGAGGGATTGTCGCCGCTGCAGGCGACGCTCAAGGGCGCGGGGGAGATCGGCTTCACCATTCTCTCCATCAGTCTGTCGCTGATCGCGGTGCTGATTCCGCTGCTGTTGATGGGAGGCATCATCGGGCGGCTGTTCCGCGAGTTCGCGATCGTGGTGGCACTCACCATCGCCCTCTCCGCATTCATCGCCCTGACGCTCTCCCCGACCATGGCGGCGCAGTTCATCCGCAATGAGAAGAACGCCCGTCACGGACGCTTTTACCTCGTGACGGAGCGGTTTTTCGATTGGCTGATCCGCTCCTACGAGCGCGGGCTCGACTTCGTGCTGCGCCATCAGCGTCCAACGCTGTACGTATTCTTCGTCACCATGGCGCTGACGATCGTGCTGTATATCCTCATTCCGAAGGGATTTTTCCCACAGGAGGACACCAGCCTGATCCAGGCCGGGACCGACGCGCCGCAGAATATCGCCTACCCCGAGATGACGCGGCGGATGCATCTGCTGACGGATATTTTCGAACAGGAACCGGACATGCAGGGCTACGTGGCCTATCTCGGCGACGGCTCACTCAACAGCGGCAATATTCTCGGCGGCCTGCTGCCGCGCGATCAGCGCAGGGATGGCGCCAACGCCGATCAGATCATCGCGCGCATGCGCCGCAAGATCGCCCGGGTGCCTGGCGCCACGATGTTTCTGCAGTCCCGCCAGGACGTCAACGTCGGCGGCCGCCAGTCGCGCGCGCAGTACCAGTACACGCTGCAGGACATCGACCTCGATGAGCTCAATACCTGGGCACCGAAGCTGCTGGCGAAACTCAAGACGCTGCCGCAGCTGGTCGACGTGACCACCGATCAGCAGAGCAACGCCACCATGCTGAAATTGGACTACGACCGCACCGCGGCTGGCCGCTTCGGTATCCAACCGCAGCAGATCGATGCCACCCTGGCGGACGCATTGGGCCAGGCGGTCGTGGCGCAGTACTACACACAGCTGAACAGCTACTTCGTGATCCTGGAGATCACCCCGGCCCTGCAGGGAAATCTGACTGCACTACAGAAGATTTATCTCAAGTCGCCACTGACCGGATCCATGGTGCCGCTGTCGACGTTCGTGCACTACGACATGACGCACGTGACGACCCTGACGATCAACCATCAGGGTCAGTTTCCAGCGGTGACCCTCTCGTTCAACCTCGCCCCCGGCGTGGCGCTCGGCACCGCGGTGAATGCAGTCGAACGGGCGGAGAGCGCCATGGGCATGCCGGGGACCATCACGGCCACCTTCCAGGGCAATGCGCAGGCGTTCCAGGATTCGTTGAAGACCGAGCCCTTCCTGATACTGGCGGCGCTGGTGGTGGTGTACATCATTCTGGGCATGCTGTACGAGAGCTATGTGCACCCGCTGACGATTCTGTCGACACTGCCATCGGCCGGCGTCGGAGGGCTGCTGTTCCTGATGCTGTTCCACTTTGACCTGTCCGTGATCGGCATCGTGGGCATCCTGCTGTTGATCGGCATCGTCAAAAAGAACGGCATCATGATGGTGGACTTTGCTCTCACGGCCGAACGCGAAGAGGGCATGGACCCGCAGTCCTCCATCCGCCGCGCCTGCCTGCTGCGCTTCCGTCCGATCATGATGACCACCATGTCGGCGCTGTTCGGAGCGCTGCCGCTGGCAATCGGGCACGGCACCGGCTCGGAGCTGCGTCAACCGATGGGCGTCACGATGGTCGGTGGCCTCATCCTCAGTCAGGCGATGACCCTGTTCACGACGCCGGTGGTGTATCTGTATCTGGATCGCTGGGCGAATCGGCATCATAAGAAGGTGCTCGTGAGCAGAGCGATGGTCGCACTGACCTCACGTTCCCGCAGCGCACGCAGCGATCCCATCGACATCGACGGCGCCACGCCCGAGAGTGGCGCATGAGGCAGCGTTGGCCCGCGCCAGCTCCTGTCAGGTGCTGCCTTTCGCCGCCGGCGGGGCAGGCCAGGGATGCTCGGACGGAGGGTTGAACACCGTATTCGCGTCGGCTTGCCTGAGTGCCCAGGCGCCGCCGTCGATCTCGCCCCGTAGCTGCTCGGGCGTCCAACCGGCATGACCAGCGAAAATCCGCAGACCCTGCATCGGGTTGCTGCGTGAGAGCAGTTGGGTCAACAGCGTCCTGCTTGCGCTCAGGTAGACGCCAGGCAGCACCGGCACCGATTGCTTCGGCCTCGAGTCAGTCCGGATCAGGAACCAGACGGAGCCGATTTCCACCGGACCCCCGAAGTACAGTTTTTCCCCACTTCCTGCCAGGCGCTTCAACTTCGGGAACAGGCGCGATATCGGCACGGGTGTTGGCCGGTTGACGATGAGGCCCACCGGCACCGGACCGAGGTTGTTCATCACCAGCACGAGTGAGCCTTCAAAAAATGGGTCGGCCACCTCGGCCTGCGCAGCGATCAGTATGGCGCTCACCGGCGCGGCAGCATCGGCGGGTACGCCAGCGGAGGGTCCGAAGAACAACAGGACGGCAAGCCCCAGCGCCTGCAGCCATGCGCGCGGCGCCTGCCGGGCTCGGTTCCGGGTGGTAATCATTGAGGCTGTCCGCTGATCACCCAGTTACCCCATCATCCGACGCATAGGGACTGATGGCTTCTGCTTTCAGGGTTGGCAGTGTCCTGATGCTGCGGATGACCGGATACCTCAGGACCAGCACAGCCAGCAGGATTGCTCCGGCCCCGGCAAACCCAAGGGGCACCCGCAGACCGAAACGCTGACCGAGAAAGCCGCCGATGAGCGCTCCCGGACCTGCCGGCAGCAGAATAAGCCACCGCATGGTCGTCGTCATGCGCCCGAGCATGCGTCCCGGGGTTACCGATTGCCGCAGGGCCAGGAAGTTGATGAATATGAACACCGCACCGGCGCCGTACATGAAAAGCATCAGGGCATAGGCGCCCACTCCAGCCCCATTCAGCGGCGCCAGCGAGAGTATCAGCCATCCGGTGCCGGAGACGGCAATGCCTGCAATGAGGGTCGGCCCGGGCCCGACGCGGCGGGCCAGACGATAGCCCAACGAGCTCGCCGTGATAGTGCCGACCCCCAGACAGACGTAGCTCAACCCGACACCGCGCGCACTCAGGCCCAGCTGCCGCGTCGCAAACAGGATCTGTACGACCATGGCCGTCTGGTTGCACAGCTCCCAGGCACCGATCACACTTCCGAGCATCAGGAGCAACGGCTTCTGACGCACGAACCGCAAGCCCTCGCGCATCGCCTGCCAGAATGCGGTGCTATTGCCCGGCGTGGGCTCCCGGGTCGCCACGCCGCGCAGGTTGGAAGCCGAGACCAGCAGCAGCGCCGCCGTCACCAGCAGCGCGAGGGGCGCGCCCGTGAGCTTGATCAGGGCACCGGCCGCGCCGGGGCCGGCCACCTCCGCTGTCGAGTTGGCCAGAGCGTTCTTGGCATGCGCCTCGACCAGCCGCTCACGGGGAACGATCTGGGTCAGCACGATCTGCGCCGCGCTGCCTGCCGTCGTGTTGACCGCTCCGATGACAAAGGCCGCAACGTATAACCAGGAGATCGACAACCAGCCGGCCCACCAGGCCAGTGGCACGCTCGCGACCGTGCAGGCGATCGACAGCTCGCCGGCCACATACACCGGAAGCTTGCGCCAGCGGTCGAGCCAGACGCCGACCGGGAGCGAGAACATCACGAACGGCAAAAGCTCCATCGCGGTCAGAAAGCCCATCTGCCGGGCGCTGGCGCGCAGAAGCACGGCCGCTGTCAGTGGAAGAGCGAGCAGCGTCACCTGGCCTCCAAACGAGGAGATCAGGATGGAAGTCCACAAGCGCCGATAGGTCGGCTCGCGCAGCAGGTCGGTGGGTGAGAGAGCCAGACGACGCAATAGCCGCCCGATGGTCGCGGGCTGCGACGGCCGCCGGCTCAAAGCACGCGCATCGGGCGTCCTGCGAGGTAGGCCTCGATGTCCTCGAGAGCATCACGGTAGAACACGGCGAAGGTCTCG
Organism: Steroidobacteraceae bacterium; assembly: GCA_035502275.1. GTDB lineage: Bacteria > Pseudomonadota > Gammaproteobacteria > Steroidobacterales > Steroidobacteraceae > FEN-1191. Next base: position 95,438 of record DATJUN010000105.1, read on the forward strand.
GCTGTCGCGTAGCCGATGTGAGGGGTCAGCAGCGTACGGGGCGCCCGCAGAATGGGATGGTCCACCGGCAGCGGCTCCTGATCATAGACGTCCAGGCCCGCGCCCGCGATGCGGCCTGCCTCGAGTGCCTCGATCAAAGCTGACTGATCGACGATCGCGCTGCGCGAAGTATTCACCAGATAGGCACTGCGCTTCATGAGGCCGAGTTCCCGGGCACCGATCAGGCCGCGTGTGCGCTCCCCGAGCACCAGATGGATGCTCACGAAATCCGCAGCCGCGAGCAGCTCGTCTTTGTCGCAGCGCCGCGCTCCGTGCTCCCGAGCCCGCTCGGCCGTGAGGTGATGACTCCAGGCGATGACCTGCATCTCGAGAGCCTGTGCAATGCGGGCGACGCGCGAGCCCAGGGTTCCGAGGCCGATGAGGCCGAGCACCTTGCCATTGAGCCCGATCCCCGCGCTCGTCTGCCATCGGCCGGCGCGTAACGATGCCTGCTGGGCGGGAATGTCCCGCGCCAGATCGAGGATCATGGCGATCGCCAGCTCCGCCGTCGGATAACTCAGTCCGCCGGTGCCGCAGACCGTCATCCCGAGCGCGCGGGCGGCGGTGATATCAATGGCAGCATTGCGCATGCCCGCCGTGACCAGCAGCTTCAGACGCGGCAGCCGCTCGAGCAGACGCGCCGGAAATTGGCTGCGCTCGCGCAACGCCATCACGATGTCGAAGGGCTGCAGGGCAGCGACGAGCTCGTCGCCCGAGAGCGGACGGGTAAAGGCCACGACCTCACAATCAGGCAGGCGCGACCAATCCGCGGTTTTCAGAGCGATGCCCAGATAATCATCGAGCAATGCGATGCGATGGCTCACGGTGCTGGCGGTATAGTGAGAGTTTCAGACCGCTGACGGCAGCGGTGGCTGCATTCCAGAGGTTGACCGTCCATGGGCCTGGAAGCAAGTCCGGTGCGCGCCACCTTCATGTCAAACGCACATGCGGGTCGACACTTCCTCGTGTCTCCGCAGTCAGTGCCCCTGCGGCGGGCACTGTTCCACGTCCATCGCTGGGTGGGGCTCGCCATCGGCGTATACGTGCTGCTCGTGAGTCTCTCGGGCGGCGTCATCGTGTATCGGGGCGAGCTCGACCGGGTCTTTGCCACCCGCACCGTCGTGGTCAGGCCGCGAGAACGGCGCCTGAGCGATGCTCAGTTACTGGCCGCCGCACGCGCCGCCTACCCTGGCGTTCGTTTCAGCGCCATACAGATACACCCCCCGAGCGCGCCTGACCGTCCAGCCGAAGTCTGGTTTTTCTTTGGTGGGCGCCGCGTCGGCCCGGGGCGCATCAAACGGCTGTTCGATCCCTATACCGGGCAGGACCTGGGCGATCCCCTCGGCCCCGAGCCGGCGCCCCTCAGCTGGATCGCGCGTCTGCATGAGAATCTGCTCTCCGGAAGCATCGGCCTGGCACTCAATGGCGTGGCGGCCATGCTGCTGACGGTGCTGTGCCTGACCGGTGCCGTGATCTGGTGGCCGGGCAGCGCCCGCTGGCGCCGCAGCGTTGCCCTGCGCCGACACGTCGGATGGCGGCGGCTCACCTGGGATCTGCACAGTGTCCTCGGGTTCTGGGGTTTGCTGGCCGTTCTCATGTGGTCATTGACGGGCATCTATCTGGCATTCCCCGATGCATTCGTGTCGCTGCTGAAGCTGCTCTGGGTGCACGGGGCGCCCACGGCTGCTTCACGCGCCTCGGGGCGTGCAATAGACTGGCTCGTGCCGCTGCATTTCGCCCGCGCGTTCGGCCCCTATGTGCAAGCCTGCTTCGCCATTCTTGCCCTGGTGCCCTCCGCACTGTTCGTCACCGGCGTCCTGATGTGGTGGAACCGGGTACTGCGCCGGCCATTCGGCCGCGTCTGGCACGGCGACGGCCGAGTGCGGCCCGTCGCGGCAGCCGGGCAAGCGGCGACGCCACCCGCCCGACCGGGGTGAGGGGCGCTTCAGCGAGTCTGGGGCTGCGGAAAGGCGAGGACCTCGGCGGTATAGTGCTCGACCACTTCGCTGATGGGACGTCCATCCGGCAACGTCAGTATCGCGCGATGGCTGATCAGCGTGGCCTGGGGTGTCGGCCAGGCCGAGGGTGCAGCCTGATGGCCGCTCTCCCAGCCGACGGGAAGTGGCGACCATACCAGCGTCGCCTGCAGGGTGTGGCGCGAGAAATGCAACGGCTGTACCACGCGGCCGAAGGGGATATCGGTGGTCTGCAGCGCTCGATTCATGTCCGCAGTCAAACGAGCCGGCACATACCAGTTCTCGGCTACAGAGAGCACGTGGCTGCCGCAGCGCAGCCGGACCTGGCGATAACGCACCAATTCGGTTGGGGTGACTTTCAGCTCCTGGCGTTGTCGCGCGGTCGGCGGCTTGTGGATCTGCGGCAGCTGATCGGCAACGATCTGCGGCGGCGACGCCATCCGATGGGCCGCGCACCAGCGCTCGAGCGTGAGGGTGGCGCTATCGTGACTGAGCAGATCCGCGTTGAGCGTCTGCAGCAGTGCGAGCGCTTCGAGGCGTGCCGTGAAGGTGTCGTGCCACCCCGGGAGAGTCCCCGCGGCCTCCGAGGCAGGAGGCGCGAGCGGCTGCGCCCGACAGGCGAGCGCGGCCACGAGACCCGATCCGAATGTGACCCACTGCCAGAGAGTTTTCGTCCACCAGCGCATGCAATGTCCGACATATTAGCCGATGGCCTCGACGTGCAGGATCCCGGGGCGCCCGGAGGCGAACGCGCCGCCTCCTGTGCCGTCGCGTCGCGTAAGACTTCATTGACTCAGGCGCTCGCGGCGACCGGCATCGCGCGGGGCGACGCGGCAGTACGCTGCTGACCCGTCAGGCACGAGGAGCTACCGCACATGCCGCAAATCGTCCTCGATGCGCACGCCAGGATCGGCGAATCCCCTCTCTGGGTCCCCACGGAAGGATCGCTTTATTGGATCGACGTGAAGGGACCGTGCCTGCACCGATATCAGCCCGACACCGGTGCCACGCGCACCTGGAAGGTCACGAGCGATCTGGGCGGCTTCGCGATGCTGGCGGACGGAGGTGCGCTGGTCGCGTTGCGCTACGGCCTGCATCGACTCGATCTGCAGAGCGGCCGGCTCGAGCTGCTCGCCAACCCACCCTTCGATCCGCGCGTGTTCCGATTCAATGAGGGCGCGTGCGATGCCAGCGGGCGCTTCTGGATTGGCGTGATGTTCGACCCGCTCGAGGGCTCAGCACCCGAACAGCGGGGACAATTGCACAGCTATACACTTGCGGGGGGACTGAGGCCGGAGCCGGATGCGGCGGAGTTGCACAACGGTATGGCATGGGGCATCGACGGGCGCACGTTCTTTCTGTCCCACAGCCGCTCGCGGCAGATCTTTGTCTTCGACTATGACCCCGCCCAGGGGCGCCTGCGCAATCGGCGGCGATTTGCTTGCATTCCCGAAGGTGAAGGCATTCCCGATGGCGCGGCGATCGATGCCGAGGGCGGCTATTGGTGCGCGCTGCATGGGGCGGGAAAGCTCCGCCGCTTCAGGCCCGATGGCTCCCTGGATCGCGACATCGACCTGCCGTGCAGTCGTCCGACCATGTGCGCCTTCGCCGGCGAGCAGTTGCGGACGCTCTATCTCACCAGTGCGTCGGACAAGATGAACGAGGCCGAGCTGCGTCGAGAACCCTCGGCCGGTGCACTGCTGCGCCTGATGCCAGGGCAAAGCGGAATCCCGCGGCCCTTCATCGCGCGCTAAGGGGGCGTCATCACGGCATCGACGCCATGCGTGGGCATCTGTCGGCTCGACCCAAGCGGCGCGTGTCTCGGCTGCGGGCGCACGATCGGGCAGATCGCTGCCTGGGGGCACATGGACGAAGTTGAGAGGCTGCGTGTCATGAGCATGCTGGCCGCAAGCGACGCTGCCGGCGGCAGCGAGGCTGCTGCGGCGCCGCCGCTGGCAGACCCACTACGCATCGTCTCGCTCCTGCCTGCCGCCACCGAGATCGCCTGTGCGCTCGGGCTGAGTGATTCAGTGGTGGGTGTCTCGCACGAGTGCAGGGCCGCGCCCGCCGCGAGGGATCGACCTGCCGTGGTACGCCCCGCGGTTGCACTGGATGGATTGACGCAGCGGCAGATCGACGCGGCCGTGTCACAACGGCTGGCGCAGGGCCAGAGCCTCTATGTGATCGACGAGGAGCTGCTTCGGCGATTGAGACCGGATCTCATCCTGACGCAGGACCTCTGCCAGGTGTGTGCGCCCTCCGGGAGACAGCTCACGGGCGCGCTCGCATCACTGACTCCGACGCCCAGGGTGCTGGCGATGACGCCGCACACTCTGGCCGACATACTGCAGACCATACAGCAGCTCGGACACCTGACAGGCCGCGTCGCCGCGGCAGCAGTGCTGATCCAGAGCTGCCGTGAGCGGCTCGCTGCCATCAGGACGGCGCTCGCGCCGTCCGCAGCGCAGCCGCGCGTATTTTTCATGGAATGGACCGATCCCATCTACTGTGGTGGTCATTGGATTGCCGAGATGATCGGGCTGGCCGGGGGTGTGGATGCGCTCGCCCGGGCAGGGCAGGATTCCGTGCGCCTCGACTGGGAGGATGTGAGGGATTGGGCGCCCGAGGTGCTGATCGTAGCGCCGTGCGGATGCGACAGCGCCCAGGCATTCGAGCAGCTCTCCACACTGGCTCGCCTTCCCGGATGGGCGGCCCTGCCCGCCGTCGAGCGCGATCGGGTCTATTGTGTCGACGCCAACTCGTACTTTGCATGCCCCGGCCCCAGGGTCTTCGAGGGAATCGAGCTGCTGGCACACTTGATCCATCCCGAACGAGTCGGATGGAGCGGCGCCGAGGACGCCTACCGCGCCGCTGCGCCCTCGCACTGAGCGTGTGAGGCATCGGCCGACCGGGTCGCAGACGCGGGCATCATTCCAGCACTTCGACCAGGCCCTCGCGTACGAGCCGGCGCACCAGGGTCAGCTTGCCGGGAGCGTCCAGATTGTCCGCCAGCTGTCGCACCACGAATGAGGAACCGCTGAGCGCGACACGCAGGGCATCGCTCGCATGCAGCGGCAGGCGAATGGTGCGGCCATAACAATCGACCATGACTGCGTCCGCATCCGCATCCGCGCGAATTTGATAGATGACGCCCGATCTTGCGCAGGCCACGCTGTCGAGCGTCAGGCGCTCGAGCCTCTCCAACTGGGACAACTGCCCCCTGAGCATGGGCGGACAGGCCGATAGGAACTGATCCACGAAGCGGTCGAGAATGGCGTCAATGTTTGGGTGCGCCGCCAGCTTCTGCAGCAGCTCCCGGGCCTTGCTGCGCGCTTGGGCCCGGTTGAACTCCGGTCGGGCAAAGCCCGCCGGCAATGACCTGCGAAAGGAAGCATCATTCAAGCCAGCGTCGGCGACCAATTCCAGCAGCAGATCCATCCAGCGGTAGCTCAGAGCGCCCACCGTGATGTGCAGGGATATCTCGTCGCCCGACTGAGCATCGTGCACCACTCCCCGCGGGATATAGGCGATATCCCCGGCCTGCAATTCGAATTCGAGCGTGGCAGGGCCCTGTTGGTGCTGGGAGGCATCGAAACCCTGTCCCGTGAGCGGCAGCACGACGGGGGTGCCGTAGAGCGTCCAGCGTTTGGAATGCGCAGCCTGCAGCACGAAGACGTCGTGGGTGTCGTAGTGATATTTGGCACCCTTGGCCCCCGCGGGCGTCAGATACACGTTGGCCTGGAACGGGAAGCTGAATTCCCGTTCCAGCGCCCGACAACAGGCTGCCAGCGACGGAACGATGTCGTCCAGATATGCAAGCGTGATGGTGGATCCGTCCTGGAAGTGCTGATAGACCCTGGCAATGTCCAGGGTCTCGCCATCGATGGTGTAATCCGCCGAGGTGATGGACCGGGCAGCATCCTTGAGGGTGATATTGGGATGCCTCAGGTCGAGTGTGGTCAGGACACGATCCACCTCGTCCAGGGACAGCAGCGAGCGGAAGTAATCGGGCCGGCGCCGATTGATGACCAGCGGCTTTTGTTCCCAAAACTCCCTGAAGAAGGTTTCCGTGCTGATCGGATCGATCAGCCATTCGAGGGACGCACCGGCCACCGCTACAAGCGCCGTCTATTGAGGCGGCGGCCTCTGCGGGTCCGAATCGGGTTTTTTCTGATCGGGATCAGGCCTGGGCGCGGCCTTGGTCTGATCGGGGTCGGGCCTCTTCTGATCCGGGTCGGGCCTGCTCGCGGCAGCGTGCTTGTCGCGGTCTGGGTCGGACCTTCCCTGACCGGAACTGTTGCCGCAGGCGACGAGCGCCGCACTGCCTGCCACCAGTGCACCGGCAGCGATAAAGAACGAGCGCCGCGGAAGTTTTCGCTCCGTCACGATGTGCTCATCCGCCAGTGTCGCCGGTGATGCGGGCCCGGTGGTCTTGGAGTCGTTCTGAGGCATGTCCCTACTCCTCATGCAGGTGCCGGACGCCGATAGGGAAAAATTAGCGTCGTTTTTCGTCCTGAGCCATTCGATTACACCATGGCGATTGCAGCTGCGCAAACGGTCCACGCCGTCAAGTGCCTGTTTGCGTGCGCACCTGACTGCGGCGCAGAGGCCACATCCGCTGCAGCACGGGGTCGCGGCGCACGTAGTGATGCCACAGTGCGGCCAGCACATGCAGTGCAATCAGGCCAAAGAGCCCGTAGGCCAGATAGCCGTGGATGTTCTGCGTGACTCTGCCGTGCCAGAGGAAGGTCACGATTCCGAAGGGGGGAATGATGAGCATGAAAGCGTACAACAGCAGATGGACCGGGTAGGACCAGCGACGCGCGAATTCGCCCAGATGCGGCGGCAGGTCCGGCGGTCGATGGGTGCGCCGCCAGGCCAGCCGCGCCATGACCAGCATCCACACCGTTAAGCCTACCGACGCGTGCACGTCGATCCAGAACTGGTACGTGGCATCCGACCATGCATCGTGCAGCAGTCCGAGCACCCCGACCACGACCACCAGCACCACCATGACCCAATGGAAAGCGATCGCCACCCCACCGTAGCGGGCATCTGCTGCAAGCCCGGAAGTTTGCCGGGTCGAGCTCAGCGGCATTGGCGACCGCCATCCTGCATGGGCCCATTCTCCCTGATCGCCGCAGCCGGCGGTACACAGGGTTCGGCGACGGCCGGGAGCCTTGGCAACCCACGTGCCCCCGCCTCCGTCAGTGCTTTCCGGAGGCGCTGGCCTGGCTCGCGGCTCGCATTCCTGGGCCTGGAGATGTATCCGGCTCGACCAGCTCGAATTCTATGGTGTCATCGCCGAGGGGCCGGTTGCGGCGGCTGACCGATGCAGCGCGACTTTTCTCGAGAAAGTGCAGGGAGAGCTGTTCGTAGAGGGCGGCCAGCTGTCCCAAGCGTTGCTTGCCGGGAAGCGTGGGGAGTCTGGCGGCGGTGTCCCGCAGGCGGATGGCCATGGCGAGATGATCGCGTGCCCGGGACAGCAAAGGATCGATGTCATCCAACTTCATGGGTCGTTCCCCTCGATCTGGAGCTTCGACATAACCTTAAACGGCCTTATGCAAGTGGATAGCAGGACTCGGCTGACACCGCCTATAGGATGAGTCGAGAGCTCGCCAGGATTGTGAAGCTCATCACAGTAGCCAGCGCAGTAAAATGAGCTGCTGTGCGACATGCGGGCCCCGCAGCAGGTCGCGCCCCCGGCCCGGGCCCCGACCCTGGCACTTGCCCTGGCGCCAGAGATGAAATGCATTTGGAGTAAGAGCATGGCCTGTAGAGATCTGCGACGGCTGCATTGCAGCCTGATCCTGCTGTGGATGTGCGGTGCCGCCCACGCCGGCATCAGCTACACCGTCATCCAGCGCGATCTCACGGCGCCGGCAGCCAGGAAGCCGGCGGCCACGCCGTATTTCGCCCAGGATGGCGCGATTCGCGTCGGTGCGGTGCAGGCTTCGCGCGTCATCCTGTTCAAAGACGGGAACATCTACTCCATCGATCATGGGGCACGCTCGGTGCATGAGCTGAAGCAGGCGAGGCTGGATCGGGTGCGGGCGAGGCTGCAGAAAGCAGCGCGGGAGACACAGCAGAAAGCAAGCAGTGTTCCGAGCACGGCCCCGGCGACCCAACGGGCGATGGCCCAGCGGCTGGTTGAGCAGATGCAGGGCATGACCGCGCGGCTGCTGAAACCGGTACAGCTGCAGTTCCAGGCGACCGATCGCTCGGAAATGCTCGGCGGCGGCACGTGCCGCATCTGGGAGGAAAGCGAGAACGGCTCCAAACACCTGGAAGTCTGTGTCGAGGCTGTCTCCCAGGTGTCCGGCGGCGCAGAGCTGCTGGATGCGCTGGGGCATCTGTGCCAGTACTACGGCGGATCTCTGGCTGCGCTGGGCGTCGGGTTCGGCCTTACCGACCCCTGGCCCGCCTTCAGCACCCTGAAGGGCATCCCGGTGCGCATCCGCGTATTTGATAAGGGCCGCGCCATCAGCCAGACGGACCTGACCGATATACACCCAGCCGCCGTCCCTGCCTCCCTGTTCGCAGTGCCTTCCCACTACAAGGTCGATGATCGGGCCTTGAAGTAGACACTGCCCTTCCCGTTGTCCTCCCGCGCTGTTTCGATCACGATGGCAGCCGATCCTTTCCAATAGAAGGCCATCTCTCATGGAAGAGCGCCGTGCATCCGACGCCTATCAGTACCTCGTGCTGGGCGTGCTGCTGCTGGTCTACCTGCTCAATTATCTCGATCGTCAGCTGGTCTCGCTGCTGGCCGAACCAATCAAGAAGGCGCTGGCGCTCAGCGATACACAACTCGGCATGGTGACCGGGCTCGCGTTCGCAATTTTCTACACCACCTTCGGCGTCCCGGTCGCCTGGCTCGCGGACCGCAAGCGTCGCACCGCCATCATCGCGCTCGCCTGTGGACTGTGGAGCGCATTCACCGCGGCCTGTGGCCTGGCGCGTAATTTCGCGACCCTGGCGCTCGCCCGCACGGGCGTGGGCGTGGGCGAGGCCGGCGGCGTACCGCCATCCTATTCCATACTGTCCGACTACTTCCCGCCGGCGCGCCGCGGCCTGGCGATGGGCTTGTACTCGCTCGGCATCCCGCTCGGCACTTTCGTCGGCGGGCAATACGGCGTCTGGGCCACCACCCACTATGGGTGGCGCACGGCGTTTTACCTGCTGGCCATCCCGGGCATCGCACTGGCGCTGTTGCTACCGCTCGTCGTGCGTGAGCCGCGGCGTGGCGGCCTGGACGCGGTGCCGGCGGTCGCCGCGGCACCGCTGGGTGAGTCCATCGCTGCGTTCCTGCGCTCGGGCGCGCTGGTATTCGTGACGCTGGGCTGCAGCCTGTCGGCCGTGGTCGGCTACAGCCTGCAATCGTGGTCGCCGGCTTTCCTCATGCGCGTGCAGGGCGCCACGCTCGGCGACATCGGCAGCTGGTACGCGCCGCTGATTGGACTGAGCATCGCGCTGGGCATCGCCGGCAGTGGCGCACTGGGCGATCGCTTCGGTCGCGGCGGCGTGCATCGCTATCCACTGGTGCCGGCCGTTGCATTCGTGCTCGCCTTTCCGCTGTACCTCGCGGCCCTCAGCGCACACGGCTGGAAAGCCTCCGTGCTGCTGCTGGCGGTTCCGCAGGGCCTGACGTTCATGTACCTGGCGCCCGCTGTGGCCGTCATTCAGAACCTCGTCCCGGCCGAACGGCGCACCACGGCCTCAGCGCTGCTGCTGTTCGTGCTGAATCTCTTCGCCGTCGGCTGCGGCCCGCTGTACGTGGGTGCGGTCAGCGACTGGGCAAAGCCGCAGTACGGCGTCGAATCACTGCGCATCGCGCTCTACGCGCTGGTGCCCTTCTTCGTGCTCGGCGTCGGCTGCAATCTGTGGGCATCCCGACTGCTCAAGGCGCCACGCAGCCGATCTGCCGGGGTTGCAGATGCAGCGCCCGGGGATCTGCTGATGTGACGGCGCTGAGCCGGGGAGCTGTCGACCCCGTCACAACCGCAGTGCTGGCGGGCGCCGACAATGGCGTGTGAGCTGGAGAAGCATCTGGGTCGGTGTCGTGCTGGTCGCAGGGGCCTGGCAGGCCGAGGACGACTGGCGCCTGCGCGCCGTGCATCCGCCCGACGGCGAGATCGCGCCGCTCATGCCGATCCAACGCAACCTCGACACCGCGGCGAGCGTGCAACAGGGCCATTGGCACCTGCAGACGCGCGCCAGCTACGACATCACGGCGCGCATCCTGAGTCGCGAGGACTACCACTTCGATGCGCTGTCCGATCTCATTCCGGAGGATCTCGCGCTCGGTTGGGGCGCCATGTCCGATAATCGCGTCCTGGCGCATTTCGACATCAGTCAGGGCGGTCGCTTCTACAGCTGGCAATCGCTCGGCCCCCTGACGATGCCGCGTCGGCAGGTCATCGAGGACAGCGCCAATACACATGTCATCCCGGTCGATAAGGCCGTGCGGCGCGAGCTCGAGCGACTGCGCGTAGGCCAGGTGGTGCATCTGACGGGCGTCCTCGTCGATGGCCGGCGGGACGACGGCACGGTGATCCGCACCTCCCTCACCCGCAGTGATGAGGGCGCCGGTGCCTGCGAAATCATGCTGGTTGAGACCGTGGATGTCGTGCAGCCGGACGCGTCGGACGCATCGCTTCCCTAACGCGCACCGGCCGCGACGAGCACATCGATGAGCTCCCGCCGATTCTCGATCCTGGCGACCGCGAGCGGCGTGCGACCGCGCGCATCGGCGATATTGGGATCGGCGCCGCGAGCGAGCAGCGCTCGCACCAGCGAGAGCTGAGCGTGCATCACGGCGATCATCAGCGCCGTGCGGCCGTTCGCGTCGCGCGCATTGATGGCCGCGGCCGCATTGCTCGACTCGGCAGCGCTCTGACGCCGCTGTGCCGGCGCACTCCGCGCCTCCTCGGATGCAGCGCCCGCAGGCGCAGCCGGAGGTGGAGGCACGCGCGCAGGTGCAGGGACAGACGCGCCCGCGGCCGCGGGCGCGAGAGCAGGCGCAGGCGCCGCTTGCGGCGCGGCCAATGGCGGTGCGCGCTCGATATTGGCGGAGGTCGGGGCGACCTGCGTCAGCTGGCTCGAACGCCACTGCGGCGCCAGCAGGATGCCGGCGAGCAGGGCTGCAGCCACCGGCGCGGCAATCTGCCAGCGCACGGCCTGCAGCAGCGACCGCCAGCGCGATGCTCGCGCGGGCGTTGCGTGTTTTTTCTCTTGCGCCTGCGCAGCGAGCTGACGCGCCTGGTCAAGAATGGCCTTGCGGGCAGCGGCGTCCGGCCGTGATGAGTCCTGCGCGCTCGCCCTGCGATAGAGCCGATCCAGATCGCTCTCACTCATAGACAATCCTGGAGCAATTCCCGCAGCTTCGAGCGGGCGTAGCGCAGTCGACTTTTCGCGGTCTCGAAGCTGCAGCCGCAGACTGCGGCGATGTCCTCTACGCTCAGGTCCGCCTCCTGTTGCAGCAGAAATACCTGCCGCTGTTCCTCGGGCAGGATGGCCAGCGCGCGCAGCAGCGCTTCCAGCTGTTCGCTGGCGATGGCAGCGACATCCGGCTCAGCCATCCCCACGCCGTGCGTCATCGCCGCGGCGTGGCTCTCGATCATTTGCGTGGACACCTCCTCGATCCGGGCGCGGGCGGCGCGCAGCGCGTCGATCATGCGATGGTGCGCGATCGTAAACAGCCAGGTCGTGAAGCGTGCACCGTTGGCCTGATAGCGTGCCGCATCCCGGGCCACGGCGAACCAGGTCTCCTGCAGGGCGTCCTGCGCACGGGTGCGATCGCGCAGGTTGCGCAGCAGGTAGCGATAGACCCTGAGCTCATGACGGTGATAGAGCAGCTCGAAGGCACTGGCCTCTCCGGCGGCGAAACGCCGCAGCAACTCCTCATCGCTGGCTGCCGCCAATCCCTCCATGACCTGCAGTATGTCACGCGTCCGATGGCACAACCGCCTCGTTGGCGCCTTCTGCTCAGCGAGACAGCGGACCATCGAACGGGGGCGGATCGGGGACGTAGGCGTGATCGTCGCTGCCCGGAAAGGCGCTGGGGCGTCCGTCTGCGTATCGATCGGCCGGGACGATGCCCATTGCAATGAGATTGGCGAGGCTGTCGTAACGGATCCGGATGATCTCGTCCGGATGCCATTGCCGTCGCTGAAAGCGGGTGTGCGCGACATAGGAATATTCGACCGCACCATGCCCGGTCCCCAACGATGGCGCGGGCGCAGGGGCCGCTTGCGCCTCGGATTGCCGCTCGGCGCGATCCGCGGCTGGCGCGGTACGCTGTGCCGCCTCGGGTGCGCCGCTGGCGATGGGAGGGGCCGGTGCCATGAGCGCCGCATTCGTGGGTAGCTCGCGAAATAGGGCGACGCCAATGATGCCGACGTTCTGCGGTCGCCCGGTACGGGCCGCATATGAGTGCGCTGCCGCGGTGAAGGCAAATTCAGCCACACGGAAATCGCTCTTGCGCCAGCCGGCGATCTGGTAGGCCTCCCAGGGATCGAGCACGTAGCCGGACTGGTCCCAACCGGCGCTCTGACCGGTGATGACGTTGACGCCGTCCACCGAGGTCACGGCCAGCAGGCGCTCGCCGAGATGATTGCGGATGGCGATGGCATAGCGAGCCCCCGGCTCACCGGCCACCCAATACTCGCCATCCCGATAATAAGTTTCCAGTCGCTGGCCGGTGTCGCGATCGATAACGGCCACATCCGCCAGGTGACCGGCCGCCTGGGCCGGCGATGCAACAACCGCGATCGAGATCAGGCACGCTGCAATCGTGAATTTCATTTGCGCTCCAGACAGACTCGGTATGCCTTGAAGCGCACCACACGGGCGTTTGGGGTTAAGGCGACGGCAAATTCTCTGTCGATTAAGTTGCATTTCACCGGCAGGACCGGAGCAGAGGGTGAGGTCGCGATAAACATTCATTTCTGATGAATGTTAAGCGAGGCCCTTCACGCCGCAGTCGTGGTTGGAGCCCCAGCACCGTACCGGCATCCACACCCGCACCATTGCCGAATCGAACTGTTCCGCTTGCAGCCTGCCGCTACGTCTCCCGCGTGCGACATATTCCCAAGTCTGCCTCACAGACGTTCAATGGCTGTCCGGCCTGACGACGCGCGGGCAACCATTCCAGGGGTGGCTTGATGTGAGAAGCGCGGCGATTATTTGTCTGCTTGGATCGATCGCTCTCACCGCCTGCGGCGGCGGGAGTGGTGATACCAGCACGAGCTCCGCAGGCGTTGCGGGCAGCAGCGGTTCCGCCGCGACTGGTACCAGCGGCACGGGCGGCACGATTGCCGGCTCCAGCGGCGCCGGCAACACCGGCAACACCGGCAGCTCAGGCACACCCAATACCGGCGGGGGCACTAACGGCGCTAACACTGCGGGCACCGGTGGCACGGGCACCAGCGCCGCAAGCGGCACGGGCACCAGCGGCACGAGCACGGGCAGCGCCAGCGCGGCAAGCCCTTCCGGCGGCTTTGTAAGTTTTGCCGATGGGCTGCCCGCGGCCGGCTCCAATGGCACGGACGTCATCCCAACCGGCGCGGGACTCGAGGACACCTCCGAACCCGATCAGGTCATTGGTACGGGCACCCCTGCAAGCTGTACGAGCGATGCGGTGGTAGCCGCCGTAGCCAAGGGAGGTGTCATCACCTTCAACTGCGGCGCTGCACCGGTCACGATTCAAATGACTGCAACCGCGCAGATCTTCAACAATGCCGCCTCGAGCACCGTCATCGACGGCGGCGGCATGGTGACCCTGAGCGGCATGGGTCAGCGACGCATTCTCTACATGAATACCTGCGACCAGAATCTGGTCTGGACCACTCCGCATTGTCAGAACCAGGAATATCCGCAGGTCACAGTTCAGAATCTGACGTTCACCGACGGCAACGCCAGTAATGAGACCATCCCCGAGGGAGGTGCGATCTATGCGGCCGGCGGCCGCATGAAAATCATCAACTCGCGCTTCTTCAGTAACGTTTGCGCCAGTACCGGACCGGACACGGCGGGCGGGGCCATCTACTCAACCATGCAGTACCTGGGGGAGCCGGTCTACGTGGTGCATTCGACATTCGGCGGTCGATCCGGCCTGGGCAACATCTGCTCCAACGGCGGCGCGCTCGGCAGCATTGGCGTCTCCTGGAGCCTGATCAACAGTCTGCTCAGTTTCAACCAGGCGATCGGCAATGGCGGCAACCCAGCGGCCAGCGGGACACCCGGCGGCGGCAGCGGTGGAGCCATTTACAACGATGGCGATACGATGATCCTGACGGTCAACGGCTCGCAGTTGAGCCAGAACACCGTGAATGCCTACGGCTCGGGCATCTTCTTCGTCTCGGATGATCTGACCGGCAGCATCGCCATTACTGATTCGACGATCACCGGCAACACGGGCGGCTCCTGGTATCCGACCTATCCACAGATCTCCAACGAGCCGAGCACACCAATCACGGTGACCAATTCGACTATTGCGAACTGAGCAACCCGGCTCAGTGGTGCTTGAAGTACTGCACGGCGCGCTCGTGCTTCTGCGCTGCCTCGCGCGTATCAAACGTTCCCAAATTCCGTCGGTGCTTGGTCTTCGGATCGAGCTTGCGTGAATAGAGTCGATACTTTCCCGATCTGAGCTTTCGAATCATGTGGGCGGCCTCCGCGACGCAGCAGGTCCAGCTCAACGCGGCCGAAGCAAAGGCGATTCTCAGTCGGTCGGATCTGGCGGCGCAACGTCCCGTGATTTGATGAGCCAATGACCGTTCACACGCACGAGCTCATCGACTTCGCGCCCGGCCGCGGCCACGCGAACCGGCACCGTGGCGCCGTTCTGGGCGAAGAGCGTCATCCAGTACGCCTCCATGTGCGCGTGATCCCGGTCTTTGAATTCCAGATAGCTGTTCGTGAGCACGTGGTACATCGACGGACCCTTCTTGCCGGTCTTCGCCGCGGCGTCGGCAGCGCGCTGCCTGAAGCCCGCGATCATCTTCTTGAGCGCATCACGGCCTTTGACGGCGCTGGAACCGCTGCCGAACTGGCCGTCCGCGGTATAGGTGGCAGCGTAGGCATCCGCGTTGAGCGTATCCAGTGCGCGCACGTAGTGCCACATGAGCGAGTCGATCTGGGCGCGGTCCAGGACCTGACGCTGCACGTCAGCATCCGCGGCAGCCGCTGCATGAGAAGCGAGCAGGGTGACCAGTAGAAGCGCCGCAGCGCCCGCAACAGCTTTCCTGACCATAGGATCCCCCGTTAGATTTATTCGAGCGCGCAGATCTGACCCCGCTTCATTGTCCACCCGGAGAAAGGCCAAGTCCACGTCGGGACATTTTCCGCAAGCAGCACGCCGCCTGCATTCGAAGCGGCGCCGTCGCACTTTGGTATCAGATTGCCGCTCGCCTGCGCGATGGCTACTGTCTGCCCCGCAGTGAATGTTTTGCATCGGGCTTCCCCCCTGCGGGCCAAGACCGACACTTGCACACCGACGTCAGTGAATCGCTGCCGAAGAGGCCCGGCCAATTCAGCATTTGTTAATCGGACACGGCGTAGCTTCTGGATCGTAGAGCGATATCCACTGGAAACGTCAGAGAGGGGCGATGTGTTATTCCATCTCAAAGCTAGTCGCTGGCGCACACGACTTCAAAGGCTTTCCCCAGCGGATAAAGTTTCTTTGGGCAGTCCTCAAGCGACTCGCGCCCTACGCCGCCATCGAGCTGATCCTGCCTGGCGGTACGGTCCTGGCGATTCTTTTGTGGCTCTATCAAAGAAGAAAGGCCGCCTCGCGGCGCTCGGCGCAGCAGGGCCTCGTGGGCGCAGCTAACTTCAGCGCCATGCACGCGCTGCGAGGTCCCTGGCCCACCAGTCCCTGAGCTGCGGCAAGATCGGCCAATACCCGCTCCCTGCGGGGCCCGGACGCGCCCATCTTGACCTATCGCACATCCATGAGGCCGCCGCAGGATTAGGATCGGAGACCTCAGCTCTGAATAGTCTGCCGGGAAGTGGCGTGTGTGGCGAGCCCTGCGTATTAGCGTCCTGCTGCTGGTGCTGCTGGTCGTGGCTGCCCAGGCGTGGTTCGATCGATACAGCACCACGCGCTGGCATCGCGCGGTCTTCGTCGGGGCGTTCCCGGTCAGCGCGGATGGCAGTCCGGTCACTGCCGACTACCTCGCGCAACTGGATCAAAGCAGAATCGATGAGGTCAGTGATTTCCTGAAGGCCGAGGCCCAGCGCTACGCGGTCTCTGTCGATGAGCCGGTTGATCTGCAACTCTTCCCGACCCTGTCAGAGGCGCCCCCCATTCTCGATCCAGGCGCCGGCATTTTGACCCGTATCGTCTGGAGCCTGCGACTGCGCTACTACCGCCACCGCATCGTCGCCGCGGTTTCCCCGCGTCCCCAGATCGCATTGTTCCTGGTTTACCATGACCCGGCGCGGGCCTCACGTCTTCCCCATTCGGCGGGACTGCAACGCGGGCTCACCGGCGTGGTCCATCTGTTTGCCACCGCCTCGCAGGAGGCGCAGAACCGCATCGTGATTGCGCACGAGTTGCTGCACACCTTCGGTGCCACGGACAAGTACGATCTGGCCACCGGTCTGCCCAGGTACCCGGATGGCTTCGCCGAACCTGACCTCGAGCCGCGCTACCCCCAGCACCTCGCAGAGATCATGGCCGCACGAATGCCACTCAGCGCGATGGAAGCACGTTTGCCCGATGGGCTGGCGCAGGAGCGCGTCGGGCCGTTGACGGCGCGGGAGATCGGCTGGCTGCGCTGACTGGCCGGTTGAACGATGCCGGCAGTCTCCGTTCTCGCGTACAATCGGCGCCGCTCGGCTTGATCTCCAGCCTAGGGGCGAACCCTGAGACTGCACCGTAGACGTACGCGCCGCTGGGTGTGGCTGCTTTTGCCCAGCTTGCTCCTGCGAGCACTGATACCCGTCGGCTTCATGCCGATGTTCGGGCCGGGTCTGTCTGTCAGCCTGATGTTGTGCCCGGCGTATGCGCCCGTACCCGCCGCCATTGGCGCGACCGCCAATACATCGGCAGCTGCCTCGATGGACATGGCGGGCATGGACATGCCCGGCATGGACATGTCCACGCAGGACCCGACTGCCGCGCACGCAGGTCAGTCCGGCCATCCGGACCACCAGGAGCATACGCTCTGTCCCTACGCTGCCAGCGCCACGCTCGCCACGCCGCCCACCTGTTTCAGTCTCTGCCCCTCCGAGCTGCCCGTCACAAGATTCCCGCTGCTCACTGCGCAGATCTCTTTCTTCCGACTTGCCCAGCGCGCTCAATCTGCACGTGCCCCTCCCCTGATCACGACCTGAGATCCGACGGCCTATAGACCCATGTCGATCGCAGCCTGAGCGGCTGCGATCGCCTTGGTGCTGGCCTTTCCTCTGGGATTCGGGATCGTGGAGAAATCAATGTCGAGCTACGACAATGCAGGCGGGGCATCTGCCGTGCCCCTGTGCCCGGCATCTGCAACGCGCGGGCGCCCCTGGAACCGACCCTATCCGCTCGCCTGCGGGCTGGCGCTCCTGGGGCTTCTGATGTGTCTCGTTCCCCAATGCGGTTGGGCTGCGGGCTACGGCAGTGTGAGCGGCATCGTGCACGACAGCGCCGGCCGACCGGTAGCCGGTGCGCAGGCGGTGCTCGAATCGGCCGCGCACGCCCTCACCCAGCAGACCACGGACTCGATGGGCCGCTTCGATTTTCCCAAGGTGGAAATCGGGCGATACCTGCTCACGGTCTCCCGGAAAGGCTTCGATGGCTCCCGGCAAGCGGTCACGGTCGAGGCCGGATACTTTCCCTTCGCGCAGATTCTCCTGTCGCGCCCCTCGGAGCTCTCACCGGTGACCGTGACGGCGAACCGCGAGGTCGTCGCCTCAGTCACTCCAATCACGCTCGTTTCGCAGGAGGCCATCCAGAACACTCCCGGCGCAAGCACCGTCAACAGTCTCGCCATGATCACTGACTACGTTCCGGGTGCGTATGAGGCCCATGACATGCTGCACATGCGAGGCGGTCATCAGACCGACTGGCTGGTCGATGGGGTCGAGATTCCGAACACCAACATTGCCGAGAACATCGGCCCCGAACTCGACCCCCAGGACATCGAGACAGCGGAGATCGACCGGGGCAGTTACAGCGCCGACGAGGGCGATCGTACCTACGGCATTTTCAACATCATTCCCAAGAGCGGTTTCGGCGCCACTGACCAGGCCGAGCTCGATGTGACTGCGGGTAACTTCGGCCAGACCGACGACTACGCGAGTCTCGCCAGCCATTCGAGCGATCTTGCCTACTATGCGAGCATCGAGGGCAATCGCAGTAATCTCGGCCTGCAGACACCGACCTCCGAGGTGATTCACGACGCGTCACAGGGATACGGCGCCTTCACCAACGTCCAGTACAGCGCGACGCGACTGGATTCGCTGAACTTCGTCGCTCAGCTGCGGCAGGACACCTATCAGATACCCGACTGCACGGGCCCGCCCGCTGAGGATCCAGGCTGCATCGGGCTGTCCGGCGATGTGCAGGGCGAAGCCGACAATTTCGCCCTGCTTTCCTGGACGCATACGTTCACAACCGACGCGGTATTGACCAGCTCCGTCATGTATCACTTCGAGCGGGCCGCGTATGACGCAGGGGCGGCCGACTACCCGACGATCAGCACCTATCACCACAGCTCGCAGTACGAGGGTGCCGAGGAGGAGCTGCGGATGAGCTTCACGCGCAATCATCTGGACGTGGGCGTATTCGGTTTCGCCCAGCAGGATGAGGCCGAATTCAACGTGGTATTCACGGACAACAGCTCTCCGGCGCTGCAGGAATTGCAGCGCCCGAGCGGCGGGCTCATCGCCGCCTGGGTGCAGGATACCTTCGAGGCTGCGCATTGGTTGAACCTCTCCGCGGGCGTGCGCCTCTCACACTTTCAGGGCAATCTGACTGAGGAAGCAGCTGATCCGCGCCTCGGTGCGACCGTGCTGTTGCCGCGGCTGCACTGGGTGCTCAGTGCCTTCTGGGGAACGTACTACCAGGCCCCGCCGCTCGAGACGCTCTCCGGACCGCTGGTTGCGTACGCGAGCGCCAATGACACTGCCTTCCTGCCGCTCCACGGTGAGCGCGATTCGGAACGGCAGTTCGGCCTGACGATCCCGCTGAAGGGCTGGAGTATCCAGGTGGACAACTTCATGACGCAGGCCACTGACTTTTTCGATCACAACCCGATCGGCGAATCCAACATCTTCCTCCCCCTCACGGATCAGGGCGCGACTATCAAGGGGACCGAGCTCACGGTGCGCTCCCCTGCCTTCTGGCGCCTGGGGCAAGTGCACCTCAGCTACTCCAACCAATCCGCGGATTGCTTCGGGTCGATCACGGGCGGACTCGTCGAGGCCGACGCAGGCTGTGGCTTTCCGCCCACGGCGCTCGACCACGATCAACGCAACACGTTGAACGTCGGGTACAACGGCAACCTGCCGCGGCGGTTCTTCGTCGGTTCCAATCTGTCGTACAATTCCGGGCTGTCCAACGCCTTCGGACCACCGAGTCATTTGCCGGGCTACACCATATTCGACCTGACCATCGGTCGTCAGGTCACCTCGGATCTGTCGCTGTCCGTCACCGCTCTGAACCTCACGAACCGGCACCTGCTCACGGACAACAGCCTGACCTTCGGCGGCCTGCATTGGAACAACCCGTTTCAGATCTACGCTGAAGCACGCTACCGGTTTCATTATTGACACGGGACGCGCGAGCATGGGGCTGAGCGGGGAGTAGAATCGTCGGGCTGAAAATCTCGCCACAGGGGGGCATATGCCGACGGATGACGCGAAGGTGTCTCGCAGAAATCTATTGCAGCAGGCAGCGGCGATCGGCGCGGGCACAGCGGCTGGGCTGCTGGCCGCTACCACGCCCACCGCGCACGCACTTGGGGCCCCGGCGATTCATTCCGGCACACAGACAGGCCGCAAGTTTCGTGCGTATGTCGTTCGCACGAACCCTCCCGGCACGAGCATCCAGGCATCGAATGCGGCGGTCGAGCAGCTGAGCCTCAAGCCGCTCGACGATGATCGGGTGGTCGTGCGCACCGAAGCCTGCCAGGTCTGCTACACCATCACCGGGCAATCCGTGGGGAACTACCCCATGCCGCGCGCGCTCGGCCACGGCGCCGTCGGGATCGTCGAAGCGGTCGGAGCCAAGGTACAGCGCGTGCGCGTCGGCGACCGCGTCATCTGCGTGGCGACGCCGGCCTGTGGACAGTGCTACACGTGTCTGCGCGGACGGGCCGACCGTTGCCAGTTTCTGAGCATCGGATTTCAGCCGTACGCCACGCTGGAAGATGGAACGGATGTCATTCAGCACGACAACGTCTGCGGATTCAGCGAGTTGATGGTCCCGCTGGAGTGGGCTTGCATACCCGTGCCAACCACCCACCTGTCTTCCGTCGAGCTCGCCATGCTCGCCGATGTCTGTTGTTGCGGACTCGGCACGGTCTTCGGCCAGGCACCGGTGCAACAGGGGTCGGACGTCGCCGTCCTGGGCTGCGGCCCGGTGGGTCTGAGCGCGATACAGGGCGCGCGTATCAAGGGTGCTTCCCAGATCATCGCGATCGATCCCATCAAGGTGCGTCGTGATCTGGCGCTACGGCTCGGCGCAACGGTCGCACTGGATCCCAATGTCGAGGGGATGAATCTGGTGACGAAGGTTCGCAGCATGTGCGAATTTCCCAATGACCGCAGGGTGGCCGGTGGCCGCGACACCAACTTGATGCACAACAACGCGGGCCCGGACTACGTCATCGAAGCAGCGGGCGGCGATCTGTTCGCACCCAAGGCCACCGTGGGGCCCGATCCTACCGGCCTTCTCAGCCTGCAGCAGGCGTGGGAGATGTGTTCGGCGGCCGGCCATCTGACCACTGTGTCGGCAGGACAGCGTGGCAACTTCTCGGTGCCGGCCGCGCAGTGGTCGAACGGCTCCAAGAGTCATCACTCTGGCAACATGGTGGGCACGAATGCGCTGCGCGATATCCCTCTCTTCGTGCGTCTTGCAGACAGCGGTCAGTTCGACGCGAAAGCACTGGTGAAGTCGACATTTCCATTGGAACGCGCAAAGGACGCGCTGCAGATCGTCGCTGACCGGCTGACGATAGCGGCGGTACTGGTGTTCAATTGATGAGCCGCGCCTGCGGCGGCGGCCTGACACGCCAGGCCCGCATCGCCGGCTAGTAGAAGTATCCCCTCGCCACGGCTGTGGCGGCGAACACCATCAGCACCACCAGCCCGGCCTGCAAGTAGCTCACGCGCGCGAGCTGGGCCGCTGCGCGGATATCCACCGCCACGGCGCGCTTCAGATGGATGCGCCAGCGGATCAGGGTGATCATTGGCCAGATCTCGAGCAGCAGAATGACGGCCAGAAGGCCCATCTTCACGTGAAATGGGCGATCGTGAAGATAGTAGGCGCTGCCCTTCTCCAGTCCCCCGAACGCGCGCCACAGCCCGGTCGCGATCCATAGCACGGCTGCGACACCCCAGAGAGAGTCCGCGACGAAGACGCGTCCGAGGTTGTCGTTTCCTGTGACGCGGGTAAGCGAATGCGCACGCATCCAGATCGCACCCAGGCCGAGTGGGAGTGTGAGCAGATGCAGTGTGGCCACCAGCCAGCGCAAGATCATCGCGGTCAGCCTGGAGCCATGCCTGGGGCGGGCGCTCATCATAGCTGCCGCCGGCCAATCCCGCTAACTTGCCCCGCGCCAGCTCTGGCAGCATGCTAGTGAGCTGAGCGGACGCCGACGGTTGAGGAGTATCGCGATGCGTATGCGTGTCGTTCCGGCGGGCGTGGCCACGGCGTTCGCGGTGCTTGCGCTGGGGGCGACGGCTGTGACAGCGCGGCGGGCAGACGCCGCATCGTCCCAGAGCTGCGATCGCGTCTGTCTCGAGGGCTTCGTCGACCGGTATCTGGACGCGCTCCTCGCACACGACCCTGCACGCCTGCCGGTTACCAGGGACGTTAAATTCACCGAGAACGGGCAGCGGCTCGAGCTGGGCGACGGACTGTGGCGGACGATGACCGCCAAGGGCAGCTACCGCATGGTGGTGGCCGATACGGCGGCCGGTCACGTCGCGTTTCTCGGTTCCATCCGCGAGGCCGGCATGCCGGCCATGCTGGCGCTGCACCTCGCCGTTCGCAACCATCGCATCGCGCAGATCGAGACGCTCGTGCAGCGCAGCGACAAGTCGGCGCTGGGCTTCGAAAAGCTGGGCTACGCGTGGACCACGCCGATTGCCCCGGCCGAGCGTATGTCACGAAGTGAGCTCGTGCGCATTGCAAACATGTATTTCTCGGGCATGCAGCAGAATGACGGCAAGGGCGTCTATCCCTTCGCCAAGGATTGCAACCGCATCGAGAACGGCACCTTCACGACGAACGTACCGACTCCTCCGGGCCAAACGCGGCCCGACCCCAGCAGCGCCAATATGTATTCGGCGCAGTGGAGCTGCATGGAGCAGTTCAAGTCCGGTCTTCTGCACTTCGTAACCCGCATCCGCGACAGGAGGTTCGTCGCGGCCGATCCGGAACGAGGGCTCGTATTCAGCTTCATCTTCTTTGATCATTCGGCCGGAGCCACGCGCACATTCCAAACGCCCGATGGCCGCACGGTCACTGCCGGACCGCGCCAGCCCTGGACCTGGGAGCTTGCAGAGGCCTTTCAGATCGAGCACGGAAAGCTTCACCAGATCATGGCGATCATGAACCACGTCGAATACGGCATGAACTCGGGCTGGAGCACGTGGGAGCAAGGTCGCTCCAGTCGCGCAAGATATGTGGGGGAGCCCTACTGACACAGCCCCCCGACCCCTCCTCGAGACGCCTCTGGCCGCTGAGCGTTGGATTGATCCTGGCGCTTCTGAGCGGGTGTATCCCCTCGCGCCCACAGGCACCACCTTCCCGGGCCGTGGTCCAGGGTCGTGCTCTGATCGATGCCGCGCTTCCCGCCAGCCTCCCCGACCGCAATGGCTGGGCAGTGGATCTGTCCAGTGTATTCAGCGCACTCGATCTACCCCCCACGCGCCAGCACGTCTGCGCGGTCGTCGCGGTGGCCGAGCAGGAGTCCGGCCTGAGCGTCGATCCGGTAATCCCAGGGCTCGGGCAGATTGCCTGGCGCGAGATTGACAAAGACGCCGCCCATGCGGGCATACCCGGTCCGGTGGTACATGAGGTTCTGAAGCTCAAGTCGCGTGATGGCCTGACGTATGCGCGACGAATCGATACGGCACGCACGGAGAAGGAGCTCAGCCAGATCTACGAAGACTTCACCGGCAGCATTCCACTCGGGCGCACACTGTTTGCCAGCTGGAATCCCGTGCGCACACGAGGTCCCATGCAGGTCAACGTCGCCTTTGCGCACAAGTACCAGGCCGAGCGGCCCTATCCTTACCCGCTGAAGGGCGATCTGGATGACGAGCTCTTTACGCGCCGCGCAAGCCTGTATTTCGGCACCGCGCATCTGTTGGCCTATTCCGCACCCTACGACAGCTACCTCTATCGCTTTGCCGACTACAACGCCGGACAGTTCTCCAGTCGCAACGCCGCCTTTCAACACGCGCTGTCGGTGGCCGCCGGCGTGCCCGTCGTGCAGGACGGAGCGCTGGTGGTGCCAAACGCGCCGATATCGCAGCCCAGCGACACCGAGCGGGTGGCGCGCAGGCTCGCTGCGCGGCTCAGGCTCGACACGGTCCAGATCCACGCCGCCCTGATGCAGGACCGTGACGCGTCGTTTCAGGACACGGATCTGTATCGTCGGGTCTTCGAGCTCGCGGCGCGCGCCGGTGCGCGACGACTACCGAGAGCCAGCGTACCGCACATCGACCTGCAGGGGCCAAAACTGCACACGCGGCTGACCACCGCGTGGTACGCACAGCGTGTGCAGGGTCGCTTCGAGCGCTGCCTGGCACGAGTGCACTGAAGGCTGGGCTCTGCGGCGGTGCTGCGCGGCTGGTCGCCGCTCACGATCGCTCGAAGCGCGCCAGGGTCTCGACGTGCTGGGTATAGGGCATCAGATTGAACGCGCTCAGTGCTGCCAGGCGCAGACGACCGTGCGCCAGCAGCCGCCCCACATCGCGCAACAGCGACCCCAGATCGCAGCTCACATACAGCAAGCGCTGCGGCGGCTGAGCCGCCAGATGCTGCGCGAGCGGCTCATCGAGCCCCTTGCGCGGCGGATCCACGATGACGACGTCGGCGCCCGCCGTGACATCGATGGCCGTGGATGCCGGCCCCGCCAGCACGCTGACCCTCGCCCGCGCGGATGGATCGAGTTCGGCGAGGCCCATCGCAAGGCCCTGCAATGACTGGGGGCTGACTTCGTTCAGGCGCAGCTCCTGCAGCTGCCCCAGTAGTGAGAAGCCGATGGCGCCCACGCCAGCGTAAAGCTCCGCAAGGCGCGCCCCGCTCGGGACCTGGCGGCGAAGCTCATCGATGATGTGGCCGGCGATCTCGAGATTGCTCTGACCGAACGCCCCCGGTGGGTAATGCACGTTGGCGCCGCCGAAGCTCTCGACGACGCTCGCAGGACCTGCGATGCGCTCGAAGAGCGAACCGAGGATGGCATTGCCGCGCTCACGGTGGCTGTTGAACCAGAGGCTGTGCAGCTCGCTGCCGAGTCGCTCGCGGATGAGCGCAAGGGCCGGGGCGAGCGGATCCGCCGTTTCACTGTTCGCGACCAGTACCACCTGCGCGCTCTGCGAGCGACGTTCGATCACTACCTGCAGGTAGCGGGCGAGTCCCTGATGAGCGGCGTCCGAGTACAGCGGTACCTGCGCATCGTTCAGCGACTCTCTGACCGTCTGTGCGACGCGGTTGATCAGGGGGTGATGCACGCGGCACTCGGGTACATGGACGAGGCGGTGACTGCCTTCCTGGAACAGACCGATCTTGGTCGAGCCGATCCGGCCGCGAATCGCAAGCCGCGCGCGCAGGCGGAAGGCCGCGATCGGGCCATCGACGAGCGGCACGCGCGTCAGACCGTGCGCTTGGGCGAGCTGCGCGAGTGCCGCGGCTGCCGGGGCAGCGATACCGGCAGCGCCGTAGCGTGGGCAGGCACTGCAGGGCGGGCGATGCGGGCATGGGGCCAGTGCCAAGCGGGAGCGCGCCCCCCGATCACGCCCGCCAGCCAGCAAATCTGCGCCCTCGCCCTGCATCCGCTGCCATCCGCGGCTCATGGATGGCCGGCATAATAGCCCCATGCCCACGACATCGCTGTTCGCGACCCAGGTTTACCGCTCGGCGCTGCGCGCGCGCGGCGTCCAGGCACTCAATGCGCAATTGCTGCGCGAGATCAGGCAGCTACGCCTCGATGATGCGGCTGGCCGACGCTGGTCGGCACGCAATTATCCGGGCGGGTTCACCTCCTACGGATCGGCCAGCCGGCTGCATCGCCTGTCTCCGACCTTCGGCACGCTCGAGCGTCAGCTGACGCCGCATCTGCGCGCTTACTGCAGAGCCCTGGAATTCGACCTCGAAGGACGCAAACTGTCGATGACCGATTGCTGGGCCAACATCATGCCGCGGGGCGTCGTGCATGGCCTGCATCTGCATCCGCTCTCCACTATCAGCGGCACGTATTACGTCCAGGTCCCAAGGGGCGCGGCGGGGCTCAAATTCGAAGATCCGCGCCTCGCACGCATGATGGCGGCGCCCCCTCGGCGCGCTGACTGCCGGAAGGACAACCGGCCCTGGGTCATCTTCGAGGCGCGCGCCGGCCATGTGGTGCTGTTCGAGAGCTGGCTGCGTCATGAGGTGCCGGCGTATGCGGCCGCAGGCGAACGCGTGAGCGTGAGCTTCAACTACAGCTGGTTTTGAGCACAGCGCGTCGGCCCATCAGTTGCCGGACTGACCCGTTGTGCCAGGCTATGGGGTGCCGCAGCGTCTCTCGCGACCCGGGCCTGCGTTCGGATTACGTTTCATCGGGCGTCGGGCCGAAATCCGGCGGCGGCCGGCGATGCCGGGTCGCGGCTTCGTACGCGGAAGCGATGCGAACGAGCACCCCCTCCTCAAAGGGACGCGCAATGAAATCCACGCCGACGGGCAGCGCGGCCCGGATCGGCCCCACCAGACGAGTGCCCCCATTCGCCTCGCGCTCGCGATCCCAAACCTCGGTCGTAAAGCCGGCCGGCACGGTAATCACCGGGAAGCCCTGTTGCCCGAAGAGTGACCAGCCGATAGGCGAGCGGCCAGCCACAGTCGGTTCCCGCGGTGCCGTCAGCTTTCGCGGCGGTACCGTGGACATTGGCGAAACCAGGGCGTCGAGCTGCTGCTCCTGCATGCACTGCAGGAACATATTCTGCAGCGCGAAGCGGCTCTGAAGTCGCGCGGCGGTATCCAGCCCGGTGGCGCGCTCGGCGCCCTCGAGAATACGCGTGCGGTCCGGGAAATTCGGATCCTGATAAAACCTCGCCTTTGTGATCAGGTCGGCCATGTTCTTGATGCTGCCATCGCCGCGCTCGAGCAAATACCGGTCCATCATGTATTTGCTTTCGCCTTCGACAGCTGCAGTCTTCAGGCTGCGCAGCGAGAGGGCCGGCGGGACGCGGGTCGGGTCAGAGTACATCTCCAGAAGCGTGGCGGTTTGATCCGATTGCGCGTGACCCCTGTCGTCGACCGGGAACAGCTCCGGGTGATCGTGCGCAAATGCGCTGTTCAGCAGCTCCGGACCGAGGCGGGATATACAGCGTTGGAATAATGCGCCCTCCGGTCCCGGATCAACGATGGTTGCCCCGAGCTCACGCAGGTCTTCGATGGCGCGCTCGACGATCGCGATGCTTTCTTCGTCGGCTATCGAAAAGAGCTTTCTCGACATGTACTCACGGACTACTCCGATCCGCACGCCATCCAGTCGGCCGGCGGTTGCGAGGCTGGCGTAAGGCTGTGCCGGCATGCGACCGGCGCTGAAGGCGGTCAGCTCGTCCGCTGGATCGTAGCCGGCGATGACGTCCAGTATCTCTGCCGCGTCCTGCACACTGCGACAGATGGGGCCGGTACGCATGCTCAAGCCCGTGCCCATCATGCCCTTGCGGCTGACCAGCTCCTCGGTGGGCGCCAGTCCTACCAGGCTGTTAACCGATGCCGGCCACCGGATCGAGACCACCGTTTCCTCCCCGATGGCGCAGGTCACGAGGTTCGCCGCCACCGCCGTCGCCGACCCGGCGCTGGACATGCCTGGCTCGCGCTCCGTGTCGTACGGATTGCAGAACGTGCCGCCAAAGGCACTACGCGCCCCATCGGTGGCGCACTCGGCGAGATTGGCCTTGGCAAGAATAATCGCGCCCGCCGCCCTCAGTCGTTTCACAAAGGTCGCATCTTCCGGCGGGCGGTCATTGGCATAGAAGGCATCTGCACCGGAGGTCGTGCGCATATCAAACGTGTCGAACTGGTCTTTGATCGCCATCACGACACCGTGCAGGGGGCCAATGAGGCTGCCGGTGCGCTGGAAGTGCCGGTCCTGCGCGGCGGCGACCTGCAGCGCGTCAGGCATCGTCGGGTCGCTGTCCACGGGATCGGTCATGCTGCGCGCCTTGCGCTCGTCAAAGCCCCAGGCCCTGCGCGAGGCCGGCCGCAGATTCAGCGTGCAGAGGGCATTGATCTGCCCGGCGTGCGCTATGGTCGTAATGGGACCAAGAATGCCCAGCGGCTGTTTGACACAGACCCCGTTGTAAGCCCTGATCCGTTTCAGGTAGCGCTCGACGAGACCCACACTCGTGACCTTGCGGGCGAGGATTGCCCGCTGGATATCGCGGATCGAGGCCTCCTCCAGATGAAAACCGGGGCGCCCGGGTATTTCCGGCGCCTTCGATCGAGTGAGCTCTGGCGAGGGCTGCTGCACCGGGACCGGCTCGGCAGCGCGGGAGGTTTCAGCGACGGCCGAACCGATCGTGCCGGCGAGCGACAATTGAACCGCTTCCGTCAACAAGCGGCGTCGCGAGATCGGGCGATCCATGGTTATCCCCCTTCTTATTGGTAGTGCGCAGCCGCGGCAGAGGGGATTATCGAAGCGCGAATCGCGGCTCGCAACCGCGTACCGAGGAGAGCTACGTTCCGGCAGGTAATTCAGCCCGGGCGCTCTTCAAGGCTCTCACCCACCACATCAGGTCCTGCAGCATCGATTGAGCGGCGGGCTCCAGGTGCGGCATATCGGCAAAGGTCTTCCCCTGCATGAACATCCCGATGAAGTCTGCGCCTCCGATGTGCACGGCGGAGCGCGTCGGTGCCATCTGCAGCTCGATGTTGACCAGCCGAAGCTGCTCTATGGCCCGCGCTGCGCCGACACCGCCATAGCCAACATAGGCGGCCGGTTTGTGGTTGAACTCCTTATAGGCATAGTCGAGCGCATTCTTCAGAACCGCGGGAATGCCGTGGTTGTATTCCGCCGTCACGAAGATAAAGCCATCCATCGCGGCCACCTTGCGCCCCCAATGCCGCGCTACTTCATCTTTCGGCGCTGCCCACAAGGGGGAGGTCGGCTCGTCAAAAAATGGCATCGGATATTGCCGAAGATCCAGCAACTCGGCATCCAGGTCTCCGCGGGCGGCAGCGATGCCGTGTATCCAGGCTGCGGCCTTATCCCCGAAGCGCCCCTCGCGCGTCGTGGCGATGACGATCCCGACCCGTGGTTTGTTCATAGACGTCCTCGAATGTCACACGAACATTTTGTGTGTGACGCTATAATGAGGCCTGCAGCCAAAGGCACAAGAAGGCACAGATTTGAGCGGCACGCACAATTCTGTTCGTAGGATCGACAGGTCGCACGAAAACTGTCGCGCCACGGCCGAAACGCTCGATCGCATCGGCGACAAGTGGACGGTGTTGGTCGTGGGGGTACTTGAGCAGGGACCGCTGCGCTACAACGAGGTCCGGCGCGCGATCGACGGAATTTCGCAGCGCATGCTGACGTTGACGCTGAAGAGCCTCGAGCGCGACGGATTCGTCACACGTACCGTATATCCAACGATTCCTCCGCGGGTTGACTACGAGCTGACGGAGCTGGGTCGAAACCTGATGGTGCCACTTCGATCCCTGCAGGAATGGGCCATCAAACACCGCTCTGCGATCCTGGCGGCCAGAAGGAGATTCGCGGACCGGTGAACGCGCTGCGGGAATGAAGAAGTTCAAGCACGAGGCGGAGCTTTTCAAAGCGGCTTTGGCCGCAGGCATTGCCTATGCGGAAGGGCGCAAGGCGGTCGAGTTCGAGGCTACGGATTCGGCAAGCGACAAGGCGCTATACGTCTATCGCCTGCTGGTACACGACAAGCTCATCGCGCCCATGCCCGAAGACCAGGTGGGCGACAAAAATGTTCGCCACCGGCTCGCGGCCTGGTATGCACATCAATTGCCCGATGGGCATCCGCTGTTGGATTAGCCGCCTGCGACGCTGACATCCGCTTCAGGCGGCAGGCCACGGCTCTCCTTCAGCTCAGGCCTTCGCGGCCGCCTTGGCCTCATTAGCTGCAGCGATGACCTCGTCCGCGACGTTCTTCGGCACCGGCTCGTAATGCGAGAACTCCATCGTATACGAGGCGCGCCCGCTGGTCATCGATCGTAGCTGGCCGATGTATCCGAACATTTCCGACAGCGGCACGATGGCCACCACTGCGATGTTGGTACCACGCTCCAGCTGATCCTGAATCAGGCCACGGCGGCGGTTCATGTCACCGATGACATCGCCCAGGTAGTCGCCCGGCGTCACGGTCTCGACCTTCATCACCGGCTCGAGCAGGATGGGAGCGGCCTTGCGCATGGCTTCCCGGAAGCACGCCTTCGCCGCAATTTCGAACGTCAGGGCGTTCGAGTCGACGTCGTGGTAGCTTCCATCCGTCAGGGTTGCGCGAAAGTCCACGGTCGGGAAGTGCGCCAGCACGCCGTCCTCCCTCTGGATTTTCAGACCCTTTTCCACCGAAGGCACATACTCGCGCGGTACGGAGCCGCCACGGGTCGCATCGACGAATTCAAACCCCTTGCTGCGCTCGAGCGGCTCGAACGTGATCCACACCTCGGCGAACTGGCCCGACCCGCCGGTCTGCTTCTTGTGGACGTATTGCTCGTCGACTCTGCGAGTAATGGTCTCGCGGTAGGCGACCTGTGGTTTGCCCATGATGCCTTCGACGTTGAATTCCGTGCGCATGCGATCGAGCGTCACGTCGAGGTGCAGCTCACCCATGCCGCGCAGAATCGTCTGGCCCGTTTCACGATCCGTCTCCAGATGCAGCGAGGGATCGGCACGAACCATCTTGCCGAGGGCGGCGCCGAATTTCTCCTGATCGGCCTTGACCTTCGGCTGCACTGACACGCTGATCACCGGATCCGGGAAGCGCATGCGCTCGAGGATCACGGGATTGGCGGCATCGCAGAGCGTGTCGCCGGTTTCCGTCTCCTGCATCGAGACGAGAGCGATGATGTCGCCGGCGCGAGCCTCTTCGATGGGATTGGCCTCCTTGGCAAACATCTCGACCATGCGGCCGATTTTTTCGCGCTTGCCCCGCGTCGTGTTCTGAATCGAGGCGCCCTTGGTGAGCACACCCGAGTACACGCGCACGAAAGTCAGGGCACCATACACATCGTTGATGACCTTGAACGCCAGACCGGCGAACGGCTCATCGTCAGAGCACTTACGCTCGCCGATGACATGGCCGTCTTCGTCCAGCGTCTTGATGGCTGGAACGTCCGTGGGCGCCGGCATGTAGTCGATGACGGCGTCCAGCACCTGCTGCACGCCCTTATTCTTGTATGAAGAGCCGCACAGCACCGGATTGAATGCAGCCGTCACAGTGCCCTTCCGCAGACAGCTGCGCAGCACGTCCGCGGATGGCGCGTGGCCGTCCTCGAGGTACTTGTGCATGGCGTCGTCGTCCATCTCGAGGCAGGTGTCGACGAGCTCGGTGCGGTATTTCTCCACGTCCTCGAGGATGCGGCGATCCGTCGGCACGTGAATACCGAGCCTGTCGGCGAGATCGGGCGTCACTTCGAGCGTTTGCCACTCGGCATCCTTGTCGTCCGACTCCCAGACCAGGGCCTTCATCTCGACGAGGTCGACCATGCCCTTGAAGTTGTCTTCAGAGCCGATCGGGATCTGCACCGGCAGCGGACGGGCGCCAAGGCGCTTCCTGATCATGTCCACGCAGCGGGTAAAGCTGGCGCCGCTGCGGTCCATCTTGTTGACGTAGCAAATGCGCGGCACGCCGTAGTTGTCTGCGAGCCGCCAGTTGGTTTCCGATTGCGGCTCCACACCGGCGACCCCGTCGAATACCACCACGGCGCCGTCCAGCACACGCAGCGAGCGATTCACTTCAATGGTGAAGTCGACGTGTCCCGGAGTGTCGATCAGGTTGATCTTTTTCTCGCGCCAGAAACAGGAAACGGCGGCACTCTGAATCGTGATGCCGCGCTTCTGTTCCTGCTCGAGATAGTCGGTGGTCGTCGAGGTCTTCAGATCCTTGGTGTCATGGATGTCGATGATCGTGTGCTTGCGCCCGGTGTAATAGAGGATGCGCTCTGTGGTCGTCGTTTTACCGGCGTCGACGTGGGCGATGATGCCGATATTGCGAATGTCAGAGAGGGGGATCGTACGAGCCATGGCAATTTTCCGTTCCGGTTATCGGCCCAAAAGGGTGCAAGCGTGCTGGCCCGCTCATGCATCCAAGTGGTCTGCGCTGGAGACAGCGCCTCCGTAGATCCCTTGCCCGATGCCGGCAAATCCTGGACCCGAGGACAGAGGGGGCGCGGCATCCTATAGAGACAGCACCAGAAGTTCAATCGTGTCGGGCCAGCGGGGTGGATTGATACCGGCCGCGAACAAAAGAAGCTTTGCGGCAGCGCGCGCGCAACGACGCGGGTGAGACCATTTCGCTTTGAACATCAAATGCTTAGAAAGCAATGCCGTGGCCGACCCGGTCTACACGACCCCTCTGCAGGCTCCCTCGCAGGGCACCTGATTCATACGCGGACGCGGCAGCTTACGGCTCGACTACTGCTGTCGCGCTTGTTCAGGCCGAAGCTTCTGTCCCTGACGTCGGGCCTCTCATGCAAGGCCCTCTGAAGCGAATCGCAGGCATGAGGTCGCACGCACATCGATCCGTGGTGGCACCGGTAGTAACGCCGGATTTCGGACCGACGACATCAGCGGGCGCTTTCGCGCACTCCCAGCCCTGGCCCTAAACCCAGGCCGACGGGCCATTTCGGCTCCGAGTCAATGCCCGCGAGCGAGCGTTCCGTCGCATTTTTGCGGGTGACGGCATCAGTTATGTCCAGTTGTGGTTAAGTTATGACACATTTAGGCATCTTCTGTTAAAGTGTGGCTAACGCGCGTCACTGGGACCCACAGGGAGAGTCTCGGGGTGCAATGAAAAATAACTCTGAGTTCCTCCTGTTCGATAGGGATCGCGCGGGCGGCTGTGTCGCCCGCCCTGACAATGAATATGACGGGAACGCCGAAGGGCTGCGAATGCTCGGGCGTGCTCGCCTATACGTGGTGCCTCCGTTCGTAGGCACATTGACCTAACCGGGGAGTGTTCCATGACTCGTCTGATTGCTGCAGTTCGCGCTAGCCTTCGTCGTTCGGACCCTGCTACCAAAGGCCACCTGACGGGCTTTTACTGGATTTAGTCCGTTTGCCAACGGCTCGGGGTGACGGAAGTCTCCCTGAGCCCTTGGGCAGCCTAAAACCGCGTGGCTCTCTTTGAGCAATTCTCGAAGGATCCGATCGCATACCTTGACGCGTCCTTCAATGGAGCCGACCCGGTCGCGATCAGCCAGGATCAGGTCTGCGTCGGCGATCCCCTCTCGGCTCGGCGTATCCTGTTACACGCCGAAGATCTTTATGACGACACCGCCGATGGAGCGGGTTTCTTCTCAGAGCAGCGTTTTGGGCGCCGATCACAACAGATCGAGCTCCGGGCGCAAGCCCGTGCCCTCTTTCGCCGGCACCTCGATTCAAACGCCGGTAGCACACTGACTCACGCCATCGCCGCGAATGTTTGCACACCGAGCGACTGGCCGGATACCGGCAACTGGTTCTTCATCCGATACTTTCGTCCGGTGCTCCTTCACGGCGGCAGCGATCCGCGACTCTTTCGGCTCATCGATGACATCATCAGAACCTCATCGCTTGTAGGGACGCCAACGCGCCATCCATCCTGGAGACGCCGCTTACTGACTTTGAGGCGTACTTGGCTCGTGGCCGGGGAGATCAACTCGCGCAAAAAGGCGCCAGCTGCGCAACCTCGAGATTTGCTCGATGTCATCATCGCGGTGGCGGAACCGGATCAGCCACCGGAGGAACTCGTAGATATCCTGATCGCGTTCGCCAAGTCCATATCCTCCACAGGATTCGCGCTGGCTTGGGCTCTTTACCTTCTCGGGACCGAGGGAGATCCCGGCCCCGATATTCCATCAGGCTGGATTGTCCTGGAGACGCTGCGCCTTTGGCCGACGCCGTGGTTGCTCGGACGCTTTGCGAAACGTGACCACGAATTGGCCGGGAAATCTATCAAGCGGGGAGATACCGTGATTGCGTGCCCATACCTCGTCAATCGGCACGCCGACTATTGGCCTGAAGCGACCAAGTTTGTTCCGCAACGCTGGGAAGACCCCCAGAGCGTTAAGAACCCCGCCTTTCTCACATTTGGACACGGGGTCCATCGTTGCGCCCTTGCCGATTATGCTATCGAGATCCTGAGCCAGACCGTTGAGGTACTTCGCTCACGAGGCTTTCGTGTTGAACCCAAGAACACCGGCCGCCCCTTGGGCCCTTTCTTGTACCCACCCTCCTTCACGCTTAAACTCCGGGATATTAGAGAACTGCAGCAATAGTTCTCCATCGCATAGCTCGCGCTTAGTTAGCTCCCCGTATCCTTGATCTCGAGCCTGAGGGTGTCACTCTCAAGGAACTGCTCTTTCATGCGTAGCGCTGACAGCGGCCGGGACAGATAAAAGCCCTGTCCTTCGTGGCAACCGCGACCA
>DATJUN010000106.1:0-12181 GCA_035502275.1 Steroidobacteraceae bacterium
GCTCTTCGCTCAGGATGGTGGTCTTGAAGCTCCTCCAGGCCTGCACTTCAAAGTAGTCAAGCGGCCCGCCGACGGCACTCAAACGATGGGGCACGCCCGGTGGGAAATACACCAGCGTCCGCGGTGAGATCTCTTTGGAACTGCCCTCGACCTCGACGCGGCCCTGTCCGCGGAAAGTGATGTAGCAATGATCCGGTCCGTCCGGGTTGGCCTCGGTTCCGCGGTGAAAGTGATACGGTGAGGATCCACCGGCCTTGTAATGCATCTCACCCGCCTGGATGGCGTTGGTAGGTGTCAGCCGATGACCGTCCGACAGTCGCACCGATGATTCGGCACAAAAGCGCCTCACCCGGCCCCCGCTGGCATCGGCGAGCGCGCGCAGCGTGCTTCGGTCGAAGAAATACCCCGGTGCTC
The DNA here is from genome assembly GCA_035502275.1 of Steroidobacteraceae bacterium. Lineage (GTDB taxonomy): Bacteria > Pseudomonadota > Gammaproteobacteria > Steroidobacterales > Steroidobacteraceae > FEN-1191. The sequence continues at coordinate 415 of DATJUN010000106.1, forward strand.
CGGGAAGACCCGCCTCCACCGCGGCGGGTGGAGGCGGCACCACCAGCTGCAATAGATTCAGCTCACCGTCTCTGGTCTCGAAAGTCGCGCTCTCACCGGGTGCCAGCAAAGCGCCCGCTCCAGGGCTCGCGTCATGGCGAGCACCTCGCACGCTGATGGCTCCGCCGCCCGTGGTCTCGATGAGATAGAGAAGATGATAGTTGCCCTCCGCGCTGACGGACCATGGCGCGCGCTTCCCGATCGTCCGGTAGTAGGCCGTCAGGCGCCTGGAGCCGCATAGCTGTGGTCCGCATATGAGTCGTTCCGTGCCGTAGTCGGTTGACCGCAGCTTGCCGTCATCCGGCCCAATGATTGAGATGTCGGAGATTGAGGCCATTGCAAACCCTCCAATGGGAAGTTCGACCAACCGGCGAACTGAATGGTTGTTGATCAATTCGGAAAGCAAATAAACTGCTGTGGAGTTCGACTATGATGCCTGGGCGCTGTAGCACATGGTCCAAGAGAACAGAATGTATTCCCAAACATCTTCGAGCCTGACCTTCAGCCAGGAAATCGACCGGCGTCCTGTCGGTACCTTCCAGATTCTCATCGTCGTCCTGTGTGGCCTGATGACCGCGCTGGACGGATTCAATGCCCAGGCCATCGGATATGTTGCGCCGGGCATCACCCGCGACTGGCACCTGCGACCCGGAGATCTGGGGCCCGCCATCTCGCTCGGTCTGGTCGCATTGATGGCTGGAGCGCTGTTCATTGCGCCACTCGCCGATCGGATCGGCAGGCGCCTGATACTCATCTGCTCCGCCTTGTTGTTCGGAGTGGGCACGCTGGCGACGGCTTGGGCTGGCAATCTGCATGCCCTGATGGGGCTGCGTATCGTGACCGGGCTTGGCCTCGGTGGCGCCATGCCTACATCGTTGGCGTTGACCTCCGAGTTCATGCCGAGCAGGCACCGGGCATTCTTGCTGGTCATGATGTTCAATGGCTTCAACATCGGCTCGATGGTCGGCGGCATCCTGTCGGTGCACTTCACGCGCACGGCCGATTGGAGAGCGGTGTTTCTGATAGGCGGACTGCTGCCGATACTGCTGGCGCCGGTCCTTCTGCTGCTGCCGGAATCCGTGAACTATCTGATGCGCAGCGCCAGCGCGCGCGCCAAGGCACGGCTGGCCCGGCAGCTGAGTCGCCTGCACATGAGCCAGACGCTTCCGGACGTCCCGGTGCCGACGGCCGCTGCAGGCGCCGCAGCGGCGGCACCGCGCGTGAGCGTACGGGCGCTGTTCGCGCCTGGCTACGGGGCCACCACTTGTCTGCTGTGGCTGGTCTTTTTCATGAGCCTGCTGGATATCTACCTGCTGGTCAGCTGGGTCCCCACAGCCTTGCGCGTGGCCGGTGCCGCCCCTGCGGCAGCGATTACTGCCGCCATCCTGCTGCAGGTAGGCGCGACGGTGGCGTCGGTACCCGTCGGCTGGTTCCTGGATCGGCTGGGTCCCGCCGCGACGCTCACATTCGCCTATGTCGTCGGGACGATCTGCATCGCGGCGGTCGGCCATCTCACGCACTCGGTCCCCTGGGCCCTGGCGATGGCTTTCGGAGCAGGTTTCGGACTGATCGGCGGACAAGCCGGTGCCAACGCCGTCGCCACTGTTGCCTACCCAGTGCATCTGCAGTCAACCGGTGCGGGTTGGGCGCTGGGCATTGGCCGCATTGGCTCGATCATCGGTCCGGTCGTGGGCGGTGCCATGCTGAATGCACGCGTGTCGATTCCCCATATCTTCTATCTGAGCGCAGTGCCGGCGCTGCTGGCCGCGGTGGCGACTGTCTTCCTGAGATCGCGCCCATCGGCGGGCGAGCCGCTCAGCTCCCAGTGAGGGCGCCCGGGCGTAAAGCGCGCGCGTATCAAGGCGCAACGGAACCTGCCGCCGCCGGCGCGGTTGCGTCGCTGCCGGATAATCCAAATACCCACAGCGTCGTGCCGTCGCCCGGATTGGCAAACTCCGGCGTTGGGAAGGGCCACGCCTGTGGGCCGCCGTTGCCAGCCACCACGGCAACATACTGCCTGCCGCCGGCGCTGTAGGTGATCGGGCTCGAGCTCGGGGAGGCGTCGAGGCGCGTCTTCCAGAGAATCGCGCCGTCGTGGGCATCCAGTGCCAGGAAACTGCGATCGCGCGATCCGACGAACAGCAGACCGCCCGCCGTCGTCAGAATCGAGCTTGCCAGAGCGGGGCGCTGCCGATAGGTCCACATGATCCTGCGGGTCGACAGATTCACGGCCTGCAGCCGGCCGAACTTGCCGTCGTGGTGTGGCGGTGCCTGCCAGATCCACAAATCGTCGCTGCCGCCGGCCGCTGCCTCCGCGGGGCTGCGCGGATTCCACGCAAACTGCTCGCATGATTCGAGCGACTCCGAGAAAAGCGTGGTGGTCTCGGGATCATAGGCGGTTGCCGGCCAGTTTCGTCCGCCACCCGGATGAGGACAGATGAAATCCATCTTCCCGGCAGCCGGCTCGAACTTCGGGTCGATGTTCTTGTGTCCGGTCTTTGGATCGATCGAACTGACCAATGTCTGAAAGCCCAGGTCGATCGAAAAAGCATATTTTCCCGTCCGGCGATCGATCGCATCGAAAATGCCGAGTTTCCCTCCCGTCACGTCCAGCGGCGTCGGCCGGCCATGGATCGGCAGCGTGATCAGCGACTGCTCGTACGCCCAGTCGAAATCCCATACATCGCGATTCATATGCTGGAAGTACCAGGCAAGCCGGCCGGTCCTGGGATCCAGCGCGACCGTGGAATCGGTGTAGAGCGCGTCGTTGGACCTGCCCTTGGGGGCGTGGGGGATCAGCAGAGTCGCCGCATCATAGGTTTGAGCGATCCCAAAGTAGGCGAGCCTGCTCTGGGGATCGTAGCTGCCGGAAGTCCATACCGACGCACCGTAGCGCTCCGCGACGGGCGCGCCGTTCCAGCTGTCGCCACCAGGCTCGCCGGGTCGCGCAATGGTGTGGAAGCGCCATAGCTCCCGGCCGCTGTCGGCATCCAGGCCGACGATAAAGCAGCCGCCCCTGTACGTGTTACAGCCGCTGGCTCCCATCATCACGACGTTCGCGGCGACGAGCGGCCCGCCGTCCAGACTGAGATGGTTGCGGGTCTCGTCGGGACCGAGAACCGCCGAATCCCAAATGACAGCGCCGCTCTTCACGTCGAGTGCGATCATGTGGCCATCGGCGGTGGGGGCGAACAGTTTGCCCCCATAGATCGCGATGTTCTTGACGATCTGCCTGCGGCCATTGCGCGCTGGCGGCGGCAGACTGCGCACGTACTGCCACAGCAGATCGCCATTGCTGCCATCCAGCGCCTCGATGGATGCGCCACTCTCGATGAAGATGACCCCGTCGTGTACCAAAGGCGTGATTTCGTTGCCGCTCGGGGCGAGCAGCATCGCCCAGGTTTCGCGCAGCCGCCCCACCGTCCGGGCGTTCACCTGCGTCAGCGGGCTGTAGCCGATGCTGCGGTAGCTGCGCCGATAGGTAAGCCAGTCCCCGGCAGGGGGAGCCTCCAGCATTGCTGCCGTGACGGGCGTGATTGCGTCAAGTCTGGCGCGGCGGGACGCCATCGCGGCGTCGAAGCTCGAATCATGCAGTGGCTGCAGTACATTGCCGCGTTCCGCGTGCACGACCGTCGGCCCATTGCCCAGATCCGGCTGAGCCGCGGCTGCTCCGGCGCACGCGCCGCATACCGCAGCCGCCGCCGGCACACAAATGAGGCGCATGAGCCGGCGTTTCAGCGAGAGCCGGGTTCGCGGCATCGCCCCCGGCAGTCGTCGATGCGGGAATTTGAATGCCGCTGGTTTGCCCATGGTAGTTGGCACTGCTCGTACCCGATGACAGCGGACTATGAAGTGCAATGCGCTGACAGCCTAGCAAACACGGTGAAGCAAAGGAATCTGGCGTCACCTCGGCGCCAGGCCGCGTCAGGCCGGTGGGCTGAAAACCTGGAAGCGCTCGGGAAGTTGCCGCGGGTACGGCCAAGATTGCGTATGGGTGAAGGCACTCTTGCATTGACCGCAAGACTTCGCCCCCGAGTGTCCTGTAGAGTGTCCGCGCGCGATTTGCACTCGCACCCGCCGGCGAAGCCTCATACCTCCTGACCGATCTGCAGGCAGCGGTGTAGGCGGACGATTTGGTCCAGAAGAGGAACAGAGCAGACATGACTCAGCAGAGCTTGCAGCAGTTATTGGAGAGGACGGGCAACCCGGTACAGCTGCTGCGAAATTCCACCCTTGGCCCGTTCGTGTACCCGGTCGTGCCGGCCGAATACAGCAATTGGCGCGATGAGCAGCGCGCGTGGCGAGACTCGGTGGTGCTGCTGGATCAGTCGCACCACATGGCGGAGTTGGTGGTCAAAGGGCCGGACGCCGGCAAGCTGCTTTCCTATCTGGCCGTCAACAGCTTCGCAAACTTCGCGCCCAACCGCGCCAAGCAATTCGTGGCCTGCAATTACGACGGCTTCGTGATCGGCGACGGCATCCTCTTCTACCTGGCGCAGGAGGAGTTCAAGCTGGTCGGACGCGTGCCGTCGCACAACTGGGTGGACTTTCACGCCAAGACCGGCGGCTACGACGTCGCGGTGGAGCGTGACGACCGTTCTCCTTCACAGCCACGGGGCAAGCCTGCAGTTCGTCGTCGTTACCGTTTCGAAATCCAGGGGCCCGGCGCTGCCAAGCTGCTCGAACGGCTGAACGGCGGCCCGCTTCCCGATATCAAATTCTTCGGCATGGATGTCATCCGGATCAAAGGGCGAGCGGTGCGCTGTTTGCGCCATGGCATGGCCGGGGCTCCGGGGCTGGAGATCTGGGGACCCTTCGAAGAGGGTGAGTTCATCCGCGAAGCCATCGTCGAGGCCGGACGTGACTTCGGTCTGGTGCAGGTCGGCTCGCGCGCCTATGGCAGTATCACCCTGGAATCGGGCTGGATTCCTTCGCCGCTGCCGGCCGTGTACACGGGCGAGCGTATGCGGAAGTATCGTGAGTGGCTGCCGGCGAGCGGATACGAAGGCAGCGGCTCGCTGGGTGGCAGCTTCGACTCCGACAACATCGAAGATTACTACGTTACGCCCCAGGAGCTGGGGTACGGTCCATTCGTGAAATTTGATCATGACTTCATCGGGCGGGAAGCCCTGGAGCGAGCCGCAGGCCAATCGCGGCGAAGAAAGGTGACGTTCGAATGGCACGGCGAAGATGTCGCGAAGCTGTTGGCCGGGTCGCTGCTCAATCTTGCGGGAGAGAATTTCAAGTTCTTCGACGTTCCCGTCGCCAACTACGCATCGTCATCATATGACCGTGTGCTCAAGGGCGGCCGGACGGTCGGCCTGTCGATGTTCAGTGGCTACAGCTTCAATGAGCGTACGGCGCTGTCGCTGGGGATCGTCGATAACGACATCGCTTTGGGAGATGTACTCACGCTCGTCTGGGGGGAAGAAAATGGTGGCACGCGAAAGCCTCCAGTGGAGCGACACAAACAGTGCGAGGTGCGTGTGACGGTGTCGCCGGTGCCCTTCGCACGCATTGCCCGCGAGACCTATCACGGCGGCTGGCGTACGCAGCAAACATAGCTCGCGCGGCTGCATTCTGCTGCGGCAAGCTTGCGTCAGCGTGATGGCTCCCTTGCATCGGGCGTACGCTAGCGAGCCAGCCCAGGATGTTATGATCAAATCAACGGGCTCAAGTTGCAGAATAGCGACACATCCGGGGGGCTCATGGTTCATAGAGACCGGTGGGGATTCGTTCGTGGCATTGCAATTTGCACTGGCCTGATCCTGAGCGGTGCCGCCCTGGCGCAGGGCGAGCCGGCGAATCAGAACGGCGCCGACAGCGCGCCCAATCAGGCCGCACAAGGTGCCCCGGCCGCTGCGGGCCAGCAGGCCCAGGTAGCAGGACAACTGCAGGAAGTCGTCGTGACGGCGACTCACTTTGCAACTCCCGTTGATGAGACGCCATTGAGTATCAGCGCGGAAACGGTCGGTGATCTGCTTCAGAGAGGCATCGTCAATTTCAGCGATCTGGTCGGCACTGTGCCTTCGGTCCAGATCAATGGGCAGGTGGGCACGGGCCTCGCCAATATCGCCATCCGCGGCATCCTGCAGAACGGTCCCGGAGCGGCTACCACCGGCTTCTACCTGGACAACGTGCCGCTGCAGGCGTGGAACAACGCCCTGACCGGTGGAGTGAACGAAAACGGCACGCCGCTGCCACCGATCTTCGACCTTCAGCGCGTGGAGGTGCTCGAGGGGCCGCAGGGGACGCTGTTCGGAGCAAGCTCTGAGGGTGGCACCATCCGCTATATCACTCCCGCACCATCGCTGGATAGCTGGCACATCTACGCGAAGCTGGACGGATCTCAGACGGACCACGCCCGCGGCATCAACTATGCACCCGGACTCGCCGTTGGCGGTCCCATCATTCCGGGCGTGCTGGGATTTCGCGGCAGTGTCTACACCTCACACCAGGCGGGCTGGATCAATATGGAGGATCCGCTGACGTATCAGACCATCGGCAAAGGCCTGAACTCCACCGATGTGGACGAATACCATGCGGCCTTTCTGTGGAAGCCGACGTCGTCATTCTCGGCTCAGGCGGGACTGTTCTATTCGCACCAGAGCACGCCCTATGACAGTGACACTTTCAATCTGTCGGAGCCCTATCCAATCGTATTTCCGGAGCTGGGGTTCAATGGTACCGGACGCAACCCCCTGCCGGTGTGCATGGGAACCGGCGCAACCGCTACCGTGTTCCAGGGCAAGAGCTATCCCGGATGCGGCGGGTATGGGGGGCACCTCACCTATCTGCGGCCGGGGTACAGCTACGGTCCGTATGACCTGCCGCGCTATACGATCATCGGGGAGACGCCACAACTTGATTCGCCGGCGGTCACGTCCCTCACGATTCCGTCGCTGGATCTCACCTGGACGTTTACCGATTTCTCGGCCCAGCTCTTCAGCTCCTACGTTGACGAGGCCGCGAACCAGATCGGTGTGACGAACTCGGAGATGACCCCCGCCGGGGTCTACGGGACGGAAGGACCCGCCGTCATGAACGAAGGCTGGGGCTTTCCGGCGAATTACCCTGAGCAGGGATTCGACGATTTTCATACGGCGAGCAACCGCCGTTCGTGGGCCGAGGATCTGAGGTTCTCATCGATCGACGGCCCCACCGATATGGCGGCCTACCACTTCAGCTGGACTGCCGGCCTCTACTATGAGGACGATTGGGAACACGCTGGCTTCGACAACCTGGAGCCCGCCGGCATGCTGGATTCCGAGGCACAGGCGCTCTTCGGCGAGAGCGCGGTGCAGCGCTGGGGCGCCCCCGCAATACCTTTTCCCAATAGCATGGAAAGCTACGCGGAGTTCCACCAGGAGCTGAGCGATACCAACTCCGCGGTGTATGCCGAGGGCAACTTCAATATCACCAATCACCTGCAGTTGACGCTCGGCGTGCGAGAGTCGATCGTGACCTTTGCGTTCACGTCAAGCCACTACGGACCGGTCTCGGGGGCGGACGTGCCGACGGTCGCCAACGGCGGCCTGGAGGCGGGCAAGTCGAAGCAGGAGCCATTCACGCCCAAGGCGGAGCTGACTTACCGCTTCACCAGGGACAAGCTGATCTACTTCCTCGCGGACGAGGGCTTTCGTCCGGGCGGCGCCAATACGCCACTGCCTGCCGGCCAATGCGCGCAAGGGGCGGCGCTCTATGGGTTGACGGTAAACGATCTTCCCGACACATATAACCCGGATACGGATTGGAACTACGAGCTGGGCACCAAGCTCGGCCTGGCCAACGGCCGGGTGCAGTTCAACGGCGATATCTACCATATCCTCTGGTCCAATGTGCAAAGCAGCCAGGCCCCCGGTGGCGGCTGCGGCGACCAGTTCACGACCAATGCTGGCCATGCGGTGAGCCAGGGTATCGAGTTGAGCGGTCAGGCGATCGTGCTTGCACCGCTGACGTTGAATGCCGCGTTCGGCTACGACCATGCGTACTACACCGAGAACGCCGTGGCGGTGCATGGTGCGCCGGGGTTCCCCAGTCTGACGGTCGCTTTCGAGGGAGAGGATTTCCCGCTCGCGCCCTGGACGCTCGACCTCGGCGGGCGTTTCGACATCGCTGCGGCATTTCATCTTGGTCAAGTTCTCGATCCCTATATCCGTGCCGACTGGCACAAGTCGGCAGGCTATGGTCCGACCTCGCAGTATCCTCTGGGCAGCTACACGCCGGACACGATCGAGCAACCTTCGATTTCAGAGCTGAACCTGCGCGCTGGCGTGACCGCCGGGCCCGTGGACGTGAATGTGTACGCAATCAACGCGCTCAACTTCGACCGTGGATTCCTTGCCGGTGGACGCAGCGGTTGTGAGAATGCCGCCTGTACGCTCTATACCACGTACGCTCCGTTCATGAGCGCTACGGTGCCGTTTCCGCCGCTCACGGTGGGACTGCAGTTCACGTATACGGACTGATTTTTCCGCGTGCTAGACTGGTTGCGCAAACGGACGGTTACTGCGGGGGTCGCGCAATGAAACAGACTCGCAGCCTGCGCTTGTCCAGTACGGATTGCGTCGGCAATCGCCCCGCGGTCAGTCGGCGCGATGTGCTGAAGGCCGGCGCTGCAGCCACGTCGCTGCTGCTCGGCGGCGCTAGCGCCTGGGCGCAGACCTCACAGGCAGCGCGGACATCCCTTGGGCCCGTTGCGCAAACCACCGCCGGTAAAGTGCGAGGCTACAACGCCGGACCCGTAAAGTGCTTCAAGGGCATTCCCTATGGGGCCGATACCAGTGGGACCAACCGTTTCATGCCGCCGCAGCCGGCAGCGCCCTGGTCGGGCGTCCGCGATGCAACGCAGTTCGGTGATCAGGCGCCACAGGGCGCAGATGTCGGCCTCATCCACGAGTGGGGTGTCGCCATCGACCGCTCGCCAAAATCGGAAAACTGCCTGGTGCTGAATCTCTGGACCAGCGGCCTCGCCGATGGCGCACGACGTCCCGTGATGGTCTGGTTCCATGGCGGCGGCTACGCTCGAGGCTCCGGTGGATGGAGCGCCTATGACGGCACTAACCTTGCCCGCAAGCACGATGTCGTCTTCGTCGCGGTCAATCATCGCCTTAACGCCTTTGGCTTCCTCTACCTTGGCGAGCTTGGTGATGAGCGCTTCGCCGACTCGGGCAATGTCGGCATGCTGGATCTGGTCGCGGCGCTGCGCTGGGTCCGCGACAACATCAGCGACTTCGGCGGCGACCCAAACAACGTCACGATATTCGGGCAGTCGGGCGGCGCCGGCAAGGTCACGACCCTGATGGGTATGCCGCCCGCCAAGGGTCTGTTTCATCGGGCTATCGCAGAGAGCGGAGTGGATATTCGGGCTGGCACGCTCGAGCGGGCTGATCGGACGGCCCGGGCGCTGCTGCAGGCGCTCGGGCTGCGACCGAACCAGGTGCAGCGGCTGCAGCAACTGCCCTGGCAGAAGATCATTGCAGCCATCCCGACAGGGCTTGGTGGCGGACTCGGGCCGGTGGTTGACCATCGCTCGCTGCCTTCGAACCCCTTCGATCCGGTGGCAAGCGCGGTGTCGGCACACGTGCCGCTGATCCTCGGCAGCACGTTGCTCGAAATCACCTTCATGACGAGCACTCCGCTCGATCCGATCGACGATGCCACGCTGCATGGACTGGTTACGCGTCTGGCGCGTGGCAATGCTGCCGAGGCACGCAAGCTGATCTCGCTGTACAGGCGTGACTTCGCCGGTCAGAGCAATGTGCGCATCTATCAGCTCATCGCCACAGACAACTGGCTGACGGCCAATGTGGCGCTGGTCGCGGCACGCAAGGCGGCTTTGGGCCAGGCGCCGGCGTATGTCTATCACTTCGAGAAGCTCACGCCGGTGCATGATGGCAAGCTCGGCTGTCCGCATACTTCCGAGATCTATTACGTGCTCGATAATCTGAATCTTCCGGATGCGCACCTGCTCACCGGCGATAATCCGGACCGCTATGCGCTGGCCGACAGGATGAGTCGTGCCTGGACCGGCTTCGCGCGCAGCGGGGTGCCCGACGTGCGGGACCTGCCGCATTGGCCGAGCTATTCGGCCACGGACCGTGAGGTGATGATCTTCAATGATGACTGTAAGGTCGTCACGAACCCGCGGGCGGCTGAGCGCGAAGCCATCCAGTCCCTGCATGAGTTGCTGGCCGAGGCTTGATGCCGGGCAGCAGCGACGTTCCTGCCTTGACGGCGGCGATCGTATGATTCAGTGCTGCGCGCCTGCGGGTCGGTCAGGCTCGTCCCTCGTGCCAGCCTGGCGTGCACATGATGAGTGACCGGCTGACCGATCTTCGGCTGTTCACCATCATGACTGCGGCGGGCAGCCTGTCCGAGACTGCCAGACGCCTGAACTGCTCGGCGGCGGGTATCAGCAGGCGCCTGGCTGCGATGGAGGCTCGGCTGGGCGTGCGCCTGGTCGACCGCAGCTCACGCCGCTTTGCGCTCACGCAGGAAGGCAATCTCTATCATGCGCGCGCGCTTGACATACTCGCAGCGCTTGATCGGGCTGACGCAGAAGTTGCCGCACGCGTCAAAGACCCGCAGGGGCGACTGCGTGTGGGTGTCCCGCTGGAGATCGGCCGGCGGCGCTTCGCGTCGATCATTGCGCAGTTCACGGAGCGGTATACGAATCTGGCCGTCGAGCTGATCCTGTCGGATTCGCGGCTGGACGTCATCAGCGACGAGCTGGATGTACTGCTGCATCTGGACGCGCCCAATGACGGCAGCGTCGTGGTGCGAAAGCTGCTTACCAGCCGCCGCGCCGTCTGTGCGTCGCCCGATTACCTTGCCCGGCACGGCAATCCGGCCGCGCCCGGCGATCTTCTGCGGCACGACTGCATCTGCCTGGTGCGCGGCCGGGAAGTTTTCGACCGATGGGCTTTCCGCGAAGGCGGCAAGCAGCGCGAAGTCCGGGTTCATGGGCGTCTGACGACCAACAACGCCGAGGTCATGCACGGCTGGGCGCTGTTGGGGCGCGGGATCTGCTTCAAGGCACTTTGGGATGTCGAAGATGACCTTGCCGAGGGACGTCTGGTCGAGTTGCTGAAACCTTATGCTTCGGACGACATCTGTCTCTACGCGACGTACGCGACACGGCGGCATCTGCCATCACGTGTCAGGGTCTTCATCGATTTCGTCGCCACGGCGATGGCGGCCGGCGATGCGCGCCTGAGCCGCTAGCGTCAGCAGCCAGGCTCATTCCGCGTCGGGCTGCCGTGAGGGCAGTGCGCGTTCAAAAGCGTCCATTGCAGCAGCACTTGCGGATACGCGGCAAACAGTCGGATAGGGCGCAAGATCGAAGCCGAAGCGCCGGGCGCCCCATACCTGGGGTTGAAGACAGACGTCGGCGAATGTCGGCGTATCGCCATGACAGAACCGGCCGGTTTCCGGCTCATTGGCCAGGCGAGCCTCCAGCGCGCCGAAACAGGCGCTGAACCAGCGCGCAGACCAGGCCAGTCGCGCCCGCTCATCGAGCCCGAGCTCCTTCTCCAGATATTTCAGGACTCTCAGATTATTGAGAGGATGAGTGTCCACTGCGCAGATCTGTGCCAGTGATCGGACGCGGGCACGACGCTCGCTGTCCTTGGGCAATAGCGGCGGCTCGGGAAATACCTCTTCCAGATATTCAAGGATCGCCAGTGACTGTGGAATGAATACTCCATCGCTCTGGAGCGTGGGAACC
>DATJUN010000107.1:0-2795 GCA_035502275.1 Steroidobacteraceae bacterium
ATTGGCTGGATCCAACGCTGCAGTGCCAGGGCGGCACGCTCGAGCGGCTCGTACAAGCGCATTTTGGCTGGGCCTTGCCGCTCCTCGAGGAGCAGGTGGAGCTCGTCCGCCTGCCGGAGTCGCAGCCCCTCGAGCACATCCGCTGCGAGGACTCGATCAGCTTCGGTCCGAATCCGGAATCGGCCGCCACCCTTCGGCGCGAATACACGTTCGCCCACTGGGCCGCGGACCAGATACGCAACCGGCTGCAGAATGAAGGTGCCTCGAAGTGGACCGATCAGGTGCACAAGAAGGCGCAGGCCAACTGGCCGGAAGCCTCGGTCACGGCCCCCTTGGCCATCAGGGACGATCTCGATGACAACCGGCTGACCGCCTCGGTGACCTACACGATCCCAGCCTGCTGGAAACGCGAAGACGGCTCGGAGCGGTGGGCCTTTCTCCTCAACGACCCGCTCCTGTACGAAGACCTGGCGGCGCTCGCCAGCACCCAGCGAAGATTCCCCGTTCTGCTCGGCAGGCCACGCCGCGCGCAATGGCACGTCCGGCTGGAGATGCCCTGTCGCTGGCGAGGCAAAGGTCTCGGCAGCATGCTCGAGAAGCCCGGCATGCGGGTCGCGAGCACGCTGGACATCCAGTCGCGGCAGATGATCTTTCACAAGGAGCTCGTGATCGATCGCTGGTCCATCGATGCAGAGCACGCAGGCGACTATGCGCAGGTGGTGGCGAGACTGCGGCAGAATTCCACGAAGATCTATGCGCGCGAGGTATTCGGGCGCATCCGACCGCCGGTGGCGAGCAAGGCGGTTGTGTTCGCCAAGCGCTGGCGACGACTGCTGATCATCATCGGGGTGATGCTGCTGATGGTGCTCCTGAGCAAGCTCAGCACGCCGCAGTGACCGGTGCGCTAGATCTCGAACTCGACGCCGATCTCCATGATCTGCGCCGGCGGGATGTTGAAATAGGCTCCGGGACGCTGGGCATTGCGGTGCATCCAGGTGAAAACGGATTCACGCCAGCGGGCCATCTGCGCCAGACGTCCGAGCGCATTGATCGTCTCGTGTCCGGTGAAGTAGATGACCTGCTCCAGGCGGCAGGGCGCGATCCTGCCGAGCGAAACCGCCTCACTCAGGCCGAGCGGCACGTTCGGTTGCTCCATGAAGCCGTAGTGCAGCTCGACCCGTTCGACGCCGGTACAGACCGGCGTGACCACGGATCGATCGGTTGCGGACACGCGCGGGACCTCCGCGACCGAGACAGATACGAGCAGCAGGTGCTCGTGCATCACGTGGTTGTATTTCAGGTTCTGCGTGAGCGCCAGCGGGACGCCTTGTGTCAGCCGGCCGAGCACGACGGCGGTCCCTGGAAGCCGATACGGCGGGTCGCGCTGAATGGATTCGGTGAACTCCTGCAGGCTGCGCCGCAGACCGCTGCGAACGCCCTCCATGATCCGCTCGCCTTTGCGCCAGGTGAGCATCAGAAACGAGATCACGCCGGCGATGAGCAGTGGAAACCAGCCGCCCTGGACCAGCTTGGTCGAAGTGGATGCGACGAACAGCAGATCGATCAGCAGCAGGCTGCCATTGACCAGTGCAACTGCCCACACGCTGTAGTTCCATTGCAGCGCCACGAACGTAGCCATTAGCGTCGTGATTGCCATCAGGAGTGATACGGCAACACCATATGCGCCCGCCAAAGCGTCCGAGGAGCCGAAGCTGATGACGGCGGCGAGCGTCAGCGCGGCCAACGCCCAGTTGACGAACGGGATGTAGACCTGGCCGATTTCGCGCCCGGCCGTGTGCACCACGGTCATGCGCGGCAGGAAGCGCAGCTGCATCGCCTGATGGGTAAGTGAGAAGGCGCCTGAGATGACGGCTTGGGATGCGATGACGGTCGCGGCCGTTGCCAGGGCGACAAGGGCAATGTGCGCCCATGCCGGCGCGAGCTCGAAGAAGGGACTGGCGAGCGCCGCGGGATGCGCGAGCAGCAGCGCCCCTTGCCCGAAGTAATTGAGCACGAGTGCCGGCAGGGCTACGCCGAACCAGGCGATGCGGATGGGAAGCGGTCCGAAATGACCCATGTCGGCGTAGAAGGCCTCGCCCCCGGTAACCGCCAGAAACGCACTGCCGATGACGGCGAAGACCACGGGGCCGGCGTGGGTCAGATAGTTGAGGGCGGGCAGCGGGCTCAGCGCTGCCAGTATCCCCGGCGCTCTGATGATACCGCCGAGACCCAGCAGCCCGATGACGATGAACCAAAGGAGCATGATCGGACCAAACAGGCCGCCGATGAACGAGGTGCCCTTGCGCTGGATGATGAAGAGCCCGACGAGAATCGCCACGGTGAGCGGCACCACGATGTGGCTGGTCTCCGGTGCGTACACCTCGAGGCCTTCGATGGCGCTCAGCACGGATATCGCCGGTGTGATCGCGCCATCGCCATAGAGCAGAGTCGCGCCGATGAGGCCGACCACTACCATTGCGGCGCGCAGCTTGCTCTCGCGCGTCCGGCTGGGACTGACCAGCGCGAGCAGCGCCAGGATGCCACCCTCGCCGTGGTTATCCGCACGCATGATGAGAATGGCGTACTTGATCGAGATCACGACGATCAACGACCAGAAGATCAGCGAGACCACTCCGAGCACTGCTTCCGGTGTGACGCTCCCATTCGGGCTGGCGGCTTTCGCCGTCACGGTGAGCGTATAGAGGGGGCTGGTCCCGATGTCGCCGAAGACCACGCCCATGCAGAAGAGTGACGCGGCTCTCCAGGGACGGTGCTGGCGCACGGGAGGCGCGCGA
>DATJUN010000108.1:0-4544 GCA_035502275.1 Steroidobacteraceae bacterium
GGAAGCGGCACGGTCCGCGGCTATCGCTATCAATCGGTGGGCCCGGAGTTCGCGGACGGCAACCCAGAGGGCGGCACCAATATGGAGGCGGTGAACCTCGAGCTGCGCCAGCGGGTGGGGACGAACTTTGGTTTCGCGACATTCGTCGACAGTGGCGGCGTTTCGAGCCCGTCCGGGAGCGTCTACCGCGCTGGCGTCGGAGCAGGTGTGCGCTACTACACGTCAATCGGGCCCATACGCTTCGACTTCGCATTGCCCACGAAGAGGCGACCCAACGACGATAAATTCGAGATCTACATCGGTCTCGGGCAGGCGTTCTGATGCCCAGATGGCTACGCATCACGGCCTGGAGTCTGGGAGGGCTGCTGGGTGTCATCTTGCTCGGGATAGTGACCCTGGTCGTCTTCGGCAACACCGATGGGGGCCGTAGATTCCTGGAGAGCGAGACGGCAAAGCTGACATCGGGCCGGGTTCGCATCGCGGGATTCGGCGGCAGCTTTCCGTCCGATATCGAGCTTGCGAGTCTCGAGCTGAGCGACCCGAAGGGCGTTTGGATGAGGGCCAACGGCATTTCGCTGCATTGGTCGCCGCTTGCCCTCCTGGCGTGGGACATGCATATCGAGAGCCTCGACATCCGTGCCGCGGACGTCGCCAGGCGGCCCGTCAGCTCGCCGAGCAGCAAAGAGACCAGCAACTCCAGCTCGAGCACCCCCGGCATCGACATCGACCGGATGCGGATAGGCACCCTCGTGCTCGAGCCCGCGGCAGCCGGCATGGCGGCACGCCTCGGCGTCGCCGGTAATCTGCATTATCGGTCGATGAGGGACGCGCAGGGGAGCCTGGTTGCGCGGCGCACCAACGGTAGGGGGGACTACGAAGTCACGCTGGGACTCGGCCGCTCGGGCATGAATGCCGGCCTCAAGCTGGAGGAGCCGGCAGGGGGTCCGCTCGAGCATCTGCTGAATTTGCCCGGCCTCGGGACACTGTCGGTTGTCGCCAAGGTCCATGGGCCGCAGAACGCGGAACACCTGCTGCTCGATGCGCACGTCGGGCAGTTGAGCGCCAACGCCGCGGGCACGGTCGACCTGGTGACGCGGGCGGCCGAGCTCTCGTATTCGGTGGCATCTCCCTCCATGTCGCCCCGGCCCGGGATTGCCTGGCAGCGAATCGCGCTGCAGGGACGCTGGAGCGGGCCCGTGACTGCACCTCAGGCCACGGGCGTGTTGGATCTCGAAGGGCTCGAACTGGCCGACGGGACGCAACTCGGCTCCCTGAAAGCCAACCTTGGCGCCAATGGACGCGTGCTGACGCTGCGCGCAACGGCCAACGACATCATCCTGCCACCCACGCAGCCGCCGATTCTTCAGGGCTCGCCGCTCAACGTGAACGCGACGTGGCATCTGGATGCCACAGGGCGCCCGCTGCAGCTCAGTGTGGCGAACCGGCTGCTGGACGTCGACGTGCAGGCGGTTACCACGGGATCGCGAAGCGCCAACTTCGATCTGCACCTGCATGACCTCACCGCTCTTGCGGCGGCTTACCATCAGGATATCGGCGGCACGATGAGCCTCTCCGGCAAAGTGGCGGAGCAGGGGCGAAACACCACACTCGACGTGACCGGTACGGGTGACCTGAGGGGCGCGAGCCTCGCCGCGAAGCTGCTCGGGGACGACATGCGGCTACACATCGCGGGCAGCATGACGCCGGTGAACGTCAACGTGGACACGCTCGACCTTTCGGGGCGGGGGTTGGCAGTGACTGCCGACGCGCAGGCGGATCGCGCCGGGCCCGGTGCTTCCACTCGCTTCGTGGAGTCGGTGCGTGCGCACTGGAAGGTTTCGTTGCCGAACCTGGCGCTGATTGATCCATCGGCTCCGGGGACATTGGAGAGCACGGGTTCGGTGGACGGACCTCTCGAGTCACTGACCGCCAACGCTCACGTGCGCACTACTGTCGCCGTGCGCGGAGCGCCGTCAGGCACTGTCGAAGCGATTTTGCAGGCCCGCGGACTGCCTTCCGCGCCGGTCGCGGTGTTCCAGGCTGATGGCAATTTTGATGGCGCGCCCCTCAGGCTGGAAGCGTCTCTCAAGCAGGCGGCGGCCAACACTTTCCACATCGTCATCCCGCGGATGACCTGGAAGAGTCTTGCCGTCAATGGGGATCTGACGGCGGGCAAGAGCCTGGCGGCAGCGCGCGGGAGTGTCCACCTGCGCATGGCGCACCTGGAAGATCTGCAGCCCCTGCTTGGCAAGCCTGTGCGCGGCGCCATTACCGCGAACCTCGATCTCAGCCCGGGCAAGGGTGGTCCTCGCACGCAGTTCGATCTCGTCGCGAGCAATATCGTGGCGGCAGGTGTGTCGGGGAATGCGCGCCTGTCCGGTGTCGGGCCGCTCCGCAGTCTGCGCATCGACCTCGCGGCGCAGTCGCCCAACATCCACGGCAGTCCTGCGGACGTATCGGCCGATGCGCTGCTGGATGCCGGCCGGAAAATCGTCGATCTCGATCGCTTCCAGGCGCACTACCGGGGTCAGACGCTGCACCTGGTCTCTGCGTCACGCCTGATGTATGGACGCGGTCTCAAGGTGCAAAATCTGAAGGTCGCCGCGCGGAGCGCGGTCGTGGCGGTTGACGGAGAGCTTTCACCGACGCTCAACTTTAGAGCATCGATCCACCACGTCGACGCGCAGCTGGTCGACGCGTTCGTACCGAATCTGCTGTCGCAAGGTACCTTCAATGCTGACGCGCAGCTGCGCGGCACCCAGGCGGCACCTGTTGGTCAAGCATCGCTCGAGCTCACGGGCGTGAAGCTCGCCGGCCAGGCGGCGCAGGGGCTGCCGGCCGTCAATATGCGCAGCACGGCACGGTTTCGCGGCGAGACCGCGAATGTCTCGGCGGAGCTCGATGCGGGCTCGCGCTCGCGAATTACGATGCGCGGCACTGCCCCGATGAACAAGACCGGGAATGTGGCTCTGAAGCTGGCGGGCAGAGTGGATGTCGCGCTCATGAACTCCATCCTGGAACAGCGCGGAGAGCGCGCGGGCGGAACCCTCACGGTCAATGCTTCGGTGTCGGGCGCGGCGAGTGAGCCGCAGATCCGCGGTGTGGTGCAGCTTGCGGATGGCGATCTGCGGGATTATGCGCAAGGGGTGCATCTGGACCACATCAACGCGCGGCTGGTCGGCGGGCGCGGCATCCTCAGGATCGCGAGCATGACGGCTCGCGCGGGTCCGGGGCAGCTCTCGGCCCACGGCACGGTTGGCGTGCTGCAGCCCGGTATGCCGATGCATATCTCGCTGAACGCGCACAACATCCAGCCGATCACGAACGACATCATGACGGCGAATCTGGATACCAACATGG
This sequence comes from Steroidobacteraceae bacterium, assembly GCA_035502275.1. GTDB lineage: Bacteria > Pseudomonadota > Gammaproteobacteria > Steroidobacterales > Steroidobacteraceae > FEN-1191. The sequence continues at coordinate 3,361 of DATJUN010000108.1, forward strand.
AAGTGGCCGGAACCCTGAGCAAGCGCCTCGATGTCACCGGCAATGTCCACATCAACCGCGCCTCGATCACCATTCCCAATGGGTTGCCGCCGAGCGTGCAGACTCTGAATGTGATCCGTCCGGGACAGACGCCTCAGCCACCGCCTGAAGAGGCGTCGAAGCTGGTCATCGGTCTCGGCATCGCCCTCGATGCGCCCGCGGCGATATTCGTGCAGGGTCGCGGTCTGGATGCTCAGCTCGGCGGGCGGCTGAAGATCGCGGGTACCACCGACGATCCCCAGGTGAGCGGCGGGTTCAGGATGATCCGGGGAGTCTTCTCACTCGCCGGGACGAGCCTCAATTTCACCAGCGGCAAAGTGAGCTTCAACGGGCAGGGTCTGAAGGGCGGGATGGATCCGTCGCTCGACTTCGTCGCGCAGTCGAGCGTCGTTTACAACGGGCCCACTACGGTCGACCTGACCATCTCGGGATTTGCCGATTCGCCGAAGATCTCGCTCTCCAGCACACCATCCCTGCCGCAGGACGACCTGCTGGGCCTGCTTCTCTTCGGCAAGCCCGCATCCCAGCTTACCCCGATGCAGCTCGCGGAAACCGGCTATGCGCTTGCGAGCCTGAGTGGCATCGGGGGCGGCGAGAGCGGGGGCAGCAAGTGGAATCCGCTGACGTGGATCAAGAAAGCGTTCGGCCTCAACACGATTTCGGTTGGAAGCGCGACGCCGCAGAATCAGACAGGCGCGAACAGCTCTCAAAGCAATTCGACGAGCGGTGCGAGCCTCACCGCTGGAAAGTACGTCTCGAACAGGGTCTATGTCGCCGCGACGCAGTCGACGACCGGCTATAGCCAGGTACAGGTGAGCGTCGACCTGAACCAATATCTGAAGCTGGTGACCCGCCTCGGGAACGGGACTGCCACGGCGCAGGGCGTAACCCCCGAAAACGATCCGGGAAGCAGCATCGGCCTGGCCTGGCAGATGTCCTATTGAGCACAATATTGCCCGGTTGCAGTATGATGGCCACCCTTCTTCGCGGGAAGGACCGGCCCCTCGCCAGTAAGCCCCTGGGCCGCAAGCAATTTTCGCGAGACGGAGAGATGGCCGAGTGGTCGAAGGCGCACCCCTGCTAAGGGTGTAAGGGTCAAAAGCCCTTCGAGGGTTCGAATCCCTCTCTCTCCGCCAGAATCAAAG
>DATJUN010000109.1:0-25279 GCA_035502275.1 Steroidobacteraceae bacterium
GCAGTCCTCTCCGTGGCTCAGCTGCGGTCTGGCCCCATGGGCCTGTCCGGGACGCGAGCCCGCGCCATGGATTTACCCTTTCGGCTGCGCCCACTCCGCCAAACGGACGCTCGGTACCGTAACACTCGTGCGAAAATGTGCGACCGGATCGTAGACCGTCACGTCGATGCGCGCGTGCGCGATCTCCTGACTGCCGACCGGATAATGCGCGAGCCCCGATAGGTCGCGGAACGGAATCGATAGCTGAACCCGGTCGACCACGCCCCCGCTGCGCGATCCCTTGCGACGGTACGGGCCGTACTGCGGATCGCAGTGATGCAACGCCGGGTTGCGGCGGTCTGCCTGTGGATCCTCCAGTACCAGGGCAACGCAGGATGGGGCCCCGACGTCCGTGAGGCAGCCCAGCTGGACCTCATCGCCGTCACCGTCGACCCGTGTGGCGCACGAGCCCAGCTCGGGCAGGGCTTTCAGACCACCGATGGCATCGATCATTTGAGTCGGATGAGCCACGAATCGGGTCAACGCATAGCTCACTTCCACGCGGACCGGTTCAGTCTTGATTCGCTGGTACAGTGCTATCGGTAAATTCAGCTCCTCCTTGTCCAGGACACGGGCTGAACTCGGCCACACCTCCAGTCGATCGGGCGAACACATGACGGCGGTGCCTTCACGTGTGCAGACGCCCCCGCCCTGATAGAGTATCTGCCCGCTCATCGACAGGAGCCGGACGTCGATTTTGTCCGCCGCTAATATGTCGCCCGGATGCATCCCCGAAATGCTCATCGGCAGCCAGACTGTCTCGATCTTCCGGTCAACGCCCGCCATCATTGCAGTGTTGGCGGCGACGGCCGCTGCCGACAGGGGAAATCCGAGGTAGCCCAGGTCCCGTGATGGCCCCGCGCTTTTTCCCTGGCTGGACGGGTCGAAGCTGAGCCTGATGCCTTCGTCATTCGACGGGCCCCAGAGAGCTTGCTGAATTGCGGCAGTTCCCCTGCCCGCGGGCAGCACGAACATGCACAGAGCGGCGAATATGGCAGCCAATCCGATGGAACGAGCGATCAGCGTTCGTCGCGTGTAGTACTGCAGCGTGAGCGCCACCAGCGAGCCGATGGCAATCTCCCCGCCCAGGGCCCAGAGCTTGATCCACGTCAGTCCCGAGAAGCCGGTGTATCCGAGGACGCCGGGACTCAACATCGATGTCCCTAGTTCCGTAAGAAACACGAACGCGATTGCCGAGGCGATGCCAAATACGAAGGCGTTGACGAGAGAGCGGGTTACCGCGCCAATCATCAGTGCCGGCACGGAACACAACAGCACCAGGAACAGTGCGTGCGAGGCGGCGACCCCGAGCGATACGGACAGAGGGAAATGCAGCGCCAGCTGCAACAGGACATCGATGATCAGCAGGGGGACGTTCACCGTGAGGAGAACGAAGAGGAGCTTCGCCAACGCCAGATCCCGTCGGAGAAGGGGGCGGACCAGCCAGTCTTCTTGAGACTCGGACAACGTATCCTGGTGGACCGCGGCGATAGCGACGATGGCGATGCCGAAATAGACCAGATAGGGCAGGTAGAACGTGAGCTGCTCGAGCTGCGACCCATAGAAATGACCAGCGAACGGTGTGCGCAGGGCACTGAGGGCGCCCAACACCACGACGGCGAGCGACAGCGGCCAGAGCAGGCGGAAATCCTTCTTGAAGATGTGCCAGACCATGTCAGCCAGCCTTGCGCTGCGCGCTTCGCGCCAGCGTGGTGAAGATCGATCGCAGCGGCATGCGCTCCACGTCGACCTTTAGCGCCCGCGGCAGGACCGCTGCGATGCGCGGACCAAGCTCCTCTTCCGCGAAGCGCGACTCGACGAAGCTCAGGACATTGCCGACCGCACGTACGTCGAGCCAGCTGGCAGGGGTTCCCGGCGGCTCTCTCGCCTCCTGATCCAGAAGAACCTCCACGCGCCGCAGCCGAGCGCTCAGTGCGCTCATGGGCTCCTGAAAGAGCAATCTGCCATCATCGATGAACGCCACATCGGTGGCGACACCGTCAATGTCGGCGAGCTCGTGCGTGGAGATCAGGACTGTCATCGCGCCGGCCTGCTCCAACACCCGCTCCAGGAATTCATCGCGCACCAGTGGATCCAGGCCGCTGAAGGGCTCATCGAGCACCAGGAGCCTGGGTCGAAAGGGCAACGCACAGGCGAGTGCCATCTTCATACGCATCCCGTGCGACAGCTCGCCGATCTTCCGGTTCGGGGGCAATCGCAGCTGCGCGAGAATGGAGCGCTCGAGGGCGCGATCCCAATTCGCGTACAGCGGCCGCAGATAGCCGAGGTACTGGGACACCGTCAGTCGTCTGGGAATTCGCTGATTTTCAGATACATAGCCGATGTGCGCGAACTCGGTGCGCGACAGCCGCCGCGTGTCCACTCCCAGGACAGTCGCGGTGCCGGCGGACGGCGCCAGCATGTTCATCAGGACCTTGATGGTGGTGGTCTTTCCCGCACCGTTGGCGCCGATCAGTGCAAGGGCAGAACCCTCCGCGACCGCTAGATTCAAGCCTCGCAAGGCATCGTTGCGGCCATAGGTCTTACACAGACCCTGCGTCTGGATGATCATTTTCGGCGTCCGGCGACCGCATCCAGCTCGGACCATCCTGCCGAGATCGCCTGGATCACCTCCGGCAGGCTCACTCCAACCTTTCTGGCCTCCACAATGAGTCGCCCCACATCCTCCTGCAGCAACCGTTTACGCTCGGACGCACGGACGGGCGGTCGCGGGGCGACTACCGTGCCAATCCCTGGCCTGACTTCAAGCCACCGAGCCGCTACCAGATGATGAATGAACTTCTGCGCCGTGTTCGGATGGATCTTCATCTCGGTTGCCAGCGCGCGCACGGACGGGAACGGCTGTCCGGGTGAAAACTCCCCGCCCAGGATCGCTTTCTCCGCCGCGAATACCAGCTGATCGAAAATCGTCTCGCCGGGTTGAGGCTTGAACCGGAGCAGTGACACAACCAGAGTGTGGCACACGCAGGATGTGTCGGCAAGTCAGAATAGAAACCTGCACCCGGCCATGAAATCAATCACTCGATCCGGCCGTCACAATGCAGGCGCATTGTATTGTCTGTGTACCTGCTAGCGCGGCGCGAGGCCTTTGGAAGACACGGGCTGCTCCGGATTCCCCACGATGTGGTACGCCGATTTACGAACGGTTTACCGGTTTGCCGTACACCTCGATCGTCGCCATATTGACCCAGCCGCTGAAGCCATGGCCCGAGGAGGGCATGAGATCGACCCAACCGACTGCATCGACCTTGCTGAGATCTGGATTGGGATACCAGGCGCCAGCCTGGCCATGAGAGCCACCGACGACGGTGGTGACCACGCGGCTGGGGTCGAGCGGCAACCAGCGGATATCAGCCAGCGCAAATTCGCGTTCGGCAAAGATCGTGGAGCTGTCGGCGTGATCGCCGACCAAAATCGTCCCATCTGCCAGCCGGATGGCCGGGCGTACCGCGTGAAATCCCGCGGTTCGGATCACCCAGCGGATCCGGGCGGCAGCGCCGGTGAGATCCACATAGTGGTTCTTATCCTTCAGTAATACGGCGAACGGCTCCTTCGAGAGGCCCGACCAAAGGTTCAAATAATTGTTGGGTCCGGGCTCACCGGAGATCTCCACATCCTTCGCATCCAGTCCGAACAGTTCCAGCTCAAGGTTCTGGTCCGAGACGTTCGACTGCATCGCCGGAGCCTCGACAGCTCCTCCAGCGGGGCGTCGCCAGCTTTCGCTGAAGAACAATGGCAACGCCTGTTCGTGCGCGGCTGCCGGTCCGTGCCTCTGAGCGCCCGGGTGCTCAGCCGCCGTAGCGTATCGGGCAGCTGCGAGGGCGATTAGCGTGAGGGTGGCTGCGATACACGGGAGTGCAGCAGAAAGTGAACGTGCCCGGAAGGATCGGTGAGCTGTCCTGGAAGAAGTCATGTGCATAACCCCCTGCAAATGTTTCACCAATGTTAACCCATCATTCGCAAGCCCGGGGACCGCGTTCGCGCTGGCGCCAGGCAACCTATAACGACCAGATCGCGTGGTGTTACTCTCGGTACGCGAATCCCCTCCGCGAGAAATTACGGCGGGGACTTTGACGAACCTTTCCCACCGACTCGAATGCGGCTGGAGTCTAGCGACGTTCGCCACCTCCCCGTTCCGGAGCGCCAATGATCACCGGTAGCGCAGGTTTTCCACTCGAAGGGGGCTGTGATTGCGGCACGGTCCGTTATGCCATGCAGTCGGCACCGCTGTTCGTGCATTGCTGTCACTGTCGCTGGTGCCAACGGGAAACGGGCGCCTCGTTTGCGCTCAACGCCCTGATAGAAGCCGATCGCGTCGTGCATTTGAAAGCAGAGCCGGAGATTGTCGATACGCCATCCAGCAGTGGCAGGGGCCAGCGAATTGCGCGTTGCCCGAAGTGTCGTATCGCCGTATGGAGTAATTATGCCGGCAGCGGCCCTGTGTTCCGGTTCGTCCGCGTCGGTACCGTCGATGAGCCGAATAACCTCCCACCCGACATCCATATCTTTACCTCGTCCAAGCAGTCCTGGCTTCAGCTGCCGGAAGGCATCCCCGCGGTCCCCGAGTACTATGACCGGGAGCGCTATTGGCCACGTCAAAGCCTCGAGCGACGGGCGGCACTGCTGCCGCAGATCGAGGCGTATCGGGCGACGCTGGCGTGAGCGGGCCAACAATCCACCACACGGGGGGCTGGGGATCTGCCATGCTCCGCCTCCTGCCTGCGGACCCGCGGGCCGCCCGTCGGAGCAACAGTGGCCGCAGATGCCCTTACCCCTGGTTCGGATGCCGCACTGCCCGGTGAGCCGGCGCCATGGCGGGCGATGATCGCAAGACATCGCCAGCCCAATGCCTGGAAGGCCTCCTGGCAGCTCATCAACAGCCTGGGACTCTACGTTCTGGTGTGGGTGCTCTACCACTACAGTCTGCGCGTCTCCTGGTGGCTGGTGCCGCCGCTGGTGGTGCTTGGTGCGGGTCTGCTGGTGCGCACGTTCATCATCTTCCATGACTGCGGGCACGGTTCATTCTTCGCATCGCGCCTCGCCAATGACGTCTGGGGCTGCATCTGCGGTGTGTTGACCTTCACGCCTTATTACCAATGGCGCGGCGAGCACGCGATTCACCATGGAACGGCGGGCGATCTGGATAAGCGGGGCACCGGTGACGTGTGGACCATGACGGTCACCGAATACCTGCATGCGTCAGGCTACCGCAGGTTTGCCTATCGCCTGGCACGCAGCCCCTTCGTGCTGTTCATTATCAGTCCAGTGGTGCTGTTCCTGGTGCTGCAGCGCATTCCGGATCCGAAGATGGGCGTGCGCGAGCGACATTCGGTCTGGTCGATGAATGTCGCGCTGCTGCTGCTGGGAGCGACGCTGTCGACGGTCATCGGACTGTGGGCGTACCTCGTGTTCCAGTTCGCCATCCTGACCCTGGCGGGGAGCGCTGGTCTGTGGCTCTTCTATGTGCAGCACCAGTTCGAGGAGGCGTACTGGGAGCGTGGCGAGAGCTGGGACTACACGGCGGCCGCCCTCAAGGGCAGCTCCTATTTCAAGTTGCCCCGGGTCCTGCAGTGGTTCTCGGGCAATATCGGCTTTCACCACATCCACCATCTGGGTCCGCGAATCCCGAACTACAACCTGGAGCAGTGTCACCGCTCTGAGCTGTTGTTCCGTGACATCAAGCCGCTTACTTTCTCCGACAGCCTGCGGACCCTGAGCCTGCGACTATGGGATGAATCCTCAAAGCGGCTGGTGGGTTTCCGCAGCCTCAAGCAAGCGTCGGCGGCGCCTACTTCGGCCAGTCACTCCTGAGGTTCAGCCCGACGGGTCCTGTGACCAAGTCAAGCTTACCGGCGCTGCTGAGCGGAGCGTGGTAGACTGTTCCCCGATCGTTGACGTTCCAGTGCCAGCCGGCCGTTCCCTCCCGGGGACAGTTCATGGCTGGACCGAGCCACCTGCGATCAGGTGACAGGACCTCCGGTTCGATGGCTCGCGAGACGATCTCTCCCTGACCTGACTGCCGCGCCTGCCGTTCCTACGGCCGACGGGAAACCAACTTCCCCCCGCGGCCTCGAGTTATTCGGGAGATATTTTCATGGCCAAGATTTATGTCGGTAACCTGCCGTTTTCCGCCACTGACGCCGAAATCCGGACCTTGTTTTCGCAGCATGGGACCGTCGAGTCGGTCAGCCTGCCGACGGATCGGGAAACCGGTCGCCCGCGCGGGTTCGGCTTCGTCGAAATGAGCCAGGCCGATGCGGCCCGCGCCATTCAGAATCTGAATGGTCAGGACCTCGGCGGGCGGGCGTTGCGCGTCAATGAGGCACAGGACAAGCCGCGTGGCAGCGGCGGCGGGCGTTCCGGCGGTGGCGGTGGCGGTGGCTATCGTGGCGGCGGCGGCGGCGGTCGCTACTGAACTTTGCAGAGCGCGATGAGGCGGCCCCGGGCGATCCGGGGCCGGTTCCTGGGTGAGACGGGAGAACGCGGATGGATGAGAACAAGCCGGCCGGGAGCAACATGCGCGGTCCTGTGCCCTTCGCCGGTGAAAGCAATGCGGACTATCGGGCACGCGTTGCCGCGCACCAGGCGGAAGCCATCGAGCGTCGACAGCTGGAGTTGCTCGAGCAGCGCTCATCGATGAACACCCCGGCCATGCGCATCCGCATCTGGGAGCGACTGCACCAGGTCGATCTGCCGCGCAGCCCCTCGCATCGGCTGATCGAGGCAATCGCGGCGCAGACGGGTCTGACTTCCGAAGATGTCCGCGAGGAGCAACGTGTACGCGCCACGTCGGCGGCGCCGTGACAGTCAGGGTTTCTTGGCCGTGTTAGCGACTCGGTGATGCCGCTGAAATTGTCGTCCTTGCCGACCTTGTCCGCTTTGCCTTTGTTCTCTCCCAGCTGCAGCAGCGGGTTCTGACCGAATCAGGTCCTCGTCCACAGGCCCACGGCCAGACTGATGGCGATGATCAGCAGCACCGCGGCGGCCGCGGTCGCGAATCGCCGCTCGCGCTCACGCAGGAACACAGTCAGCATGACTCCCACTCGCACGATGGGCAGCAGGATCAGCAGCAGGATCCCCGCGTTCATGAGCGCGTAGGCTGCACGGGCGCCGATTGGCGTATGCAACGACAGGGTCAGCAGCAGTCCGACGCCGATCAGCGCGCAGCCACACAGCGTGCCCAGCCACAGGAGCCTGGCGAGCCTGTTCTCCAGGCCCCGTTCATCGATCGCACCGCTCATGACGGTCCACGAGTGAGGGAGACGCCGAAGGCATTGAAGATCATCTCGATCGCCAGCGCGGCCAGCACGACCACGAACATGAGGCGCAGTCGGGCGCTGGGAACCCGCAGCAGGATCCTTGCGCCGAGCAGGGCGCCCAGCACGGAACCGAGCGCGACAGGCGCGGCGATCGGCGCGGTGATGATGCCGCGAACGAAATAGGCGACGGCGCTGGCCGCGGCGGTGACGCCGATCATGAAATTCGACGTGGCAGAGGACACCTTGATCGGCAGCCGAAGCGCCGTATCCATCGCCGGTACCTTGAGCACGCCGCTGCCGATGCCGAGCAGGGCCGACAGCAGCCCTGCCAGATACATCAGGCCCAGTCCGGCGGGCACGCGATGCACTTCGTAGGCGACCTCGCCGCCACGCTCGGGGTCCGGATAGCTGCCATCCAGCTGCCACGCGGCCCAGCGCCCGCTGACGATCTGAGGTCCCTGCCGGCGGGCGCGCAGCATCTGCACGGCCGATAGCAGCAGCACCAGGCCGAAAAGCCCGAACAGGAACGCAGTCGATATGGCACCCACCAGCAGTACACCTGTCAGCGCGCCCAGGGTCGTCGCGGTCTCCAGCACGATGGCCAGACGGATATTGGTCAGCCTCTGGTGAAGGAATGGTGCGGCACTCGCGCACGAGCAGGCGATGACCGAGACCAGGCTCGCACCGATCGCGCTGCGGATGTCCAGGTGGCCGAACAGTGTCAGCACCGGCACGATGAAGACGCCGCTGGCCATGCCCAGCATGCCGCCGAGCAGGCTGGTACCTGCGGCGACGCTGAAAAGCCAGAGCTCAAGACCGAGGGACATTACCCGGGCGAAATGCCGAGCGAATTCGGACTCGAGACGATGCGGTGCGGCAAGCTCAGGCGCGACACGCTACGGCCGCCTGGCGCGGGCGGTAGTCGTGACATTCGACGCACATGCGGGTCATCATAGCATCGCATCCGCCGTGGCGATTTGCGGGCGGATCGCGGAGCAATCGATGTCGATCCAGGGCATGAGTGTTGCGGTGAGCCTGGCGGGCAGCGTGATGCTGCTTGTGGGAGCCGGACGTGTCAGCCGTGCACGCCAAGAGGATCTTCCGGGAAGCTGGCAGCGTTGGTGCTCGGTTGGCGGCCTCGCGCTGCTGTTCGTCGGGCTGTGGATTCGGGTCGTATCGCTCGCGCCGGCCGTGGGAGCGTGTCCGGCCTCGACTGCTCCGGCCGCTTCGAGCGCTGCGGCGGGGCAGGCCGCCGTGCCCGCGCACTGTTTCCATGGTGCACCATGGCCGCCGATCGGTTCCAGCAGATGACTGTATTTCAATTGGTTGCAGGTATTACTTGATGTAATTTATAGGCGGAGAGATGCGTCTGCAGACACTCTTCGACACGGCGCTGCCGATCATTCAGGCACCCATGGCGGGGGTGCAGGGCAGCGGGTTGGCCGCGGCCGTGTCCAATGCCGGCGCCCTGGGGTCGCTGCCCTGTGCGCTGCTCTCGCCGCAGAGGCTGCGCGAGGAATTGCTCGCGCTCTCGCAGCAGACGCATCGGCCGTACAACGTCAATTTCTTCTGCCATGCACAGCCAGTGGCCGACGAGGCGCGTGAGACGGCGTGGCGGGCCGCGCTCGCTCCCTACTATGCTGAGCTGGGAATCGACGCCACTGCAGTGACTGCAGCGCCGGCACGCGCGAGTTTCGATGCAGGTACCTGCGAGCTGCTGGAACAATTCCGTCCCGCGGTCGTGAGCTTTCATTTCGGGCTGCCGGCGCCAGAGCTACTGGCGCGCGTCAAGGCGTGGGGGGCGAAAGTTCTGTCCTCGGCCACCACCGTCGAGGAGGCGCGCTGGCTCGAGCAGCGCGGTGTCGATGCCATCATCGCGCAGGGGCTTGAAGCCGGTGGTCATCGCGGTCACTTTCTCTCCGACGATCTGAATCAGCAGATGGGAACATTTGCCCTGTTGCCGCAGATCATCCGCGCCGTGAACGTGCCCGTGATCGCCGCCGGTGGCATAGCGGATGCCGGGGGTATCGCCGCTGCCCTGGCGTTCGGTGCCGCGGGGGTGCAGGTCGGCACTGCGTATCTGCTCTGCCAGGAAGCCACGACCCACGCCGTGCATCGTGCGGCTTTGCAGAGTGACGCGGCGGGCGTGACGGCACTGACCAACCTGTTCACCGGGCGGGCAGCGCGCGGCATCGTCAACCGATTCATGCGGGAGCTCGGCCCGATCAGTCCGCTGGCGCCGGCCTTTCCGCTGGCGGCATCGGCGCTGGCCCCGCTGCGCTCGCGCTGCGAATCGCTGCGCAGCCCTGATTTCTCGCCGCTGTGGGCGGGTCAGAATGCGAGTGGATGCCGCGAAGTGTCGGCGGCGCAGCTGACCTGGCAGTTGGCAGGCCGGCCGACGCGTAACAACTAGGAGAGCTGGCATGAAAAACTTCATGGCCGTATTCACCGGCAGCCCGACGTCTGAGGCGCGCCAACGCTGGGACCGGCTCGAAGAGGCGGAGCGCAAGCAGCGTCAGGCTGCCGGCATGAAGGCCTGGCAGGACTGGGTCACCAGGCACCAGTCCATCATCGTTGACGGCGGCGGTCCGCTCGGCAAGACCAAGCGCATCGCCCGGGACGGGGTCACAGACATTCGCAACAACCTCGCGGCCTACGTTGTCGTACGTGCCGAGTCCCACGAGGCCGCAGCGCGACTGTTCGAGAACCATCCGCACTTTTCGATCTTCCCGGGCGATGCAGTGGAGGTCATGGAATGCCTGCCGGTGCCGATGCGCTGAGACCGGATGGACGTTGACCTTCCCCATGCGGCTCTGGTCCCTGCATCCGCGCTACCTGGATGCCCGCGGTCTGGTGGCGCTCTGGCGCGAGGCGCTGCTGGCGCAGGCGGTGCTGCGCGGTGAAACACGTGGCTATCGCCATCATCCGCAGCTACAGCGCTTCCGTCAGCACCGGGCACCACTGACGGCGATATCGCAGTATCTGCACGCCATCCATGCCGAGGCCCAGGCGCGCGGCTATCGGTTCGATGCTACCAAGGTGCGGCCAGCGCGCCGGCGGGTCGTCCTGACGGTGACCTCCGGACAGCTGGACTATGAGTGGCGGCATCTGGGGGCGAAGCTGCGCTCCCGGGCCCCGGCGCTGTGGCGCCGCCGGCGTGGGGAGAAGACTCCCGCGCCTCATCCGCTGTTTCGGCGCCGGCGAGGTAAGGTCGAGACCTGGGAGCGTCGCTAGGCCAACTGCGCCGTCGCTATACTGTCGACCCGCGCGGGCGGTCGAAGGGGGTGGATCATGCGCGGCCGGACCTGGAAGATCCTCAGTGCTGCGTTGACGCTGGCGGTTGTGGCGGCTCACGCGATTGCCGCACGGGCGCAGCCGACGCCGATCATCACCGATCCGACGCTGCCGCAGACTGCGCCGGAGCGCGTCTCGCCGCACGTGTATGTCATCCGCGGCTTTCCCAATATCGGCATCGTGGTCGGCGAGCGTGCAACGCTGGTGGTGGACACCGGCGTCGGCGCCCGCAACGGCGCGCTCATTGCGCGTGCGGCGCGCGGGCTCTCCACCCATGGGCAGCGACTCTATCTGACCACGACGCATTTTCATCCCGAGCACACCTCCGGACAGGGCGGCTTCCCGGTGCAGACCACGGTGATCCGCAACCGCGCACAGCAGGACGAGCTCGAGGCCAACGGTGCGCGCATGGACGCCTTGTTCGCGTCGCGCTCTGCGCCGATGAAGACACTGCTGAAGGGCGACATTCCGCTACGGGCGGACATACTGTTCGATCGAGGGCTGGATCTCGATCTTGGGGGTGTGCATGCGCTGCTGCGTTACTACGGCGCTGCGCATACGCAGGGGGATGAAATCATATTCATCCCCGAGGACAGTCTGCTGCTGCCCGGCGACGTGGTTCAGAATGAGATCTCGCCAAACTTCAGCTGCAACAGCTGCAGCCCGCACAGCTGGATTGCGGTGCTCGATCAGGTCGCAACGCTGCATCCGCGCATCATCATTCCCGATCACGGCGGCTTTGGCGGCGAGGGGCTCATTGCCCAGGAGCGCGCGTTTCTCGCCGATCTGCAGGCACGCGTCAGCGTGCTGAAGTCGCAGGGAATGAGCGCCGCGCAGGCGGGGCAGCAGATCGCCACCGAGTTTGCACGCAAATACGCCGGCTGGTACACCCTGCGCAATCTGCCTCAGTCCGTGCAGCACGCTTACGCGCAGCCTTAGAGTCGTCGGACCGCCAGCTGCTCGGCGATCTGTACGGCGTTGAGTGCGGCACCCTTGCGCAGCTGATCTCCCGCGACGAACAACGCGATCGTGTGACCCGATGGGTCACTGCCGTCCGTGCGAATGCGCCCGACCAGCACCTCGTCAATACCCGTGGCGGCCAAAGGCATGGGAAAGAGGTTGCGCTCGCGATCGTCGACGAGCCGCAGCCCTGCGGCCTCGGCCATGAGGCGGCGTGCCTCGGAAACGCTGAGCGCACGTTCCAGCTCCACGGTCAGGGCCATGGCATGCGCACGCAGCACGGGCACGCGGATGCAGGTCACACCGATTGGCAGCACAGGGGAGGACAGCAGACGGCGCAGCTCCCGCGTCACCTTGGTTTCCTCCTCATTCAGCCCTGAGTCCGCATCGAGCGCGCTGTTGTGACTGAACAGGTTGAACGCGTATGGATGGGGTAGCACGCGTGGGGGGAATGATTCACCGGCCAGCGCCGCGCGCGTGGCGGCCAGCAGCTCCTGCATGGCGGCGGCGCCGCCTCCCGAGGCCGCCTGGTAGGTCGCCATGCTCAGCCGGCGCAGGCCCGCGGCGCGCTGCAGCGGGCGCAGCGCGAGACTGGCAATGATGGCCACGCAATTGGGATTGGCAATGATGCCGGTATGTGCGGCCAGCGTTTCGGCATTGACCTCGGGTACCACCAGCGGCACCTCTGGCTGCGTGCGAAACGCCGAGGAATTGTCGATGGCGATCGCGCCGCGTTCGGCCGCCCACGGCGCGAACCGAGCGGCCACCTGGCTGCCGGCGGAGCAGAGCACGAGATCCAGAGCGGCCAGCGAATCCTCACGCAGCACCTCGACGGGCAGCGTGTCGCCGCGAAAATGCAGGCGACGGTCGGCCGAGCGCTCCGATGCGAACAGCCGCAGCTGCTGCAGCGGAAAGTCCCGCTGTTCCAGGCAGGTGAGAAGTTCCATCCCGACTGCGCCGGTGGCGCCGACAATGCCGACGCGCGCGGGAGTGGGGAGGCGGACAGGGCGGTTGGACATGCTCGTTCTCCGAAGTCCCGGAGAGGACAAGCGCCCAACCCTCAAGGCCCCGTCCGTCGCCGGGGGGCCGTTCAGTGGGATCGCAGTGAGTCGCTAGAAGTGCCGAACCAATGCGGACAGTACCGAACCGCCCCGGAGGAGGCATCGCTTCGACTTGGACGTCGACGGGCGGCGGTTTAGCATCGGCCAAGGCTAACGGAAGGTTGCCGGCGCGTAAAGTCAAGCGGGCCATGAACGGCATTGCAAATGTCCCCATCGCCCCCAAAATAGTGCCTGGTCGGCGGGCGGATCGCGCCCGCCGGCATTACCGCTTCGCTGGAGAAAGACCATGAAATCCATAGTCGCCGTGTTTGATCCGCCCCAGGGGCATTGGGTCGGCGATGGCTTCCCGGTGCGCTCGCTGTTCACGTACGACGAGCGGGCCGCGCATCTGTCGCCATTTCTGCTGCTCGACTATGCGGGTCCGGCGGAATTCAAGCCCACGCGCGCGCGCCGCGGCGTCGGAGAGCATCCGCACCGCGGATTCGAGACCGTCACCATCGTCTATGAGGGCGAGGTGGAGCATCGCGACTCCACCGGAGCCGGCGGGCGCATCGGCCCGGGGGACGTGCAGTGGATGACCGCCGGCGGCGGCATCGTGCACGAGGAGTTTCATTCCGAGGCCTTCGGCCGCAGCGGTGGGCGTCTGCACGCCGTGCAGCTGTGGGTGAATCTGCCCGGCAAGCACAAGATGACGCCGCCGACCTATCAGACGCTGCTCGCGGCCGACATTCCAGTCGTGCAGTTGCCGGAGCAGGCCGGCAGCGTGCGCGTGATTGCCGGTGAGTTCGACGGCCGGCGCGGGCCGGCACGCACCTTCAGTCCCGTGGATCTGTGGGATGTGAGGCTGCAGTCGGGCCGTCGCACGCAACTGGCCATGGCGGCCGGACGTACCGCGGCGGTGGTGATTCTCAGCGGATCGGTGCGCGTCAACGGCGAGCGCACGGTGGGAGCGGCACAGCTGGTGCTGCTGGATCGGCAGGCTGGCACGGTGCAGCTCGAGGCGTTGGAGGAGTCGGCGTTGCTGGTCCTCAGCGGCGAGCCGCTCGACGAGCCGGTCGTGGGCTATGGCCCCTTCGTCATGACCAGTCGTGCGGAAATTCTGCAGGCCATCGAGGACTTCAACGCCGGTCGCTTCGGGCAGATCCCGCCAAAGGAGCTACCCGAGTCCAGGCGAGGACGTGTCGAGACCCCGGCGTGAGATCTCGGTTGCGTTCCGGGCGCTGAAGGTGCCCGGAACGCCTGGCGCGCCGCGCTTCGCAGATGAATCTAAAATCCCAGGTCGCTCAGGCCCGCGTGTCCCGGCGGGCGCGGGCCGCTGGGCCATTGCAGTCGGCGCTCCGCCTCGCTGATGCGAGCATCGTTGATGCTGGCGAGGCGCAGGCGCATCAGCCCCTCTGAATCGAACTCCCAGTTCTCGTTGCCATAGCTGCGGTACCACTGACCGCTGTCGTCGTGCCACTCGTAGGCGAAGCGCACGGCGATGCGGTTGTCGCGAAACGCCCAGAGCTCCTTGACGAGCCGATAGTCGAGCTCGCGGTTCCACTTGCGCACCAGGAAGTCTTCGATGGCACCTCGTCCCTGCAGGAATTCATTGCGATTGCGCCAGCGACTGTCCTCGGAATAGGCCAGGGCGACACGCGCAGGATCGCGGCTATTCCAGGCGTCCTCGGCCATGCGCACCTTCTGCGCGGCGCTTTCGGCGGTGAAAGGAGGCAGGGGCAATCTGGGCATGGGTGCTCCCGAGTGTGATGAGCCGCGAGCGACTGTGACAGCGTACCCGAGGGCGCATCGGAACGGCGCCGCGGCAAGCCGGGCGCGATGTACAGTCCACGGGGGAGAGCGAGTATGCTCTGCGCCGGTATGAAGAAGCGAACGGTGGTCGTGGCTGCGGTCGGTCTGGCAGCCGTTGTGCTGTCGGGCGCGGCACTGGCGCGCAAACAGAGCGCGATCAAAGTTCCGAATGCCTCGCACGTAACCATCAGAGTGCCTAAGAATTCGCACCTGGCCATCAAGGTGCCAAAAGCCCCCAGGAAGTTTCCTCGCATTGCACCGAAGCGGGGGTCCGCCGCGCCTCAGCGGTGAGCCGCGCATTGGGCGCGTGGCGCTGCTGCGCTTAGAGCGTCGCCGCGACGCCCGCGAGCGGCCGACGGACAGCAGTGCTGGCGGCTGACTGTCCTGCCCCGGTGCGGCGCGGTATAAGACGCGTGGCACCCTGCTGGAACAGCCCCATGAGACCCTATGTGATCTGCCACATGTGCACGAGCGTGGACGGGCGCATCCTCGTGGGGCGTTGGCCGCGCCTTGCCGGCGTCAGCAGTCCCGCCGCGCTTTTCGAGCGCACGGCGGCCCGCTTCGGCGTGCCTGCGTGGCTCGTCGGCTCAACCACCATGCGCGAGTTCGCCGGCCCACGGCGCGTGCTGCCCCGCGTGCAGGCGCGCGTGCCGCGGGCCGATCATCTGGCCGAACCGCGGGCACGCAGCTTCGCCATCGGCGCAGACGCCCGCGGGCAGCTGCGCTTTCGGGAAGGCTCGGTACAGGGCGATCACATCGTGCTGCTGATCGGCCGGCGTGTGTCCAACGATTACCTTGCGCATCTGCGCGTTGCCGGTGTGTCCTATCTGTTCTGCGGCGAGCGGCGCATCGATCTGCCACAGGCACTTGCCAAGCTGCGCACCAGGCTGGGATTGCGGCGGCTGATGCTCGAGGGAGGCGGTACTTTCAACGGCGCCATGCTTCAGGCCGGTCTGGTCGATGAGGTGAGCCAGGTCATCGTCCCGGTCGTCGATGGCGGCCAGAGCGTCCCGGGATTGTTCGATGCCACGGGCCGCGCCCCCGCGCAGGCTCTGGCGAGCCTGAAATTGCAGCGTTCGCGGCGTCTTGCCGGTGGAGTCGTGTGGTTGCGATATCGCGTGCGGCCGCGACGCAGCGCGCACTGAGGCGCCGCGATGCCGGGTGCGCACTTCGATCGACCGGACAAGGCACCGCGTCAGTGCGCTCTGGAGCAGATCCGATGAGCCGGCCCTCGCACGATGCGTTCGATCTCGAACGCTTCGTGAGTGCCCAGGCAGCGGTGATCGAACAGGTGCGCGGCGAGCTGGATGCCGGCCACAAGCGCACTCATTGGATGTGGTTCATCTTTCCGCAGCTGCGTGGGCTCGGGCACAGCGCCACCGCGCAGCGCTATGGCATCAGCGGCGCGCCGGAGGCGCAGGCCTATCTGCAGCACCCCATTCTCGGGCCGCGGCTGGTGGAGTGCACCACGCTGGTCAATGCCGTGACAGGGCGCAGTGTTCACGACATCTTCGGCTCACCCGACGATGTGAAATTTCGCTCCAGCATGACGCTCTTTAGCCAGCTGCCACGGGCCAGCGCAGAATTTCAGCAGGCGCTGGAGCGGTATTTCGGTGGGGTCCCCGATCCACGGACCCTGCAGCTGCTGAAGGCGCGCTGACAGTTTGATGGCCAGCACGACCTCTGGCGCGTTGCGCGTACCCGTTTGCCGGGGGCGCGGGCCAGGCGCCTCAGCGCGTGCGTACGGCCGCCCTGCAGATGCGCTCGAGCAGCTCGGCAAAGGAGATGCCCGCGGCACGCGCCGCCTGCGGCAGCAGGCTGGTCGCCGTCAGGCCAGGGAGGGAATTGGCCTCCAGGCACCAGAAGCCGCCGCGCGCGTCGCGACGAAAATCGATGCGGCTGTACGCGCCGAGCTTGAGCACGCCGTGAGCGGCGAGTGCCAGGCGTTGCAGCTCGGCGGCCTCGCCGGCCGGCAGATGTGCCGGAAAGATCTCACGCGCAGCGCCCGGCTGGTACTTGGCCTGATAGTCGAAGATCTCCCCGCCGGCGATGATCTCCCCCACCGGCAGCGCGACCCCCTGCAGCACGCCGACGGTGAACTCCCGGCCCGCGATGTATTGCTCGAGCATGACCTCAGTGTCGTACCGGCGCGCGCGCTCCACGGCGCCGGCCAGGTCCCCTGCATCGCGCACGATGCTCAGGCCGACCGTCGAGCCCTGCTTGTTGGGCTTGACGATGAGGGGCCAGCCGAGCTGTCTGCCGATGTCAGCGGCCGCGAGCGCCGCGCCGGGCTCGGCCGGCGCCATGATCCATGCCGGGGTGGGAACCCGTACGCTACCGAACAGCCGCTTGCTCTGATCCTTGTCCATGGCCGTGGCGCTGGCGATGTGATTGCTGCCCGTGTAGGCCAGTCCGGACAGGTCGAGCATCGCCTGCAGGCGGCCGTCTTCGCCGGCACCCCCGTGCAGTGCGAGAAACACCACGTCGATGTCGCGCACATCGAAGGCCTGCGCGCAGAGCGTGATCGCCTGGCTGCGCACGGCGGCGATGGCGCGATCCGACGGCGGCTCGCTCGCGACCGAACCCTCCAGCAGCCGTTGCTCGGCAGCCGGTCCAAGGCGTCCACTGGCGGTATCGATGGCGATGACTTCGTGGCCGCGCTCGCGCAGGGCCGGAATGACCTGCGCGGCACTGGCAATGGAGACGTCGCGTTCCTCGCTCGTGCCTCCGAAGAGCACGGCGATTCTCACGGGAAGGTCCTCACATCAGGGATGCTAGCGTGTCTCGGGCTCGGGGGTGGAGCCGATGCGATGCACGCTCAGATCGGCACCGTTGTACTCCTCCTCCTGGGTGAGGCGCAGCCCGATGGACAGCTTCAGCGCCCCGTAAATCAGCGCGCCGCCGGCGAAGGCCACGACGATACCCAGTCCCGTGCCGATCAGCTGCGACTTCATGCTCACGCCGCCCAGGCCGCCCAGCGCGCGAGCTCCAAATATGCCCGCGGCGATTCCGCCCCATGTGCCGCACAGACCGTGCAGCGGCCAGACACCCAGCACATCGTCGATGCGCCAGCGGTTCTGGGTCAGCGTGAAGCACTTGACGAACAGCGCCCCGGCGATAGCGCCGGTGGCCAGTGCGCCCAGCGGATGCATCACGTCCGAGCCGGCGCAGATCGCCACCAGACCGGCGAGCGGTCCGTTGTGCACGAAACCCGGATCGTTGCGGCCCACCAGCAGCGCGGCCAGTGTGCCGCCCGCCATCGCCATCAGTGAGTTGATCGCGACCAGGCCCGAGATGCGATCGAGCGTCTGTGCGCTCATGACGTTGAAGCCGAACCAGCCGACCATGAGGATCCAGGCGCCCAGCGCAAGGAACGGGATGCTGGAGGGCGGATGGATGGCAGGTCGTCCCAGGCGCGAATAGCGATCGTGTCGTGCACCAAGCAGCAGCACGGCAGCAAGCGCCGTCCATCCACCAAAGGCATGCACCACGACCGAGCCTGCAAAGTCATGGAATGGTGCACCGAAGAGCCGCTGCAGCCATTCCTGAAAGCCCCAGCCGTCGTTCCATGCCAGCCGCTCGAACAGCGGGTACAGGAATGCGACCAGGAAGAACGTCGCAAGCAGCTGTGGATAGAAGCGCACGCGCTCGGCGATACCGCCGGAAACGATGGCTGGCACGGCCGCGGCGAAGGTCAGCAGAAAAAAGAAACGTGTGAGCTCGTAACCGTTATTGCGCGCCAGCACCGTCGCGGGGGCGAAGAAGTGCACGCCATACGAGATGCCGTAACCAATCAGGTAATAGGCCAGTGTTGCGATCGACAGGTCGCAGAGGATCTTGACCAGGGCGTTGACCTGGTTCTTGCCGCGTACCGTACCGAGCTCGAGGAAGGCAAAGCCGCCATGCATGGCCAGGATGAGAATGGCGCCGACGAGAATGAAGAACACATCGGCAGGTGTGCGGGTGGAATGCACGTGCGCTCCTGTGGATCCGCCCCGGAGAGGGGGGCAACGCGGGCGCGATTATCGTCGAAGACGCATTTGTTTGGTGCAAAAGCATGCGCCTGCGATCGCCGCTCACCGACGCACCTAATGTGTGCAAGTTGCTGCACTTATGAGGCGCGTACGCACCTAATGAGTGCAATGCGGTTGGCTACCAGTTGGCAGGCGCCCAGTTGGCGTCGGCGCCGTCAGCCAGGTCTCCGGCCACGATTGTCGTGGCGTCCTTGTAGTAGTGCGCCGGCACAGGAAGGTTCAGCGGCGCGGGCGAACCGTCCATGACACGGCCGGCCAGGTCGTAACGGGAGCCGTGGCAGGGGCAGAAGAATCCGCCCGGCCAGTTCGCGCCGAGCGCCGGGTCAGCCGGGTCGGGACGGTACTTGGGAATGCAGCCCAGGTGCGTGCAGATCCCGACGAGCACGAGGTATTCAGGCCGGATCGAACGCTGGATGGGATTCCAGTGCGCCAGGCCCGGCGCCTGCTGCGGCTCGCGCGACAGCGGGTCCTTCAGCCGATCACCGAGCGAAGGCAGCCTCGCCAGCTGCTGGGGCAGCCGATGCAGCACCCAGACCGGCCGCTTGCGCCACAGCGTGGTCACCATGGTGCCGGGCTCGAGCTTCGAGATATCGATCTGAACGGGGGAGCCCAGGGCCCGGGCACTCTCGCTCGGCAGCCAGCTTTCGATGAAGGGGACCGCCGTCGCGGCGGCGCCCACGGCACCCAGGCTCACGGTGGCGGCAGTCAGGATCCGACGGCGCAGCGCGTTCGGTGCCTGGCCGTCGGGCTCGGTGTCGGCAGGGGGGCGGTTGCCGTCCTCCTCCCCGAAAGTGACTGCCTCGCTCATCGATTTTTTTGCCGCATGATCTCCAGGACCGTCCGGCGAGCGCCCGGTTCCTGCGCGCTTGAACCGGAATGCTGTAGGTGCAGGCCGACCGGCGGGATGCGGCACGGGCGAGCACCCGAATTTGCGGTCCCGCCCGCTGAGCCGCTATCGTCCGGCCCGGCTATGAACAGTCCGGCTGCTCCGTCGCGCTCGCGCGTGTTCTCCACGCTGTTTCTGATCGAGATGTGGGAGCGCTTCGGCTACTACGGCATGCAGGTGCTGCTGGTAGTGTTCATGGTCGAATACCTCGGCTTCCCGGAAGCGCGCTCGAATCTGACCATGGGAGCTTTTGCGGCCATGGTCTATGCCACACCGCTGCTGGGCGGTTGGATCGGCGACCGGGTGCTCGGTGCGCGGCGCACGGCGCTGCTGGGAGCGATCGGGCTCGCCGCGGGCTACGCCCTGCTGTCGGTGCCCTGGAATCGCGTGGTGACGAGCGACTGGGCCGGACCGCTGCTGTTCTTCTCCCTGGCGGTGGTGGCCATCAGTGCGGGGCTGTTCAAGCCCAATCCGCAGTTTCTGGTGTCGCGGTTGTACGAGGGAGATCACTCGCGGCTGGACGGCGCGTTCACCCTCTATTACATGGCCGTCAATGTCGGTGCGGTACTGTCCCAGTCCCTGACCCCCTGGATACGCGTGCACTACGGCTGGCACTGGGCCTTCTTCGCCTGCGCGCTCGGGCTGGTGCTCGGGGTGCTGCAATTCACCCTGCAGCGGCGGCTGCTGCGCCACCTGGGTTCAGAGCCCGACTTTCGGACGCTGCGAGTCGGGCGGTTGCTCGCCGTGATTGGCGGGGCGCTGCTGGCGGCGGTGCTGATTGGAATCATCATCCAGAACGTTGCGATTGCGCGTGCGGTCGTCTGGATGTCGGGTGTGGCCACCCTGGGGCTGTTCGGCGTGCTCATCGGGCGCGCCGCCCGCGCCGAGCGCAGCGGATTGATCGCCACGCTGCTGCTGACCTTGCAGGGCATGCTGTTCTTCGTGTTTTACGAGCAGATGGCCACCTCTCTGACTCTGTTCGCATTACACAATGTGCGGCTCGATTTTCTCGGCTATCACGTGCCGCCCGAGCAGTTTCAGGTGCTCAACCCCTTCTGGATCACGGTGGCCTCGCCGCTGCTGGCGGTACTGTACGGCTGGCTTGGGCGGCGCGGCCGCGATCCATCCGTAGCGGGCAAGTTTGCCTGCGGCTTCGTGCTGCTGGCCCTGGGGTTCTTCGTGTTTGCGATCAGCGGGCGTTTCGCGAGCGGCGGGCGTGTATCGGCCTGGTGGATGGTCTGGGGCTACCTGCTGCAATCGGTGGGGGAGCTGCTGATCTCGGCGCTGGGGGTTGCGATGGTGGCGCGATACATCGCACCGGCACGCCGCGGCCTGATCATCGGTGCCTGGTTTCTCGCCAGTGGGATCGCGCAATATATCGGCAGCTTCGTGGCCAACTATGCCAGCGTACCGGCCGGTGAGGCGAACTCCTATGCCACGCTGCCTCTGTATATACGCCTGTTCACGATCCTGGGCTGGGTCGCGGTGGGCGGCGTCATCGTGGCATTGCTGATGCTGCCGCTGCTGCGCCGCCTGGATGCCACCCACGGCAGCGCGGGTGAGCGCGCCAAGTCCGGCGCCGTCGCCGGCCTGCCCGAGTCGCCCTGAGTCCCGCATGGCCTTGAAGCGTGTGCGCTGGGCGGAGGGCAGGCTGGTCGTACTCGAGCACGTCTCGCAGGTGCTGCGTGACAATGCGCTCGGCGACCCCTTCGTGCGCAAGCTCGCGGTCTGGCTGCCGGCCGAGTACGACCAGGGCGCGACGCGGGGACGCGGCCGGCGCTTCCCCGTGCTCATGGACATGGTCGGATTCACCGGCTCGGGCATGGCGCATGTGGCCTGGAAGAGCTTCAGCGAAAATGTGCCCGAGCGCGTCGCCCGGTTGGTGCATGAACGGCGCATGGCTCCGGCGATCCTGGTCTTTCCGGACTGCTTCACCGCACTCGGGGGCAATCAGTACGTCAACTCCACGGCGATCGGACGCTACGCCGATTACCTGATCGGCGAGATCCTGCCGTTCGTGGACCGTGAATTCCGCACGCTCGCCAGCCGCGAGCATCGCGGCTGCTTCGGCAAGTCCTCGGGCGGCTATGGTGCCATCCTGCACGGCATGCGCTACGCGCGTACCTGGGGGGCAATCGCCGATCATTCGGGCGATGCTTATTTCGACTTCGTCTACTGGTGTGACTGGCCCAACACGCTCAACGAGCTGGCGAAGTACCGGGCGCGTGCGCAGCGCTCCGGCCGCTACGATGTGCGCCGCATGCAGCGCGGGGCCGACCGCGGCGTGGACGATGGACGCGTACGGCGTTTTCTCGCAGCAGTCTGGAACAAGCCCAAGCTCTCCGGGGCTGAAGTCCATGCCATCATGAATCTGTGCATGGCGGCCACCTATGATGCCGATCCGCGCGCGCCCAATGGCTTTCGCCTGCCCGTGAACCTGGAGACCGGCGAGCGGCTGCCCGAGCGCTGGCGGGCCTGGACGCGTCAGGATCCCATCAACCTGGTCGCGCGCCATCGCGCGGCACTGCGCAGTCTGCGCGGCATCTACATTGACTGCGGCTGGCGCGATCAGTACCACATCCAGTATGGCTCACGCATCCTGTCCAAACGTCTGGCCGCGGCGGGAATTTCCCACACCTACCAGGAGTTCGATGACGATCACTCCGACATCGACTATCGCATGGAGGTCTCGCTGCCGTTCCTGACGCGCGCATTGCGCTAGACAACGGGCCATGAGCGCACTGGCCGATGCCGACTACATGCAGCTGGCGCTCGTGCAGGCCGAGCGCGCGAGGGCAGCAGGAGAAGTGCCTGTCGGGGCGGTCCTGGTCAGTGGGGAGAGCGTGCTGGCGAGCGCTCACAACCGCCCGATCGGTGCGTGTGACCCCACCGCCCATGCCGAGATCGAGGCGCTGCGCGCCGCCGGCCGCGTGCTCGATGCCTACCGGCTCACCGACACCACGCTCTACGTGACACTCGAGCCGTGCCTGATGTGCGCCGGCGCGCTGGTGCACGCGCGCGTTCGCCGCGTCGTCTTCGGAGCCTTCGACCCGCAGGCCGGTGCGGCTGGCAGCCGTGTGGATGCCTTCCGGCTCGACTGGTTCAACCACCGGGTGGATGTCTTCGGCGGGGTGCTCGCGGATCGTTGCGGCGAGCTGCTGCGCGCTTTTTTCGAGGCGCGACGCGCGGATCAATCGTAGTGCGCTGAGTCCCCGACCAGCGCCGCGCGCAGCACCCGCGCCGGAGCATGCAGGGCCAGCGGGCTGGTGTCGAACCACTCCAGCACCGCCAGGTACTGCCGCACCTGCTCGACGAAGCGCGCGGGCTCGGCGCCGCGGGCATAGCCGCGGCGGGCCTGCTCGTACCACTGCTGCTCGGAGAGCAGCGGCAGCTGTTCGCGCACGTCCTGCCAGGAGTCTGGATTCTTGCCGAGCTTCTGCGTGAGCACGCGCGCATCCTCCAGATGCCCATAGCCGACGTTATAGGCCGCGAGCGCCAGCCAGGTGCGATCGGGCTCGGGCACGTGCTGCGGGATGGTGCGAATCACCTGCGCGAGATAGCGTGCCCCCCCGAGGATGTTGTCGCGCAGATTGTCCCGATCCGCGACGCCGATGCGCGTTGCGGCCTCGCTGGTGAGCATCATGATGCCGCGCGCCCCATCGTTGGACACCGCCTGCATCTGCCACTTGGACTCCTGGTAGCCCACTGCCGCGATCAGCCGCCAGTCAAGACCGGTGAGCTGCGCGGCCTGCTGGAACAGCGCCTGCAGCTGCGGCAGACGCTGCTCGATGTCGTGGCGAAAGTGCTGCGCTTCCAGGTAGTCGAACTGCAGCGACTGGCTGCCCGAGCGCTGCTGGATCGAGGCCACGAGGCCGCTGGCGCGCGCGGTGGCCAGAAAGCGATCTGCTGCTGCAGCCAGATCAGGCGCGTCGGCACGCACGACCCACTGCAGCGGCCGCGAACGCGGCAGCTCGAAGGCCACGGTGACGTCGGGGTAGAGGTGGCGCGCAAAGTCGAACTCGCGTGCATCGATCAGCGCATAGTCGGCCTCGCCGCTCTCGAGCAGTTCGAGCGGGTCGGGCTCAGCCGGGGAGAGCTCGCGCCAGGCGAGCTTCGGCTCACTGGTATCGCGCACTGCATGCAGCCACTGTGCCTGCGGGCTGTCGCTTCTGACCACGATGCGTGCCCCGCACAGATCGGCGATGGCATGCACGCGCGCTTCGTCGCGTGCACGCACCACCAGCTGGGTCGCCTCGCCATAGGCAAGGGTGGCCCGACCGGCCCCGCGCCAGCGCTCATCGGCGCTGATCTGCGCGGCGGCGAGATCCGCCCGGCCCTGTATGAGGGCGGCGCGCATCGCGGCGGCATCGATCACCGGATCGATCTGCAGCTTCACGCCCAGCTGCTGCGCGAATGCGCTCACCAGCCGGTAATCGAAACCCTGCGGTCCGTGGGTGCCCAGGTAGTAGCTGGTGGGCGCGCTGAGGGTGACTACATGCAGCGTGCCGCGGGCACGGATCTGAGCCAGCGCGCCGTGTGGGGCCGGGGCGCTGCAGGCGCAGAGCGTCAGTGCGCCCAGCAGCGCGCTGCCCGCCGCGGCGAGGCGGCGCAGGCGCGCGTGGGGCCGCGCGGGCAGTGATCGTTGCAGGGCTCGTTGTGCAGGCGTGAGCGTTGCAGTCATCGTGAGGTAGAATAGCAGCCGTCCCTCGGAGAGGTACCGAAGCGGTCATAACGGCGCCGACTCGAAATCGGATGGTCGGTTAATCCCGGCACGTGGGTTCGAATCCCACCCTCTCCGCCACTCATCCTGTCCACCAAGTTCTGCTGATGGCCATTTAGCGCTTTAATTTAGATAAGTTTCAATCGGTTACGGACGAATCAGAGTCCTTGAAAGGCTGCCGACGTCTGCCGTGTTCCATGGAAATCTGACGCTTTCTCTGGGGTATATTTTGGGGTATAAAGCCGAACAGTAACTCAGATACCCCACCTTTATTCAGTTCGGGATACCCCAGTGCTCTCAGAGACCGAGATTCGCAACGCCAAGCCGCGTGAGCGGGACTACAAGCTCTACGACCGCCGTGGACTGTACCTTTCGGTGGTCAGCACCGGCAGCAAACTGTGGCGCTTCCGGTACAGCTACGGCGGGAAGGAAAAGCTGCTCGCCTTGGGTCGATACGAACAGGTGTCCCTCAAGAAGGCACGGGACATGGCCGACCAGGCCCGCGGCTTGCTCGCTGGAGGGGTTGACCCAAGCACGGACCAACGTCGTGATGACCATGATGATGCAGCGCAACGCGCTCCACCGGGCGCAGCCCGCACATTCGAGACCGTTGCCCGCGAGTGGTGGGCCGCCCGCAAGGAGTCGGAGCGCTGGGACGAGGACTACGCTCTTCAGATCATGCGCCAGTTCGAGCGCGACGTATTTCCCATCAAGCTCACACGGGGACTCACAGCCGAAGATCGGGCGTCGGACCCGCTGGTCGGCCGCCCCTTCGGTCAGTGGCCCATAGAGGCGATCATGCCACCCGACGTGCTGGAGATATGCCAAAACGTCGAGGCACGCGGATCCTTGGATACCGCTCGGGACCTGCGCTCCCGCCTCGGTATGGTGTATCAACGGGAGCAGGTCCTCGGGCGCTGCGCCTCGAACCCGGCCGAGAACGTTATCGCGCTGCTGGCCAAGCCGCACCGCACCAACCACGCGACGATCACCTACGACGAGCTGCCCGCATTCTTTGTGCGGCTGGATGCAGAGGATCTACAGCCCACGACACGGCTGGGGCTCGAGGCGATCATCGCGACGTGGTTGCGCAGTACGGAGCTTCGCCTTGCGCAGTGGCCATGGCTGGACTGGAAGGCGCGCGAGCTACGCATACCGTCGCCGTCAATGAAAAACGGCGACAAGGGCAAAGGCGATCACATCGTTCCGCTATG
>DATJUN010000110.1:0-6104 GCA_035502275.1 Steroidobacteraceae bacterium
AGAAGCTGCCGCACGTGCTCGTCCCGTGCCGATTCGAGTCGCGGCTGAAGCCGCTGCGCTACACGAACCGGCGCGCGCAGCAGTTGCTCGGCTGGCGCCCGCCTTACGACTACCGGGAATGCCTGCGGCGCACTTACGGTCAAGCGGCCAAGGCGTAATGCGACCACCCACCGCGCGACGCGCAGCTGCCGGCGGCGCTGGATCTGTCTTCCCCGCGGTATTGCTCACGCTGCAGGCGCTGATCCTGATCGTTCCACAGGGATTCGACTACAGCCAGACGATTGGAGGCGGCCAGCCAACGCCGACGGAAGGCGATGCGCTCAGCCAATTCATCTGGATGTTCCTGATGCTCGGGGGCCTCTACCTGCTGATCAGGAATAGAGCGCAGGCTGTTTCCCTGCTGAAGCACTTCAATCCTTTCATTCTCGCGTTTTTGGGTCTCGCCATCCTCAGCACATTCTGGTCGATCGAGCCCGGGGTAACGTTGCGCAGGGTCTTCCGCTTCGTCACCGTGATCGTGGTGTGCCTCGGGTTTGCCGTGCAGGGCTGGCATCGACGCAGGTACCAGAACGTTGCCCGAACACTGGTCACGGCCATCATCGTCGCGTCATTCATCTTCGCCCTGACCGAGCCCCAATACGGCGTTCAGGTACAGCTGGTCGCGGAGCTCAAAGGCGCCTGGCGCGGCATCACGGACGGCAAGAACACCCTGGGCCCGCTCGCAAGCGACTGTCTGATCCTATGGCTACATGCGTGGCTCTCCAAAGAGTCGAAGCCGGTGACTGCCGCTTCGGGCCTCCTGCTCTCCCTTTTCGTGCTGATCAAGACGCGAAGCGACGACTCGATCCTGGCGACGGCGTTCGGCGTGCCCTTCATGCTGCTGCTGTTGCGGCCCGCCGGGTCGCTGCGCCGCTATATGCCCTATATTGTCGGAATATTCGCGACCGTCATCGGGGTCTACGCCCTCGCGGTGCTCAACCTCATACCCGGGTCGGTCACCATTCTGACTCCCATCAGCCTGCTCACCGGCAAGAGCCTGACGTTCAGCAACCGAACTGCGATCTGGGCGGTTCTCGAAATGCACATACGCCTGCATCCGTGGCTGGGGACCGGATATGGCGCGTACTGGTACGATACGCCGGACTCGCCCTCCCAGGAAATGGTCCGATATCTCTATTTCTATCCCACGGAAGGACATAACGGCTACCTCGACGTGATAAACGATATGGGATACGTCGGCTTCGGGCTCCTCATCGCTTACTTCGCCAACTACCTCCGGCAGGCGCTGTACCTGATGCGCAAGGATAAGTATCAGGCCGGCCTGTACATCACCTTGATCTTTACAGCATTTCTCAGCGATCTGTCGGAATCCCACTGGTTCAACGTGCTACAGATCGGCTTTCTGCTCATGACCCTTGCGACTGCGGCGCTGGGCAGAAGCTATTTGGAGGCACAGGCCGGGTCAGCATCGGCGCCCCGCCCCAGCCGCGCACGGATGACGGGCGCCTTCCGCTGACACCGCGCTTCAGCCCGGCCGACTTCTGCCGGCTATTTCCTGCAGGCTTCGCCGCTTGCCGGGACGCCGTTCGGCGTTCCGGCATCGAGGCGTTGCTTGGCGGGCAGCGTGTGGATGGTTCCGGTGCCGGGATCGAGCCAGGGCCAGGTGTCCGAGCCAAAGAACGCGGGCTTGCAGCGAAGGTACATGGAATCCGATAGCCGCGCCGCCGCGTTCGTCAGCCACGTCTGCTTGCCGAGGTACGAGTCCCAGTTGCCGTCGCGGATCGCTGTCGCGGCGACCTGCGGGTCCACCATATAGGGACTTATATCGTTCCACCCCATGAGCCAGACGGCAGGACCCCAAACCCCCGGCCTGGTAGCAGAGTCCACGTAGCCATTGGCGGCCGTGGTGAGCCCCGGCTGCCCGAGCACATTTCCTACATACGTCATCCAATAGGTATAGGTCATCGCACCCGCGGCCCGCTTCGGACCGCTGTGCCCCAGCGGAAAATTGTCGCCGTCATCGATCGTGTCGCCGGTGTAGTCGCTGCGGAAGGGGGCGCGCGCGGTCGTCGCCAGGTTGCGGAAATAGATGATATACGTCGAATTTCCGTGCGTATCATCGCTGTCGATGTTGAAGCTCCGGTTGCCCTCGAACAGCACCATGTGCGAACCGACCATGTGCGACGCGTTCAAGCCGATCTCGATCCACCGTTCGTTGGTCGCTATATAGCCGTCATCCATGTAGTTATACGCCACCACCGAACCGGCCCCAGCGCTTCTCGAGACCATCATCTTGTTGGCCTTGAGCACGATATTGTTCTCGATCAGGATCTCCGACGATCCCGCGGCCAGGCTTATCGCATACCCTGCGCCGCCCGGCTCTGCCCATGCTCCATCATGGATATAGGAGTCGATGAGCTCATCGCGAAAGCTGCCATCCATCGCGACACACTCCCCGTACCACTCGCTGCACTCGATGTTCTTCGCCCAGGAATACATGGTATTTTCGAAGCGCAGGGCGCCATTGCCGCCACCCTGCACGCTGAGGTCCTCGACTCCTGCCTCATCGACCGGGGCATTCGAGCCCGTGAAAGTGGTGAGCTCGGCATAGCGGCTCGTCAGGTAGCCCATGGTGAGCGGCGAGGTGAATGTGATCACGTTCCCCCGCACCGCGGAGATCTGCTTGATCTCGTTCTGCGGCCGGTCCTGGCGGGAGAACCAGCAGGCGGCATCGCTCCCGCTGCCGGATCCAGCGAAGTTGTTCGCCTTCGAGGGGACGAGGCCGGTCTGAAGCGGATCATCGCCCGAGATTCCGGGCTTGTGCATCTGCCACTGGACGGCGTAGTTGGGGCTCGCCCAGATGGAAGTGGAATTGCTCACTATATCAGGCCGCCAGCCGGCGCCCGATGTCTCATCGAGCAGCACCATCTGGCCCGCTGCGAAAATGGCGCCGCGAGCCACCGTCACGGAGCTCGAGCCCTTCGTGCCGTCCACCGAGAGCAGCTGCATGTCGGCCGTCTGGTACGCAGTGAATCCGTTGCAGCGGGCGTCACCATCCGGGTTTACCCAGCGGCCGGGACCTACGATGATGATGGGCGTTGCATCGGGCACGCTGCCGTTACCTCGGGACTTCGTCGTAAACGTATTGAGCGGGTTGACGAGTATCGTCCTGCCCGCTCCAGCGCCCCGAAGCACGATCCCCTTTGTCATCGCGACGTAATGCCCGTGCCCCATCCTGAACGTGCCTGCTGCGAGCTGGATGACGGTTCCGGCAGCGCACGAGCTGATCAGGTCGTTGATGGCGGCGCTATCGTCACTCGAGCCGCTTGGCGCCAGGGGCTTGCGGTTACAGAGGGGCCAGCTGGCGGAGGGAATGCCCCCTTTCGACATCAGGCCCGGGTCCCAATCGTAAGTGCGGGACGCCGGCAACGCGTACACGGCGCCGCGGCCGCCCGCAGAGGCGGCCGGCTGCGCATGGGACGCAGTACCGCCAGAATCAGCTGGACTTGCATTGCCCACGTTACAGGCGCTGAGCAGAGCTGCGGCCAGGATGACAGCAGTGATGGGCGAACGGACCGGGCCGTTGCACTCGGCTGTTCGGGGAACGTACATTACAGCAGCTCCTCAGCTCTGTGTCAGGAGAACGGATGCAGCAGGACATCGAGCAGGAGTTTCTGCGACTCGATGATCTGGGTGCGCACGCCCTCCCGGGTCAGCCACCAGCTGCCAGGCTGGAAATCGGAATACTTGGATCCGATCACGGCAACACGGACACCGCGGTTGCCCAATGCTCGCTGCAGGATCCGGCGGGTGCGTCGCGTGTGATCCGTGGTGCTGACGAACATCAGACTGCGAATGGCATGCGCCCGGCACCAGACCCGAAGCGTCGACATCTCGTCGTGGGTGCCTCCGACCACTCGGGGAATCTGCGTCACCGAAGTCACGTGCAGCTCGCGCAATTGATCTGCTTCCTCGGCCGCGGCGTCGTGGTACGGAAGGCCACGCCGTAGAAACTCCCGGTCGACGGCTGCCGGCGGATCCGCAAAGATTGCGACGCCGGGAGCCAGCCCCCGGTGTACCAGATCGGATGCCTCGAGCACGCCCGCTCCGTCGGAGTCGACCGAAATCACGATGATGTCGGCCGGGATCGGCTGGTCCTCGCGCACCAGCATGCTGCCCGCCGCGCGCAGCAGCACGTGCCTGATGGGAGCGACTGCCGCCATCAGCAAGACGATGCAGAGGAATGCGGCCAGACAAAGCGCTCGTCTCAATTGCAAGTGCTTGCGGGTTCGTATGGTTATGGACCGGCAGGACGCTCGATCCTCTGGAAGCCCGATCGCTCTGATTGTGCCCTAGGGGACGCGGCTGCCACAAGCCCGCGGCGCCAGAATATGACAGACGTCGCGGGGTGCGGAATCCGCGTCGACAGCGTGGGCTCTGCCCCTGCGATACCCTGGGATTTGTGGCACTCTTCCGCACTCAACGCTATGTCCCAGCCTATAGAAGCTTATTTCGAGGAGCACCGGGTTTCGAATGATCTCGGTCATCGGGCGGTGCGCGGCGGCATCGTCTCGATCCTCATGCAGTATGGGAACGGCGGGTTCCAGATAATCGGGGCGATCATCCTCGCCCGGATCCTGACGCCCTCCGACTTCGGCCTGGTGGCGATCATCACGGTTCTGACGAACTTCGTGCCGCTGCTGATCGATTTCGGCCTCGGTGATGCCACGACACAGCGCAGCAAGATAAATCCAGGTCAGGTCAGCAGCCTCTTCTGGATCACGAGCGGGGTCGGGGCGGCTGTTGCCGTCGTGATCGCCGCATGCAGTCCGCTGATTGCTTCGGTCTACCACGAGCCCCGACTCGAGGCCATCGCACTCGTCAGCGCGATCACTTTCGTGCTGTGGGGCCTTTCCAACCAGCACCTGGCGCTGCTGCGCCGCACGATGCAATTCGGCCGAATCGCAAAAATTCAGCTCATGGGCACGCTGGTGGGCAATCTTGTCGCCGTCGCGCTCGCGCTCGTTGGCGGCGGTTACTGGGCGCTCGTGGTGCGTCCGATTGCCAACGCGCTCTGGGTCGCGGTCGGAGCCTGGCGCGGCTGTCCCTGGCGACCCGGCACTCCGGTCCTCGATGCCGAAGTGAAATCGATGACCCGCTTCGGCATGCACGTGATGGGCTTCTCGATCACCTATTCGGTGGCCAAGTCAGTCGATCGGATTTTGCTCGCCTTGTTCTACCGGCCCGCAATAGTCGGTTACTACCAGAACGCGACGACGCTCTATGAGAACTCCATCTTCATGGCGTTGGCGCAGGTGCACACGGTCGGAAGCGCCGCTCTCAGCAAGCTCCAGTCCGACCCGGCTGCTCTCGCACAAAGGTATGAAGCGGCATTGTCGACGCTGGCATTCTTCGTGATGCCTCTGGCGGTAATCCTGTCAGTGACGGGGGAGGACGTGACCGTCCTCCTGTTGGGTTCGAAGTGGCGCACCGCCGGTTGGCTGCTGCGGATCATTGCCCTGCGCGGCATTTTCCAGGTGATCGAAAGCTCCCAGGGATGGCTACACCTCTCCATCGGGAGAGCCGACCGGTGGCGCAACTGGGGCGTCGTCACCCTCGTCGTACAGATAGTGGCCGTCCTTGCAGGCCTGCATTTCGGTGCAGAGGGGGTGGCCATCGCCTGTGTCATCGCGATCGTCCTCATCGCCATCCCCTCGGTCAGCTACGCGGGCCGCCCGATAGGCGTCGGGTCGGCGGTTGTGATCCGAGCCGTGGGCCCGCAGCTGCTTGGCGCCATGAGCGCGACCGCCGCAGGAACATGGCTGCAGATGAGCGTCCTGAGTCACCTTCCCAGCATCGTGCGCATTATCGTGTCCACGAGCTTCTGTACCTGCCTGTACCTCATTATCGTCGTCGGCGTGTTTCGACTCTCCGAGCCACTGAGGGTCGCCCGCTCCGTGGTGCGGGGTCGCCTCAGGGGTCATCAGCAGCCGTCTTCGGACGCTTCCGCGAGCTAGGCGCACTAGTCCGTGCAGGCCTCACCGCTTGCCGGGACGGTATTGGGCGTTCCGGCATCGAAGCGCGCCTTGGCGGGCAACGTGTAG
>DATJUN010000111.1:0-35475 GCA_035502275.1 Steroidobacteraceae bacterium
TGACAGCGCCCACAGCGTGGCGTCTCGGTCAGGCGCTCCTGTGGCAGACGATTGGCCGAGTCGCAATGGGGGCAGACCACGTGCAAAGATTCCGCCATACCCCCACCATGGGGCTGGCTGCCGGCACCTTCAAGCCGGCCGCGGACACGAGGAGGATGCGATGACTGAGCCGGCGCGCGCGGGCGGGACCATCAGGCTGTCGAACGCTGCTGGCCTCGCGGCCGAGCTCAACGCCAATCGCTCGCTCCGGCGCCTGGACTGCGGCAATGTCTCGCTGCTGCTGTTTCCCGGCAACGAGATGGAGGGGGGAGTTGCCAACCTGTACCTGCGCCGTCACGGGGACCCGCTGCAGTGGACGCATCTGCTCGGTCCTCGCACTGCCGGCGGCCCGGGCGCTGCGACCCGCACGGACAGCGCCTGCACAGCCACCCGGTGGCGCGCCTGTGGAGCGTGGCAGGGGCTGCGTTACGTGCTCGAGCTGCGCCTGGGGGGAGCCTGCGCCGCCTGGTTCTGGGTGGTGACGCTGTTCAATGATAGCGGGGCCGAGCAGACGCTGGACCTGACCTATGCGCAGGATCTCGGCCTGACTGCCTATGGGGCGGCCCGCAACAACGAGTATTACTGCAGCCAGTACATCGATCACACGGCGTTGCTGCACGATTCGCGCGGCTACCTGGTCGGCTCGCGGCAGAATCAGCCGCTCGAGGGCCGCTACCCCTGGACACTGATCGGGTCGCTGCGCCGGGCCGGCGCCTTTGCGACCGACGCGCTTCAGTTTCATGGACACAGCGCCCGCACCGGGGAGCCGGGGCAGGATCCGCCGGGACTGCGATACGAGCTGCCTTCCCGTCGCCTGCAGCATGAGCATTCGATGGTGGTGCTGCGCGAGCAGCCGCTGCGCCTTGGGGCCGGCGAGAGCGCCAGTTGCGGATTCTTTGGCCTGTTCGTGCCCGACCATCCCGAGGCGAGCTCCGGGTCGGATCTGACGCGATTGGCGGCGGTCCTGTCGCTGCCGGAGGCCACCCTGAGCATGACCGCCGGTGCAGATCCCGGCGCCGCGCCGCAGCCCGCGGGCTCGCTATTCACCGACGCGGTGGTGCTCGACACCCTCGATGCATCGGACGAGGAGCTTCTGCAGTACTGTCCCGGCCCCTGGCGCCACGTGGAGCGTGATGCACAGGGCAGGACGCTATCGTTTTTCCATGGGGCGGGTCATCACGCCGTCGCGCGCGCCAAGGAACTGCGGGTGCTGCGGCCCCATGGCCAGTTGCTGCGCACCGGCCGGCACCAGACGCCCGCGGAGAGCGCGCTGACCTCCACCGTGTACATGGCCGGGGTGTTCCACTCGATGGTGGCGCAGGGGCACGTCGGCATCAATCGCTTCCTGTCCACGGTGCGCAGCTATCTCGGGCTGTTTCGATCACAGGGGCAACGGGTGTTCGTGCAGCTGGAGGGACGCTGGCAGCTGCTGCATCTGCCTTCGCTGTTCGACATGGCGGCAGAGAGCTGTCGCTGGCTGTATCGGCATCGTGCAGGACTCATCGAGGTGCGCTCATCGGCGCACAGCGATCCGCACGCGCTGACGCTGGAGCTGCGCGTGCTCTCCGGTGCACCCAGTCGATTCCTGATCGCGCATCACGTGGCCTTCAGCGCAGATGACGGCGCCGCGGGCGGGACCGTTCAGTGGCAGCGCGACGGCCAGGTGATCCGGGTCACTGCGCCCGAGGGCAGCGAGCTGGCGCGCCGCTTCCCCGGCGGCAGCTTTCGCCTCACCCTGGATGAGGCCACGCAGCTCGAGCGCGTGGGCGGCGATGAGCTGCTGTATGTGGATGCCCGCTCGCGCAATCAATCCTATCTGTGCCTTCTCAGTGCGCCAACGAGCCAGCTGCAGCTGCAGCTGTGCGGTGAGCTGATACGCGAGGAGACCCAGTCCCCTCTCTATGCGGCCTCGGCGGCCGAGCTGCTGCCGCAGGTTCGCATCGAGCCCATGCACTCCCTCGCTGCGGACCCGGGCTCGGGCTTCGTGCCGGCACAGGCCGTCGAGCGACTCGGGGAAATCCTGCCCTGGTTCGCCCAGAATGCCTGGGTGCACTTCCTGTCCCCGCGTGGACTCGAGCAGTTTTCCGGGGGCGGTTGGGGCACGCGTGATGTCTGCCAGGGGCCCGTGGAGCTGCTGCTGGCGCTGGGACGGACCGAGCCGATCCGCGACATCCTGCTGCGCGTGATGCGTGCGCAGAACCCCGACGGCGACTGGCCGCAGTGGTTCATGATGTTCGAGCGCGAGCGGCTGATACGGGCCGGTGACTCGCATGGGGACATCGCGCTGTGGCCGCTGGTGGTGGTCGCTCAGTACCTCATGGCTTCCGGCGATGCCGCGGTGCTCGATGAAGTGGTGCCGTTCTTCGATGCCCGCGGGCCCGACGCCGGCGAGCGTGCCAGCGTCTGGCAGCACGTCGAGCGCGCCCTGGCGCTGCTGCAGCGGCGTACCGTGCCGGGCTCGCGGCTGGCCGCCTACGGGCACGGGGACTGGAATGACTCGCTGCAGCCGGCTGATCCGCGGCTGCGTGAGCACATGTGCAGCGCCTGGACGGTTACGCTGCAGGTGCAGGCGCTGCGCGCGCTGGCGGCGGCCCTGCGTCATGTGGAGCGCGATGCGCCACGCGCCGCGCAGCTGATGGCGCAGGCCGAGGCCGTGCAGTCGGATTTCCAGCGTCTGCTGATCGCGGACGGGGTGCTGACGGGCTACGCCATCTTCGAGACCGGCGGCGAGCGGCGCTACCTGCTGCACCCGCGTGATGAGCTCACCGGCGTGCACTACAGCGCCCTTGGCATGATCCACGCGATCCTCGAGGATCTGTTCACGCCCGCGCAGGCTCGCGATCATCTTCGCCTGCTCGATGAGCAGCTCAGCGGCCCCGACGGGGTACGCCTGTTCGATCAGCCGCTGCCCTATCATGGCGGCCCGCAGCGCATCTTTCAGCGTGCCGAAAGCGCGACCTTCTTCGGGCGCGAGATCGGGCTCATGTATACGCACGCGCACCTGCGCTATGCGCAGGCGCTGGCTCACCTGGGCGAGGCCGAGCGCTTCCTGCAGGCCCTCTCGCAGGCGGTCCCCATCCAGATCCAGTCGCTCGTGGCCAGCGCCGATCGGCGTCAGGCCAACTGCTACTTCTCCAGTTCGGACGCCGCCTTTGCCGATCGCTATGAGGCGCGTGCCGAATACCAGCGCGTACGGGACGGCGAGATCGCATTCGACGGTGGCTGGCGCGTGTATTCGAGCGGCGCCGGCATCGCGGTGGGGCTTATCCTGCGGCGCTTCCTGGGCTGGGAGGTGCGCCATGACGCCCTGCGGCTCGACCCGGTCATCCCCGGCGCGCTCGATGGGCTCACCACGCAGCTTGCACTCTGGGGCCAACGCGTGCAGGTGCGCTACCGGATCGGCGCGGCCGGCTGCGGCGTGCAGGCGGTGGCACTGAATGGACAGGACCTTCGCTTCGATCGCGAGGCGCATGCGCACCGCGCCGGAGCCGTCCTGATCGCCCGCGAGCCACTGCAGGCGCTGCTGCGGGCGGGCGCTAACGAGCTGGAGATCGCGCTGGGGTAGACCCGGCGGTGTCGGGTCCGGGACCCAGGGTGTCGGCCACGTAGGCGCCGCGCCGGCCCATGGGGCGCGGTGTGCCCTCGGTGGTGTCGCGGGCGGTCTGATGTTCCATCTCGGCATTGATCTCCGCGCCGAGCATCACGAAAAAGCTCGACAGATAGAACCACAGCAGCAGCACCACGACACTACCCACGGCACCGTAAGTTTTCTGGTAGCTGCCGAAGGTCTGCAGATAGAACGCGAACAGCAGGCTGCCGATGACCCAAAGCGTCGCGGCAATGGCAGAGCCCCAGCTGACCCAATGCCATTTGGCCTGCCGTCGCGAAGGCGCGAAGCGATACAGCAGGGCAAGCGCAGCGATGCTGAAGCCCCAGATCAACAGCCAGCGCAGCACCTCGGCCGCCAGCTGTACCCACGGGCGAGTGCCCAGGATGGTGAGCACCAACGGAATGACAAAGCCCAGGGCCAGCAGCACCAGCATTGCGAGCAGCGTCATGAGCGTAAAGAAAAGGGACAGCAAGAGCTGCCAGAACCAGTTGCGCTTCTCTTCTTCTTCATAGGCGATGTTCATCGCCGACATCAGCGATGACATGCCCGAGCGGGCGCTCCAAAGGGCCACGAGCAACGCCACCCCCGCGGATATGCTCAGGGTACCTGAAGCGTGGCTGGCGACTTCCTGCAGCTGCTGGCTGACCATCTTCCAGCCCTGCGCCGGCAACATGCCCGCCAGGGAGTTGATCTGCTGCACGGCGTGCGCCGGGGTGACGAACAGGCCATAGAGCGAGAGGGCAGCCGTGAGCGCCGGAAAGATCGACAGCAGCGCGTACATGGCAAGCCCCGCGGCTACCAGCGACACATTGTGGCGCGACAGGTTTTTGAACACGCGCACGGCGATGTCGCGCCAGCCGGAAGCCGGAATGTCCGCGGGACGCTCGGCGCTGCGCCCACGCTCGGCCGGTGCACCGGCCTCGGGGCCCACGGTGCTGCTCATAAGGAGTGACGAAGCGACCGGGCGACTCTGTCCAGCCGGCCGCGACGCCGGTGCACCAGCACCACCAGGCCGACGGCCACCAGTACACCGAGCACGACCGGCAACGGGTTGTCGCGCACATTGCGTCCCACGCGTCTGACCAGCCGCGCGCTGCGCTCCTGTACGAAGTGTTTGGCCCGTGCACGCAGCTGCTCGGGGGAGAGCCTGGCCTGCAGCTCGTTGAGCACCTGGTCCACCCGCGCACGCGTCTGATCGATGTCGTGCTCGATCACCGCGGGGTCCGCGTCCATGCGTAACGACAGATTCATGAGAGATGCCTTGCGACCATGTCGCGGTCGCGCTTCAGGGAGTCGGAGCTGCGCTGAGGCGTCACGGCAGCAGGGTGAAGCTGACGGCGGGCCGCGAGCAGTAGTCCGCCCCCGAGCGCCAGCACGAGAACGCCGACGATCAGCGCCGCGAGCCAGCCCGGCAGCACCGTGGCCAGGCCCAGCACGGCGGCAGCCAGCAGCAGCAGAAAGCCGCAGAAGATCACGGCCCCCGCGGCAGCCAGCGCAGCCAGGCCGGACTTGAGTGAACCGAGCACGCGGCCGAGCTCCGCGCCGGCCAGGGCGATCTCCTGGCGCAACAGAATGGTCAATTGATTGATCAGCTCGCGCAGCAGCGACAGGGCCGAAGGGCTCTCCGACGCAGCGGCAGGGGCGGCCGTTGCCCGCCGGGGCAGCGCCGTGGCACTCGAAGTGGACGGGACGGCGCCTGGATTCGTGAAGGGGTGCAGTTGCGTCACCACGGTGTCTCCTTGTCCAGGGCGGACCGCTCTGAGGGCAGTGGGATGCGGGCCCAGCTCCTACTATCCCTGGCGCTACGCGCCGGTGCAGTCGGTGCCGGCCGGATGCGCGACCCAGAATTCACGTAACCGGTGGTTGCGGAAAGAGGGCAGGCTGCCGGCCGACACCCGCTGCCAGGTCCACAATTGAAACGGGGCAGGTCGGATGACCTGCCCGCGGATGCAGCCGAGGGCTGCGAGGTGTCAGGGCGCCGCGAGGGCGTCGTCAGGCCGTCATGATGCCGGTGATCGTGGTGCGGTAAAGCACCTGCTTGTACGCTTCCATCATGCCGTCGATCGGCACCACCGTGGTGGCGAGGGACTTCGCATCGTACTGACCGCTGTCGAGCAGTTGCACGAAGCGGGGGATGTCACGCAGCGGGTTCATGCCACCGGCCTGGCCCGCATGGTGCGAGCGGCCGCCGAGTGCGAAGGTGCCGACATTGATGCTGATGTTGCCGACCGGCAGGCTGTTGGTGACGATCTGACCGCCCGGCGCCACCATGTAGTAGGCCTGCTCCATCGCCAGCAGTCCCGTGGGATCGGGCCCGTCCTCGACCATGGGCTTGGCACGATTGCCACCGGCAGCCTCGACCACGAAGTCGGCGCCTGCCCCGCGCAGGCCATACTTGCCGTTGCCCCAGCGGTTGTCGTACTTGCCGACCGTGAGCTCGCGCACACGCTGCACCAGCTGCATGCCCTCGGCGTTGGGATCGAGCGTGTGCGTGGCGCCGACCTTCATGGCGAGCTCACGGCGCACGCGCACCGGATCGATGCCGATGATC
The DNA here is from genome assembly GCA_035502275.1 of Steroidobacteraceae bacterium. GTDB lineage: Bacteria > Pseudomonadota > Gammaproteobacteria > Steroidobacterales > Steroidobacteraceae > FEN-1191. The sequence goes on from DATJUN010000111.1 coordinate 6,201, forward strand.
ATGGAAGCACCGGCGATGCGCGCGCCCTGCACGGCACTCAGGCCCAGCGGCCCCAGGCCCACCACCGCGACGGAGGAGCCCGGTGCCACGCTCGCCAGCGTCTGCGAGACGGTGGAACCCAGTCCCGCAACGCTCGTGCAGCTGCAGACCATGCTCAGCTCGTGCGCCGGGGCGTTGCTGGCCGTTGGCACGACCCATTCCTCGAAGCTCACCATCATTTCCGCCAGGCCGCCGATGTGCGAGTTCGAATACACCGGAGAGCCATCCGGGCGCGTCGCCCAGGCGACCAGATCGTCCGGCCCCTGTGTGTAGAGGAACTGACACATGTCCGCGCGGCCGCGCAGACACTGGTAGCAGGACCCGCACTGCGGTGTGCCCGACACGCAGACGCGATCGCCCACCTTTACACGGCGCACCTCCGGTCCCACGGCCTCGACGATGCCCACGCCGCCATGGCCCTGGATGATGGGCATCTTCTGCAGCGCCTCGAAGGTCGCCGGGGCCGGTGGCACGTGCAGCAGGTGATCGGCATCGGGCGCGCCGAACTCGCCGCGGGGCAGTCCCAGCACGTCGGTGCTGACGGTGTAGCAGAGGCTCGCCGCCTGTGTGCGTACTGCGACCATGCGGCCGGTCACCGGCAGCATCGTCAAGGTCTCCAGACGGGTGCGCTCGGGCCCATCGCCCTGTGAGACCCAGGCGCGAAACTTGCGACCCGCGATGCCCGCGCCGGACTTCGCATCGGGACTGGGCGTCGCGCCGGCGCGCGATGCGGCCAGCAGCGTGCCCGTGGCAGCGATACCAGCGGTCAGGACGTCTCTGCGAGATACCTTTGAGTCAGATTGCGACATGGTCGGCCCCCCGAAAAACCCCGTTGTCATTGTTTCAAGCCCCGACATCACCCTATCAGAATCGCGCTGGCAGCGAAACGCGGCGCACGGCCGGCCCGGCGCGGCCACTTTGGCATCCCCTGACGCATGCTGCATGATCCGTCGATGAGTGCTGCAGAACAGGATTTCGACGTCGCGGTCATCGGCGCGGGCGCTGCCGGATTATGTGCGGCGGCCGAGCTGTGCCAGTCGGGCCGCTCGGTGCTGCTGCTCGAAGCGCGCGAGCGCATTGGCGGACGCATCGATACGCGCCACGAGGCCGGCGTCTGCCTGCCCATCGAGCTCGGCGCCGAGTTCATCCACGGCGATGCGCCGGTCACGCGCGAACTGCTGCGGCGCGCAGGCCTCGTGGCGGTGGACACGTCGGGCCGCCGTAGCGGCCGGCGCCGCGACGGACAACAGGTGCGCGGCGGTGAGTTCGAGCAGGCCCGAGGGCTGCTGCAGCAGGCGCAGGCACTGGTCGAGGATCAGTCGGTCGAGGAGTTCCTCACCAGTCGGCTGGCATCGCCCGGCGAGCAGGCCCTCGCCGGCTTCGTGCGCATGATGGTCGAGGGGTTCGATGCCGCAGATCCGCGGCGCGCCAGTGTCAAGGCGATCGCGGCCGAATGGTGTGGGGACAGCCTGCAGGGACAGGCCCGCCCACTGGGGGGCTATGGCGCGCTGCTCGGCGCCCTCGCGCGGCAACTGGATCCGGAGCGCTCGCGGCTCAGGCTCGCCACCCAGGTGCAGGCGGTGGAGTGGGGGGGCGCGGCCGTACGCATCCTGGCGCGCAGCGGCCGGGATGCATTCAATGCTCGCGCCCGTCGCGCCGTCATTGCACTGCCGGTCAGCATATTGCAGTTGCCGCCCGATTCGCCCGGGGCCGTGGTTTTCGATCCGCCGCTGTCCGAGAAGCGCGCAGCGCTTGCCGGACTGGCCATGGGGCCGGTCATCAAGCTGGTGCTGCAGTTTCGGCGCCCCTTCTGGGAGCAGTGGCACGACGGCGCCTTCACCGATGCCGGCTTCCTGCACGCGCCCGATGCGGTGTTTCCGACCCTGTGGACCTCGCTGCCGTTTCGCGCACCGCTGCTCACCGCCTGGGTGGGCGGTCCGCGCGCGCAACGCCTGCAGTCGGCGAGCCTCGATGAGCTGACCGATCTCGCGCTCGGCTCCGCGCGAGAGGCGCTGGGCTTCACCGGGACGCTGCAGACGGAGCTGGTGTGCGCCCGCGTCCATGACTGGGCCAGCGACCCGCACGCGCTGGGTGCCTACTCCTACATCGGTGTGGGCGGTGGGCAGTCGCCGCGACTGCTTGCGCAGCCGCTGGCGGAGCGATTGTTCTTTGCCGGTGAGGCCGCCGATCCGGACTCCAGCGGTACCGTCGAGGCGGCACTGCAGAGTGGACGGCGCGCCGCGCGCAGGCTGATACAGTGCTCGGGAGGATAGCTGGATGAGTGATGAGCGCGACGCGGGCCGCAGGACGGATGCGAGCGGCACATCGGGCGGTGCGGATGAGCCCGCCGGGGCGGGGTTGCTACCGCAGCTGCGCACCATGGCGCGGGCACTGCTCGGCTCCTCGGTGCGCAATGTGCTGTTCGTGCTGTGGGGGGCACTGCTGATCGTCATCGGGGCGACGGCGTACGGGCAGATCCGGCTCAACCGCTGGAACCAGCCCTTCTACGATGCCCTCTCGCATCACCAGTTTCGCGGCTTCCTGGTACAGCTGGGCGTGTTCGGCATGATCGCCGGGTCATTGCTGATCCTGAACGTCGCGCAGCAGTGGCTGTCGCAGATGCTCAGCCTGAAGCTGCGCCAAGGGCTGGTGGACGATCTGGTGAGCAACTGGCTCGTGCCGCGGCGTGCGTTCCGCCTCGCGAGCGCGGGTCCCATCGGCGTCAATCCGGATCAGCGCATGCACGAGGACGCGCGTCATCTGACCGAGCTGTCGGCGACGCTCGCCGTGGGCCTGGTGCAGGCAGCGATCCTCGTCGCCGTGTTCATCCGTGTGCTCTGGGCGCTGTCGAGCGACTTCGCCTTTTTGATCGGTGGGCACAGGTTGGCCGTACCGGGCTATATGGTCTGGGCCGCCGTCATTTATGCCGGTTCGGCGTCGCTGGCGAGTTACTGGGTGGGCCATGGGCTGGTCCGCCGCAACGCCCAGCGCTATGCACGCGAGGCGGATCTGCGCTTCTCGCTGGTACGGGTCAACGAGCATATCGACGCCATTGCCCTCGCCGGCGGCGAGGCGGACGAGCAGCGTCGTATCGAGCGCGATCTGGGAACCGTGCTGGTGGCGATGCGCCGGCTGGTCACGGGGCTGACCAATCTCACCTGGGTGACGGCTGGCTATGGCTGGTTCACGCTGGTCGCGCCCATCATCGCCGCCTCGCCACTGTATTTCACCGGCTCACTGAGCTTCGGCGGTCTCATGATGGCCGCCGGCGCCTTCACGCAGGTGCAGTCATCGCTGCGCTGGTTCGTGGACAACTTCAGCACCATCGCCGACTGGCGCGCGACGCTCCTGCGCGTGGCGAACTTCCGCCGCGCGGTGCTGCAGACCGATACGCTGCATTCGGTGGAACCGCGCATCGACTTCGCCGAGGGTACCGCGGGCCGGCTGCTGATGGAAAACCTGGAGATTACCTCGCCGAGTGGATGCACCCACTTCGAGGAGGCGCACGTGGAGATACGCAGCGGCGAGCGCGTGCTGATCGCCGGGGAGTCCGGGGCCGGCAAGACGCTGCTGTTTCGCACGCTTGCTGGACTGTGGCCGTGGGGCAGCGGGCGCATCGTACGGCCGCGCGCCGAGCAGATGCTCTACGTGCCGCGCACGCCCTACCTGCCGCCCGCGACACTGCGCGAGCTGCTGGTCGCACCTGGCAAGGGCGCCGACATCGACTCCGATGTACTCTCCCATGCGCTGGCGCGCGCAGGTCTGGAGCGCTTCGTGGGCGAGCTCGACACCTCGGCGCGCTGGGATACGCGCCTGTCCGAGGATGAACAGCGCTGTCTCGCCGTGGCGCGCGTGCTGGTGCACGCACCGGCGTGGCTCGTCATCGACGAGCTTTTCGACTCGCTCGGCCCGGGCGCCTACGACAAGCTGATGCAGATGCTGGAGACCAATTTGCCGCACACGGCGATCCTCTACATCGGCACGCGCGCCGAGGACGGTAAGCACTTCAGACGGGTGTTGCGGCTGGTGAGCGATCCGGCCGCGCGTCGTCTGCAGCGCCATGCGGCCGCGGCTTGAGCCGCGCCCCGCTTGCCGTGCCCGGTTGCCGTGCACGCCGCCGATGCATTACTTTTGCAGGATGCACATTACACGCTATCGGAACGCTCCGAGCTACGAAGCCCCCGGGCATTCAAAAGTCGCATCGCTGCGCCTGCAGGGCCAGGAGGTATCACCGAGCAGCAGCTGCTGGGTCGGGCTGTCGCACTATCTGCCGCAGGGAGCCGCCGAGAGCGCCAGCTCCAACGCCGAGAAAATCTATATCGTGCTCAGTGGCGAGATCACGGTGATCACCGATTCGGGCGAAGCGACGCTTGCGCCGCTGGATTCCTGTTACATCGCCCCCGGGGAGCGACGCAGCGTCATCAACCGTACCAATGCGCCAGCCTCGATGCTCGTGATCATGGGTAACCCGCCCGCGGGCGGCTGATCCGGATCTGCGTCAGGCAGCGCCACCCCGCGAGCCCGCTGCGCCATGAACATCGATTTCACCGCCATCCTCGTGATTGTCACGCTGCTGAGCGGCGCGATGGCACTCGCGAGCATCGGTCTCTCGCGCCGGGTGGCCGCGCGCGGCACGGGTGGCACACTCGGCCAGGCGGCCGCGGGAAGGCGCGGGCTCGATGCGGTCTTCGAATACGCGCGCTCCCTGTTTCCGCTGGTGCTGGTGGTCCTGTTGATCCGCTCGTTCGTGTTCGAGCCGTTTCGCATTCCCTCCGCCTCGATGATGCCGGGTCTGGTCGACGGCGACTTCATCATCGTCACCAAGTACGCGTACGCGCTGCGCCTGCCGCTGCTGCACACGCGTCTGCTGCAGATCGGCTCCCCACGGCGCGGCGACGTCGTGGTGTTCCGTCTGCCATCCGACCCGAGTGTGCATCTGATCAAGCGGCTGGTGGGTTTGCCAGGCGATCACGTGCAGGTGCGCGACAACCGGGTCTATATCAATGGCACCCTGATGCCGCAGCGGCGCGACGGTGACTATCGTGGCGATTTCGGCTTTCAGGGCGCGCCGCTGGCGCAGGAGCGCTTCGGGGGCTCGAGCCACGAGCTGATGTTCGCGCCCGATCGCTGGGTGACGGACTTCGATGGGACCGTGCCGGCGGGTAGTTACTTCTTCATGGGCGATAATCGCAATGACAGCGAGGACAGCCGCTTTGCAGCCGTGGGCTATGTGCCCGCGCGCAATATCGTCGGCCCGGCACGGCTGATATGGCTGAACTGGCGCGTGCCCGGCTGGCCGGATCTCGGCCGCATCGGCATGCGCATCCACTAGCCCCCGCTCAGATCATCGCTGCCGCTGCCGGGCCATGCGCCGCTCCCCGGTACTGCGCGCCGGCATCCACCGCGATCTTGCGTACGATCGCGGCGAAGCCCTTTATGGCACTGCCCTGTGTGGGTTGGCGTTGCATCAGCATGCCGGGGGTACGCACGGGTGTCGGGCTCTCCAGCGCAATGACATGCAGGTGCCGGGCCGGGATCACGGCGTTGCGGGCCACGATGGCCGCGATCGCGGTGCGCTCGACCAGTCCGAGCATGGGGGCGATGGTGTTCATCTCGGCCACCACCAATGGCTCGGCGCCACAAGCCGTGAAACATTCATCGAGCAGCTGACGCGTAGTGAATGCAGGGGGCAGCAGCACCATGCGCTGCCGGTGCAGCTCCACCATGCGCACACGCCTGCGTTTGGCGAAGGGGTGGTCGGCCGCGACGACGAGCATCAGCTCCTCGTTGTATAGCGGCTCGAACAGCAGATCGCTCGACCCGTTCGGGCGGTAGGTGATACCGAGGTCAAGGTTGCCCGCCTTCAGGCCCGCGGCAATGGCGTCGGACGCGAGCTCCTCGACGATGACTTTGACGCCTGGATGGCGCTCGACGAAGGTCGCGACGCAGATCGGAATGAACTGCAGGCTGAAGGTATGCGTGGCGCCGATCCGGATCTGGCCGCTCAACTCCCTGGGATCGCGCTTGAGTGCCCCGATGCCCTGATCGACCTCCCTGAGCGCACGCGCGGTGAACGCCAGGAAGAGCTCACCGCTCTCGGTGATGGCCACGCGCTTGCCGATCCGATCGAACAGTCGGGTGCCGAGCTCATCCTCGAGCTGCTTGATCTGGTGCGAGAGGGTCGACTGGGTGACGTGGGCGCGCTCGGCCGCGCGGGTAAAATTCAGCGTCTCGGTCAGGACCTGGAAGTAGCGCAGATGTCTGAGCTCGATGGCGGCGGCTCCGGTATATCATCGATGACATAGATGATAGGCATTCAAAACAATCATTTCCATCTTTGAATCGTGGGCACTAGTCTTTCCAGAGCCCCATCCGTTGCTGTCAGAGAGGGTCGGCGCGTGAAAATCGGTCCAGAAACCGTTCCCCAGACCGCCATCTGCACCTCCGATGAGCACACGATCGTCGTGCGGGGCGAGGACCTGTGCCGGGACCTGATCGGCCAGATCTCGTTCACGGATTACTTTTATCTGCTGCTGACCGGCCATCGCCCCTCGGCACCCGCCAGTCGGGTGCTCGAGGCCACGCTGGTGGCGATCGCCGAGCACGGCCTGGTGCCCAGCGTGCAGGCCGCGCGCATGACACTCGCCGCGGCGCCCGACGCCCTGCAGGGTGCGGTGGCCGCCGGCATCCTCGGCTGCGGCTCGGTCATCCTCGGGGCTTCGGAGACCGCGGGGCGGCTCTTTAGTGAGATCGCGGCGCGCCGCGACGGCGGTGTCGCCGCGCAGGCGGCGGTGCGCGAGGTCGTGGGCAGCTGGCGCGCCGCCGGCAAGGCGATCCCGGGATGCGGTCATCCGCTGCACAAGCAGCGCGATCCGCGCGTGGATGTGCTCTTTACCGTCGCCCGCGACGCCGGCGCCGACCTCTCCTTCGTGCACATCGCCGAGGCCGTGGAGGCCGCTCTGCCGGACATCGTCGGCAAGGAGCTCAAGCTCAACGTCTCCGCGGCGATTCCCGCGGTGCTGCTCGGGGTGGGCTTCCCGCTCACCGCCCTCAAGGGAGTGCCGATTCTGGCGCGCGCCGCAGGCCTCATCGCGCACCTCTCCGAGGAGCTGCAGCGTCCGAGCGGCTTTGCGCTTTCCTATCAGGCGACGCGTGAAGTGCGCTACGACGGCGCACTGCCCGAGGGTGTCGTGCTCAAGCAGTTCGCGTGAGGGGTGACTCCATGATCAAGGTTCTCTCCGGAGTGCGTGTGATCGAGCAGGGCACCTTCATCACCGGTCCCGCCGCCGGCATGCTGCTGGCCGATCTGGGCGCCGACGTCATCAAGGTCGAGCAGCCCGGCACGGGCGATCCATTCCGGGCCTTCAAGGGTGGGCTCTACAGCCCGCACTTTCAGACCTACAACCGCAACAAGCGCAGTGTGACGCTCGATCTGAAGTCCGCTGAGGACTGCGCGACCTTCGATGCTTTGATCGCCGAGGCCGACGTCTACATCCAGAATTTCCGTCCCGGTACGGCGGAGCAGCTCGGCGCTGGAGAGGAGCGGTTGCGTGCGCTCAATCCCGGCCTCGTGTACTGCGCGATCAGCGGCTTTGGCGCCACCGGTCCGGCCGCCCAGCGTCCCAGTTACGATACGGTCGCCCAGGCGGCCAGCGGCTTTCTCGGACTGTTGATCAATCCCGCCAACCCGCGCGTGACCGGTCCTGCGATCGCCGATTCGATCACCGGCTTTTACGCCGCGTACGGCATCCTCGGGGCGCTCTTCGAGCGCTCGCGCACCGGCAGGGGGCGCAGGGTCGAGGTGTCGATGCTCGAGGCGATGAGCCATTTCAATCTCGATGCCTTCACGCACTACTACTCGGCCGGTGAAGTCATGGGACCCTACAGCCGCCCGAGCGTCTCGCAGTCGTACGCGCTGCAGTGTTCGGACGGCAAATGGATCGCGCTGCACATGTCTTCGCCCGAGAAGTTCTGGCGCGGTCTGGCCACCGCGATCGACAAACCGGATCTGCTCGATGATGCGCGCTTCGCCACGCGTGGCGACCGCATCGAGCATCAGGAAGAGCTCATTCGCATCCTCAGCGGATGCTTCACCCGTCGCACGCGGGACGAGTGGACGCAGCGACTGCAGCAGCAGGATGTGCCGCACGCGCCCATCTACGACAGCAGCGAGGCACTGGAGGATCCGCAGGCGCAGCACCTGCAGCTGCTGGTCTCGAGCGAGCATCCGCAGATGGGAGTGTTCCGCACCGTGCGCTGCCCGGTGTCCTTCGATGGACAGCGCGCGCTCGAGGTGACGGCACCGCCCGTGCTCGGAGAGCACGATGAGCAGGTGCGCGCCGAACTGGCCGGGCTGGCCGGGCAGACTGTCCCAGGATGCCGCACTCGCCGTTCCAATACATCGCGCTGAAGCGTCGAGCGCGATACGCAGCAGGGCATCGAGCAGCGTCTGAAGGCGCCAGGCTACGAGTCCCCGCAGATGTACGTGCTCGAGCACGGCTGGCAGGAGACCCTCGAACCAATAACGAGTATCGTTGAGCGCACGGGCGCCGTCGGCTGCGGCGCCTGTCTTCACAGCATTTAGCTGATCCTGGGAGGGTGGGATGCGCAGACTGCTGTCATTGATCGCGGTGCTGGTAGCGTTGGGCGGCCTGTCCCAGGGCGCCTGGGCACTGGATGCCAACCAGGTGCGCGGCGGATGGGAGACCACCGCGGACAGCGGCGCGCACATCCTCGAGTTCAGTATCCGCGGCACGCACGTGACGGGCGTCTATTGCACGGTGTGTGACGACGCCACGACCCTGGCGCGGGTCGAGGGCACGCTCGAGGCCGCGCAGCTCTCCTTCGTCATCGAGCATGTGCGCGATGATGGCAGCATCGCCGCGCGTGATCAGGCGCGCGCACGCGTCGAGGGCGATCACCTGGTCGTCGACGGTACCGCGGGGGCCGGCGGCAGCCCCTTGCACTGGATCATGCGCAAGGATCAGCGTGGCCCTGCGCCCTTCGGCGGCGTCAAGATTGCCGAGGCGCTGCCCCAGCCGGGCGCACCGGCCGTCAATGTCGCCGCGTATGGCAAACACGGGCAAGCCCTGCCGCCGGGCGGACTGCAGCTCGTGCGTGCTCCCTGGACACAGCCGGGACCCTGGGAGCCGCTGAGTGCCGCGAAGCTCGCCGGTGTCTGGTTGACGGGCAGCGGCCCGGGCAAGCAGTACTTCATCATCCGCCGGGCAGGCGATCAGTTGTTTGGTCTGGTCTGCGGTCCCTGCGACAACGCCTATGACATGGCGGCGCTGACCAACTTCTCGATCGACGGCGACACGCTGCACTTCAACATCGCACACGAAGACAATGGCATCGGCTCGCTGCCGTTCTACAACCAGATCACGGCTCACCTGACGCGTAACGAGCTGCGTCTGGTCAGCATCGTTCCGGACAATCAGCCGCCCGATGCGCGCCGCGCCGGCGGGGTCTCGCTGCTCGGGCCGCTGCCGTACGAGGCGACCGCCGGGGTTGAGGTTTCCGGTGGCTGCTGATCGGGGTGGTAAGCCAATCCAAACTGAGCCGAAGCGCGCCAGCAGGGCGTTCGTCGCGCGTGAAAAACAAGGTTAGCGGCGACACGTCTAGTTGTTTTACGGCGCGATTCGGGGATAATAGGCTGTAACCGGGACCATACGAAAGCAGGGGCTGCCGGCCCGGGCCGGGCACCTGCCAAAAAGACGGACGGTCAAACAACGGAGCGACAGGAGTCGCGCGGGGGGGAGTTAACGATGACGCGCATGTTGTGTGAGTCCAACACGCCTCGGGTGCGCCTGCCCGTCGCGCAGGAAAGCTCTGCGGCAGGTCCGTGGGGCCTGTCAAAGCTGGCCCGACGCAGCGTTCTGGCCGCCGCGGTTACGGCGCTATGCGGGGTGGGTCTCAGCTCTCCGGCCTGGTCCCAGAACGGGGCCGCTGCCGCTGATCAGACCGCACAGGCGGCTGATCAGGGGTCCAATGAGCTGCAGGAGGTCGTCGTGACCGCCGAGCGGCGCGCCGAGGACGTGCAGAGCACGCCCATCGCGGTGACTGCCGTAACCGGCGATCAGCTGCGGGCGCAGAATGTCACCAAGATCAACGATCTGACCCAGGTGGCACCGGCGCTCTCAGTGACCAACCAGGGCGGCTACCAGCTGGTCACGATGCGCGGTGTCGGTAACTCCCTCGGTGAGGATCCGATCACCACCGGCGTGCCGGTCATTCTCGACGGCATGGCCAACCCGCGCGGCACCGGTCTGGGTTTCGCGTACTTCGATCTGGCGGACGTGGAGCTGCTGCGCGGTCCGCAGGGCACCTACATCGGCTCGAACTCGACCGGTGGCGCCATCACCATCAACTCCGCCAACCCGAATTTCCGCGGCGTGAATGGCTATGCGGAACTGCAGGCCGGCAACTACCACGACAACCTGGTCGAGGCGGCGGTCAACCTGCCGGTGTCCGACACCTTCGCGATGCGCGTGGCGGTCCACACGGAGGTAGAGAACAGCTTCTACTCGCTGCAGGGTACCGATCGCCAGGAGACGCCCTGGGCCTCCCAGGCGATGCTGGACCCGGGCAATACCGATGAGCGCAGTGTGCGCGCGAGCTTTTTATGGAAGCCGACCAATAGCTTCCAGCTGCTGTTCAAGGTTCAGTACGACGAGAACAACACCGACGGTCTGCCGTACAACGTCAATCCGAACTCGTACGCGCCACTGCCTGGCGAACCCTGTCCGGCGGCCGGAACCGCACCGAAGTGCTATAACCAGTACTACCCGTACTACTCGGGGCAGCCTTTCGTGCTCAATTACGCCTTCCCATACTCCAAGTACGAGTACTGGGATCGCTTCTACCTCGGTGAGATGCGCTACACCTTCGGCAATGGCACCACGTTCCGCCTGTTTGCCGGCACGGAAGCCAACCAGACACCGGAAATCGATCCGGCCGGCTACTCCAGTCAGAACGACGGCTTCGCGAACGGAGGCACCGGCATCGGTGCGGAGCCGGATACCAACGCCAATGTCGAGATCAACCTGATCTCGCCGCAGCAGGGCCGGTTCAGCTGGATCGTGGGCGCCGCCTACGTGGACAGCAACGGCGCATTCACGGACTACAGTGCGACCACCGGACCACCGACGACGCCGGGTGGGACGCCGTCACCGGCCGTTCCGACCATCGTCATCGTTCCGGCCGGAGAGGAGACCCGTCAGGCCGGTGTGTTCGGGGACCTGAAATTCAACATCACCGACACGTTGCAGTTCGAAGGTGGCCTGCGGGGCAACTGGGACAACAACTACGGCCAGGGCACCTTCAACATCTTCCCGGCGGGAACCTACAGCTGCAACGGCGTGCCTGCGACGAACGCAACGCCCTGCACGATTCCGATCCCGACCGGCAATCTGATCCCCAACGTCGCCGGGGCTCCATTCCCGCTGTACAACCCGAAGGTCCCGGTCTTCCTGAACAACGTGGGCTACTACCACTCGGAGCATCAGACCTTCAAGTTTGGCCTCTACTGGCAGGCGACCCCCGACAATTATCTCTACGCCTTCTATGCGAAGGGATATAAGCCGGGCGTCACGCAGTTCCATGCGTTCAGCACCACCCAGCCCAATGCGCAGGCGGAGGTGCTGTACGACTATGAGGTCGGCTGGAAGGGCACGTATCTGAATCACCGTCTCACCACCCAGCTGGATGGTTACTACGACGATTACAGCAACATGCAGCAGAACATCTTCAACGTGAATGCCGTGCAGAACGGCGGGTTGGCGAATGTTCCGCATGCCACCATCTACGGCGCCGAGTTCAACGCGCAGATGCAGCTGATCGGTGGCTTCGGTGCCAACGTGTCAGCGGCGTATACGCACTCGGATCTGGGGACGCTGACCAGTGTCGCGACCTATAAGGAGCCGGCAGGGTTCGGTCAGGGCGCCTTCGGTGCCTTGCCGCAGTGTGCTGCCGGGGTACCCAACAGCAACACCTGCTTCAACTACGGCCCGTACGTCGTCAACCTGGGCGGCGAGCGCGCACCGCTGGCACCGACCTATACCGCCAACGTAACCCTGCAGTACGGCATTCGCATTGGGGATGCCATTCTGCAGCCGCGTATCCAGTACAGCTATGAGAGCAGCCAGTTCTTCAACCTGCTGCAGGCTGACGACTACTACGAGGAGAACGCGCATAGCCTCTGGAATGCCTACCTCGACTTCATTGACGGGGCGTGGCGCACCAGTCTGTACACCACCAACTTCACGAATCAGGTCTACATGACCAGCCAGAATGGCAATGCCGTGCTCTATGGGGCACCCCTGCAGTTCGGCGTCCAGACGACACGCACCTTCTAAGCTTCCCGCTTAGCTGGGCTTCGCTCAGACGGCACCGTGGCCAAAAGTCTACGGTGCCGTTTTCTTTTTTGGCGCCTGCATTCCCCGGCGTAGTGCCGAAGCTCGGATTGGATGCCTGCTCCGGGCACGCTGCCATCCTCGCGCGATTGTATTTTTTGCGAATTCGGCCATGCCTGTCAGTCGGTGTTTAGGCATCAATACGCCCAGCCAGACTCCTTGATGCATCCTGGCGACAAGCTTGCCTTGCGTCGTCCGCTGACCACGCCTGTCCGCAAAGCAAAGCAGTCTTGCACCGGACGATACGTGGGTTACGCGGTGGCCCCGCCGCAAGGGTGCACGAGGACACGCCTGGCGCATCTGCCCATCCCCCGGAATGGAGGAAATCGTTGGAACGATCGAGGTGCAGTCAACGCTGGATCAGCTCGACGAGCACGCCAGCCGGGTCGCGGAACAGGACGGCGGCCCCGCCGCCAGGCAGCGGCACTGGTTGGCCGCCCGCGGACAGGATCCGCAGTCCGGCCGAACGGATGGCGCGCAGGGCGTCACCCAGGCTGTGCACGCGCAGGGACAGGGCGGCGGTGCCTGCATCCTGCGGGCGACCACTATAGGTATGACGCACGACGTGGCGGAAGGCGACGAATTGCACATCCTGCAGGTCCTGCGCATCGATGAGCGCTGGGTTCGCAACGGCCTGCGTGACTGCCCACTGTGCGCTGGGCTCGTCGAGCAGCTGTGTCCACGGACCTGGACTGCCAAATTGTCCGGCACGCAGCGTGATGCCGAGGGTCTGGCGATAGAAGCGCACCATCGTAGCCGGTGCGGCCACGGTAAAGCGCATACGCAGTGCCCCGGCTGCGCGGTTCGCTGCCGCGTCCGCAGTGGGTGGCGACTGCAACAGCGCCACGAAAAAGCCGTCCGGGTCCTGCAGCACCACGCTGCGCGTGCCATCCGGCAGCGACACAGGCGCACCGCCGGCCGTCACGATCGGTACGTGAGCGCGCACCGCCGCCGCCAGAACAACGCCCAAGTTCGCAACGCGCACCTCGAGCAGGGCCGCGCCGGGATCGACACTGTGCGGATGCAGGGTGCGGTGGCGAACTGCCGTAAATTCGAGCAGCCGCAGACTGGGACCCGTGCCATCCTGCAGCGTCGCGCTGCGCACCCGCAGCTCCGGCATGGCCGTAAGGCCTCGAAACATGCCCTGCGCGGCCGGAGGGCCGCTGGATTGCAGCGCCAACCCCAGGACATCCCGATAGAAGGCGAGCGAGCGATTGAGATTCGCGACCGACAGCCAGAAGCCATCGACATCCAGCACCTGGGGCGAGGGGGGTGCGGCCCCAGCCGATGCAGCCTGGGCCGGCAGGGTCAGCAGCATCGCGGCGGCCAGTACAGAGGCGAGGGCCGCCAGACGTCGAGGGCGGATGGCGGCGGTGAGGAAGCTGTCGGACAATCTATGATCCCGTGACCGGGCGCCGGAGGGCAGGCGCCAGCGGGCGCCGCAGACATTAATTGCGCCCGACGGGGCTGTAAAGCCGGCGGCGCCGCTGGCACACCCGGAGCCTGTCGGCGGCGGCGCCGTGGCACTGCGCCGTTGTCCGATCGCAAGCTCGGTGCCGCGGCGCTTGGACCGGCTCGCCGTCGCGCTAGGCTCGCGGGCATGGGCTGGCACGCACTGCTGCATCGTTTCGGTCTGTCACGGCTGCCACTGCGGGGGCCACGCCGCATCGTCTGGGCGACGCTGCGCCAGGCGGCCATTCAGTGGAATCGACACGATGCCATGCGGCTGGCAGCGGCGCTGGCCTTCTACAGTGTGCTGTCCCTGGCGCCCCTGATCCTGCTGACGGTAGCGTTGACGGGTCTGATCGTCGGAACTGCCTCGGCGCAAAATCAGGTGCTGCTGCAGTTTCGCGCCATGCTTGGGCCGACGGGCGAATCTGCGGTGCGCAGCATGCTCGAGCATGCCCAGAATCTGCGCGCGGGCTCGCTGGCTTCGATCGTGGGGATGGTGACGCTGCTGTTCTCCGCCTCGCAGGTATTCGCCGAGCTGCAGGCGGCGCTCAATCGGATCTGGGAGGCCGACCCACGCCGCTCCTCGGGGCTGATGGCGCTGATTCGCGAGCGCTTCTTTTCCTTCGGACTGGTGTTGTCGATCGGCCTGCTGCTGCTGGTGTCATTGCTGCTCAGCGCCGCGCTGGCAGCGGCGGGGCACTGGGCGAGCGGCTGGTTGCCATTGCCGGCGTGGATGCTCCAGGCGGTGTCGTTTCTGCTGTCCCTCGCCGCGATCTCGGCGCTATTTGCGTTGATATTCAAATTCGTGCCCGAAGCACCCAGCAGCTGGCGCGCGGTCTGGATTGGCGCACTGGTCACTGCGTGTCTGTTCGATGTCGGCAAGACGCTGATCGGCATCTATCTCGGCAAGGCTGGCATTGGTTCGACCTACGGGGCGGCCGGTTCGCTGGTCGCGGTGGTGGTCTGGGTCTATTACTCCTCGCTGATATTTTTCTACGGCGCTGAGATCACGCGCTCGCTGGTGGGCTTTCAGTCGCGCCACGATCCATGGCCCGCCGCGGCCAGACGCGAGACGGGTGCGGGAGCAGCGGACCGCCGTGCGCCGAAGCCCGTCGGGATGGCCCGACAGTGATGCATCCCTCATCTTGACGCTGTCGCGCCGGCGCGTGCTGGCCGGGGGTGCATCACGCTCTATATTCTTCGCTTTCGACCGCGCCGAACCCGTCAGCACTCACGCCAGGTCCCCCAATGTCATCCACTCCCGACACTCCCGACCGTTCCGACAGCGTCGCTGCCAGCGGCGATCTGGCCTTCGGCGCCCCCGGCATCGCCCCGACCTGGTGCTCCAGCGACAAGGATTTCGTCACCACTGCGCTGGACGGGGCCCGCGTCTGGGTCACGGTGGGGCACGGCATCATCAATGAGGTTTACTGGCCTTCGACGGGCCGGCCGCAGGTGCGCGATCTGAGCTTCTACCTGATTGGCGCAGATGGATGGATCGATCTGAAGCGTGCACGTCGCTATCGGCTCTCGACGCCGCAGCCGGACGTGCCGGCGTTGACGATCGAGCATTACGGCGAAAACTATCGCCTGACCCTGGAGGTTCTACCCGATCCGCTGCGCGATGCACTGCTGGTGCGCTACAAGCTGTCCGGACCCTACCGGCTGGCACTCATTCTGGCTCCTCATCTGGGCAGCACCGGTCGCGACAACAGTGCCTGGAGCCAGGACGGCATCGGCTTTGCGAGCCATGACGAGCACGCATTGTGCCTGATGGCCGATCAGCCGCTGCTGAAGCTGAGCTGCGGCTACGTGGGCGCCTCCGACGGCTGGCAGGACCTGCATCGTCATGGAAAGCTGACCTGGCAATTCGTGCGCGCCGAGCACGGCACGGTTGCGCTGAGCGCTGAGCTGCAAGGCAGCCACGGTGTGCTCGCTGTTGGCTTTGCAGAGAGTGTCTATGGCGCCTTCATGCTCTCGCGTACGGCGCTGGCGGTGGGCTTCGATGCCACGCTGTATCGTTTCATGCAGGCCTGGGCGCAGTGGGGTGAGCGCCTGCAGGTACCCTGTCCCGATGCGCCCCTCGGCGATCTGGCGCGCAAATCCGCAGCGATGCTGAAGGTGCACGAGGATCGCGCCTACCCAGGCGCGGTCGTTGCGAGCCTGAGCGTCCCCTGGGGCAACAGTACTGATTCACTCGGGGGCTATCACCTGGTCTGGCCACGCGATGCGACGCTGACGGCCTTTGCTCTGCTGGCGGCCAACCAGATCGAAGACGTGCGACACATGCTCGGACACCTGATTGCCGCGCAGCGCGTGGATGGTCACTGGCCGCAGAATTATTTTCCGAGCGGCGAGCCGTACTGGGTCGGTGTGCAGTTGGATGAGACGGCCTTTCCGGTGCTGCTGGCCGCGAAGCTCTCCGAACTGGAGCAGCCCGAGCTGCCCGGCACCGAGGCAATGGTGCGCGCCGCGGCGGGATTCATTGCGCGCTCGGGACCCTCGAGCCCACAGGATCGCTGGGAGGAGAATCCCGGTGTCAGCCCCTTTTCGGTGGCAGCGGCCATCAGCGCGCTCATTGCCGCAGCCCCCTGGCTCTCCGACGATGAGCGCGACTACGCGACGAGTCTGGCCGATGATTGGAACGAGCGACTCGAGTCCTGGTGTTACGTCCGGGATGGAGCGCTCGCACGCCAGCTCGGCGTCGCCGGCTATTACGTGCGCATCGCCATGCCCGAGGGCGACGGTGGCATCCATCCGCAGGTGCAGCTGCGTAATCGCGACGGCGAGACCATCGCGGCCGCCACGCTGGTCAGCCTGGATTTCTCCTACCTGGTGCGCCTCGGTCTGCGGCACGGGCGCGATCCGCGCGTGCTCGACACGCTGCGCGTCGTCGACGCCGTGCTGCGGGTCGAGACCCCGTCGGGAGCGGTGTATCACCGCTATAACGATGATGGTTACGGGGAGTATGACGACGGCCGGCCCTTCGATGGCAATGGCGTGGGCCGCGCCTGGCCGCTGCTCACCGGCGAACGCGGACACCTGGCACTGCAGGCAGGTGAGGATCCGATCGAATACCTCACGACCATGAGTCGCTGCACGAGCCCGGGCGGGCTGCTGCCCGAGCAGGTCTGGGACGCAGCGGCGATTCCTGCCCTGGAGCTCGAGCCCGGAAGGCCCTCCGGCAGCGCCATGCCGCTGCTGTGGGCGCACGCGGAATATCTGAAGCTGCTGGTCGCTCGCGAGCGCGGCACGCCGATTGAGATGCTGCGCTCAGTGCAGGCCCGCTATGCGGGCGGCGGCCCCGGGGTCGTGCGAGCTGCCGCGACCTATCACTGGCGCAACGAGGTCCCGGTCATGCAACTGCCGCGCGGGCGGGATCTGCTCATCGAGGATCGTGAGCCCTTCACGCTGCACTTCGGTTTTGATGGCTGGCACGACATTGCCGATCGGGCCGCCGTGCCACAACCATTCGGCTTGTGGGGCGTGCACCTCGGCGCTACGCAACTGGCCAGCGCGGCGCGGCTCGACTTCACCCGCTGCTACCCGGGCGGCTGGGAAAATATCGACCACCATATCGAGCTCGGTCGCGACGTCCCGCAGGCGGCAGTGGTGATAGGTTCGAGCTGATGCGCCTGCAACACCAGCCAGCCAGCAATGGCACCGGCGATCGCGTAGGGATGTCATAACCGTCGAAAGGTTGCCGAAAGGCCTTGCAGCTAAGCTGCCGGGCCTTGAACACACGGCAAATTCCGACAGCTCCGGCGCTGGTGGGACTCGTGGCGCTGGCGCTCGCGAGTGCGGGTTGCACTCGCGCCGCCGGTCAGGCCGCTGTGCCAGCTGCCGCCGCGCCAGCTGGCAGCTTTCATCTGAGCGATGAGCAGCTGCGCTCACTGCAGGTCGAGCCAGTGCGCAGCCTGCGATTTCACTCGCAGATCATCGTCGATGGCAAAATCGCCTACGACGCCGATACGCTTACACCCGTCTTCTCTCCCTTTTCAGGACGCGTGACCGCGCTGGTCGCGCCGCTTGGCGCCTGGGTGCGTCAGGGAGCTCCGCTTTTCCGCCTGCAGGCTGCCGAACTCGCGCAGGGCGCCAGTGACTTGGTGACCGCGCAGACGCAGGTGCGGCTCAACTCCATCCTCGAGCAGCGCAAGCATGCGCAGTATCTTTCCCATGGCGCCTCGCTGCAGGATTGGCAGCAGGCGCAGAGCGATCTGGCGCAGAGCCGCTCGACGCTGGCCGCTGCACGCAATCGCCTGCGCATCCTCGATGAGACCGACGCGCAGATCGATGCCATCGCCGCGGGTGGCGCCAACTTTCGAGCGGATGCGACTGCGGTGGCACCGATCAGTGGGACGGTCGTGGACCGACAGATCGGGCCGGGCCAGTACGTACAGGCCGGCGGATCAACCCCGGTGTATACGGTCGCCGATCTGTCACGCGTGTGGCTCGTGGCGGAGGTACCCGAGTTGGACGCGGCGCTCGTACGCCCTGGGCAACGCGTCACCGCAGAGGTCGTGGGGCTCCCACAGCATTCCTTCCAGGCGCGTCTGAGCTACGTTGCTGCGGCCGTGGATCCAGCGACGCGTCGCCTGGCGGTACACGCGGAGCTGGACAATCACGCCGGCCTGCTGCGCCCGGAGATGTTTGCGACCCTGACGATCGTCACGAGCGCCGATAGTCTGGCGCCGGCCGTGCCCGAACAGGCCGTCATCTACCAGGGGACCCAGGCACGCGTCTGGGTGCTGCAGGATGCGCATGATGCGGCGCTGCGCACCGTGCAGCTGGGCCGCACACTGGACGGTAACATCGAGGTGCTTGCGGGCCTGCGGGAGGGCGATCAGCTGATCACCCGCGGAGCTCTGTTCATCGACCGCGCGGCCAGCGGCGACTGAGCCAGCTACCATGAACGCGATCATCGCTGCCGCGCTGCGCCAGCGCACCCTCGTGCTGATGTTGCTGGTGGGCGTGCTGATCGCCGGGGTGGTGAGCTTCGCGCGTTTGAATATCGAGGCGTATCCGGATCCCGTGCCGCCGCTGGTGGATATCGTCACCCAGTCCTCGGGCCAGTCGGCCGAGGAGATCGAGCGCTACATCACCATCCCGATCGAGATCCAGATGGCCGGCATTCCCAACGTGACCGCCATCCGCTCGATCTCACTGTTTGGCCTCTCGGATGTGAAGCTGCAGTTCACCTATGCCTTCACCTACCAGGCGGCCGAGCAGTGGGTGATCAATCGCCTTGCGCAGCTGCCGCAGCTGCCGAATGGAGCGCAGCCGCAGATCTCGCCCGAGAGCCCCATCGGGGAGATCTACCGCTATCGTGTGACCGGCCCCCCCGGCTACTCGTCGATGGACGCAAAGACGCTCGAGGACTGGGTACTCGAGCGGCGCTTCAAGGCTGTTCCCGGTGTCATCGATGTCACCGGCTGGGGTGGACTGACGAAGGCTTACGAGATCGATATCGATCAGCACCTGCTCGAGGCACACCAGATCGCGCTGCCGCAGCTGCTGCAGGTACTCGGCAACAGTGATCTGAACGTCGGCGGCCAGACCATCGACATCGGACCGCAGGCTGCCGTGGTGCGTGGCATCGGTCTGATCCATTCACTCGATGACATCCGCAACACCATGATCGCCTCGACGCACGGCTTGCCGGTCCTGGTGCGAGACGTCGCCAGCGTGCAGGTGAGCCACGAGCCGCGGCTGGGCATTGCCGGTCAGGACGATGACGATGACATCGTGCAGGGCATCGTGCTCATGCGGCGTGGGGAGCAGAGCATCCCGACGATCAGGGCGATCGAGGCGCAGGTGCGTTACATCAATGCATCGGGAATCCTGCCCCCAGGGGTGCACATCGAGCGCATCTACGACCGCAGCGACCTGATCCATGTGACCACGCGCACGGTGCTGCACAACCTGGTCAGCGGAGTGCTGCTGATATTTCTGGTGCAATGGCTGTTTCTCGGTAACCTGCGCAGCGCCGTGATCGTCGCGGCGACCATTCCGTTCGCCCTCTCTCTGGCTGTGGCGATGATCGTGCTCACTGGCCAGTCGGCCAATCTGCTCTCGGTCGGTGCGATCGATTTTGGTCTGATCGTGGATGCCTCGGTGCTGATGGTCGAGGCCATCTATCGTCATCTCACCGAACGCGGCGGCGCACGCAGCGCAGGCGGCGCCGGAGAGGCCGGCGCGAGTCTGCTGCAGCAGGTTCGGGGATCCGGACCGCTCGGGCTCACGCGTGCCAAGGACGTGGTCATCGCAGGGGCGGCAGCCGCAGTGAGCCGCGACATCGTGTTTGCGGCCTGCATCATCATTGCCGGCTTCGTGCCGCTGTTCACGCTCAGCGGCATCGAGGGTCACATCTTCGGGCCAATGGCACGCACCTACGGCTTTGCAATCCTCGGCGGTCTCATCGCCACCTTCACGATCTCCCCGGCGCTATGCGCCCTGATCCTGCCCGAGGCCGTGACGGAGCGCGAGACGATCATCGTGCGCGCGCTGCGGCGCCTCTACGAGAGCGTGCTACCGCGGGCTCTGCAACACCGCGGGCTCGTCGTGGCTGGACTGGGCGTCGTCGCGCTGCTTGCGCTGCTCGCGGCGCGCACGCTGGGGCTGGAGTTTCTGCCGGCACTGGAGGAGGGGAATCTGTGGATTCGCGCCGAGCTGCCGCCCTCCATTTCGCTGGAGGAGGGTAACGGCTACGTCAACCGCATGCGCCGCATCATCAAGAGCTATCCGGAAGTGCAGACCGTCGTCTCGCAGCACGGACGGCCGGATGATGGCACCGATGCGACCGGCTTTTTCAACGCCGAATTTTTCGCGCCGCTCAAGGATGCCTCGCAGTGGCCGCATGGCGTGAGCAAGGCGCAGCTCACGGCGCAGATGAACTCGGCGCTGCAGGCTGCCTTTCCGGGCGTGGACTTCAATTTCTCGCAGTACATCCAGGACAACGTGGAGGAGGCGGCCTCGGGCGTCAAAGGGGAGAACTCCGTCAAGTTGTACGGCAACGACCTGCCGACACTGGAGCGCTACGGCAGCCAGATCAAGGACGTGCTCGCCACGGTGCCGGGCATCACCGATCTGGCCGTGCTCAATTCCCTCGGTCAGCCCACGGTGCAGATCACGACCGATCGCGCCCGGGCTGCGCGTTACGGACTCTCTCCAGGGGACATCGATACCGCCGTGCAGGCAGCCATCGGCGGCGCCAGTATCGGGGATCTGTACGAGGCAGGCAGCGACCGGCACTTTCCGATCCGTGTGCGCCTCTCGGAGCCCTATCGCAACAGCCTCGCGGCAATTCGCCGGATCACGATTGCAGCGACGGATCCCTCGACCGCCAGCGTCAGTGAGATACCGCTCGGCGAGGTCGCTGACGTGCGGCTGGTATCGGGAGCATCATTCATTTATCGCGAGCAGCAGGAGCGCTATCTACCCATCAAGTTCAGTGTGAGGGGCAGGGATCTGGGCGGGGCAGTACTCGAGGCGCAGCGCAAGGTCGCCGCGCAGGTGCACCTGCCGGGCGGCTACCGCCTGGAATGGGTCGGTGAGTTCGGCAACCTGCAGGATGCGATCGGGCGACTCGAGGTGGTGGTTCCCCTGAGCCTGCTGCTCATCGCGCTGCTGCTGTATTTCAACTTCGGCTCGCTGAATGACGTGTGGCTCGCGGCGAGCGTGATTCCCATGGCGATGATGGGCGGCATCTTCGCGCTCTTCATCAGCGGCACGGCCTTCAGCGTCTCGGCCGCGATCGGCTTCGTCGCGCTGTTCGGCATCGCGACCATGGACGGCATCATCGTGCTGTCGCATTACAATCAGGGACTCGCTGCGGGCCTGGCCCGCCGCGAGGCGATGCTGCAGAGCTGTCACACGCAGATGCGTCCGGTGGTCATGACCTGTGTGGTGGCTGGCGTCGGACTCCTGCCCGCCGCCCTTTCCACCGGCATTGGCTCGCAGGTGCAGCGCCCGCTCGCTATCGTCGTGGTAGGTGGCATGCTGCTCGCGCCGGTGCTCATCCTGATGGTACTGCCGGCACTCGTCATGACCTTCTCGCGACGATCCTCCGCGCCGGTGGTGAGCCGATGAGCGCGCCGCAGCCGCCTGGTCGCGCCGTGGTGGGTGTCCTGCGCCTCGCGACCCTGTCGGCCCAGGCGGCCGGGGCGGCCCTGGTCACCCTGGCGTGCGTGGCAGGGGTGGCGGGTTGTGCCGTCGGTCCTGATTTTCGCCCACCAGCCGCTCCGAGCATCGACAGTTATGGTGTGACGACCACCCCGACCGCGGCCACGCCTGTCCACGGCGGCGAGGCGCAGCATTTCGTGCCTGGTCAGGAGGTATCCCCTGACTGGTGGCGGGCGTTCGAATCCTCACAGGTCGATGCACTCGTCGGACAGGCGCTGGCTGCCAGCCCCGATCTGCAGGCAGCACGCGCCGCCCTGCGCGCCGCGCAGGAGACGCTCGCCGCCCAGCGCGCAACGCTGCTGCCGCTACTCGCGCTGCAGGCGAGCTCGATGCGACAGCGCGACAGCGCGACGCTCTCACCGACGCTGGCCAACGGAACGCAGCTCTTCAGTCTGAATAGCGCGCAGCTGACGTTCGACTATCCGCTCGATCTGTTCGGGGCGGAACGGCGGCAGATCGAAACCCTGGCCGCCGATGCCGACGCGCAGCGCTGGCAGGTTGCCGCCACCTACCTGACGCTGACGTCCAACACCGTGATTGCGGCCATTAACGCGGCCGCGGCCGAGAACGAGCTGCAGATCGCCCGGCAGGTGGCCGATGGGGCGCGCCAGTCCCTGAGCATTCTGCAGCGCCAGTACCAGCTCGGCGCGGTCTCACAAAACGACGTCGACGCACAGCGCGCTGCCCTGTCGCAGGTGCTGGCGCTCGTGCCCTCGATCGAGCAGCAGCGCCAGCAGCAGCGCGATCTGCTGGCGGCGCTCACCGGTCAGTTGCCGGGACAAAGCTCCGAGCCGCAGAGGCTGACGCTGGATGCTCTGACGTTACCGCAGTCGCTGCCGCTCAGCGTGCCGGCCAGTGTCGTCGAGCGGCGGCCCGATATCCGCATGGCGGAGGCCCAATTGCACGCCGCGACTGCCCAGGTCGGCGTGGCCATCGCCAACATGCTGCCGAACATCGCCCTGACAGCCAATGCAGGCAGCGCGGCACTCGCGCTCTCGCAGCTGGCCGCACCCGCGACACGTTTTTGGAGTCTCGGCGGTACGCTCAGCCAGACGCTGTTTGCCGGCGGATCGCTCGTACATCGCAAGCGGGCCGCAGTCGCCACCATGGATCAGGCGGCCGCGCAGTATCGCAGCGCCGTGCTGCAGGCATTCCGGCAGGTGGCCGATGCTCTGGCGGCGTTGCAGGCGGACGCGGCGACTTTGCAGACGCAGTCGGATGCCACTGCTGCCGCCTTGCGTACTTTGCAAAGCACGCAGCATGATCTGCAGTCCGGCGCCGCCAGCGAGCTGGCCCTTCTGGACGCGCAGCGCACCTATCGCCAGGCCGTTCTGGCGCAGGCTGCCGCGCGTGCCGCGCGCCTCATCGACACCGTGAATCTGTTCGCAGCGCTTGGCGGTGGCCTCGGGACGAACGCCGAGTTATCTCAAACCAGACCGAATCAGGCAGGGGCTGTTACCGGTGGCTCGGTCAACTCGGAGCATTCAGCCTCGAAGGTGATCGTGAAGCGGCTGCCGCCGACGCCAGACTCCGAGATGACCCTGAGGGTCGCACCGTGAAGCTCCGCGATCTGGCGCACGATGGCCAATCCGAGGCCGCAGCCCTCGCCAGTGGTGCCCGGCACGCGATAGAAGCGCTCGAAGATGTGATCGAGCTCGCTGGCTGCAATACCGGGGCCGTCGTCCTCGACGTATAGCGTGGCCTGTGTCCTGCCCGAGTTGCGCTGCGGCCGAAGGCCGAGCGTCACACGGCCTTCACTGCGCCCGTAGCGGCGCGCATTGTCCAGCAGGTTGGAGAGCAGCTCTCCGAGCAGTGCGCCATCGGCCTCAACCCAGACGGGGTGCTCCGGGACGGCAAGGCCGAAATCGATGCCGCAAACCAGCATCTGCGGCACCCATTCTTCGCCCACGCGACGCACCAGCGCCGTGAGATCCAGCCGCATGAACTGGGTCGCTGCGGCAGCCGCCGGGCCCGCGCGCATCAGCACGAGCAGCTGCTGGCTGAGACGCGCGGCGCGATCCGCAGCCGCGCGCAGATTGCGCAGCGCCCGCTGCCGGGCCTGAGGCTCCCCGGCGCGCTCGGCGGCCTCGGCATGCAGCACCAGCGAAGCGAGCGGCGTGCGCAGCTGATGCGCCGCATCGCCGACGAAGCGCTCCTGCGCCTGCATGGCGGCCCCGACGCGCCCGAAGAGCTCGTTCAGACGCGAGGCCAGGATGCGTGCCTCGGTCGGCAGCCCGTCGACGGCGACGGGTGTGAGGTTCTCATGTCCCCGGGCTCGGATGGCTTCGGCAAGATCGGTCAGTGGTTTGAGGCCGCGACTGACGTTGATCCAGGCGAGCAGCAGCGCGGCCAGCAGCAACGCACCCTGCGGCGCGACCATCACCAACAGGATTTCGCGGGTCAGGGTGGAGCGCTTGATGAGCGTCTCGGCGACACTGACGATGGGGGAATCCCCGGATGCGGTCGGCCGCAGGCGGCTCGAGACCACGCGCACACGCCGCTCGCCGATAGTCGAGTCGCCGAGGCGCACCGCACCGACCGGCACGCCGTATATCGGGTGCAGCCCACTCTCCCCGGCGATGAAGCCGCGGCGACTGGAATCGATGCGGTAGTAGGTCGTATCGACGGCATCGAACTGGAAGACTTCGAGGGCCGCCCGGGGCAGGTCCACGACAATCTGGCCGTCGCGTGAATGCACCGCTGTGGCGAGCGAGCGGTTCGAGTCGATGAGCCAGCGATCGTAGACCAGATTGGCAAAGTGCCAGGAGGTGTAGTAGCAGGCCAGCGCATCCAGCGCCAGCAACAGGCACAGCAGGCTGGCCAGCCGCAGCTGCAGCCGCCGGCGCAGACTCTCATTGAAGGGTACCCAGGCCCGTGCCAGCAGCGTGCTCATGCTTTTCCCGCGCTCAGCGCTCCGGCGCGCTCTCGAGCAGGTATCCGAAGCCGCGCAGCGTGCGCACGCGCAGGCCGTAGGGCTCGAGCCGGCGCCGCAAGCGGTGGACACACACCTCGATCGCAGTGTCCGAGGGCGGCTCGCCACCTCGCGTCAGTCGTGCGGCAATCCGCTCCCGGCTGACCACGTGACCGACGCGCAGCGCCAGCGTCTCGAGCAGCGCGAACTCACCGGCCGGCACGTCCACGAGATCGCCGCCCAGCTCCACACGTGGCTCGCCGAGGCGCAGCCGCAGCGGGCCTACGCGCACCTCGGTGCCAGGCTGCGCGCGTTGCCGTCGCAGCAAGGCTCTGACCCGTGCCTGAAGCTCCTGCAGATCGAACGGCTTGGTCATGTAGTCATCGGCGCCCGCATCCAGGCCGCCGACACGTTCATTGACGGCGTCGCGAGCCGTAATGATCAGCAACGGCAGGCCCTGACTGCGCGCACGCAGGTTCTGCACCACGGCCACGCCGTCGATGCCCGGTAGACCGATGTCGATGATGCCGAGGTCGAAGGCCCCCGACAGCAGCGCCGAGAGCGCCGCAGTGCCAGTGCTGACGCCCTCGACCTCATAGCCGGACTGTTCCAGCAGATCCACCAGCACCTGCCGCAGCGCGGTGTCGTCCTCGGCGATCAGCAGGCGCGGCTGCGTGGGGTCCCGGGGGGCGGGGTTACTGATTGGCATGGATGGCAATTTTAGCGCCATGACAGCGCTCAATATTCGACGTGCAGACGGATCGCCCAAAAACTCACCGGCCCGCGATCGCGATTGAAGCCTGGATTGCGGATGTATTGAAAGTCCGGACCGAGCTGCCAGCGAACCGGGCCGGGATCCTCCGGCCACACCCGCTCCAGCCGGTAATAGGATTCGAGAATCTGCTCATGAGCATAGCTGAGCCTGCCATCGCACAACATGAAGCCACAGCCTCCGGCCGCCAGATAGGCCCGATGTACGGCTGACAGCGCCTCGTCTGAGACGCCGAAGCCCAATTGCCCATCCGGCTGATGCCATTCGATGCCGGAGAGCTGCACGCCGGTGCTGAGCAGCTGGTCGACTTCGGTGAAGGTGAAACTCTCATCCCGTCCGTTGTTCCATCCCCAGCGCAGGAACATGCCGGTATCACCATCGTCCGCCAATGGCTGCTCGGCATCGAGCTCGAAGCCGTGCTTATGCCGTCCCCCGGCTGCAGTCGCTGCAATGTCCGCCGTCGTGTGCGTCGCGTGGCCCAGGGCGAGCGCTTCGGCGTAATTGCCCATGGCGGCAGTGTTGAGATAAGCAAGCAGCCGCAGCACTGTGCCGGTCGGCAGTCCGGTTAAACTGAACTGCAGATTCTGGCCGCTGGCGCGCACCAGGGATGCCTGCAGCCGCTCACCGTTGGCGATGAGGGGCATGCGGTACACACCATACTTCAGCGACCAGGCGGGCGAGACGTAGCCGAGCACGATGCCATCCGTATATCCGCGCGTGTCGGCAGCATAGTCCCAGGCGGTGTCGTTCATCAGTGACCAGTTCATAAACTGGGTGCGGGGAGAGTTCGCATAGCGGTTCTGGTCAAAGTCGTCCGGCGCGGCCAGGTGACCTACCTTGAGCTCCAGGCGTCTGGTCGCCTCGGTCCCGCCAATTTGGTCCTGCGCGCGATAGGCCTCGCTCGTCTGCGCGCCGAGCGGCAGCATAAAACGGGCATAGAGCCTGGCAATGTAGAACTGCTTACGCAATCCAGAGCCGGAGCGGATGACGTCCCCATTCGTGGGTCCCCCCAGCCCGGTGGCCCCACTAACCCCGGCACCCATGAACTTTTCGACGTCGAAGTAGGCCTGTCCCCAGGAAAACGGCGCCCAGCCGGTATACAGCCCCAGGGTGTTCGTCGGCTGAGTGTCCCCATCCGGTCTCAGGCTGAGCGGCCCGGCATAGGGCGATCGCAGGGAGCTCTGATGCTGCAGGATATAAGTGTACTGCGCGCCGAGCACCAGCGGGTTGGTTGAATCAGGCTCAGGCCCAGCCGTTGCCTCCCCGTCTGCCGCACCTGCGGCGGCCGACGTTGCGCCGGGTGCTTCCTCGGCATGGGCGCCCCTTTGCCATAGCTGCACGAGGGTCGATAGCACGATTCCCGCAATGACTGGCAGCCGGCGCCTGCAAAAGTAACTGCTGGTCGACGATGCGGGCATCTGGCACAGATCATACCGGACCGACGGCGCTCGGTGCCTGGGTGGCCCTGCCAACCTCGCCGCGAGAGGGCAGGCGGTGCGTTGCCACCCAGTCGGCTACGACCTCGCGGGGGATAACCCATCCCCCAGCCGGCGCGCTCAGCAGACAGCTCACGGCGAACTGAGGCGCAAGACGTCGCGCTTCACGTCGCTGCGATTGCACGCGCCCCCGCCGGTCCATGCACCTGTCCGATGCCAGGAAGATCATATTCAGCGCCAGCGTGGTCAGTGCCCTGGAAGGGACCTGGGTGAAAGCCATGGGCACCGACGCACTGATCCAGACGCATTGACTGAAGTTGAAGTGTTGCTGGCCATCGCAGTCGAGCCGAAAGCGAAACGCACCACCGCGCGCGGCAGGCATCGGCGCCGCAGGCCTGTTGAGTTCACTGCTTCGGGCCATCGGATTTAGGTGGGGAAGGCCATCTCTGCACGCCTGCCACTTTTATAGCATAATCTAATGCCAGTATTATGGCAGATGCGAGACCAGTGTTACCAAGACGCACCCCAGCAGAAGGCATGAGCCCCAAGGCCAGACGCCAACGGCGAGCCGGCAAGTCGGTAGCGGATTCGCCGCGAGCGGCGCTGGCGCACGCCGCAATTACGGCGCTCGAGCCATTGGTGGAGCTTTTTCTCGAGCTGGGAATTACCAGCCCAGAGGCTGAAAGCCTGTGGCGCGGCGTCTTCGTCCACAAATGCCGCGAGTGGCTTCGCAGCAGGGAAGGGGGACAAACGCCCTCCGACGTCCGTGTGGCA
Organism: Steroidobacteraceae bacterium; assembly: GCA_035502275.1. GTDB lineage: Bacteria > Pseudomonadota > Gammaproteobacteria > Steroidobacterales > Steroidobacteraceae > FEN-1191. The sequence continues at coordinate 34,179 of DATJUN010000111.1, forward strand.
CTCGTCAGTGGCGTGCATCGCAATTTCGTCAGCCATCTGCTGGCAGAGCCGCCGAGAATCTCTGCGGGGCGGGAACGCAAGGGGCACCGTGCCGCCCGTATGCTGGATGCTTGGCATCGCGAGCCGCTCTACCTCGATAGCAGCGGCAAGCCCAGGGATTTGCCGGAGCGCGGCCGAGCACCGAGTTTCGAAACCCTGACCGCCAGCTACATGCCCGGCGCTCCACTTGGAGCCGTGTTACGCGAGCTCCATCGGGCGGGCGTCGTCGAGCTATTGGCGGACCGTCGCATCCGTGTGCGCGCTCGAGGCATGCGTATTCCCGGCGTCACGCTCGCTAATCTCGATCAGATCGGAAGGCGCTCGGCCGCTTATCTGCGCAACCTCATCCACAACTTGCGACAGCCACACGATCCATGGCTCCATGAGTCCCTGGAGAACATTGAGGTGGCCCCAAGCCGTGTGCCATTGGTCCGGGACGTCATTTGCCGGCGCACAGTCTCCTTTCTGCAGTCGCTGGAAGCAGAGCTTGCGTCGGAGCGGAGGCGCGCGGCAGGCCTTAAGGGTTCAAGGCGACTATCGATTGCAATATTCGAGCCGAGGGAACATCGCGAGGCGCCCAAATGAATACGCATAGGAAGGCGGAAGGCTCAAGAAAGTCTGCCCATAGGTTGGGACCGAAAGCCAAGATCGAAAAGACTATTCGTAGTTCTCTAGCTAAGGAATTGTTAGGTGTTTGCTTTTCTTCCCTTAAGCGTCAAGGCGTGTCGACTCAAGAACTTAGCCGCTTAGCTAAAGAAGCGATGAAAACCAGTGTTCGATTATCTGCCTCGCATGCGCTTATGCACGATATTTCGTGCTTGGGCAGATTGATAAGTGAGTGGACTGAAAACCCACGGTACATTGATGCGACCGGGCGACCTAGGGTACTTACGATCGAAGGCAAGACCCACTCCTTTTCCGAATTGGCTCGCAAACACTTCGTTTACTACGACGTCGAGAATGTTATCCAATTTGCGATGAAATTTAAGGCATTGGAGCGTGTCGACAAGCAGTCGGTGGCACACCTGGGATCTTGCGTTCTTTTGACCGGGAATCGAATGTTGCTCCTTAGTCACGCCGTCAGGACCATAAGGTGGTTTTTGGCGACCAGCGAGTACAACGGAAAGAAGACACAACTGAGACCTTGGCCGGAACGACAGGCATTTACCGAGTTGCCAGATGAAAAGTTCGGCGAGTTCTTGCAATTCATGAGGGAGCCAATCACCAACCTGGTTGACATGGGTAACCGCTGGCTAAT
>DATJUN010000112.1:0-26985 GCA_035502275.1 Steroidobacteraceae bacterium
CTGGTCGGGGAACGGTGTGGAACACCCAGAGTATCCTGCCGGTCCGGATGTCGAGCGCGCGTGTATCACCCGGCGGGCCGACAGGAACCTCGCCCACGGTGGCTCCGAGGTACATGATGTCGCCAAACACTGTGGGCACACCCACGTAGCCGACGTCCAGGGTGACGACGCCGCTGTCACCGAAGCCGGGCACCGGCTTTCCGGTCGCCGCGTCCAGCTCCTCGACTTTTTTGTCGAAGGTGGTGACGATGATGCGCGGCGGATCATGCGCGTCGCCGGGCCAGTAGGCGACCCCGCGCGTGGAAGGTTCCGCGCCCTCCTGGTCGTAGCTCCAGACTTCCTTGCCGCTGTCCGCATCCAGGGCGACGATCCGCGAGCCCGCCGGCAGGTACATCACGCCCTTCACCACGATAGGGGTGACCTCGTTGCTGCGAAGATTGCGTGGGTCGAAGTAGGCCCGCGGTGCCAGCTGGTAGGTCCAGGCCTCCTTCAGATCCGCCACGTTGTGGGTGTTGATCTGCCGGAGAGGAGAGAATCCGTCTCCAGCGAGATTGTGCCGGTACATCGGCCAGTCGCCGACGGTGTACTGCGCGCGGCAGGCAGGCGCGAACGAGGCACACAGCACCCCCGCAGCCACAAGGGAAAACCATCGAAATTGCATGTGTCTCTCGCCCCCGCCTTCATCAAGGCGCCGCGCCACCGTCCCGCCCAGTTGGCGTCTGATCGTACGGTAGCCCCGGCGCCTTGGGAGGCGGCCTTTGCCGAGTCTTTAATCGCCTTGCCACGCCGACGTCGGCCAGCGCCTCAGAAGGATCTGCGGAACTCCAGACCAAGCTGTCGTGGATCCCCGTACAGCCCCGTGCCCTCCAGGTATACCGAGTTTGTGAGATTGGTTGCATAGACCGTCGTGGTCCAGGCACTCGCGTCCCACTCCAGGTACGCATTCACCAGCGAATAGCCGGGCAGCAGGTAGTAGTCGTCGGACTCGAAGATGTCTGAATAAGCCTTGCTGCGATACGAATACGACACACGCGGCGTCAGGTACGTGTTCCCGAGGGGAATGCTGTATCGGACAGCCGCATTGAGTGTGTATTGGGGCGCAAAGGGCAGCGATTCGCCGTTCAGATTGACTACATACGACGGGTCGCCGGGATAGCTTCCGGTGTAGTCGGAACAGCCACCCGCGTTGACCGACAGGTTGTTGGGCGGAACCCCGGGCCGGCACTGGGGCGTTTGCCCGAAATTCGTGCCTGACGGGAACTTGTACGTCGCAGCAGTCGAAAGCGGTCCGAGTATCGACTTGTCGTCAGCTGCATTCACATCGATACCCAAATGGCCAAAGTTCGCGTTCAGCGTGAATTCGATTCCCTTGAGGATGGACTCAGGGATATTGGCCTCGCCCGTGCCCGTCGGTATCGCCGGATTGAAGATGGAGTGGATCATGTCCATGTATTGCATGTAGTAGCCGTCGAGCTGGATGTTCAGGTGCCCGTTGGCCAGCTTGCCCTTCCATCCCGCCTCATAGTCGGTGACCCACTCGTAATGGGTAGGTGGCTGCTCTATCGTCGCGCTGCCGGCATTCGATTCACCCGGCTTGGCACCGCGCGCAACGAACGCATAGAAGAGCTGCCCCGCCAGCGGCGTCCAGTTGACATCGATCTTACCTGTCGGCACTCGATCCGTGGCGTGGGGACCGGGATGCCCACCGATATAGGTAAACTGACCACCTCCAGCGCCGCTGGCGTAAATGACGTATTCCTGCTGCGTCGGGCCGCAGCTGTAACCAGTGCACAGGGACTGCTGACCGTCCCAGGTCATGCGCGCCCCACCCACGACCTGCAGCGTCGGGGTAAACTGATAGCTCAGCTGGCCGAACACGGCATGCGCATAATTCCGGATGACCTCGCCGTCGGACCAAAGGGCTCCATATTCCGGATTTGTCGGCGAGTACGGCGCATTGACGTTGACTGAGTATGAAACCGGGTGCCAGAACAGCTCGGAATACATCGTGCCGGTGATCCAGCTGAACGGGCCATCCGTGGGCGAGATGGCGTCGAGTTCCCCACTGTAGATCTTGTCGTCGGTGATCGCCTGGCTGTAACTGCCCTGATCCAGTTGGTCGTGACTGGTGTCGGACACTGAAGTCTGGAAGATCGTCTGGAGGCCACCCTGGAAACGCAGCACGATACCGCTCGGTAACGTGTATCGCACCTCCTCGTTGTAAGTACCCTCATCATTGTCGGCCTTCAGTATTGAAGAGCCCCAGTCGTTCAGTTCATAGGGTGACCCCGAATATCCCTGGGCCCAGGTCGCCAGACAGGCGCCACCAGCCGTAGTGGTATGGCCTGCGGGACAAGGCAGTCCGGGCGCGAGCGGGGTGAAGGGATATACGTCCGGCTGAGTCGGCACGCCTTCGCTGTCTTCGTTATCAAACTCGATTTTCGTCAGCATCTGGAAATGGTCGGTCGGCTTCCACAGGATCCCCAGGCGCACATCCTTGTCATCGACATTGCCTGGATCGTACGCCGCCAGGTCGATCGAGTTGGGGGTGTTGCCTGCAGACACACCCGGCTTGGGGCCGGACTCACCGATAATCGGTCCACCCTCGTAGGGGCCGTCAAGGATCGTGGCCTCGTCGCGGAAAAAGCTGCCGCGCGTCTCCTCGTTGAAGGCCAAACGCAGCGCCAGGGTGTCGCTTACCGGAAGATTCACGGCACCCTGGAGTCTTTGCTCCGTGTAGGTAGCCGCGGTGGCATCTACGTAGCCGTTCACACCCCTGAAGTTGGGATTCGCTGAATTGATATTGATGGTACCGCCGGTCGAGGAGGCTTCATTGAAGGTACCTTGCGGGCCACGCAGGACCTCGACATCCGCGATGTCGTAGTAGGGTATATTTTCTCCGACCCCTTCCGACACGTTGGGCAGTCCGTCGCGAACCATGGCGACACCCGGTGTCTCGTTGCCACCCTGGTTTGAGTTGCCCACGCCGCGGATGTCCGCGGTGCTGTTCAAGCCGGCATTGACGACCAATAAACTTGGTGCCACCTGGCCCAGGCTGTTGACGTCGACAATCTGCGACTGCTGCAGCTGAGAGCCCGAAACTGCCACGATTGAAACCGGTGTGGCCATGATGTCAGTCGCGCGGCGCTCGGCGGTGACCACGACCTCCTGGAGTTGATCCGCCGTCTGTGCCGTCGTGGCCGCATCGGCGCCGCCGGGGTCGGTGCCGGTCTGCGCAGCTGCGCTTTGGCAAAACGCCGGTCCTGCCGCAATGAGCGCACCACACAACGCGATCAGGCCCGCTGAGCGTCCAAGTAATCCTTTCTTATTGATCCGGTTGATCCCGAAGTTCATTACTTCCCCCTTCCGACGATTGATGGCTAACGATCCATGAGACTGAAATCAAGTGCAGTTGCAGCGACCGCCATTTCGATTTGAGTTAGAGCGAAACGAAACCCCAGCCAGCCCCGGCACCGCCAGGCAAGTACGCTCTGATGTGCGAGGGAGCCTCTGCTCGGTCATCGATCAGTCCCCTGCAGGCGGCTCGGTGTGTTCGCTGGCGAGCGGTATTTGGTCTACCAGCGCCCGCCATGCCGCAAGCAGGCCTCCTGCTGCCAGGATCCATGTAAGGACTTGGCTACCCACGTGCTTCCGGCGCTTGCCGTGCTTTCACCCGATAGCTTGACTCGCGGACGGTATTTTCCAGGGCTCGCCAGATTGGTTTTGTCCATCATCCCCACTCGGAAAAACGCCGGAGGCAGGGCGGATACCTTACGCGCGCCGCAGTCTTTCGCAACGTGGTATTACCAGCGTAAGCTATGGGTGGTTCGGATCTGCCATGGGGGGGCGTTCCTTGTTTAAACGCGACGGCAACAAAATTAAGGTATCGACCCCGTTCAGCGTTTGAAGGTGGTATTACCAGTGCCATTTAGAAATTCAACATTGGCACCGCACCATTCGGCCGCAGATGCGGTGGCAACCAAGCTGGAAGAGATGATCGCTGATGGTGTTTTCGTTCCCGATCAGGCACTGCCTTCGGAGCGCAAGCTGTGCGACGTGCTCGGCATGTCGCGGCCGGCGGTTCGCGAGGGCCTGCGCCTGTTGCGCGGACGCGGTCTGCTGCGTACCGAGCACGGGCGCGGCAGCTATATCGCCAGGTTGCGCGACAATGTAGGCAGTACGCCGCTGCTGCAACTGTTCGCCAACCAGCCCCGCACCCTGTTCGATCTGCTGGAAGTGCGCGCCTTGCTGGAGGGTGAGTCGGCACGGCTTGCCGCCACGCGCGGCACGGACTCTGATTTCGTGCGGATGGCGCGCCGCTACGAGGAACTGCGCGAGACCCAGTCCGAGCAGTGCAACACCGATGTGGATACTCATGCGCGGCTGGACCACGCGTTCCATCAGTCCATTTGCGAAGCCTCGCACAATCCGGTGCTGGTCTACACATTGGGGGCGATTACGGATCTGTGGCTGAGTTCGGTGTTTGCTGTGGTGGCCAATCTCTACCACCGTCCCCCGTACAAGCAGCAGATCGACTCGCAGCACTCGAGGCTGTACCAGGCCGTTCTGGCGCGGGATCCCATGCGCGCAAAGCGCGCAGCCTTGGATCATCTGCACAGCGTGCGTGACAGCCTGCGCAAGATCGAGACCGGGGAAGAGCGGCTGGTCCGATCAATGCGCCGCCTTGAATATTGAAAGTAATATCACCGATCATCCAGCGCTTCACGCCACAGAAAGCGGAGCAGGGGGGTGACCATGGTGATTAATCGTCGCAATCTGATGCTCGCGGCTGGCGGTCTGGCGGCAAATTCCGCACCGCTGCTGGTCCCATCGGGTCGCACGCAAGCGGCGGAGCCACCGAAGCACTGGACCGAGGAGGCGGACGTGGTGGTGGTGGGCTCGGGCGCGTCGGGCTTCCCGGCCGCGATCGTGGCCCGGGAGGGCGGCAACTCGGTGATCCAGGTAGAAGCGCAACCTCATACGGGTGGCCATGGCACTTGCAGTGGCGGCAATGTGCCCCTGGGTGGCGGCACCCGCCTGCAGAGGCAATTCGGTATCGAGGATTCGCCCGACCTGGTATTCCGCGATCTCACCGACTGGTCGATAGTCGAAGGTAACGGCTTTCCAGATTACCGCTATAACGACCGCGAAATCGTTCGTGCGTTTGCTGACCACAGCGTTGCCACCTTCGATTTCCTGGAAGCGCATGGCGTCGTGTTCGTCGACAGGGCGCCGGACTCGCGGGGCGGTTGGTCCGTCGGCAACTCCGTGCCGCGGGAGAATCACGCGGCCGTCATGAACTGGCCGATGGTACAGACGGGTGGGCCGGCGGATCCGGCGGTGCAAAAGACCATGCCTTCGGGCAACGGGCTCATTCGCCCGCTGGAGGCGGTGGCGAACAAGATCGGCGTGCGCATCCTGACGCAGCATCGCATGACGCGAATCTACCGCCGCGAGCCTCAGTCAGGACCAGTCCTCGGCGTTGCCGTCGACCATCTCGGCCGGCGCGTCGACATACGTGCGCGCAAGGCGGTCATCATCGCGAGTGGCGGGTCGAGCGGTAATGTCAATTTCCGGCGCATGTTCGATCCGCGCCTGACGCAGGAATATTGTGGTCTCGCCGGCATGCCCTGGTCGGATCAGGATGCCTCCGGTGAGATGGCGGCCATGGCGATCGGCGCGGCGCTCTGGGGCGCGGCGAATTACACCGGTGAATTCAGCGCCAATATCACCAAGCCGGGCTCGATCGGTGCACAGTACATCTACGCCAACCTGCGCTGGGAACCGGGAAGTCCGGTGTTTCACCTGGCCCGCGCGATCGGACTGCGTGTGAAGGACTGGCAGGATCTCATCCTGGTCAACCTGCTGGGTCAGCGCTTCTACGACGAGACGGCGCCGGAATTTTCCGGGAACAACTATGCGGTCGTCGAGCCTTATCGCTATGCGAGCTGGCACAATCTTCAGGCCGTACCCTACAGGCCGCAGGCCTTCCTCGATGCGGCGCTGCAGGGAATTGGCGATGGATATAACGGGGGCGGTCCGATCTGGGCGATTTTTGATTCGGACGCCGTCGCGCGCGAGCATTGGACACCCGAGTCACCCAATGTCGATTACGACAAGGGATTTTTCTTCAGGGCGAATTCACTTGCGGATCTGGCCCGCAGCATCAGGATGGAATATCAGCGCCTGCCGATGAAGGCGGAGACGCTGGAGGCGACGGTTCAGCGCTACAACGGCTTCGTCGATGCCGGCGTGGATGCCGATTTCGCCAAGCCCGGTCCGCGATACAAGATCGCGAAGCCGCCGTTTTACGCCGCATGGGCGACACCCGTCGTGCACGATACGCGGGCGGGTCTACGGATCAACGCCAAGGCTCAGGTCATGGACATGCAGGGGGACGTCATCCCGCATCTTTATGCCTGCGGCGAAGCCGCGGGCGGATTCAGTCAGCACGGCCTCGCCCGCGCCACCTGCCAGGGCTTCATTGCCGGTAGCAACGCAGTTCGGGAGGTTCAGGTGTAATCAAGGCCGCGTCTCAACTGGGCAGGCCTTTTTCGAGCAGGTAGAGGTGCAGATATTTGCGGCGCACGTAATTGGCCTCCACGAGCGCGAACACGAGGCCGCGCCAGCCGTCCAGGAAGCCGAGGCGCAGGAGGTAGCCGCGGAAAAAGCGCCACTGCGGATTGATCAACACCAGACCCAGGCTGCCGCGGCGTCCCTGGGCATGCAGCGCCTGTGCCATGAGCACGGCGTATCGTTGCATGCGATCGTGATGATCGGTGAGGCTGCGATAGGGGTAGTGCTCGAGGTGCCCGCGCAGTCGGCCGGCGGCTCCTTCCACGCGAGTGTTCTCGTGGATCTCACGACCGCTCCATCCACCACGCTTGCGGTTGAATAATCGCACGAGCCGATCCGGATAGGCGTTGCCGTGACGCAGGAAGCGTCCAAAGTAGCCGCTGATGCGTGGGAGCAACCAACCGTTTCGACCCTTGAAGCCTGCTTCACGCAAGGCTTCGATTTCCTGGCGCAGATGGTCGCTGACGCGCTCGTCGGCGTCGAGGCACAGCACCCAGTCGTGCTTCGCCTGATCCACGGCGAACTGCTTCTGGGAGCGATAGCCAGGCCAGTCCCTTTCAATCACGCGCGCACCGAGCCGGCGGGCCTGCTCGCGGGTGTCGTCCGTGGAATGCGAGTCCACGACGATGATCTCGTCGCAGAAGCTCAGCGAACGCAAACACTCAGCGATGCGGTCGGCCTCGTTATAGGTCACGATGCAGGCTGAGAGCCCTTCTCGCTGGACGGGGCTGCTCGCCGCCCGGTGGCCTTCCGGTCCGAAATCTGCTCTGGCATCATGCATGGGACGAAACGCAGTGGCGATGGAATGCCCGTCGGTAGTTTACGGCGTTAAATCGCCCCGCCAAAGTGCCCATCGGTGAATAGGCCGAAGACATCGTCGGTGCCTGCCCTTTCCGGTCCTGACGCCCAGCCGCCGCCGGCCTCGGGCATGGTACGGCGCTTCGCGCCGACGCGGATCGATGCCGCGCTTGCCGCGCAGATCTCGGCGGCGCTCGAGAGCAATCACATTCTCTACTTTCCGCGCTGTCCCGTGGCATTGCCGGATGAAGCGACACTGCAGCTTTTGCGCACGCAGCTGCCGGCACAGCTGCGGCGCAAGAACATCTCCTACTATCCGGAGCAGCGTCGTCTGTCCGGCCTCAAGGCGGGGGTTGATCGGCGTCTATACGAGCAGACCATGGCGGTGCTGCAGCAGCACCTCGGGGCGGTGCAGAGTTTTCTTCCCCAGGTGCTGCCCGGGCTGTGTAACGGGCGCGCGCCCGGCAAATGCAGCCTGCGGCCCATTCAGGAGCGCGGCCGCAACCTCCCGGCCCATGCAAGCAACGAGCGGGTGCATGTCGACGCCGGCGCCTGCGGGGTCACCAATGGAGATCGGATTCTGCGTTTTTTCGTCAATATCAATCCGCAGGAGGATCGGGTCTGGGCGAGTAAGGGCACGATTCAGCAGCTGCTGCAACGTCATGGCCGCGCTGCCGGACTGCTCGATGCGAGCGGCCGGCTCAGGGTGCGCGTCGAAAAAGGTGCCGCCGACCACCTGCGCAGCTTCGCGGTCCAGTGTCTCGTCCGACTCAATGAGCGCGCAGCCGCGCTCGATTCGAGCCCTTACGATCGGGCGATGCGCCGGCTGCACAACTACATGAAAGACAGCGACCACTACCGCGCCGATGAGGCCGGCTACGAGGAGATCCGCTTTCCGCCCGGCTCGGCGTGGATGGTATTCACCGATGGGGTCACGCATGCGAGCCTCTCAGGCCAGTTTGCCCTGGTGACGACTGTCCTGGTGCCGCGCTCGGCGCTGCAATATCCGCAGTTCGCGCCCTATCACCTGCTGGCGGCCCATACGGCAGGCGGCCCCGGATTTCCTTCGGCCGGATCACCCGCGCTGCCAGACTGAAGTTCCGATGAGCGTGCGCGGCAACGTGCGTGCCAATTCGAACGCCAGGCCCGTATGTTGCTAAATAACAACGGATGCACCTGGACGATTTTTCAACCTTTCGTCCCGGCTTGGCGTTCTTCTGTAGGACAAACGCCGACGGAAATTTTTTCATGGTCCGACGATGGCTTCGGCCGCTACTGCTGCTGGCGGCCCGCGGCGGTTGTTACAAAACACGAAATCAATTTTCCGATCATCACCCGCACACGACAAGGCAGGAGACGGGAATGATTGATATGTCAAATTGGATGGTCGGGCGCTCCAGCGCCATCGAGACGGTGCGGGACCTGATCGTCAAGGTCGCCCCGACCGAAGCGACCGTCCTCATCTCCGGCGAGAGCGGCTCGGGAAAGGAGCTCGTCGCCCAGGCGATCCATGCCCGCAGTCTGCGCGGCTCCGGCCCCTTTCTCGGCATCAACTGTGGGGCTCTGCCGCCCACGCTGATCGAGTCGGAGCTGTTTGGTTTCGAGCGCGGCAGCTTCACCGGTGCTGCGCGCAGTCACGCCGGCATGGTCGAGCGGGCCTCCGGCGGCACGCTGTTTCTGGATGAGGTCACCGAGATGAGCGCGGACATGCAGACACGGCTGCTGCGCTTTCTCGAGACGCAGCGCTTCTTTCGCGTTGGCGGCTCGCAGGAGATCCGCACCGACGTGCGCGTGATCGCCGCGACCAACCGCTCGCCGGTGCAGGCGGTGCGCGATGGTGTGCTGCGCGAGGACCTGCTGTATCGGCTCGCCGTCTTTCCGATCACGCTCGCGCCACTGCGCGAGCGCGGCGAGGATGTGCTGCTGCTGGCCGAGCATTTTCTCGGCGAGCTCAACGCGCGGCATGGGACACAGAAATTGTTCGGGCCGAGCGCGGTTGCGACGCTGCGCGAATATCACTGGCCCGGCAACGTGCGCGAACTGAAGAACGCCATCGAGCGCGCTTTCATCGTCTGCGAACAGGAGATGGAACTGCAGCCGATGCACATTCATGCCCCGGCGGTGGCCCACAGTCCGATGCACGACAGCGAGGGCGGCATCCGCGTGCCCATCGGCTCCTCGCTCGCGCAGGCGGAGCGTTGGTTGATTGAAGCAACCCTGGCGCACTGGGCGGGCAACAAAAATCGCGCCGCCAAGACGCTGGGCTGCAGCCTGAAAACGCTGTATAACAAGCTTGCAATGTACGAACGGCAGGGAATGCAAGCGCATGCGTGAATTGAATTCTGCCGTCCCCGATTTCTTCGGTCCAAGGCGGTGAGTGCATGGCAAAGATACTGATTGCGGACGATCATGCGATGGTACGGGCGGGATTGCGGCAGTTCCTCGAGGAGGATCGCAGCATCACCGAGATAGGCGAGGCTGCCTCGGGCAACGAGACGCTCGACAAGCTGCGCTCGGGCAGCTGGGATCTGGTGCTGCTGGATATCAACATGCCCGATCGCAGCGGACTGGACATCCTGCGCTACATCCGTGCAAGTTACCCCGACACCAAGGTGCTGGTGCTCAGCGGCTTCCCCGAACGCCAGTACGCCATCAACGTGCTGAAGGCGGGCGCTGGTGGCTACCTGCCAAAGGAATGCGCACCCGAGGAGCTGTTGAAGGCGACGCGCGCGGTGCTTCAGGGCCGGCGCTACGTGAGCGCGAACCTGGCGGAGCTGCTGCTCTCGGATCTGGACGGCGACAGCGACCAGCCGCTGCACCGGCGGCTGTCCGAGCGCGAGTTTCAGATCTTCTGCAAGCTCGCTGCCGGTCGCGCCGTCTCCTCGATCGCCGATGAGCTGTGCCTGTCGGTGAAGACTGTGAGCACGTATCGCACCCGCATCCTGGAGAAGATGAGCCTCGCGACCAACGCCGACATCACGACGTATGCGTTGCGCAATGGCATCATTCAATAGCACTGCGCATACAGTGGCTGTAGGTCGCCTCCGGCGACACGGCCCTGCTTGCGGGACTTTACTCAGGGGCCGCCTTGGGGCCACCCTGCACCCATGAACGCCCGGCCCGAGATACACTCCATGAGCTCGCGCAATCTTTCAGTGTTACTGGTGGAAGATTCGCGCGTGCTTGCCGAGCGGTTGCGGGAGACGCTGCTGAGCGTGCCTGGCGTGCAGCTCGCAGGCACGGTGGACAGCGAAGCCGAGGCGGTGGCGGCGCTGCAGCGCCATCCGGTCGACGTGCTGCTGCTGGATCTGCATCTGCGGCAGGGAACGGGTTTTGGCGTGCTGCGCGCGATCCCGAACGATCAGGCGAAGAAGGTCGTGGTCATCGTGCTCACCAATTACGATCTGGCCGAGTATCGGCGCGCCGCGGCGGCGCTCGGCGCGCGCTACTTCCTCGACAAGCTGCGTGATTTCGACCGGCTCCCCTCGCTGCTGCAGCAGATCGGCGCCGAGGACAGCGCGGAGCCGGCGCCCACCGCGGGCTCGGGCAGCGGTTCAGGGCTCGGCGGTGATGCCAATTCGCGGCTGAACTGACGACCGCTCCACTAGGATCGAACCACCCGGGCCGGAATCGGCTCGGCGCTGCGCGCACTGGTCTGCGGGATGGCGGCGCTGCGCAGGATGCGCGACAGCGGGAAGCGGGCAAACACGCGCGTGCCGCCATGCGATGCGACATCGAGCTGCAATGCGCCGCCGCTGCTGCGCACGCGGTGGCGCATGACGGCCAGGCCGTGGGAGCTGAGGGCATCGCGCCGCTCCGGCTCGATGCCACTGCCGTTGTCCTCGATCAGCACGTGCATCTCGGCCGCGTCGAGGTCGATCTGCACACGCACATGCGTGGCGTGAGCGTGCTTGACGACGTTGATCAGCGATTCCTGCACGAGGCGGAATACCATGATGGCGGCGTCCTCGGTGAGCTGCGGCTCCTGCTCCGGATAGATCTCCGTGTACTGCAGTCCAGCACGCACGCAGGTTTCCTCGACGATCCAGCGCACCGCCGGCAGCAGCCCCATGTTATCCAGCAGCGTCGGATGCAGGTTTTCCACCACACGGCGCTTGAAGTCCACGCCGTCGTCCAGGAGCTTGAGAACCCGCGCCCAGCGAGATTGGATCTCGGGCGTGGGATGGGGCCAGCGCTTGTGCAGCCAGGACACATCCATCTTGACGGCGATCAGCAGCCCGCCGAGCTCATCGTGCAGCTCGCGCGCCAGCGCTGCCCGCTCCTTTTCGGAGATCTGCTGCAGATGGCTGGAGAGGGCTGAGAGCTCCGCAGTGCGCCGGCGCACTCGGCTTTCGAGCCCCTCGTCGTCGTGCTCGCGTGCCTCAGCGGGCAGGTCGGGAAGCGGCGGCGCGCTCTGACGCGCAAGCGTTGCCGAGCTGATGGCGAGCAGCACGAGTTCAGCGATACCCAGCCCGACGATCAGGCGCTCGAGCAGCACATGCAGCGGTGCTGCGCCCGTCGCGAGCAGCGCGATGGCGGCGGGCACCAGCAGCAGCGCCAACAGCACGGCGGCAACCAGGAGTCGCCGGATGGAATGCGTTGCAATCATGAAAGCGTCGCTGTGAGCCTGATCCTACAGCGCGAAACGCGCGGTGCCGACAATATAGCCCAAGGCACAGTGCGATGCTCAATCGGCCTTTCAATCAACGTCATCGAAATAATGGCGCAGGGACGCAGTGAGGCACTGGTGTTCTGCGCGCATGGCCGACGACAGACCCGTCCATGCATTTGCATCGACACTCAACGACAGCAGGAGAGAAGCACTCATGAACTCCACGGCCAATGACGCGGCAGAGACCTACTCCCAGGCCGGGCGCGAGGCGGCTGCCGATTTCCGTCGTCGCAGCGCCGAGAGCAAGGCGTACTTCAGCGACGAGCTGCGCGCCTTCATTGCCGATGTCGAGGAGCTGCTGAAAAAAGTCGCCAACGTTTCCGATGCGGAGATCGCGCGCGTGCGCAACAAGGTTTCCACGGCGCTCACCGATGTGCGGCGCGTGGCGAACGATACCGCCGACGGGCTGCGCGATCGGGCGCGCGTGGCGATGGATGCGACCGACGATTACGTGCGCGACCGCCCCTGGACCGCGATCGGCATCGCCGCGGCGCTCGGTCTGCTCGTGGGCATCGGCGTGACGGCGGCGACGCGCAGTAATCGCTGAGCCGGCAGCGCGAACCAGGGACGTCAGGGATTGTTGTCCGCCCTCGAGCTGCTGCCGCGACTGCTGCAGACGCTGCTGCGGCACGTATTTGCCTACGGAGAGCTCGCCTACGAAGAAGGCGTGATCGCTGCGCGGCGTCTGCGGCGCCGGCTGCTCGGTGCCGCCATCGCCTGCATGGCCGGCATGCTGGCCTTGATGATGGGCTGCGTGTGGGTGATCGCGGCGACCTGGGACGGTCCGAATCGCATGCTGGCGGTCGGCGCACTGTGCATCGGCTTTTTGCTCGTGGCCATCATCGGCATCGCCTACGCCGCCGGCGGCGGGGCCCGCGCGCCCTTCGAGGCCCTGCGCGCGGAGTGGCACGCCGATCTGCAGGAGATTGCGCGGTTGGACCCGGCGCTGGTCGGGCAGCCACCGGGTCCGATCATGGGAGGTACGGGTGGCGGACACGAGTGAGCAGCACATTGCGCGCGTGCGCGCGCGTCTGCACGAGTCGCGCGAGGAGTTCTTCGAACTCGCGCAGTCGATGCGCGGACATACGCAGGGACAGCCCGAGGCAGAGGAGCCGGTCGATACCGGCTTTCCGCACAGCCGCCTGATGCGCGCGCTGATGGGCAAGCGTGTCGGTCTTGCCCTGGGCACCGCGGCCGTGGCGGCCACGGTCCTGCGGCCGCGGCTGCTGCTGCGGGCGCTGCGCCTGACACCGATGCTGCGGCCGCTGCTCATGCGTTATGTACTGCCGCGGCTGCTCGGTCAGAGGTGAAGCGCGTCGCAATCCTGCATTGCTCCAAGACGTATGTCATCACCGCTACACACGAATGCACGAGCATTGCGGGCCGTATAAGGAGAACCGGCATGTCCGACATGAATACGACTTCAGATCGCCCGGAAGGGCGTGTGGCCGCGGATGCAAGCCATGCCTTCGTGACGGATGTTGCCGAGATTCGCCGCCGCGCGCGACAGCACATCCAGAACGGTGCGGTCACCGATGATTACGCCGCGGACCGGGAGACGGTGCTGCGCCTGCTCAATGAGGCACTGGCGACCGAGCTGGTCTGCGTGCTGCGCTACAAGCGCCACTACTACATGGCCGGTGGCGCCGTGGCCGAGGCCATCAAGGGGGAGTTGCTGCAGCATGCCAACGAGGAGCAGGGGCACGCCGATCAGCTCGCACAGCGCATCGTCGAGCTCGGTGGCTCACCGAACTTCAATCCCGAGGGCATGGCGGCGCGCAGTCACTCCGAATACGTCGAGGGTGAGACTCTCGCAGACATGCTCGCCGAGGACCTGATCGCCGAGCGCATCGCCATCGAGAGCTATCGCGAGATCATCCAGTACCTGGGCACCAAGGATACGACCACGCGCCGGCTGTTTGAGTCGATTCTGGCCGTCGAAGAGGAGCACGCTGAGGACCTGCGCAGCATGCGCGAAGATATGCTGCGCAAGGAGCGTCCCGCGGCGCACGCCGAGGCCGCGCGCGGCTCCGAGCTGCAGTAGGCCGGCGTGATCTGCGTCGCACCCCGCGCGGGCTGCCGCGGCGTGCGACGTCGCTGGCATGGCGGTTGCACCTTCTGGGCCCAGCAGGACGAAATACGCCTGCGACTGCGGCCATAAGATTTGGCCGAGGACACGCTGCCGTCAATAGCGCCCACCCTTACCCCCCGCGGTGTGCGCCGAATGCCGGCAGCGTTTTTTTTTCCGCGTTCCTGAGTTTCCGGACGCCAAGGGCTTGACGCTGCGGCGTCGGGCCCATGACGCTTTGCCGCCGGGCACGTGCGGGTCTTGCTAAGATTTGTCGGTTCATCGTGAACCTTGACGGCGGAGCAACCCTTGTCGGACCCGCGTCCGCGCTCGCGCGCCACGGGGCGGCAGCGGGATCGATATATCGATGTGGAGCTGCGCGAGGTGCGCCTGACGCTCGGTCGCCGCAGCATCCTGCGCGCAGTGGACTGGCGCATCCGGCCGGCCGAGCGGTGGATTCTCACGGGCGCAAACGGCGCGGGCAAGACGCTGCTGCT
Organism: Steroidobacteraceae bacterium; assembly: GCA_035502275.1. Classification (GTDB taxonomy): domain Bacteria; phylum Pseudomonadota; class Gammaproteobacteria; order Steroidobacterales; family Steroidobacteraceae; genus FEN-1191. Next base: position 14,612 of record DATJUN010000112.1, read on the forward strand.
GAAGCTGCTGGCCGGCGATGTCTGGCCCACGGCAGATACCGGCCGTCGCCGCTATCGATTGCGCGGCCGGCACTTCGATCAGCCCTACGAGATCCGGCAGCAGATCGCCTATGTGGGCGCCGAGCGCCAGGACCGATATGAACATTACGAGTGGAATCACCCGATTGAGCAGGTTATCGGAGCCGGCCTCTACCACAGTGAGATCCTGCTCGATCCGCTGACCGATTCGGACCATCGGCGGATCGGCGGTCTGCTGCGACGCCTGCGGTTGGAGGGATTGGCCGGGCGACGCTTCCTGACGCTTTCCTATGGAGAGCGGCGACTGGTGCTGCTGGCCCGGGCGCTGGCGGGCAGTCCGCGTCTGCTGCTGCTCGATGAGGTGTTCAATGGTCTGGATACGACGTATCGGGACCGTGTGCTCGCCGTGTTGACGGGGCTGAGTCGCACTGCGCTGCCCTGGGTGCTGGCGACGCACCGCGAAGAGGACATTCCCGACGTTGCCACCCATTGGTGCAGGCTACAGAACGGACGCCTCGTGACGACGCGGCTGGCGCGGAACCGGGGGCGCGCCGCCGCAGCGGCAGCGCGCGCGCCGGGGCGGTTGGATGCAGGCGCGCGTCCTGCTGCCCGGGCTCCACGTGCGCTGCGTGACGCGGGCCCGGCACTCCTGGTGCGGCTGCAGCGTGCCTCCGTGTGGCGCGAGGGTAGTCCCGCACTGCGCAATGTGAGCCTGGCGCTGCATGCCGGGGAGTGCTGGGTGATCCACGGCGGCAATGGCAGCGGCAAGTCGACGTTGATCCAGACGCTGTACGGCGATCTTGGTGTGGCCGTCGGCGGCACGCTCTGGCGCGCTGGCGTAGAGCCGGGCGTGCCGATCGCCAGCTTCAAGCGCCGTGTGGGCCTCGTGGCGCCCGAGCTGCAGGCTGCACATCCGCGCTATCTGCGCGTCGATGAGGTGGTCGCCTCCGGTCTCGCCTCGAGCATCGGCTACGATGCGCCGCGTGCCCCGAACCCGCAGCGGCTGCGCCGCGCCCTCACCCGCGTCGGGGCTGCCTCCCTGGTGCACCGGACGGTGAAGAGCCTCTCCTATGGGCAGCTGCGCCGCGTGTTGTTCGCGCGTGCCCTGGTACACGAGCCTGATATTCTGCTGCTGGATGAACCGTATGCGGGATTGGATGCAGGCCAGCGCGCCTCGCTGCGCAGCCTCGTGGAGCGTGCCGTGATGGCGGGTGTCACCGTCGTGCTCGCGACCCATCATGCGGACGAATGGCCCGCCGGCGCCACGCATGAGCTCGAGCTGGCCGCCGGGCGGGTGCGCTACAGCGGCGTGCTACGTCGCGTGAAGGCCGCGGCGTGAAGCGCAGGCCGCTCATCGGCGTCGCACTGGCCGGGGTGCTCGTGGTGCTGCTGGTGGCGGCGCTGGTCTGGCAGCATCAACGTGCCAGGCGCGCGAGCGCACTGCAGGTGGCGGTGCGCGGCGGAGACGGGGGCGGCCTGCCGCTCGCGCAGCCCGCGGATGAGCACCTCGATGCCGATGGTCTTGCACGCATTGCGCAGGATCCGGCCGCTGCGGGGCTCTCCGCGCTGCTGGTCTCACGTCACGGCCATCTGCTCTACAGCCGCTTCGCGGCCGGTACCGGGCCCGATTCAATCGTGGATTCGGGGCCGTTCGCGAGCGTGCTGGTTGCGCTGGCGACCGGCATTGCCGTGGACGAGCGGCTGATCCGATCCGCGCCTCTGCAGTTCCAGCCCGATCAGCTGCGCAGCCTGCTCGAGAGGGTGAGCCGGCAGAGCTATGCCGAGTTTCTCGGTCAGAACCTTTGGTCGCGGCTGAACGCGGCGCCGGCCTGGATCGAGCTGCCAGCCGTCGGCGCACCGGTCCCGGCGGACTGCTGCTTTCATGCGCGGGTGCTCGATTGGCTGCGGGTGGGGGCATTGCTGGCCAATGACGGGAACTTCGAGGACACGCAGATCGTCAGCCCGGGCTGGGTGCAACGCATGCGTCAGCCCCAGCCCAGCGGCGAGGGCTACGGCATCGCATTGCCCTCCCGCCGTCCCGGGGCGGGAACCTATGAGGCGCGCGATCTGTTTTTGCTGCGTGGGCCGGCACACTGGCGCCTGTGGGTCGTTCCGAGCCTGCGGCTGGCAGTGCTGTTCGGCGCTGCGGCCCCCGCGGCAACTGCTGCGGCCGACTGGGATGAGACGCGCGTGCCCAATCTCGTGATCGAGGCTGTCACCGATCGGCCCGCCGTGCCTCCCGGCACCTCCCTGCTGCAGCAACTGGTACCCGGTCATTGACTGCTCACGCGGCCTGCCCGGCCCCGTGAATCAGACCACGCAGACAAACAGGAGCAGTCACTGAAAACCGCCCTCCGATCGTTATGTATCGTCGTGGTGATCGATGTACTGGGCTTCGGGATCCTGATCCCGCTGATCCCGTACATGGCGGCCCGGTTCGGCGCCTCCCCGTCGCTGAACACCGCGGTTCTGGGCACCTATTCGCTCTGCCAGTTGCTGGCGGCGCCGCTGTGGGGACGACTCAGCGACCGCTTCGGCCGCCGGCCGATACTGCTGTCGAGCATGTCCGGGGCGTTCGCCTCGTATCTGATCCTGGCCTTTGCACACACGCTGCCCACACTGTTCATCGCGCGTGCCCTGGCCGGCTTCATGGCCGGCAATCTATCGGCCGCGATGGCGTATGCCTCGGACGTCAGCACTCCGCGTGATCGCGCACGCACCATGGGGATGGTCGGCGCCTCGATCGGCATCGGCTTCATGCTCGGACCGGCCATCGGCGGTGCGCTCGCCGGTGATCGGCTCGGCGCGTCGAACTTCATGCGCCCGGCGCTGCTGTCGGCCTCCCTGAGTGTCGTGGCGATGATGCTGGTGCTGTTCATGCTGCCCGAGAGCCATGGCCACGAGCAGCGCGCGCGCGTGGCCGGCGTCCCGCGCGAGCGCGGCTGGCAGTTGCTGCGCACGCTGCCGGGGCTGAGACTGCTGGCGCTGGCAACACTGCTGGTGACCTTCTCGCAGTCCACGCTGGAATCGATCTTCGCGATCTGGGCCATGGATCGCTATCACGTTGGTCCGAGAACCGTGGGCCTGACGCTGTTCGTGCTCGCCATCGTGGCGGTAGGCGTGCAGGGAGGCCTGGTGCGCCGACTTGCGCCGCGCTTCGGCGAGCGGCGCCTGGCGCTCGGCGGCGTTTTCGGCTACGTCATCGGACTTGCCATCGTCGCCGTTGGCGGCGCGCCGGGCCTGGTCATGGTGGGGTTGGTGTTCTGCGGCCTGGGCGCCGGCCTCTTCAGTCCCAGCGGCGCCGCGCTGGCTTCACATGAGGCACGCGCGCACAACCGCGGCGCCGTCATGGGTGTCTATCAATCGGGTACGTCGACGGCGCGGGTGATCGCGCCGTTCGTCGCCGGCCCCGTCTATATGCAGTTTGGCCCGGGTGCCCCCTACCTGCTGGCCTGCATCGTGACGCTGCAGGCGCTCTGGTGCGTGCTGGGCGCGGGTCGCGCAGGGGTCAGCGAGGCGGGCGGTGCACGGGCGTCGGAAGAGGGAGGTGGCGTGCCATGAGCGCGGTACACAGCCTTGGGGAGCGACAACTCGTCACTGCCGGGGAGGACTATTACATTGCACCGGGAGCCCAGGTCATCGGCTCGGTGCGGCTTGGCGCCGCGGCCAGCCTGTGGTTCAACTGCGTGCTGCGCGCCGACGATGAGCTCATCGAGATCGGCGCGGGCAGCAACGTGCAGGACGGTTGCGTGCTGCATGCGGACGCCGGTGAGCCGCTGCGAGTGGGGCGCGATTGCACCATCGGCCACATGGTCATGCTGCACAGTTGCACCATCGGCGATGAGACACTGATCGGCAACGGCGCCATCGTGCTCGATCGCGCGCGCATCGGCCGACACTGTATCGTCGCCGCCGGTGCGCTCGTGCCCCCCGACCGCGAGATCGCCGATGGCAGCGTAGTCATGGGAGCGCCTGCAAAGCTCGTGCGTGCCTGCACCCCTCTGGACCTTGCGATGATCCGCGAGGCCGCCGGGCATTACCGCTCACGCATTGCACGCTACCGCGCGCAGCTGCACACGCGCGCCTGAGCACTGAGCAGCGCCAGCGCCGTGTCCTCGGTGCTGCAGCTCAATACTGCAGCTCAGTGCTGCAGGGGTTTTTTCAAAAAGTCGTCGCGATTGCCCGAATGCACGCTCACGTGCAGCGACTGCTTGCCGCGCGTGAGGGTCAGGGGCACCTGCGCTCCGGCACTGCCGGCGCTCCAAACGGCACGAAACAGCTGCGGCAGTGACCGTACCGGCTGGCCACCGACCTCGGCGATGACATCGCCCGGCCTCAACCCGGCGCGGTGCGCCGGGCCGTCGCGCATCAGATTGGCGACCAGGACGCGATCGGCCTGCTCCGCGGTGTAGACGCCCAGCCAGGGGCGTGGCTGGCGACGCGGCTGACCGAGCTGGATCATGTCCTCGAGTACCGGCTCGAGCAGATCCACGGGCACGAACATGTTGGCATCGAAGCTTTCGTGCGCCAGCGTCTCCTGCACGAACAGAGAGCCGATGCCCAGCAGCAGCCCGTCGGTGCCGATCAGTGCCGTGCCGCCCCACTGTGGGTGTGGCGGGGCGGTAAACAGCGCGTCATCGAGCAGATACTCCCAGTAGCCGGCGAATTCGCGCCGGGCGATGAGACGTGCCTCGAGCGAATGCGAGGACCCGCCATGACCGACGATGATGACGCGATCGCCGATGCCGAGCGCGCTCGCCGTGCCACGCTCCAGCGCGGGTGCATCCAGCGACCCCAGCGGCTGCACCAGGCCGAACCCGCTGACCTGGTCGTACGCCAGTGGATAGGCCGGCATCACGCGGCCATCGCGTGTGGTCAGCCAGATCGATTGGGCCTCGGTGATCAGATAGCCGATCGTGAGGATGACCTTGCGCTCGGCGCTGCGTATGACCACGCCCGAGCCGAGCCGCTCGGTGCCGAGGTCGGCAGCCGTCGAGCTGTCGTCGCTGATCTTGGAGTGCAGCAACACCACCGAGCGATACGCGGTCTCGAGGTCGAACTCGAGACCGTCCTGGCGCGGCCGCAGGGCTACCGGCAGTTCCCATTCCTCGCGCATGCTCGCCACCGCTTTCGATGTCCCCGACAGCATAGCGCGGGCTGGCCGGTGCGTGGAACGCGTGTGGGGCGCAGGCCCTGGCCGGCTCCTACACCGTGAGCGTTGCGGCGAACGCCAGCGCGGCCTGTCCGACGATGCTGACAGCGCGCAGCGCACCGTCGGCATCGTGCAGGCGGATCTCGACCCGCCCGGGGCGATGCATGTGATGCCCCTGCGCGCCGACAAAGCCCGCGCCAGCCAGTAAACCGTGCGTGCGCAGATAAACGGCCAGCAGCGCGTGCGCGTTGCCGCTGACGGGGTCCTCGGGAATGCCCAGGGCCGGACAGAACATGCGGGCCTCGGTCTGCACGCCAGCCACGCTCGGGCGCAGGCTGAAGAGAAAGAAACCCGCGGCGCCGAGCGATGCCGACAGCTGCGCCAGTCGGCCGAGGTCCGGCTGCAGTGTCGCGAGCGCCTCCCCCTGGTTCACTCCGATGAGCAGCCGCGTGCTGCTGCTGCCGGCCAGCCACGGCGGGCAGCGCGGATCCAGTTCGGAGCGCGCCAGACCCAGCGCCTCGAGCGCCGCGGCGAGCGCGGCGGGGTCGGGAGCCGCGAGCAGCCGCGGCGCTGGCTGCTGCACGGCTATGCGCGCCGGAGGGCCGCTATCGAGCAGCTGCACCTGCACGATGCCGCTGCGCTGCTTCTGGCGTGGGCGCGGCTCGCTGCCGATCGCAGCGAGGGCCGCGTGCACGGCCAGTGTCGCGTGCCCGACAAAGGCGGCCTCACCCTGCCGCGTCAGGAAGCGCACGCGCAGGTCGTGATCGGCGGCGTCGGGCGAGAGTACGAAAGCGGTGTCACCGGCATTGAGCTCGCGGGCCACGGCGCGCAGCTGCTGCTCGCCGAGCCCATCGGCATCCAGCACCACGGCGGCGGGGTTGCCCGTCAGGGGGCGCTCGGTAAAGGCATCGACCTGAAAGATGCGCAGCTGCGTCACGGGCCTATTGTAGCGGGGGCGCGCGCTGCCGCCGGCCTGGGGCGGGCGTTATAGTGGGCGCCATGGACGTGGCCGTGGAATTGAGCTTCTACCCGCTGCAGCAGGACTATCTGCCGGCGATCCGCAGATTGATCGATCGCCTGCAGGCACAGCGGCAGCTGCGTGTGGAGAGCACCAGCATGAGCACGCAGATCGTCGGGGACTATGGCCTGATCATGCAGCTGCTCTGCGAGGAGCTGCGCGAGGCGCTCGGGACAGCCGCGCGCAGCGTGGTGATCCTCAAGCTCGTCGGCCCTCTGGAGGGCACCTCCGGGACTGGCGTCCGGCCGGCGGCGCCGGCAAACTAACGCGCCCTTGGAATGCAGGAGTTGTGATGCCCACTGTGGTTGTGGTTGACCGGGATGGCGCGGAGCGTGAGCTCGACGCGCCCAGCGGTGTCTCGCTCATGGAGCCGCTGCGCGATATGGACGATGGCGTGGGTGCGATCTGCGGGGGCATGTGTTCCTGTGCGACCTGCCATGTCTATGTGGATGCGGCCTGGGTGGACCGGCTGCCGGCTCCGATGTCCGATGAGGGCGACATGCTCGGCGACCTGCGCTCGCGTCAGCACAACTCACGACTGTCCTGCCAGGTCATGCTCAACGACTCGCTCAGTGGACTGAAAGTCCAGATCGCGCCGGAGGAATGAGCCGCGTCGGGGCGGTGCTGCCAATATGTCATGGATGATGCTTCTGCTGGTGTTCGCCGCGCTGCTCGCGCTGGCGCGAGTGGTGATAATCGTGCGCCGTGCGCGCTCGGCGCCGCGCGATGACTGGGATGCGCGCATGGTCAAGGACCTGCGTGCGAGCGGCGCCAACGCCTTCACGCCCTACGAGGTTGATTTTTTCTTCACGCTGCCTGACGAGCAGTCGTGCAGCTCGATGCGCCAGCGCCTGGAATCGGATGGCTTCGTGACCGACGCGCGTGGCATGAATGAGCACGCGGAGGGCATCTCGCTGCATGCGAGCAAGCGCCTGCGCGTATCGGTGAGCGAGATGCAGGGCTATACGCAGCGCTTCCAGGAGCTCGCGGCACAGTTCGGCGGCCACTACGACGGCTGGACCACCGACAAGAGCCGCACCTGAGCGCCGCGGCCGGCTGCTACGCCCGCCGTTATGTCCGCCGTTATGCCCGCTCAGACACTGCGCTGGCCCTGCCGTGCCACGGCTTGCGCGGCGGCGCGCACCTTGTCCGCGTCCCCGAGGTAGCGGCTGCTGCGCGTGGACAGGCCGCTGCCGAACTCGTACAGCAGCGGCACACCGGTGGGAATGTTGAGGTCCACGACCGCCTGCTCGGACAGGGCATCGAGCTGCTTGACCAGTGCGCGCAGGCTGTTGCCATGGGCGACGACCAGGACGTTGCGCTCTGCGCTCAGAGCCGGGACGATGCGCTCCTCCCAGAACGGCATGACGCGACCGAGGGTGTCCTTGAGCGATTCGGCGGAGGGTAGCTCCGCGGCCGGCACCTGCGCATAGCGTCGGTCGAAGCGCGGATGGCGTGGATCCTCCTGCGGCAGCGGCGGTGGGGGCACATCGTAGCTGCGCCGCCAGATCTTGACCTGCGCCTCGCCGTGGCGCTCGGCGGTCTGCGCCTTGTTCAGCCCCTGCAGCGCTCCATAGTGTCGCTCGTTGAGCCGCCAGCTGCGCTCAACCGACAGCCAGAGCATGTCCATCTCCTCGAGCATGAGCCACTCCGTGCGGATGGCGCGCTTGAGCACCGAGGTGAAGACCACGTCCGGGACGAAGCCGGCGCGTCCGGCCTCGCGGCCGGCGGCGCGCGCTTCTTCACAGCCCTGTGGGGACAGGTCGATATCGATCCATCCCGTGAACAGATTTTCAAGATTCCAGATGCTCTGGCCGTGGCGCACGAGCATTAGCTTTCCGGGCACGAGAGTCTCCGCAGGGTGGCAGGGTTGGACAGCAGCCGCCGCTCAGCAGCCTTATATCAGAGGCGCGAGAAGCCGTGGGCGTGCATCGGCGAGATTCTTCAGCGCCTCGAGCGCCACCGTCAGCGCCGGCAATTCCACGCTCGGCAGCGAGCGCAGGCTCGCGATCAGGGCCTGCCAGCGCGCGAGCTGAGCCTGTGCCTGCGTGCCGGCGCCCGCGCCGCCCACCGCGCGCAGCGAGGCGGCGCTCAGGCGCAGGTGCGCTGCGCGCGTCGCGCCGATCAGGCCGGACCGCGCGGCGCGCTGCCAGTCATCGGTGCCCGGCAGCCGCTCAATGGCCACCTGCAGCCAGTCGAGCCCCAGGGGGCCGGCCAGACCGAAGTGGGTGTGTGCCACACGCCGCGCTGGCTGCCCGCTCTGGCGCATCAGCTCGCACAGCTCGTAGGCCACCTGCATCGGCTCGAGCACCGCGAGCCGCTCGGCGAGCCGCTCGGGAAAACCCTGCGCGATGTGCTGCTGGCGCTGCCCGAGGTAGCGCTCGCGATCCAGACCCACCAGGGCGCCCGGAATGAGCTGCACCAGCTCGCGTAGCGTGGGCGCAAGGCGCGCCACGGCACGGCCGATGGCCGGGTATTCGCTGCGGTGATTGAGCAGCCAGAGGGTCGCATGGCGCAGAAAGCGGCTCGTGCGCCACAGCGCCTGGTACTGGTCGGCGGCCAGCACGTGCCCGTCCAGGGCTTCGATGTCGGCCCACAGGCCACGCAGCTCGGCGCTGTCGCGCGCAATGGTGTATGCACGCGCCACGGCTCCAGCATCCGCGTCCGACTGCTGCGTGCATTCCATCAGCAGCGTCGGGCCGACGCGATTGACGCAGCTGTTGGTGATGGCGGTGATGATGATCTCGCTGCGCAGGCGGTGGTGCTCGATGCGCCTGGCATAGCGGCGACGCAGCGCTTCGGGAAAATAGCGCTGCAGCTCGCGCGCCAGATAGGGATCCTGCGCACTGCCCGCCTGCGCCAGTGCATGGTTGAGCGCGATCTTGCCGTAGGCGAGCAGCAACGCCAGCTCGGGACGCGTGAGACCGCGGCCCTGACGGCGCCGCTCCGCGATCTGCTCGTCGTCGGGCAGGAACTCCACGGCGCGATCGAGCTCGCCCGCCCGCTCGAGCCAGTGCAGCAGCCGCTGGTGCTCGCCCAGATCGGCTGCGGCACGCATCTCCATGACCGAGATCGCCTCGCTCTGCAGGTAATTGTTGCGCAACACCAGCTGCGCGACTTCCGCTGTCGATGCGCGCAGCAGGCGGTTGCGCCGCGCCGTTGGCAGCGGGCCGCCCCCCTGGTGGGCATCGAGAGCGATCTTCAGATTCACCTCGACGTCCGAGGTGTTCACGCCGGCTGAATTGTCGATGAAGTCGGCGTTGAGTCGTCCGCCCTGCGCGGCATACTCGACGCGTCCGCGCTGTGAGAATCCGAGATTGCCGCCTTCGCCGACCACGAGGGCGCGCACATCGCGTCCGTCGACGCGTGTGGCGTCGTTGGCGCGGTCGCCGATCTCGCCATGCCGCTCGCTCGCGGCCTTCACATAGGTGCCGATGCCGCCGTTCCACAGCAGATCGACGCGCATGCAGAGAATGGCGCGGATCAGCTCGGTGGGCGTTACGCGCCGCTGCGGCAGATCCAGCAGCGCCTGCGCCTGCGCCGAGATCGTGAGTTCCTTGACGCTGCGCTCGTAGATGGCGCCGCCGGCGGACAGCAGCGTGCGCTGATAGTCCGCCCAGCTCGAGCGTGGCAGGCGAAACAGGCGGGCGCGCTCGGCGTACCCGGTGCGCGGGTCGGGGTCCGGATCGATGAAGATGTGGCGGTGATCGAAGGCCGCCACCAGGCGGATGCGGCGCGATTGCAGCATGCCGTTGCCGAATACATCGCCCGACATGTCACCGATGCCCGCCACGGTGAAGGATTCGCGCTGGATATCGCGCCCGAGCTCGCGGAAGTGGCGCTTGACGCACTCCCAGGCGCCGCGCGCGGTGATGCCCATCTTCTTGTGGTCGTAGCCGGCCGAGCCGCCCGAGGCGAATGCATCGCCGAGCCAGAAGCCATATTCGGCCGAGATGGCATTGGCGAGGTCGGAGAACGACGCGGTGCCCTTGTCCGCCGCGACCACGAGGTAGGGATCGTCGCCGTCCAGACGGCGCACCTGTGCCGGACCCTGAACGCGTCCGTGCACGATGTTGTCGGTGAGGTCGAGCAGCCCACGGATGAAGCTGCGATAGCAGTGCACGACCTCCTTCTGCACCAGCTCGCGGGTGGCGCGCACCGGCAGGCGCCGCGCGACGAAGCCTCCCTTGGCGCCCACGGGCACGATCAGCGTGTTCTTGACGTGCTGCGCCTTCATCAGGCCGAGGATTTCGGTGCGAAAGTCCTCCGGGCGCTCCGACCAGCGGATGCCGCCGCGGGCGATCGGACCCATGCGCAGGTGCACCCCTTCCACGCGCGGGCCGTGTACGAAGATCTCGTAGGCCGGTCGCGGCGCGGGCAGGCCGGGAATGCCGGCCGGATCGAGCTTGATCGACAGCCAGGGTCGCGGGGCGCCGGCGGCATCGAGGACGAAGTAGTTGGTACGCAGCACGGCGCGGATGACAGCCAGGAATGCGCGCAGGATGCGATCCTCATCGGCGCTGCTGACCGCACTGATGGCGCGTCGCACGTGCTGCTCGAGCAGGCGGGCGCGTGCGGCCGCCTCGCGCTGTGGCGTCGGGGAGAGGCGCTGTTCGAACAGCTGCACGAGCTCACGCGCGCTGCCGGCGTGATCGGCCAGGACGCGCTCCATGTAGGCCTGGCTGAAGGGAATGCCGGTCTGCAGCAGATAGCGGCAGCAGGTGCGCAGCACCGTGATCTGCCGGGCCGAGAGCTGCGCGGCGATCAGCAGGCGATTGAAGCCGTCGTCATCGAGCTCCCCGGCGCGCACGGCGCGAAAGGCCCGGATCAGCTCCGGGCCGACGATCTCGAGCTCTACCGGCGCGCGGTCAAAGTGCTCGAGCTCGAAATCCTGGATCCAGGCACTGGTGCCATCGGCGCGGCGCAGCTGATAGGGCCGCTCGGCAATCACGCGCAGCCCGAAGTGCTCGAAGGTCGGCAGCACCTCGAACACCGACAGGGCCTCGGCCCGCCGCAGGATGCGCAGGTGTATGCGCTCGCGCTGCTGGCCGGCCGGACGGTACAGGCGCAGCTGCATGTGCTCGGGCGCCGCGTCGATGCCTTCCAGATCCTGGATGTCATCGACCGCCAGCGCGGCATCGACATCCTGGCGATAGGAGTCGGGGAAGGCGCCTGCATAGCGCCGCTCGAGCTCGAGTGCGCGCCGATCGCCCAGTCGCGCCGTGAGCTGGATGCGCAGCCGATCGCGCCAGGACACCAGCGCTGCCTCGACCCGCCGCTCCAGTCGCTCACGCTGCGCGGCGCTGAGCGTGGCCGCATCGGCCACGCGCACCATGACGTGCAGCTGCGCGAGCGGCTCCTCACCGAGGACCAGGCTGCTCTGCGACTCCTGGCCATGCAGCGCGCGCAGCAACAGCTCGCTGATGCGCTGCTCGGCGGCCGCGTCACAGCGCTCGCGCGGCATGAACACCAGACACGACCAGAAGCGATGGAATTCGTCGCGTCGCAGGTACAGGCGCACGCGCGCGCGCTCCTGCAGCGACAGCACTGCGCGTGCACAGCGGATCAGATCGGCGACCGAGGCCTGCAGCAGCTCATCGCGCGGCAGGGTTTCCAGAATGTGCACCAGGCGCTTGCCGTCGTGCCCGTCCGGGGTGAAGGGGAAATGGCCGATGACACGCGCCAGCTTCAGACGCAGCCAGGGCACCTCGCGTGGATCGGCACGATAGGCGCTGCCGGTCCACAGACCGAGAATGCGCGTCTCCCCGACGATGCGTCCGCGCGCATCGAAGCGCTTGACCCCGACGTAGTCGAGATAGCCGGGCCGGTGCACGGTGGAGCGGGCATTGGCCTTGGTGATCACCAGCAGCTCGGGCGAGCGCAGCGCGCGACGGATGTTCGCGGGCGTCGGGCCGCCGCCCTCATGCGAGCGCTCGGCGGCGCGCTCGCGCAGCAGCCCCAGGCCGCTGGCAGGCAGCGGCCGCAGCTGCAGCCGCCCGCCACTGCGCCGCAGGCGATAGTCGCGCATGCCCAGGAGCGTGAAGTGGTGCGCCTCCATGTACTGCAGCAGCGCGCGGCTCTCGGCGAGCATATCCGCCGGCAGCGGCGGGGGATGGCGCGCGAGCTCGGCGCACAGCTGCAGCAGCGCGCGGCGCATCGCCGGCCAGTCGCCCACCGCGCGGCGCA
>DATJUN010000113.1:0-19272 GCA_035502275.1 Steroidobacteraceae bacterium
CTTGACGGAGGTCAGGTAGGTGCCGTCGGGCATGACCTTGACCAGCTGGTCGAACAGGTGCACGACCTCGGGACGCGAGCGCTGCAGCTTCTCGATGATCTGCATGCGCGAGATGAAGTTCTGCTTCTGCTGCTCGAGGTCGTTGATCTCCTCGATCTGCTTGTCGAGCACGCGGATCTCGGCGCGCAGTCGCGCATTGCGCGCTTCCTGTGCGTCGATCATCTGGCCGAACAGCAGGTAGCTGGCAAAGGCCACCACCAGCGCGACGCCGCCCGCGGCGCCGAGCGCCACGTAGAAGCCGACGCGTCGCTCGCGGCGCTGTTGATCGCGCCAGGGGAGTAGGTTGATACGAGGCATTAGTCGAAGCTCCGCAGGGCCAGCCCACACGCCGTCAACAGGGCCGTGGCATCGCGCTGCACCGCCTGGGCGCGTGCGCGCGACGACAGCTTCATCTGTCCGAGCGGATCGCCGCGCTCGGCCGGAATTCCCACGCGGCTCTGAATCACGTCCGCGACGCCCGGAATGTTGGCGCAACCGCCGCACACCAGGATCTTGTCGGGCTGCTCGCGCCCGGTACCCGAGGCGAGGTAGAACTGCAGCGAGCGGCTCACCTGCTGGGTCATGTCATCGATGAAAGGATCGAGCACCTCGGCCTGATAGTTATGGGGCAGGCCGCCTTCCTTCTTGGCGCGACCGGCCTCCTCCATCGACAGACCGTAGGTGCGCATGATCTCCTCGGTGAGCTGCTGGCCACCGAAGGCAAAGTCGCGCGTATAGACGACCTTCAGGTTGCGCAGCACGCTGAACGTCGTGCTGCTCGCGCCGAAGTCGGCCACTGCCACGCTGTGATCGATGCCGCCATCGGGCATCTGGTGCGTCATCAGGCGACAGGCGTTTTCGAGCGCGAACGCCTCGACGTCCACAATGCGAGCCGACAGCCCCGCGGCCGACGCCGCAGCGCGGCGCTGCTCGACGTTCTCGCTGCGTGAGGCCACCAGCAGCACATCGATCGACTCACCGTCCTTCTCAGAAGGCCCGAGGACCTCGAAGTCGTAGGCGACCTCGTCCATCGGGAAGGGGATATACTGATCTGCCTGCATCTCGACCTGGGCCTCCAGCTCCGGCTCGCGCAGCCCGCGCGGCATCTGGATGACCTTGGTGATGGCGGCATCGCCGCTGATGGCGATCGCCGCTTCGCGCGTGCGCGCGCCCGAGCGCTTCACGGCGCGGCGGATCGCATCGCCGACGGCCTGCGGATCCACCAGCGTCTTCTCGTTCATGGCGTTGGGCGGCGTTGGCTCCGCCGCGTAGGATTCGACCCGATACTGCCCTCCGGACATCGCCAGCTCGATCAGCTTGATGGACGAAGTGGTGATATCCAGTCCCAACAGCTGGCGGCGATTGTTTGACAGCAGCAGCACGTTTTTTTCCCTAACCTTTCAATGGCCTAGGCGTTCGAGGTGAAGACCCTGCGTCGTCGTTTGCCGGCAATCTAACAGGCAATAGTCAAATGGGACGTGAGGTGTCTCACGGACCCGGCGCTCATCTTGGTTAACCTTAAACTGCCCGCGGAATCTTGAGCCGTGATGCAACTCTAAGTTTCCACGGGTCGCCCCGCGGCGACAGTGCATGCAAGACGACGTAATCCGGCTTTCGTCACTGCTATGCTTGGCAGGTCGTGACTGCCGCCGAGGCCTGACAGACAGAGGATGAGGAAGCTGATTTGAGCGCCGCCGTGCCAACGCCGCCACCGACGGGATCACTGTGCTGACTAAACCGCTACGCGTGCTGCTCGCCCTGTGCCTCATCGGCATCGCTGGAGTGCTGCTGGGCGCCGATGCGCTGCTGTCCAGCTACGTCTATCTCGAGCCCTCACTGCCGACCGTGGATGCGATGCGCAGCGGCAGTCTCGCCGTGCCGCTGCGCGTGTATACGCGCGATGGCCAGCTGATCGATGAGATCGGCGAGAAGCGCCGACTGCCGGTCGGCTACGGCGATATCCCGGTGCTGGTGCGCGAGGCATTCGTCGCGGCCGAGGACGAGCGCTTCTTCGAGCATCATGGCTTCGATTACAGCGGCGTGCTGCGCGCCGCGTGGGTCGATCTGCACTCGGGCGATTTCTCGCAGGGCGCCAGCACGATCACGATGCAGGCCGCGCGCAACATGTTCCTGACGTTCGACAAGACGATTCGTCGCAAGCTGCAGGAGATCTTCCTCACCTATCGCATGGAGCACGAGTTCACCAAACAGGAGATTCTCGGCACCTATCTGAATGTGATCTTCCTCGGCCAGCGCTCCTATGGGGTTGCGGCCGCGGCCCAGACCTACTTCGGCAAACCGCTGGATCAGCTGACGATCGCCGAGGCGGCGACGCTCGCCGGCATACCGCAGGCACCCTCGCGCTACAACCCGATCTACAATCCGCGCGCCGTGCACGCCCGGCGCCACTACGTGCTCGGGCAGATGCTCAAGCTCGGCGACATCAATGCCGCTCAGGCCGCCGTGGCCGATGCCACGCCGGTGCAGGCGCGAGATCACGGCAGCCTCTCGCAGGTCGAAGCACCCTACGTCGCCGAGATGGCGCGCGCCGCCCTGGTGGCGCGCTACGGTGAGGACGCCGTGAATCAGGGTTACCAGGTCTATACGACCATCGATTCGCGGCTGCAGACCGCGGCCAACCGGGCCGTGCGCCTCGGTCTGATCGAATACGAGCGCCGCCGTCACGGCTATCGCGGCGCCCTCGCGCACGTGCGGCTGCCGGCAGGCGCCTCGAGCGCTCGCCTGGAGACGGTGCTGGCGAAGGTGCCGCAGATCGGCAATCTGCATCCGGCGCTGGTCACGGCGGTCGCGGAGCATCAGGCGCGCGTCTACGTGCAATCACTCGGCTTTGCGCTGATCGACTGGGACGGTCTGTCGTGGGCCCGCCCACGCCTGTCCGATACGACCATGGGTCCGGCGCCCAAACGCGCGCTCGATGTCGTGCAGCCAGGCGATGTGGTGTACGTGGTTGCCGACCGCAACGGCATGGCGCAGCTCGCCGAGCTGCCCGACGCGCAGGCCGCGCTGGTAGCGCTGGATCCTGATGACGGTGCGGTCTCGGCCGTGGTCGGTGGCTTTGACTACTACACCAACAAGTTCAATCGCGCGACGCAGGCGCGGCGACAGCCGGGCTCGGGCTTCAAGCCGTTCCTGTATTCCTGCGCGCTGGACCACGGATTCACCCCGGCGACCATCGTGCTGGATGCGCCCTTCGTCGCCGACGATCAGGAAAGGATCTGGCGGCCGAATAACAGCGAGGGCGAAGGGGATTTCGACGGACCGATGCGGCTGCGCGAGGGGCTGGTGTACTCGCGAAATCTCATGACGATCCGCGTCGTGCGCCAGCTCGGCCTCAATACCGCCATCGGATGCGCTGCGCGCTTTGGCTTCGATCCGAAGGACCTGCCGCAGGACATGACCATCGCGCTCGGCAGCCTGCAGGCGACGCCGATGCAGATCGCCACGGCGTACGCGGTATTCGCCAATGGCGGCTTCCGCGTGGATTCCTATTTCATCGATCGCATCGAAGACGCCACGGGCAACACCGTCTTCCAGGCGACCCCGAAGGTGGTCTGCGATCGCTGCAGCCCGAGCGCCCCGGCATCGCTTGGGCAAACGCCGGCCGGCACACCCGTGCAGGGGCAGGCTGGCGCCGTGCCGACGGCCGCCGCGGCACCGGCCGCCGCGGCTGCGCTGCCTGCCGGCCCGCAGACGACACCGGCGGCCGTGGCCAGCCCGCTCGCTCTCGCCAGCGCCGCGCCGGGGACCGCGGCGGGTCCGACCGATCCCGATCGGGCGCCGACGCTGCTGGATGCGCCGCTGCTGCCCGCCGACCGTATCGCCCCACGGGTCATCTCGGCGCAGAACTGCTGGCTGATGGACGACATGATGGCCGACGTCATCAAGCGCGGCACTGGGACTCGCGCGCTCGTTCTCCACCGCAGCGACATCGCCGGCAAGACCGGCACCAGCAATGATTACCGTGATGCCTGGTTCAACGGTTTCAACCGCCACATCGTCGCCAGCGTCTGGGTTGGATACGATGACACGCGCCCGCTGGGAGCGGGCGAGGAAGGCAGTCGCGATGCCGTGCCGATCTGGACGATGTTCATGCGTGAGGCGCTGCGCGATCAGCCCGATGAGGCACGCCCGCTGCCGCCGGGGCTGGTGACGGTGCGCATCTCCAGGCGCACGGGTCTGCTCGCCACGGCGGAGGACAGAGACAGCATGTACGAGACGTTCATGGATGGAACGGTTCCGCAGGCCCCGCCCCCGGGCGCTGTCGCGCCGGGGAACGCGCCGGCAAGTCCCGCGGGCGGCGGCGGACAACCCCTGTTCTGATCACTGTGCCGCCGAGCGCGGCTACCGGGAGTGCCGAATGCCACGACGCGCCCCAACCCATGCCGCCGCCCGAGGCGGCAGTGTCCGAGGCAGCCATCTGCGTCGCGCGCTGGCGCAGGAGGCCGCACGCATCATGGCACAGCATGGCATTCACGACTTTCTCACTGCCAAGCGCAAGGCCGCCGAGCGCCTCGGCGTCACCGATACCAGCGCTCTGCCGCGCAACGTCGAGATCGAACAGGCGCTGGTGGAGTACCAACGCCTGTTCGACGCCGACGGACATGAGCAAAGCCTGCAGTCGCAGCGGCGCGCGGCGCTGCGTGCCATGCACTGGCTGTCGGAGTTTCAACCACGACTGGTCGGTCCGGTGCTCTCGGGGACGGCCACCGAGCACGCCGACGTCCAGCTGCACGTATTCGCGGACTGTCCGGAGAACATCGCGCTGCAGCTCATGGACCGCGGCGTCGCGCACGAGATCACCGAGCGGCGCGTGCGCCTCGACGCCGAACGCACCAAGGCCTATCCGGGGGTGCGCTTCGAGGTCGGCAACCGGCGCATCGAGGCGACGGTCTTCCCGAGCGACGGCATCCGCCAGGCACCCATCAGTCCCGTGGATGGCCGGCCCATGCGCCGCGCCGACGCCGCCGAGCTCGCTGCGCTGCTCGACAGCGACGTCCCCGCACGCCTGCTTGCCTGAGGCCACCTGATGGGCTGAGACCGGCACGCGCTGGCGCATCAAGCCGCGCCAGCCACCCCGGCTGCCCGCGCGCGGCGTGAGCCGCTGTCATGCGCATGTCCCGTGAACCCGCTAGGCTCGTGTCCAGCATGAACAGCGGCGTTCGACACCATGCCCTGGCGCTGCGCTGCGCGGCGCTCGCGTTGGCAGCGGCAGGGGCCGTCAGTCCCGCGCAGGCGGCGCGCGACGACCTGCAGCGCATCGTGCAGCGCCAGTGCCTGCCCGACTGGCTGCAGCGGCACGATCCGGCGCCGTGTCTGGCGGTGCAGTTGCCCGCCAGCGCCGCCGGCGGCACGGATGCCGGCTACGCGGTGCTGGCCGATCGCAAGGGTGGCGCGCACTTTCTGCTGATTCCGCTGCGCACGCTGAGCGGCATCGAGAGCCCCGCGCTGCTCGACTCCAGGGTGCCGAACTATTTCGCCGCGGCCTGGGATGCGCGTGCGCGCATCGTCCCCGGTGCCCTGCGTGCCGTGCCGCCCGATGCGGTGGGGCTCGCCATCAACTCGCACTACTCCCGCGGGCAGGATCAGCTGCATATCCATATCGAATGCCAGGGTGCCGCGCTGCATGCGGCGCTGCGCGCGGCGGCCTCACGGCTGACGTCCAGCTGGACGGCGCTCGATGTGGATGGCGATACCTACCAGGTGCGGCGTGTGATGGGCAGGACGCTGGAGGGAGCCGATCCCATCAAGCTCCTGGCGCAGGGACTGCCGGCAGCACGGGCCCATCTGGCGTTCTACACGCTCATCGTGGCCGGCGTGCGCTTTGGCGATCGTCCCGGCTTTGCGCTGCTGGCACGCCGCGCGGTGCTGCGCGGCGGGGAGCGGCTGCTGGACAATGCCTGCGCGATCGCAGCGCCGGCGGTCTCTGCGCCGTCTCCATGACGCCGCTGGCGGCGCCGGGCGCGGCTCAGGCGCCCTTGCGGTGGGATACCGGCACGTAGTCGCGACGGACAGGACCGGTATAGAGCTGGCGCGGACGACCGATTCGCATCGCCGGATCCGAGACCATCTCCAGCCAGTGCGCGACCCAGCCCACGGTGCGTGCGATCGCGAACATGACGGTGAACATCGAGCGCGGAATGCCGAGCGCGCTGTAGATGACGCCGGAGTAGAAATCCACGTTCGGGTAGAGCTTGCGCGACACGAAGTACTCGTCTTTGAGCGCAATCTCTTCCAGCCGGAGCGCAAGCTCGAACAGCGGATTGTCGTTGTCACCGAGCTTGTGCAGCACCTCGTGACAGGCCTCGCGGATGATCTTGGCGCGCGGGTCGAAGTTCTTGTAGACGCGGTGCCCGAAGCCCATGAGGCGGAAATGGCTGGAGCGGTCCTTGGCCATCGCCAGGTACTTCGGGATGTTGTCCACCGTGCCGATCTGCTCGAGCATCGAGAGCACCGCCTCGTTGGCGCCCCCGTGTGCGGGACCCCAGAGCGCCGAGACGCCGGCCGAGATCGCCGCGTAGGGGTTCGCGCCGGTGCTGCCGGCGAGGCGCACCGTCGAGGTGCTGGCGTTCTGTTCGTGGTCGGCATGCAGGATGAACAGCAGGTCCAGCGCCTTGGCGGCCACCGGATCGACCTCGTAGTGTTCGCACGGCACGGCGAAGAACATGTTGAGCAGATTCGAGCAGTAATCCAGTTCGTTGCTCGGATAGATGAATGGCTGACCAAGCGAGTGCTTGTGCGCCGCGGCCGCAATGGTCGGCAGCTTTGCAATGATGCGGTGGGCAAAGATTTCACGACGCCGCGGATCGTGGATGTCCATCGAGTCGTGATAGAAGGCCGACATCGAGGCGATCACCGCGGACACCATCGCCATGGGATGGGCGCTGTGATAGAAGCCGTTGAAGAATCGCAGCAGCGACTCATTGATCATCGTGTGGCGGCTGATATTGCGCGCGAAGGTCTGCTGCTCCTTCGTCGTGGGCAGCTCCCCATAGAGCAGCAGGTACGCCACCTCCATGAAGCTGCTCTTCTCGGCCAGCTGCTCCACCGGATACCCCCGGTACAGCAGCACGCCTGCGTCCCCGTCGATATAGGTGATCTTGCTCTCGCAGCTGGCGGTCACGCCGAACGCCGGATCGAAGGTGAAGACCCCGTGATCCCGGTAAATGTTGGCGATGTCCAGCACTTCCGGCCCGATGGTGCCGGCGCGCACCGGCAGCGCGGTGGTGCTGCCGGTGTCAGGATTCTTCAGCTCGAAGCTCTTGTTAGGCATCCGACGGGTCCCCAATAGCGCAAGGCCCCCGCGGGCAGCGACGGCCAGCCGACAAACTTACACGCTGCGTCTGCGGAATCAAGGCGCGAGCTTATCGCCGAGCGGCCGATCCCAGGATCGTGTGCCCGTCTCGCGCCACGGCTCGCTCAGAATCCGCGCTCCGCTGAATCAGCGGGCCCCGGTAACGCCCGCGTACTTCTTGCGGAACTTGTCCACGCGGCCGGCGGTGTCGACGATCTTCTGCTTACCGGTATAGAAAGGATGGCAGCTCGCGCAGACTTCGACGTGCAGATCGTGACCCACCGTCGAGCGGGTCTGAAAGCTGTTGCCGCAGCTGCAGTTCACGGTGATCTCTTTGTATTCCGGATGGATCGAGTCTTTCATTTGAGGGCTCCAATGCGTCTCGCGCAGCGCTTCGGCGGCGGCGGTCAGGTCGCATCGCCGGCGACACGAGCAGTGAGGGCGTCCAGCGGGGGCCCGGGAGTCTAGCCGCGCTCGAGCGCTCCTACAAGGGGCGAGAGAACGAAGCCGCCTCGCGGCCCGGGCCCGTCCCACCGCTCAGGCTGATTATCCACATTTTCTGTGGATAACTCTGTGTGCAACCCAATGGCCGGCCTACGATTCAGGGCTCAAAATCGCATAAGTTTCAATTTGAACAAAAAATGACCAGTATGTTTCAGCCTATAAAATCAGCGAGTTGCATGTTCATTATCGCGCAGGTTGCACGGAATGAGACGTAATCGGCTAATTCCCGGTGGGCCCATCCTGGTGCTGTGGAAAAAGCCCGCTGCCGCGCCGCAAAGTCCCGTGACGAGCGGAAAAGCCCTGTAGGACGGACACTTACATAACCTGTCAGACTCACGGTGGCGCTTGGCGCATCGACCCGCTCCCCACTGCGACGCCCATCGGGGACCCGGCCTGGGTGTGCGCAGGCATCGGCAGAAACTCGGCGAGCAGGCCGTTGAGCAGATCGAAGCCGCGTGCGCTCGCGCGCCAGCGTCCCTGCACGACCTCGAGCAGTCCCTGGCGCTGCAGGCGCTGCCAGCGCGCGTCGATGACCCGCACGGGCAGTCCGGTGCGCGCCTCGAACTGCGCCGGCGCAAAGCCCTCGCGCAGGCGCAGCGCATTCATGAGGTACTCGAACGGCAGCTCCTCGGTCACGACGCTGCGGCACTCCGCCTGTGCCGATCCACCAGCCTGCGCGCCCTCGATCGCAGCCAGATAGCGCCGCGGCTCACGCCACTTTGCCACCCGTTCGATGCGCAGGCCGGCCGCAGTGGAGACCGCGTCAGCACCGCCTGCTGCCTCCGCCGGCGCCAGCGTACGCTTGCCGTGCGCACCCGCGCCAATGCCCAGGTAATCGCCAAATTCCCAGTAGTTGAGATTGTGGCGGCAGCGCGCGCCGGCTCGCGCATAGGCCGAGACTTCGTACTGCGCAAAGCCTTGCTCAGCGAGCCGCTGCTGGCAGGCACGCTGCAGATCGGCGCCCAGATCGGAATCGGGCAGTCCCTCGGGCGGGTGCGCTGCGAACAGTGTGCCGGGCTCGAGCGTGAGCTGGTAATGCGAGATGTGCGCGGGCGAGAGCGACACGGCAGCCTCCACATCGGCGCAGGCCTCGGCTTCGCTCTGCCCCGGCAGTCCGTACATCAGATCGAGATTGAAGTTGCCCAGCCCCGCGGCATGCAGCTCCGCGGCGGCCCGTCGCGTGTCGTCGGCGGCGTGAATGCGGCCGAGCCGACCGAGCTGTGCATCCGAGAAGCTCTGTGCCCCGAGCGACACGCGCGTGATGCCCGCCGCGCGATAGTCGGCAAACCGGCCACGTTCGAGGGTGCCTGGATTGGCCTCGAGCGTGACCTCCAGCGAGTCCGACAGGCGCAGCGTGCGCGCGCAACCTTCCAGCAGGCGCGCCATCGCGGCCGGAGAAAACAGGCTCGGCGTGCCTCCCCCCAGAAAGATGCTCTGCACGGGCCGATCCCGGGCATAGGGCTGTTCGGCGGCCAGATCCGCCAGCAGCGCCTCGACGTAGCGCGCCTCGGGCAGCTCGGCGCGCAGCGCGTGCGAGTTGAAGTCGCAGTACGGGCACTTGCGCACGCACCACGGGAAGTGCACGTAAAGCGACAGCGGCGGCAGCACCGAGGCCGCGTCCATGGTCCTATCGCGCCTCGGGCCCGTGCGTCGCGTGCAGCGCGGACAGCAGCGCCGCACTCGCCCGCGCGCGATGGCTGTTGGCCTGCTTGAGCGCGGCGGGCAGCTCTGCGACGGTGAGATGCTCGCCGGCGGGAATGAACAGCGGGTCATAGCCGAAGCCGCCGCTACCAGCGGGCGCGAGCGCGATGCGCCCCTCCCAGCTGCCCTCGGCCAGTACCGGGGCCGGGTCATCGGCGCTGCGCACCAGAGCCAGCACGCAGCGGTAGCGCGCGCTGCGTGCCTCCAGGGGCTGGCCGCTGAGCTCGGCAAGCAGCCGCTCGTTGTTCTGGCGATCGCTGGCCTCAGCGCCGGCGAAGCGTGCGGAATACACCCCCGGACGCCCACCGAGAGCGTCCACTTCGAGCCCCGAGTCGTCGGCCAGGGCGGGCAGAGCGGTGACGCCGGCCGCGTGGCGCGCCTTGATCAGCGCATTGTCCTGGAAAGTGCTGCCGGTTTCCGCTGCGCTCGCCAGGCCCCACTCCGCGGCCAGGCGCAGATGAATGCCCAGCGGTGCGAGCAACGCGGCGAGCTCGCGCTGCTTGCCGGCATTGGCGCTGGCGAGTACCCACGTCTGCGGAACGCGCGAGCTCATCGCAGCCACTTCACTGCCCTCAGAGAGCGCCGAGCAGCTGTGCCTGCAGGGCGCACAGCTCGCCGATGCCGCTGGCCGCGAGGTTCAGCAGCGCATCGAGCTCGTGACGGCGGAAGGCGTGACCCTCTGCGGTCCCCTGCACTTCCACGAAGGCACCGCCGTTGTTCATGACGACGTTCATGTCCGTTTCCGCCTCGCTGTCCTCACTGTAGTCCAGGTCGAGCATCGGCTCGCCGCGCACGATGCCCACGGAGATGGCGGCAATCTGCCCGTGCAGCGGGCTCTGGGCGATGAGGCCGCGGCCGACGAGCGTGTGGCACGCCTCGGCAAGCGCCAGGTAGCTGCCGGTGATGGCCGCGGTGCGCGTGCCGCCATCGGCCTGCAGCACGTCGCAATCGATCAGCACGGAGCGCTCACCCAGACCCTTGAGATCCACCGCCGCGCGCAGCGAGCGGCCAATGAGCCGCTGGATCTCCTGCGTGCGGCCGGTCTGCTTGCCGCGCGCCGCTTCGCGCGCAGTGCGCGTATGGGTGGCCCGCGGCAGCATGCCGTACTCGGCTGTCACCCACCCCTGCGCCTTGCCGCGCAGGAACGGCGGTACGCCCTCCTCGACACTGGCGGTGCAGAGCACGCGTGTCTCGCCGAACTCGGCCAGCACGGAGCCTTCCGGGTGCGCGGTGAACCGGCGCGTAAAGCGCACCGGGCGCAGCTGGTCGGCGGCGCGGCCATTGCGTCGCTGATACATGATCGGATGAGTCTCCTCAGTCGAGCAGCCGCAGGGCGGCCACGGAGCAGTTGTCGCTGGTCTCGCCTGCGCGGCTGAGCGCCTGGCCCACCAGGGCCGCCAGCGTATCCTGCAGGGGCGAGGCAAGTGTCACGAAGGCGCTCGCAATGCGCTCATCGTCCAGCGGCGACCAGAAGCCGTCGGTACAGACCAGCAGCACATCGCCGCTCTGCACCGTGCGCCGCGGGGTCAGCGTCATCTCCGGTAGCATCGGATCCCCACCCAGGCAGGATTCGACGAAATTGCGCATGGGATGCCCTGGTACATCGGCAGCGCCGATCACCCCTTCCCGCAGCAGCTGTTCGACGTGGCTGTGATCGCGCGTGCGCTCGCGCAGCGCGCCAGCGCGAATCTGGTACACGCGGCTGTCGCCAACGTGCGCCCAGTACCCGGAGCGGCCCTGGATGAGGCAGAGCGCGCAGGTGGCTCGCGGCCGATGCTCGACGGGCAGATGGGCTCCGAAGCCGACCACACGCTCGTGCGCCAGGGCGAGCGAGCGCTGCAGGAAACCGAGCGGATCGAGCAGCGGACGCGCGGTATTGCGGAAACGCTCGAGCACGGTGTCCTGCACGATCTGTGCGGCGCGCTCGCCATCGGCGTGCCCGCCCATGCCGTCGCAGGCACAGATCAGCGCTGCCTCCTCATCGACGGCGCTGCAGACCCGGTCCTGATTGGTGTCGCGGCTGCCCTGATGGCTGAGCTCCGCATGTTCGACGCGCAAGCGGGTACCCTGGCTTTGGGCTAAGATTTACCGACTACTACAACATCGACTTCCCATGATCGCAAGCATGACGGGATTTGCCCGCCGAGAGGTGGCAAGCCCATTCGGCACCCTCGTCTGCGAGCTGCGCAGCGTCAATCATCGCTTTCTCGACGCCACCCTGCGCATGCCCGATGCGTGTCGCAGCCTGGAGCCGGAGCTGCGCCAGGCGCTCGCGCGCACCCTCAAGCGCGGCAAGGTCGACTGTACGGTCAGCCTGCGCGGCGCCGACACGACCTCCGCGACGCTGGAGATCGATGAGGCAGCCCTCGAGCGGGTGCTGGCGCGCCTGCGGGTGCTGTCCGCCGCAGTGCGTGAACCGGCACAGCTGGATCTCATCGAGCTGCTGCGCTTTCCCGGGGTGCTGCGCCAGGACGCGCTCGATTCCGATGCGCTGCTGGAGTCGGTGCGCGAGGTGTTCGCCGCGACCCTGGCCGACATGGCGGCCGCGCGCCTGCGCGAGGGCGAGCGGCTCTCCGCGCTCATCGAGCAGCGCTGTGGGCTGCTCGGCGACATGATCGGCCTGGTGCGCGCGCACCTGCCCGAAGCGCGTGCCGCCCTGCGCCAGCGCTTCGATGAGCGGCTGGCCGAGTTCACCGTGGCGGCGGACCAGGACCGTATCGAGCAGGAGATCCTGCTGATCCTGCAGCGCTCGGACATCGCCGAGGAACTCGACCGGCTCGAGGGACACATCGAGGAGACGCTGCGCACGCTGCGCGGCGATGAGCCGGCCGGGCGGCGGCTGGACTTTCTGATGCAGGAATTCAACCGCGAGGCCAACACCCTGTCCTCGAAGTCACAGGACCTGCAGACCACGCGCGCCGCGGTGGAGATGAAGGTGCTCATCGAGCAGATGCGCGAGCAGGTACAAAATATCGAGTAGTGTCCCGGGGCGTCCATCCGCGTCCATGGCTGGTCGCGAATCAAAAATCCATCGCCCGGAGCACCAGGCGTCGTGCACTGCTCCAGCGGTCGCCATACAGCAACTCTCGATGTCGTCATCGCCGGCATGCAGAGCCGGATGCATGGGACATTCCAGCAACTCGACGAGCTTCTCGTCGGCCATTCAACGATGGGAACCGGGGCCGTGGGCCGCGCAGCCGCCCAGCCCAGGGGAAGCCTGACAGTCGTGATAGACTGTGCTGAGGGAGGTGCTGCATGTCTTTATCTTTGTACGACGTTTCAGTTCCAGTCTTCACTTTGAGCCTGAGTAATCTCCTCGCCATACTCGACAAGGCGCAGAGTCACGCCGAGACGAAGAAGATCGACCCGAAGGTCATTCCTCAGGCTCGCCTCATAGCTGACATGTTGCCGCTATCGGCTCAGGTACAGCTTGCGTGCGATGCCGCCAAGGGTGCCGCCGCTCGTCTGGCTGGTGTAGCGGTGCCAAAGCACGAGGACACGGAAGCAACCCTTGCGGAGCTGGCGACGCGCGTATCCAAGACTTTGGACTTCGTCAAAACCATCAAGCCCGAGCAGCTCCAGGGGGCGGAGACGCGCGAGATTGTCATACAATTGCCGCAAACCACGCTGAAGTTTACCGGCATCAACTACCTTACGAACTTCGCGCTGCCGAACTTCTTTTTCCATGTCACGATGACATACGCGCTGTTGCGCAAGAACGGCGTCGATCTGGGCAAACGCGATTTCCTCGGACCGATTCAATAGCTGCCGATGTTCTCAGGCAGCGCCGCCACCAGGAACATGGCGGCGCTGCCGCGTCCCTGTATAGAGCTCAAAGAGCAGCAGCTTGCATGGAATGCTGCCGTTCATGAGAGCGATCGTGCGCCTCGGCTTGAGACCAATCGCCTTATACGGCGAGGCCGCAGCAGCCAGAATGGCGGCCTGCCAACCGCTGAACTTCCGCTTCAGCGTGTCGCCCACTTCTTCGTACAGTTTCACGATGTCGCCTTCACGGCTATCGATGCGTTCGCCATAAGGCAGGTTGGTCACGAGAATTCCGGTTGGTGCGGGCGGCTCGGCATCCTGGAAGCGACCCGTTTTGAAGCTCATGTATCTCTCGACGCGGGCATCGAGCGCGCTCTTTTTCGCCATCGCCACGTAGGCTGCATTGATATCCGAGGCCACCACCGGTGCGATCAGGGCCTCCAGCTTCTCAGCGCGCACGCGCTCCTGAGTCGCGCGCCAGAGGTTGCGATCGAAATCCCTTAACCACTCGAAAAAAAATTCACCCTTCTTGCGATGGATCTGCGGCGCCTTGTGGAGCGCCATCATTGCCGCTTCGATTGCAATCGTACCGCTGCCACACATCGGGTCCATGAAGGCCTGGCTGCCGTCGTAGCCCGCCATGGTGAGAATCGCCGCAGAAAGCGTCTCCTTGAGCGGCGCCGGATGGCCCGGCTCGCGATATCCGCGCTTGTGCAACGACTTGCCGGAGGTGTCGAAACTCAACGTACAGCGACCGTGCCTCAGGTGAGCTACCACCGCTACCCTGGGTTCAGCTCGGTCCACCGCAGGTGCGATCCCGCGGCCGCGTTCGAAGACTTCACGAATACCCTCGCGCACCTGGGTGATGATCTGCTTCGGTGCCATGCCACCCTTTTCCGCATCTTCTCCCTGGCTTTCGATCATGAAGCCGTGGCGCACGTCGAACAGCTCATCCCAGCGGATGCGCCTGACCTGCGAGCGAAGCATCGCTGGCGACCTGGACGGCACTTGCTTGATCACCTTCAGGATGCGGCTCGCGGTCCGCAGCTTCAGGTGCAGCTCGTAAAACAGAGCGACACTTGCCTCGAAAGCGACAGCGCGGTAGCCCGGAACAATCTCGCGTGCACCCAGGCTTTCGAGCTCGAGAACGAGGGCCGGCTTGGTTTCTTCCGGACAGGTCGCGATCAGTTGCATTCGCGCCGGTGGGTCGATATCGGATCGGCTTTCTGGACGGGCGCAGCGCCCGTCAGTTGAAGCTCAGATGGTCACTGAAGAAGGGCAACACCTTCATCTGGAGCCGTTGCTGGATGTGATCGACATGGTTTCCCTGGTAGATCTGAGCCACATGCCTGACGCCGAATGTAGTGAGTATCCGATCCAGGGACCGGACGGTGGCCGCAATTCCCGTGTCGCGATCACCTGCATCGAAGGCGATGGCGTGATAGGTCTCAAGATTCGGAATCGACTGATAAACCATCGCGAGCGGTGCATTGGCCGCCCACGCAGCGATCACGGTCGGTACCGGCTTGCCGTGCATGATCGGGAGATCGAAATAGCTCGGAGGATTGCGAGGATCGGGCGACCAGGCGGCCGCCGAAGCGAGCATCGCCTTGGTACCGAAGCCGGCCTTGGCGATGTCGCCGGTGGATTGCACCTGAGCCACGCTCGCCATGAGGGCGGCACCGGGCATGAGGTTGGCCGAGAGGCAGCAGGGACTCATCGCGTAGACGCTCGAAAAAACTCCGGGGTACTTCATCGCAAGGCGCAGCACGCCATATCCGCCCATGGAATGGCCTGCCAGTCCTCGGCTTTCGGGGCGCGGCAGTGTCCGAAAGTGGCCGTCGATATAACTCACCAGCTCATGGGTGATGAACGCCTCCCAGTTTCCGGTGACCACCGAGTTCGAGTACATGCTGCCCGCATATCTGGTGAATGAATCGGGCATGACGATGATCATCTCGCGCACGCCATGGGCGTATGCCTGATCGGCTGCGTTGGGTACTATCACGAAGTGCGGTCCACTCTGGCCGAACCACAGGTTTGCGGTATCGGTAAATCCGTGCAGCAGATACAGCACCGGATAGCGGCGCGCCGGATCCTTCCCGTAGCTCGGCGGCAGATAGACGATTACTTCGCGATCGGGCGAATCCCCCTCCAGATTTCCGGCGAGCGAGGCACCGTGTACCGTGATCCGTTCGATTCGCCCGGAGGGCGCCTCGAGTACATAGGAAGGACCGGACAGGTCCGGTGCGCCCGACGGCGATGCCGAGTAGGCGGGTGTGCCCGGCAACAGAGCGACCAGGGCGATGCCAATAGCCGCTGAAAATGTATGGGTCATGAGACGCTCCAGACCTGAATGCCAACGGGACGGTACCGGCCAAGCTCAAGCTTACGCGTCACTGACCGGCTCAGGTATCCGCTTCGAGATGACTGTCTAGTTGTGCGAAATCCCGGGGCCGGACACGCTGGCGTGACGACGAAGCAGGCAGCCCCGGCGCTGTTGTCCCATCCAGCAATAACCGCGCAGAGTCTGGCTATCCGGCGACAGCACCAGATCGAGATGCACGGCGCTCGAATCGTCCGTGGCCGCGTCCTGATCGGACCTGCGACTGATGGTCAGTGAGACGCGCCTGCCCGCCACCTGCAGCTCACTCACGCTGTAGGAGATGCTCTGTTGAGTGGGGCCGGTGGAAGCCTGGCCAGCGAATCCGGCTTGCGTGGTCACGGCGATGCCGACGATGGGGGGCGGGCAGAATTGGGTCGCACAGCGGGAGTTATCCGAGGGGAAAAACCCATGCTGCGCGGCGATGGCCTCCTGCTGCAAAGCCTCTGCCGGTAGCCCTGAGGCGGCTTCGGCGGCCCGTTCCACCACGGCTTTCGTACCCTCTTCGGCCCCAGTCAGGTTGGGCTTGTTCACATTGTTCCGGAGCTGCTGAGACAGATCGCTGACGTTCGTGACGTACATCGGAGTACAAAGCTGCGCCCGATAGGTTTGCCCGGCCTGGGTGATGGAGATGCATTCATCCCTCGGCATCGGCGAGGGCAGATCCCAGGTGCTGCTCGGGAAAATCGCAGCCCCGCGCACGACTGCCTCGGCGAGATTGCGCTGCTCCTGATCGGCGAGCGCCTGTTGCCGCAGATGCGGCATCTGGGCATTGAATCTGCCGGCCAGCTCGTTGAATGCCACGATGGCTGCATCGCCAAGCTGCACAGCGGTTTGAGCGAGCTGTGCACGCTGATCGCTGGCAAGTCCACGCTCCGGTGCCACGGCGGTCAATTCGGCCTGCCGCAGGCAGGCAACGTAGCTGCGTACCGCCGATTGATAGCCGAGCAGTCGCCGGCGGAATGATTGCGCGGTCTCGGCTGTCAGGGGTTTCGGAGGCTGCAAAATCGAAGGCGCAGTGCAGGCGGCGTAGATGCGGGCAGCAAGCGCCTGGGTCAGCCGCTGGCGGGCCTGCTGTGCCTGCAGCGCCTGTGCCTGCGCCTTGGCCTCGAACACGCGGGCCTCGGCGTTGAAGTCATCGACCATCGACTGCAGCTGCCGAGTCAGGGTATCGCGCAGGGCCAGCGTGCTCGTCTCGCGTACCTGGCTCAGACAGGTGAGCTGGTTGCCGCCTGCGGCCAAATACTGGTTGAGACGCTCCCGATAGGCGCGCATCTGCTCCAAGGTGGCGGTCGACCCGGGCGGCGCGGGCCCCGGCGTCGTCGCAGCAGTGCAGCTGGCCAGCGTCGGCGCGGGTGGTGCCACTGCCTTCAGTGCGCTATGCGCGTCGTGTCCAGTGCCGCAACCCGATGCGCCGCAGAGGATATTCGGCATGAGGTCGAGGGAGAACTGGACTGGCACGGCCACCACCACACCGACTATCTGTGGTGGCGGTTTTGGCATGGAACCCGCGAGCCGCAGCATTTGCTGAACTTCCTGCTCGAGGGCCTGGTAGTGATGCGCACTGTCGATTCGAGAGGACATCACCCGCCCAGTGGAGTCGACCGAGAATTGCAAGGTCACGGTATCTTCCTGCAATTGCTGCAAGGCGCTGGCCGGGTAGTCCTTGTAGCTCGCCAGCCGGGCCACGATCTGATCCTCCCATAGCTGCAAACTCGGGTCTGGCGCACCCGGGGCCGCGAGGTCAGACGACGCTGCCGGCGCGCTAATCGCCCCGGCATCGGCCTTCGGCGGCGCGTTTGAAGGTACGGCGTCGGGCTGCGGGAGTGAGCGCATTTGGGCCAGAGGCCGCACGGGACTGACAACTGCGACCGGCGGTTGGGCTGCCGGCCGTGATTGCGCTGGGCTCTGTTGCGCCGACCACCTGGCAGACGATCCTGCCGGCGGCATCGAAGCGAACTCGACATCCGAGGCAGCGGGAACTCCCGCCGGCGCCGGCGACTGCGGTGTCCAATGAATGATCAGCAGCAGCAGGGCCGCGGGGACAAGGTGCAGGAGCAGCGCGGCGAGGGCACTGCCGGCCCACAAACGCACCTGTTCGGGTTCCCATCGCGCGGCGATTGCGTTCATCGAGCTGCCGGTGAGGTTCCGAAATCCCGTGGCGACTTATGGTTGCCGTCCACTTAAGCTCTCGAGGCTCATTCTATTGCATCGGACGACTGCCCGCTAAGCGGCCAGCCCTTCGGCTGACGCAAAGTCTTCCCGCATCCCGCGGGCTGATAGACGCGCCTCGTTGACGCCGGATTGCTCGTCAATTTGTCCGCAGGGCGACGTGGGCGAGGCACCAGTTCGCCGCCACAATTTGGGCACCTGCCGGCAAGTACATCCTCCGCGCAAGAAGAACAGAAAGTGCATTCGAAAGAGCAGATCCTTGCCTCCAATGACCCGGGAGGCAGGTCCCTATTGCAGCACTCGCAACCTGGCCTAAGCTCCAGCATAACCGCTCCGCTCACTCACTGACTGCGCGAGGAGGCTCGAGATCGAGGTCGATGTGCCTGGTCTCCGGTCCCGCGAGGGCCCCGACGCTGAGTAGAAAGCCGCCGAGCGCCAGAAGCACCACGGGGCTGAACTGGTACGGCATCAGCTTCGCAAGGCCCAGCATATAAAAGGAGTAAAGGCCGGGCAAAATCGTTGCCAGGCTGTAGCTGATGCCGTATCCGCTGGATCGGATCGATGTTCGAAAGCTCTCCACCAGGTACGGAGTGATCACCGCCCAGATGGGGATCGAGAGCACCACGATCACTGCGACCAGTGCGATAAGACTCGTCGAATGGCGGTAGGCTCCTGCCACCAGCACGTAGTACAGCACGCTCGCCGGCAGCAAACTCAACAGTCCGAGTATGATGATCGTTGGGCGCCGTCCGATCCTCTGACTCTGGAGCCCAACCAGCGGATAGAGCGGTATGCCGATCCCGGCACCGATGAGGATGCCTGTGTTCACGTCGGAAGATCGGACGCCGAGCACTGTATCGATCACGCCTGGAAGTGCCCCGACGGTCGCATCAAGGGTGAGCCACGCGCCACTCATCACGATAAACAGCTGGCAGAATCGCCGCAGATCACTCCCGGTAAACAGCTCCTTCACCGGGGCGGCAGATTTCTTCGACGCGCGCCAAAGATCTGATTCGGGAACACGGTAGTGGTAGTAGACGAAGAGTGCTCCGGCAAGCAATGCCCCGATGACGAACGGAATCCGCCATCCCCAGAGGGCATAGGCCGAAGTTGCCCCGCCACCGGGAGCTATCTTGAGCATCAACGTCGTAAGCAAGGATGCGCAGACCAATGCCGTTGGATAACCCACGTGGATCAGCCCGGCGTAGAGCCCACGCTTTTCTTTGGGTGTGTATTCCATCGCCAATGGATTCGCCGCTGTGTACTCACCACCGATGAAAACCCCATCCAGCAATCGCAGAATGATCAGTGCGGCGATCGCATCGTTGCCCCACGCCGCGTAGCCCGGCAGCGCCGCAATCAACAGCGTCACGACCCCGAAGCCACCCATGGAAAT
>DATJUN010000114.1:0-21578 GCA_035502275.1 Steroidobacteraceae bacterium
ATCAGAATCGTTCGGCGCCGCCCCAACCGATCGCCGAAGTGGCCGAAGATTACCGCGCCGATCGGCCGCCCGATCAACGAGACGGCGAAAACCAGATAGAACAGCGTGGCTTGCGTCGCGCTGGTGAGCCCGCCCTGGACGAAATAGACGATGGCGGGAGCCAGCACCGCAATCGGCAGATAGACTTCGAACATGTCGACGAAGAAGCCGAGATACGCCGCCCGCACGGCTCTGCGGGCGATGAAATCCGGTCGTGCGGGAAGCTCCCCAAGGGGAGGCTCAATTTCCTGAAGAGCCGGATGCTCTGAGGATCGCTTCCTCAATAGAGACCTGCTGGTTCGCATGAGCTTCTTGCGTTGCCTCTTTTGCATCGCGAATGAGTGAGATCGGCTGATGCGGTCGCTGATCGACCGTGAGACGGAATATATCGAAGCGGTTGTAAGAACCGACCAGATCGTGGAACTGCTTCTGCTCGATCGAGAGCGACACGTCGATCTCGGCTACGACCAGACCCTCGCCAGCGACCTGGGGTTCTGCGATCAGCCGACCATCCGGACCCAGGATCATCGAAGCTGCCGGGGGCGCCGATGCGAGCAGGTTGCGCACGTCGTCGTTGCCTTGCGCGACGTCCTCGATCGTCTGCTCGTCCAATGCACATGCAGCCACGACGTTGAAGACTTTGCCCTCGAAGGCATGGGCGGCGGAGCGGATGCGGATGGCCTCGGTCAGGTCATAGTGCCTGGCCGCCCCGGGACGCCGAGTCGGCCAGGCTGGCGGGTAGGTGGCGATGTGCACCTGCTCACCCTGGGCGAGCAGCGCGAAGCGAGCCAACGTGTTCGTGTTCTCCCCGCAGATCAGCGCGCCAAGCCGCGCCGTGCTCGTCTGCTCCACGCGCAGATTGGAGGCGTCGCCGTCAGCCCAGGAGAGTTTTTCGGCCCAGGTGGGTACCAGCTTGCGATGGCGGTTCAGGAGTCGACCGTCGGAATCGAACAGCAGATTGGTATTCCACATCGCGCCCATGCTGATCGCGCCCTTCTCGGTTACCCCAACCGACAGGACGACACCGTGGCGGCGCGCGATTTCGCCCAACTGCTCGACCTGCGGGCCTGGCACTGCAAGCGCGTTGTCGAACAGACGGCGGTAGAACACGTGCTGATCGATCGGTGCATGCAGCATGTTCCAGAGAGGGAAACCGGGGATATAGGATTCCCCAAAAACGACGAGGTCGGCGCCGGAGTCTTTGGCTTTGCCTACCCACTGTTCGAGCCGCACGATGGTCGCGTCGCGGTCCAGGAACACCGGGGCGGCCTGTACCGCGGCGGCGCGAAAGCGGGGGTAAACATCACCCGGCATCCTGCTCTCCGTTTCGATGGTTTTGCGCAACCGGAACGGATAGAGGAGCGCATCCGGGAGGTCAAGTCAAATGCCTGGCGCTGGCTTGCGCTCATGACTGAGTACTGATCAGTGGCCTTCCCTGGTCGTTGAAGGCGGGCAGCGGATCGTCTCTAATGTGCATGCGGCGCCATAGCGACATGTCCTTCGCCAATTCCGCGTGATATGCCCACGATCAGGGGAAATTCACCATGAGCCGACGGACCTTTTTGCAGAGCGCTTTGGCTGTCGGGGGTGTCTCGAGCCTCGAGGGCTTGGCCATTCCGGCGTTTGCGGCGGGCGATCGATCAGGGCAGCCGTACCGCGCCGATGCGCATCAGCCCCCCCGGATTCCCACGCAATCCGACCCCGTCGCGTTGGCCCTGGCGCGCGTGATCGACGAGCCGAGCTTCAGCGAACTACCGCCCGTCACGATCAAGTACGCGAAGATGATTCTCGCCAGCACACTGGCGAGCGCGGCAGCCGGAGCATCGATCGGGTCGGTGCGCATCATCCGCGAGCTGGCCAAGGAGCAGGGCGGCAAGCCGGAAGCACCCGTGTGGTTCGACGGCGCCCGGCTGCCGGTCGCCCAAGCCGCGCGCGTGAACGCGATGCTGAGCGATTCCGCCGCGTCCGACGATAGTGACCTGCGCGATGTTGCGCACACCGGGACCTGCCTCACTGCCGTCGGCCTGGCTATCGCCGAACGCGTGGGAGCCAGCGGCGCGGATACCCTTGCCGCCATCGTCGCAGGCTACGAAGCCGCCGGCCGCGTGGGCGAAGCCTTGATCGCCAGTTCAACCGTATCCAGCCGCGGCAGCGGAGCCATCAGCGGTAGTGTGGGACGAGGCTTCCACGCGTCTTGCATTGTCGCATTCGGTGGTACGGCTGCGGCGGGCAGGCTGCTGCGGTTGACTGCGGATCAGATGGCACAGGCGATTGGCCTTTGCGCGACGACTGTGGGAGGACTCGCCATCGGCACCAATAGCTGGGCCCGTGAGTATCACGCCGGCAATGCAGCGCTCTGCGCAGTCCACGCGGCGTTGGCCGCCGGACGGGGCTACACGGTCAACCGCGACATGCTGGAGAACCCGGGCGGGTTTCTTGCGGTATTCGGCGGCGGCACTCCCGATACCAGCAGCCTGACGCGCGCCAGCGGCGACGATTACCAGATCGCGCGTTACCTTGCGATCAAGCTGTATCCGGGGGCCCACGCGTTGCACCCGGCGGTCGAAGCTGCCATCAACGCGGCACGACAGTCGCATGTATCGGCCGAAGACGTTGCCAAAATTCTGGTCGCAGGACCACAAAGCGGCCTGGTCGCCCGAAAAGCACCGCAGGATATGATCGAGGCCATTCACAGCCTCTCCTACTTCATCGCCTCGGCCGTGGCGGACAAGGATTTCTCCTGGGCCGACACCGCCCCCGAAAAATTTCGGCGTCCGGCCATCACCCATCTGATGGGCCTGATCGAGCGCGATGCGTCCCCGAGTGCGATCCACTACCACTGGGGATGGGGTGCAACGGTCACCATCGTGACCAGGTCCGGCGCCCGGTACCGCAGCACGGTTGATGCCCCCCGGGGCTCCGCGCCCCGGGGTATCGAGTGGCGCGACATTGACGCGAAGTTCAACGCTTTGATGCCGCAATCGGGCCTGCCAGCGAGCAGCGTTCACAACAGCCTGGAGCTGATCCACGACTTCGACAAAGTGAAGGCGGTGTCCGAGCTCACGAGGCTGAATGGATCACGTTGACCTTCAGGCCGCAGGCAGTCTCAGCTGTCGCGCAACAGACGGTAGCGCTCCTTCACCATCTGAAACAGGCCGTAGCAGATCAATCCCGCCGCTTCGATGCCGAGCAGCCAACTCCCATCACGCTGCCGCTTCAGCGCGTCGAGCACTCCGCCTATGCCGCGAGACTCGCGCGGTTGCGCATGCCACGCCGCGACGATAAGCAGGATGCCGATCATGCCGAACAGCAACGCGCGGGCCGTCAGGCCGTAAAGCCCCAACGCGTTGATGAGGGGTTTGAGCCGCGTTTGGGACAGATCGACCCGCTTGTCCTTGTCGGCCGTGACCGCACGGTAAAGTTGCCATGCCCCGAAGATGGCGATTCCGCTACCCACCAGGGCGACCATCACCCGCCCCGCGGGCAGCCTCATCGCCCGGGCGGTCCATAACACCTGTGAGCGACGCTCGCTGTCGCCTGCGGTCAAGCCGAGTACACTCCAGATCGCTTCTCCCACCAGCGCGCTGTAGAGCGCGCCGTTCAACAAGTGGCGCACGCGTGCCAGGCGGCGGGACCAGGTGTAACGCTGGCTACGATGCTCGGGATCACGGATCGCCACCAGCAGCTGCCATAGCACGAATGCGGCCAGACCGAGCGCCAGCAGCGATACCAGCAGCTTCCCGGCGGTCGTGCTCCCAAGCCGGTTCAGGACCCCTCGCGATCCATTCGGATGCTGCGACAGCTCTACCGCTGCCAGCAGGCCGAAAGTTCCGATCAGCAGATAAATCAGACCCTCGGCGAGGTACCCGACGTGGGCGATCCAGCGCTCCCAGGGCTGCAGGGAATCCCGCTGATCTTCGGCTCTCCTGGCGTGCATCTTCGCCCGACGATGAAGGTTAGAGATCGGGTCGATTCCGTTGCAGCAGGTCATTCAGGAGAGTCGCAAGATCAGACGCGGTCATGCCATAGGTGTCCGGCAACGCCGCCTCTACGCCCGCTATCGCAGCCGAAACCCGGCGAAGACGCAAATGATGATTGGCGACGGCATTGTAATTCCATCCCACCATGGCTTTTGTGCCAACGATAATTGGCCGGAACTCTTTCACGTCATGCCAGGCAGTGTGATGCCGCCGGTACAGGCTGCAATAGGTGAAGCCCTCGTGGGTGACCTGCAGGAATGCACTGCCGGGGAGCAGGCTGACACCGGCCACCAGGACACCGAGCCCAAAGAAAGCCATGCCAGCGTAGCCTGCGGGTTCGTTCTTACGCAAAACAAAGCAGCTCATGGCCACGAACGCAGCGCAGCCCACCAGGAGCCACACCAGTCTGCGCTTGCGTGGCTTAAGGACGGCGGGTAGAGGCAGCGGCACGGACATTGCGCACTCCAATTTATATATTTAACGCTGCAGCATCCAGCTGAAGCTAAGGTGAGATCCGCCTGCATGTTCACTTCATGTCCGCCAGGAAATCGCGGAGTGCCGTGTCGAAGAGGCCAGGATCCTGCAAAAAGGCAAAATGGCTTACCGCCGGCAACAGCAACAGTCCGCTGCCCGGAATGTGATCGGCCATGAAAAGCGTGTTCTCGCGCTTGATCGCCTCGTCATGATCCGCGTCAACGATCCACGTCGGAACATCGATTGCCTCGAGCTCGGCAGCCGTGAAATGCGGCTGCGTCGCCCACATTTTAGTGATTTGAGCGAGAAAGGAGTCGTAATCATGGGGCGTCGGCGAAAGCTGCTGGTACTCGCGCCGCGCGCGCGCGATGAAGCGGGTGAAGACCGGGCTTTTCGATACGTCCTTCACGCCGCTCGGATCGGAATTGGCGGCAAAGGCGAAGAGCCTGGTCACCCGCTCCGGATGATGAATGACCAGGTCGAGACCGATAATCGCGCCGTCGCTCCAGCCGACGATCGCGACCCTGGTGATGTGCAGGAAATTCATCAGGCCCAGCACGTCGTCGGCCATCAGGTCATAGCCGAAGGGCGCGGCGCTACGCGTCGAGCGTCCATGTCCGCGGCTGTCCATGACGATGACGCGATAGTGGCCCTCGAGCGCACGTACCTGCATGCCCCAATAGTCGGCATTGGAGAGTCCGCCATGAAGCAGGATCACGGGCGGCCCCTGGCCAAACTCTGCATACCAGATCCTGATGCCGTCCACCGGCGCATAACCGCTCGTCATCGGTCTGGGCAGGGTCGGCGTCGGCGGCAGTGTGAGCCACCGGGGCGGTGCCGCCGCCCACGCCCCCTCGCCCATCAATCCAGCCCAAAAAGCCAGTACCAGGATCCGTGCGCGGCGCATCGAAGTCCCCGCGAAGAGCCGAAGCGGCGTGTGCCGCAAGATGAACCCATCTGCGCCGTGCGGCAAGTCTGCAGATCGCGATGGCCCGCCGGTGAGGGCGGGTTTCATACGCTGCGCGTTGCGACCACCGGGGGGACGTTGGAGGCGCGCAGCGCAGGGCCCAGGATCGCGATCTGCCCCAGGCACCATAATACGATCGCGCCGACTGGCAGATCGACGAGCGGCAGACGTTGCAGCTCGTAGAACTTCATGAGGGTCAAATTGATCGCGAATGCCAGCACGATGCCCAAGACGATACCGAAGCTGACGATGAAGAAATTCTCGGACTGGAAGTAGCGCAGGATGTCACCGCGCGTTGCGCCCAGAGCGCGGCGTATGCCGATTTGCTTGCGGCGCTGAGCGACCCAGAGACTGGCAAGTCCCACGATACCCAGAGCCGTCACGATCAGCAGCGCAAGACACACGCCCACCAGCAGTCGGGCCATGGCGCGATCGCTCTGGAAAAAGTCGCTGCGAAATCGATCGAAGGTGTCCTGTTGCAGCAGGACGCGATTGGGGTCGAGTTGTTTGAGTCTGGCGACCGCCGCCTGCATCACGCGTGCGCGATCCTGCGGGGCACAACGGATCACGTAGAGGCCACCCTGGTCGAAGGTCATGCTGACCGGCAGGACTATGCTGTAGTCGGCGCCTCGGGAAAGGGCGCCCGAACGCGTCAGCCGCGCGAGAATGCCGACCACCTGCACGCCGATATTCTTGCCGAGATAAACCGTCTTACCCAAGGCGCTTTGGCCGGGCCACAGCCGTTGCGCCATCGCTTGCGTGACGAGCGTGACATGCGGGAAGCGGGTGAAATCACCCTTTTCCATTGCGGCCGCGACCTGTGACGCGTCTACGAATTCGCCCGGCTGGAATCCGCGACCCGCGATCAGCCTCACTCCCAGCGTGGCAAGCAGGCTCCTGCCGAAATACGCTCCAACGTTGAGCGATGGCTGCTGTTGCTGCGGATCGAGCTTCACGTAGTCGTTTGGTCCGTCCGCGGAGAACGGCACGGCATCTACCAGGGCCACCTGCCTCACCCCGGCAATGCCGCGCAACGCCGTCAGATCGGTTTGCGCACGCGCTGCGGCATCGGATCGATCGCCGATGTCAGCCATGCGGACCAGCACCAGCTCATGCTCTGCGATACCGCTGGGCATCCGCGTACGTTCCAGACGCTGGGAGATCAGAAACACGGCGTTGCAAACGATCGCGCAGGTCAAGGCGATCTCCAGTATCAGCAGCCCAATCATCAGCTTGTGCCGGCGCAGCGCAGATAGGATCGGTCTGGCTTGCATATTCATTCGCTTTTCAAGTGCCATGCCGGTGGTACGTAGGACACGCGCCTCGCCGGCAGGACCCCTGCGAGCAGGCTGGCACCCACCGACAGCAGAAAGGTGCCCAGCAACATGACGGGATCCAGATGCGCCAGCGAGGCGTACTCGGTTGGCCGCTGACGTACCAGCGACAGACCGAACCAGGCGAGCAATAGACCTCCGACCCCGCCGGCAAGGCCGACCGCGCCGGATTCACATAGCAATTGCCCGAACAGCGCTGCACGGGACGCCCCCATGGCGCGGCGAACGCTCAATTCACCTTGGCGGCGTGTGAACTTGGCCAGCATCAGGCCTACCGTGTTGACCAGGCATACCAGCAGAAAGCCAAACGCCAGCCAGCTCTGCAGCCGCACGTCCCCCGGTACCACCCTGCTGTAGGCGAGCCACTGCGTGACATCGCGCAGACGCACGTTCGGCGGGCGCCGGAAGCGTCCCAAAGCTCTTTGTCTCCCCGAGTATTGCCTCAGGAACTGCCGGTACGCAGCGGCCTTGGCGGGCGTATTGAGCTGCACCCAGAACTGCAGCCACACGCAAGGCGTATCGGGGTTGGTGCTCGCGTTACCGCCATTGCCCCAGCACTCGACATCGCCGTCGTGATTGAATCCGACGTCCTGCGAGGTCGACAAGGGCAGGAAAACGCCCTCGTTCTCGTTGTATCTCTTGCGATTGAGATCGTAAAACTGCGGATTCGGGCGCCAGTCCCCGAGTACCCCGATGATGCGGAAGTCGTGCAGGCCCAAGCGCAGCGTTTGTCCAGCGCTGTCTTTGCCTCCGAACAATCTGTCATTGAGCGTATGGCTGATCACGACCACACGCGCCCTGTCATCGTCATCGGCTGCGCTCCAGGGATGTCCATATTGGAAAGGGACATCGAACATGGGGAAGAAGCCGCTGGTGGTAAAGCGCGCGGGCTGGAAGAACGGGTCCAGCCCGCCTTGTGGGAACAGGACCGCGACGTTGCCGCCGGTCATCAGCGCCTGACGATCGGCGCGCTGGGCGCGCAGCAGATTCATGCCGTCGAGCCATGTCAGCTGGGTCGGCGGTTCCACCCCCGGTGCGTAATCGAACAGATCGCGCGGATCGATTTGCGGGTAATAGAGCTCCGAGCTCTTGCCTGGGATCGGATTTCCCGCCAGCACGCGCAACACCGTCAGCGTGGTCATCGATGCGCCAATCCCCAGCGCGAGCGCGACCATCATCAAGGCGGTGAGAACCGGCGTGCGCTTCAGGCTGCGCAGGCCGAGGTATAAGTAGTATCCCAACATCTCGCGCCGGCTCCTGGTGCCACCTCCCTTCTGGCCGAACAGCAAGGAAGGTGCCAAGGGCTCATCTGGAACTGGTCCTTGCAATTCCGCGAGTTACAGGTCGGTCGATCCGGGATCAGGGCCTTGGGTGTCCGCGCATCGTTCGCCGGACACCCGCGCAAACACGGCTGGGTTCAGGGTTCTGTGGAAGGTGCTGCAGGGGCGGCGGTACTTGTCGGTAAGGCGGCAGCGCAGGCGGCTGACGGCTCCGGCTCGCTGGCGGAAGGTGTCGTGCGGGTACGCGGCTGGATTGGCTCATCGACAGGCGTCAGTGCGACGCAGGACCAGTCTGGACGGGACGCCAGCTTCAGATAGCCGGTGAGATCGGGCAGCCGCTCTATTTCGGAGGCGAGCACGGCCGGTTCGGTGCGGAGTTGATCGGTGGAGGTCACGGAGGGCAGGAACCTGCCTGGGTTGCGCGTGCGCGAGCGCTGGGTATGGACGACTTCGCGCTGCCCGATGAGTCGGGAGGCGAACTCGGCAGTGCCGCCGTGCTCACTGGCCGAGCAGCGAAGAATGAGCGTGTTGGCGCAGTTCTCGACGATGGTGTCGGCGTTGCCCCTGCCAT
Organism: Steroidobacteraceae bacterium; assembly: GCA_035502275.1. Lineage (GTDB taxonomy): Bacteria > Pseudomonadota > Gammaproteobacteria > Steroidobacterales > Steroidobacteraceae > FEN-1191. Next base: position 8,646 of record DATJUN010000114.1, read on the forward strand.
AAGTCGCTGATACCTGGGCAATGGACTGGAAGCCCAGGACGCAACAGCCGCCGAATTTACGCAGGCGCGCGAGGGCGTCCTTGAGGCCATCGATCTGGCCGAGGGCATCCAGCTCATCGACGATGAACCAGAGGCGCTGGTCACGCTCATCACCGCTCATCGCTTCGAAGATGGCGAGGCGCATCCAGGCCGAGATCAGGCCACGCAGTGCTGCGATCTCGCCGGCCTTGTAGGGCAGGAACAGAATCCCCTGAGATGCGGCGGGTGCTTTCAGTGCGGTGGTCGCGGTGAGCGGCGCACGCCGGATCCACCCGCGTACCGAGAAGGCGTCGGCGTTCTGCTCGATGGTGTAGTCGAGCGGACTCAGGGCTGCGCTCATGACGGAGCGGGTTGAGCCGAGCATCTTTTCATTGCCGACCTCGAGGAAGGGACCGGCGACTGTGCCCGCGAGCAGCGAGCGCAGTTCCCGTTGGTCGGCTTTGACGAGAAGTCGATAGAGCTCGCGCTGGTCCGGAAGGTTAGCCTTGAGGAGCTGGTGGGTGACGCCGCTGAAGAGCGTACGGGCGTATCCCGGCCAGGTGGAGTCCCCGGCCTGATCGGGGATCAGGGCGCGCGCCAGCTGCTCGACGTCGTAGGGATGATTAATCTCGGAGAACAGATCCCAGCGGTGCGCGTCGGGATCGAAGGGATTGAGGATCACATCACCGCGCGCAGGGTTGTAATAGCGCGCGAGATAGCCCCCATCGGGATCGGCTATGACGGCACGGTCGCCGCGCGCGAGGGCACCACCGAGCAGCTCGCGTATGGCGGTACTTTTGCCGGTGCCGGTGGCGCCGATAAGCTTGAAATGCTTGGTCTCGTCGGCGGGCGGGATGCAGACACCGGCCAGGGTGAGGGAAGTACCCACCTCGAAGGAGCTCGCGTCCGGGAGCGCCGACGTCACGACAGCGCCGCGGCGGAATCTCATGGCATCGTGGTAGAAACGAAGTCGCGCCAGGTAGGAGCCGGCGACATAGCCGACGGCGAGCGTCAGCAGCAGACCCAGGACCGGCTGCAAAGGTGGAGGCAGGTACAGCAGCGCCTGCGCAAGCGAGATGACCAGGGTGGCAAGCAGCAGCACCGGCAGTGACCAGAGGGGTGAGAGCCAGCGCGTGCGCACGGGGGCACGACGGCGGATCAGCGCAGCCAGCATGGCGGCGAGCACGAGCCCGTAGGAGAGCATTCCGCCGGAGGTGCCGCGGAGCAGATCGCGCGAGGCCATCGCGTCTCCCTGGTTTCCCAGACGCAACGGATCGGGGCGATTGTGGCGCTGGGGGCGGTCAAGCTCAAGGGCGGCATCGTCCCGCCTCAATCGTGTCGAAGGAGACCGCGCCGAGCCACCTGCGTACCTCGAGCTCGCAGGTGCGACTCCGCGCGGCGACTCCCTTATGCGGCCGCCGGGGCCAGCGCGCTCCGTGGCACGGCCGCCCAGGCGGGTACTCCGGCGCTGTCGCAGAAGGCCAGGATCCGGTTCTGATCGACGATCGCCAGGCGCCGGATCTCGCTGCAGACCAGCTCGTACCAGAGCCCGTACGCCTCTTCATCCAGCATACTGAGCGTCCCTGGCGTCAATGCAGGGCGCCTCCTGAGCAGGGTGACCGCCACGACACGCTCGCGCGCGCTCAGCATTTCCATCCCCGACGATTCCGCCCCAGTCAATTCAGGCATACCACCAGGCGCGCATGATAGGTACGCCAGGCGATCGGGATCACGATCGGGCGTGTGTCGGCCGGATACTCGACGGTGCTCTTGCGACCGTGTACCACCGCCGGCACCGAGATATTGAACCGATGCCCGAAGTCCCGGCGCGCGTTGCCGGACAGGGTGTTGGCGATCTCGCCCACCAGATCGCAGAGATTGTGATGACTCATGTCGGTCTCATGCATGCGCATGAGCATGACGCACAGCATGCTCTTGGGAGCTGTGAAGAAGACCAGCCCGTCGCGCTTGCCGCTGATGCGGATCATGCCGGTATAGTCGGAGATCTCGGGGCTCTGATTGAGCGCGAGGTAGGGCGTACCGCACTCGGCTGTCTGCTGCATGCTGGTGTCGAAGTAGTTCAGCACGCCCTCGACAAATACGCGGATTTCCGTTTCAGTGTTGCTGGTCACGAGCGAGCCTCACGGGGTCATTCGATCAACTTGCGCAACGCGTTGTTGAGTTGCCGGTCGGTAAAGGGCTTGTACAGAAAGCCACGCGCGCCCTTCTCGATGGCATCGATGGCGGTGAGCTTGTCGGCAAGCGCCGAGATCACCAGGATCAGGATCTCCGGATCGCGCTGCATGAGCCGCTCGACACATTCGCCGCCATCCATTTCCGGCATGGTCAGATCCATCGTTACGATGGTCGGCCGCAGCTGATCGTGCATCTCGAGCGCCTCACGGCCGTTACGCGCGGCACCGACGAATTCGACGCCCGGCAGATCCTGCACGCGCTCGATGCGACGGCGAATGATGTTGGAGTCGTCGACGACCATCAGCCGGTGTGCCATCGCCTGGCTCATGCGACCGAGGCGGTCGAATCGGCGACCGGCTGCGGCAGCCGTACGCTGAAGCGCGTGTACTCGCCTGCCGCGGTAGCCACATCGATCCTGCCTCCGGCCTCGCGCACCCGGGCGCTGACCGCATCGAGGCCCACACCGCGACCGGCATACTCGGACACCTCGTCGGCGGTCGAGAAGCCCGGCTCGAAGATCAGCCGGTAGATATTGTCCCAATCGAGGGTCAGAGCCTGCTGCGGACTCAAGAGATCAAGGCGCAGCGCGCGCTCGACGATCTCTTCATAGTTGAGGCCGTGGCCGTCATCCTCCACGGTGAGCTCATAGCCACCCGCCTCGTCCACTGCGAAGCTGACCTGCAGACTGCCCTCCTCCGGCTTGCCGAGCTGCGCGCGCCGATCGGGCCGTTCGATCCCGTGGGCGATGGCGTTGCGGATCATCTGAATGCACACCTCCTTGACGACGGGCGCATAGTGCGGGGGTATCTCCGCCAGCCCCCGCGTCAACAGACGTACCGAGCGTCCGAGCGCTCGCGCCTCCTCCAATGCCAGACTGCGCAGCATCTCAGCGAACTGCCGCCCGCGTCCGCTGCTCAGCGGAATCGCTGCGGCCAGCGGGTACGGCCGCTCGGCAGTCGCGGCGGCCCGAGCTGCTGCATCCGTACGCTCGTCCACGGCATCCGCCTCGTTGGCGGGCTGCGTCAGGCCGCCGCTCTGAGCCCGGGTCTGATTCAGATGCGAGAGCAGCTCATCCAGTCGCACGACCACCGGCAGGAAATCATTGCCCGAGAGTACTCTGCGCTGGCGCAGCGTCGTGAGGACATCCTCGACCGCGTGCACGCGCGTGACAAAGCTGTTGAGCGCCAGCGCAGTGGCCTCACCCTTCACGGTGTGAAGTTCGCGAAATACCGCGTTTACCTTCCTCTTGAGATCTTCCTGCTCGATGCCGGGGGCGGTCAGCACCGCGTTGCTCTTGCGCAGCGCGACGTCGGCCGACCACAGGAACGCCTGCAGTGCCTCGGGCTCGACGCGCAGCAGCTGGGACTGCAGAGTGGTTTCGCCGTCGTTGCGGACGTGCTCGAGCTCGCGTGCGAGCAGCACCCGATCGGTGATATCGGCGACGACGCCGAGAATGTAGTCGCCAGCCGCCCCGACCGAACGTACGCGCCGGAAGGAGAACGCGAGATGACGCGTCTCACTGCCCCCGCGTGGTTTGGCAAACTCGACCTCGATCTCGCTGATGGGATTGACCGATTCGATGAGCTCCTCGTTGACTTTGTCCTTCCAGAGCAGGGCCATGTACTTGAGGGTCGCGCTGACGGTCCTCGAGTCCATGAGCGGCTCGAGCAGCTTTTCCATCGGCAGGCCCGCTGGGGCAGGCAGATGCAACAGCTCGCCCAGCGAGCGCGAATAGGTGGGGCTCAGTCGCATCTGCCGGTCCACGAGAAACAGCCCCTCACGCACCGTGCTGAGGATATTGTTCATCTGCTGCTCGGCTTCGGCCGCCGCCCGATGAGCGCGGCGCGAGCGCCAGGCGTAGTACAGTGCGAGCAGCAGCATCAGTCCCGCGAGCGTGCTGCCTCCCACCAGCAGCGCCCGCAGCCGCAGGCCGCTCTGATCCACCGCGGCCTGCAGAATCGCTGCCAGTTGGCCCATATCAGCGCTCATCTGCTGCAGGCTCTGCGTATCGGCCAGCATGTCATCCACGGTGTTCTTCATCGCCCGTCCCGACGGCGACAGCTCCGAGCCCGAGAACGCATCGATATAGAGTGAGTCGCCCTGCTGAGCGTCCAGGCCTGCGAAGCCGCGATCGAGGGTTTGCCAGCGCAGGCTGTTGGTCCGTAGCGCGCCGGTGATCGCGGGGTCGGTCAGCAGTCCGGCCTGCGACAGCGCCGTGCGCAGTGCCGTCAACGAGCTCGAGGTGCTCCGACGCAGCGACGTCAGCATGCGCAGCGGCCGGCCGATGTACGTCGTGGATTCCAGGCCCCGCTGGATCAAGGTCAATTGCGCGGTGAGCAGCTCAGGCCGTTCCGACAGCTGCGTCGCAAGCCGCAGGGCCGAGGAGGCCGCCCCGAGCCGGGCGGCATCGCTCACGCCAAACACCAGCAGGGCCGTCACGACCGCGGCAAACAGGGTGCTGGCGAGAACCTGCACCCACTGGGTGGAATTCACACGGGAAGGGCTGAGCAGCCGACGTAGTCGCTGGATGGTAGATGCCATAGGTGCCGGGGTCCTCAGCCGGGAATGAAGCGCAGCTTGATTCGCGCGCGCACGGGTTGATGGTTCACGAGGTCGCTGGTGCTGTAGCGGCCGTGTTGCACCGCGCTGATCGCCTCACGGTCAAACTCGCGCGGCAGATCCGATTGCACCACCGTCACGCGGCTCGCTTTCCCGTTCGCCGACAGGGTGAACTCAACCACCACGGAGCCATCCCTGCCCTGGCCGTCAGTGGGGTAATTCACGGACAAGGCGCGTGTCGGGCGGGCGGCGATGAACAGTGGCTGCGGCAGGGAAAGTGCTGCGGGCGCTCGCGCGGCAGTCGCCGATGCGCGCGACGGCAGACCCGCTGGCTGCGGCTCGACGATGGCCGCTACCCTGACCGGATGGCCGACCTCCGCTCGGGCGATCTGCAGATGCGATCTGGCCAGGGTGAGCAGCGTTGAGCTGCCCAGTTCTGCAGCTGCGTTCAGGTCGCGTTCGGCCACATCGAAATGTGCCGACCGCGTTGCGCGTTCACCCTCCTGGATCAGCGCGTCCTGCACCTCCTGCTGAGCCTGCAGCGTGACTGGATGGTTACGGGCAATGGAGCGCATGGCTGCAAGCCGCGTGCGTGCATTGTCGATCGGAGGTTGCAGCAAGGCGCCAAACGCCACCGCAGCGTGCACTTGGGCAGCCATCGTTCGCAGTTGCAGCTCGAGTTTCTTCGCGGCCTCCTGCCTGCGCAAGGCGGTCACTGTCGCCGCATCGGCACCGCTGGCCGAAGCCTCAGCGATCAGCTCGTCGGCTGCTTTCAGGTCACCGCTGTCGATGGTCTGTGCGGCGCGCTGAGCGAGCCACCTGGGTTGTGCCGCGCTGATCGCGTTTGCCCACTGCTGCAGATCGGCGGCGGGAGCCGCGGCCGCCCGGAAGACGCTCAACAGGCGGGTTGCATCGTCGAGTTGTCCGCTGGACACGTCAGCACTGATGCGGTTAGCACCGACGACCATCAGGCGCTTCACTCCCTGTAGCGCTTCATCGTCCTGCGGGTCCTGACGCAGGACCTGGACGTATAGCTCCAGAGCGCTGTCGCCAGTCATTGCACCGTCGAGCTGCTCTGGCAGCAATCGCTGATCACGGAAGGCAACGCGCGCCGAGGACAATAGCTCCAGCACGTTATGCGATTGCGAGGCAGAAGGGTTCGCGCGTTCGACCTCCGGTGCGGCGCGCGCGGGAGTGGCATCGGAGGCAAGCCGGGGCTGTTTGGGGGAAAGTGATGCGGGAGGGACGCTCCCTGCCGTGCGATGATGGCGTAACGCGGTAGCGTAGCGAAGGTACAGCCCCGCCACGCTAACACCGAGTGCCAGCAACAGCGTCGCGCCCGCCCAGGCAAATTTGCGCCGCCGCGACCGCGGTGCAAAGTGCGCGGGTTGAAGAGATACGACTCGGGGTTTTTCGACCTTCAGTTCCTGCCGGCGCTGAAAGGTCAACCGGTCCTCCGCGGCCAGCAGCACCTGCCCCAGCCGTCCGGTGGCGAGCTGGTTGCGGCTGATGGCAGCGAGCACCGCTCCGCGCGCGATGCTGCCCACCCAGGCGTCGGGTCGGGCAGTGATCACAATCAGTGGGCAACGGGGATATCGCGCCTCCAGCCCCGAGAGGGTGCCGTGCGCACCCGCCAGCGCGTCGGCATCGATGATGCCGATCCAGCGGGTAGCATCCACCTGCGCGTCGATGCGATCGGCAGTATCGAAGGCGTGGACGCGGTAACGATCCCCGAGCAGCGATCCCAGCTCAATGAGGACAGCATCGTCGCTGCCGATAACGAGCACATCGCAGCGCTCGGATAGTCCCGTCGCCACGGTCGGGGTTGGCGGCCGCAAGGCAGCGTTCATGGATACGTCCGCACGGGCAGTGTGACGGGGCGCCCGAGGAGCGCGCTCGGCCTGGGCCCGCGGATGGCTGCGACTGCGAGAATGCGCGGCATTTCCCCTCCCGATCATGCGCAGCGGCTTTTTTTGAGACGCGACGATGCTAGTGCAAAGTCAAATGCCCCTGGCAACTGACTCCGGTTCGCGACAGCGGATGATTTGCCGGCGATCTCTCCTGGGGCAGGTACTTGCGGATGACTCCTCAGTTGAAAGGAGAACTTCGGGAGCGGATTGTTGCGCCACGCCAAGAGCGTCCCGTGCGGGTTCTGTCAAAGCCGCCCGCGGTGGAGCTCGACACGACGGCCTGCGCGCGCTCCTGTGACGCTTATCAGCGAAATCCAGCGGCCCGTTCGAGCAGGCTGCGCGGGTCTTGCGCCGCGAGAGCGAAATCAATGTCCATCAGGCGTGCTGTCGTCATGGTAGTCGGAACCACTCTCGCCTTGACCATCGGATATCACTATGGGTCGGATCTCTACTTCGGCCTTACTTCCAGGACGTTTGTTCGCCCGAGACCGGTCGAGCCGAAGCCGCTCGCAGGCAAGAATTCCATATCGAACCTGAAGATCAGGGAGAGGGCCCCCGGGGTCTGGGTGGCTGACTTCGACTATTTCTACACCGGCGTTCCGGCCTGGGCTGGGCTGCGGATTGACCTCGGCGGCGCCAGCGGTTCATCCGACGGGGATGTCGGACCCGAGAGTCTGCAGACCAGCCTGGCCCGGCCCGAGCGCGGGACGCACCATGTCAGCCATCCGATCAATTATCCTCGCGCGCAGATAGAGACACGCCTGGTCACGGCGAAGCTGGTGAAAGACATCACGCTGGATGATGTCATTGCGAGCGAACAGGCGCCGCAGCTCATCGACTGGCCGGATTTCTCAACGTGGATTCGCAACCAACAGCTGGCCCTCGGCACACCACAGGATCATTTAAACCGGGCCAGCGCGCTGATCGATACGGACGACGGATCTCAATTGGCGGAGGCAAAGTCGATCCTCGAACAGCTCGTCGCCGAGAATCCAAGATTCGACGCTGCGTATGTTGAGCTCGCGCGGGTAGCGATGAAGCAGAACTGGAGCCCGGAGGGATTGCGGCAGTCGGAAGGTTTGTTGGATTCTGCCCTGCAGATACGGCCGGAGAATGCCAATGCCAAAATCCTTCTCGGCTACGTCTATTCAAACCAGAAGCGCTTCGCTCAGGCGCAGGCACAGTTCGCTGACGCGGCGCGGTCAAATCCGCCCAATCTCTGGCTGTTCGAAAACTGGGGAGAGCTGTACCTCATGCAGGGCAAGGTTGAGCAGGCGATCGCCGAATTCCGGCAAGCCATCGCCCGACCGATGACCCACGGTGCTTACGATCGCGCGCGAAACCAGGCCTATCTCCAGTTGCTTCAGCTGCTCGGCCGCCGCAAGGATTACGACGGCATGGAAGCCCTGTACCGCCAGCGCGTCGCCGAATTCGGTCCGGGCGCGTGCTACACCGTCGACTACGCCAAATTCAAGCTTCAGATTCGTGGCGACACCCAGGGCGCCATCGAACTCGCCCGGGGCGCACTGAACCAGAATTGCGAAGACTCCGGCGCCCGCAAGGTTCTCGGAATGGCCGAGTACGTCAAATGGGCAGATGCAGCGGGGGGGCGCGACGCAGAGTCTCTCAATGAGGCCAGAGTCTTCCTGCCGCCAGGATCCACGGCCCTGTACATGCTGGCCACGGGGGAAAAGAGCTTGCCGGCACTGAAAAAGCTGCTCGATGCGGGCGAAACCATCGACGAGCAGGACAGCGACGGCATGACGGCTCTGGCTTACGCTCTTCAAAATGACGATCTGTCTGCCGCGCGCCGGCTCCTGGCGCTGGGCGCCAACGCCAAGGCCCCGGTCGGACCCGAAGCCATGCCCGTCGCGCTGATGCCGGTGCTGGGCCGCAATCTGGAAGCGATCCGCCTGATGCAGCGTGCCGGAGTCAACTATTCCACGTTGCGATATCGAGGGGCGACCGCGCTCGATTACGCACGGCGACTGGGTGGCAAAGAGCTGCTCGACGCGCTCGCAGGTGTGGGGACGACCCTATAGTCCGCGCGCCGTATCGGTTCCACAACGTCTGCGCGGCGGCGCCCTGCACAGCCGCTGCATTTAAACTCGCCGCAGGCACCACACTCTGGTACAACAATTCAGGGTGCCAGGGCGGAACCTATACGCGGTAGATGCGACCAGTGGACAACAAGTCTGGACTCAGACTCTGGGATCCCAATCCCTGTTGGATACCAGTACGCGAGCGACTTTTATACCGGACTGGCCGCCGGCGACGGCTTGTTGATCGTTCCAAACGGGAATGACGTCAGGCCCTTTACTCTGTCGCCCTCGCCGTGACGGGACTGTGAGGGCGTCCCTAGCGGCATCGCTCTCGAGGTGCAGCTGTGATCAGCGGTGAGCGCCGCACCATCCGCCTCGATGCGACGCGCACGGTTTCGGCGCTATTCGACCGACCCGCGGCCGCGCGTGCCCTTTTGGTATTGGCACACGGAGCCGGTGCCGGTATGGCGCATCACTCGATGCAGAGCATTGCTGCCGGGCTCGCGGAGCGGGACATCGCGACGCTGCGTTATCAGTTCCCGTACATGGAGCAAAATAGCCGTCGCCCCGACCCACCCGCCCTGTGTCATGCGACGGTGCGCGCGGCGGTCGCCGAGGCAGCGCGGCTCGAGCCGGATCTGCCGCTCATCGCCGGTGGGCGCTCCTTTGGTGGCCGCATGACTTCGCAGGCACAGGCCGAGGTACCGCTGAGCGGGGTTCTCGGACTGGTGTTCCTCGGGTTTCCTTTGCATCCGGCTGGTCGACCCGGCGTCGAGCGCGCGACGCACCTGCAGGACGTCCGGATTCCCATGCTATTCATCCAGGGCACGCGCGATGCCCTCGCGGAGCTCGAGTTGCTGGAGCCGATCGTCGCGCAGCTCTCGACTCGCGCTACGCTGCAGCGGCTACAGGATGCCGACCATTCGTTTCACGTACCGGCGCGCAGTGCTCGCAGGGACTCCGACGTCCAGCAGGAATGGCTCGATGTCCTCTACCAATGGGTGACTCGCGTGGCGCTCCAGGGATTGGAGCATCGGCCCCAGCGTGGCATCATTCCATGAGCAGCGCAGCGGCGAATGCCCCATCCAGGCCCATCACCAAATAGCGAGAGCTGCCATGAATAATGATGAAGACAAGGCGCATATTCGGGAGCTCATCGAGAGTTGGGCGGTCTGGCGCGACATGGGAGACTGGGAGCGCTTGCGCAGTGTCTGGCACGAGGACGGCCGGATGCATGCAAGTTGGCGCGCGGGCACCGCGGACCAATTCATTGAAGCCAATCGCGCCGGCTGGGACAAGGGGCTCGATATTCTGCATCTGCTCGGCGGCTCTCTGATCGAGGTCGCTGGTACGCGGGCGCTATCGATGACCAAAATGATGATCTCGCAGCGCGCGATGATTCAAGGCGTGCTGTGCGACGTCACGGCGCAGGCACGCCACCTCGATCGATGGGAGAAGCGCAACAGTCGCTGGGGTTTGCTCGAGCGCCGCACCATTTACGATCGCGATCGGATCGATGCCGTCACCCCCGGAGCGGTCGTCAAGCTCGATGAATCGATACTGGCTAAATTCCCGATGAACTACCGCCATCTCGCATACCTGCAGACGACCCTCGGCTTCCCCGTGCGCACCGATCTGCCGCACCTGCGCAGCGAAGCGGCGGAAGTGGTCTATCGGGAGGCTGAGGGCTGGCTGCGCAGCTGAACCCCGGCTGACCGCGGCGCAAGCACCCGGGCGCAGACGAGGCTCACGAGGGCCGCAACACTCATGTAGATGGCGATGGGCAAGGCCGAATGGAACTGGTGGTAGAGCCATGCGGCAATGAGTGGAGCGGGACCGCCGGCGGTAATGGATGCGAGCTGATACCCGAGCGCCGAGCCGGTGTAGCGCACCGGCGCCGGAAATTGATCGGCGATGTATGCCGCCTGCGGGCCATACTGCAGATCCTGCAGCGGAAGCGCGATGACTATCGCTATCACGATCAGCGCCATACGTCCGCTGTCCAGCAGGCCGAAATAGAGGAAGGGCCATGCCATCATCACCAGACATCCGAGCGCGATCACACGGTAGCGTCCATACCGATCCGACAGATGCCCGGAGAGCAGCACCGTGACCATGGACAGCGCCGACTGAGCCATGACGAGGGCCAGCACGAAGCTCGCGTGCAGCCCCAGCACAGTGGCGCCATAGGTGAGCGCGTAGGTAGTGAAAATATAAAAGGGAATGTGCTGGCCGGAGCGCAACAAGGTCGTCAGAACCACTCCACGCCAGTGCTCCCGCAGGACTGTCATGAGCGGGGTTGCTGCAATGAAACCACGCGCTTGAATTTCCGTGAACACCGGTGATTCGCGCACACGCGCTCGGACCCAAATTCCGATCGCAACGAGCACGACGCTGGCGAGAAACGGCAGCCGCCAGCCCCAGGCGAACAGGGCCTGCTGCCCAACGCTGCCTGACACAATCGCAAGCGCTCCGTTCGCCAGGACCAGCCCGGCGGGAGCGCCGAACTGCGCAAAACTCGTGGTGAATCCGCGCCGGTGAGGCTGAGTCCACTCCCCGGCCATGAGCACCGAGCCGCTCCAGGCACCCCCCACACCAAGGCCCTGGAGAAGGCGGCAAAGGGTCAGCAGAACCGCACCCCAAATGCCGATGGAGTTGTACCCAGGGATCACGCCGATAGCCACGGTCGCCGTGCCCATCAGCAGCATGCAGGCAATCAGCTGCGATTTGCGTCCAATGCGATCGCCATAGTGGCCACAGATTGCTGCGCCAATCGGCCGCGCAATGAATCCGACGAAAAACGTGGAAAACGACAGCAGCGTGCCGACAAACGGGTCGCTTTTGGGAAAGAACAGCCGCGGAAATACCAACGCGGCCGCAGCCCCATAGAGAAAGAAGTCGTACCACTCGATCGTGGTCGCAAGTGCCGAGGTGAGCACGGCACGCCTTGCCATTCGCGATGTACCGGGATCATCAGATGACCCAACTGCCTCAGCGCCCACTGCCATCAGCCCCCCCGCAATGACGGACTGCAACGTCCTGTCCGGCACAGAGCGGGGATTCTACGCCCGAACCATACGGGGTGGCTTGGCTATTGACGGTTCCATCAGCGGGGAGTTTTATGACGCGGTACGCTGGAGGGGGCCATGGGCATTCAACGCCGATCCTTTCTCTACTCGTCCGCTACGCTCATCGGAGTGGGCATGCTTGATTCGCACAAAGGCCATGCCGATGAGAGCCCGGTTCTGCACGCGCATGCCGCACCCCTCATGGCAGAGTGCGCCAGACGCTTCATTGCTGCACTGGATGCCGATCAGCGTCGCAGGACGCTGTTCAGCTTCGATGCTGACGAGCGCATGAACTGGCAGTACATCCCCAAGGCACGCAAGGGACTGCCCTTGAAGGAGATGAAGGCCTATCAAAGGGATCTCGCCAGCGCTCTGCTGGCGTCCGGCCTAAGCCAGGCCGGCTACATCAAGGCCGTGACCATCATGAGCCTGGAAGATGTGCTGAGCCTCATGGAGGGCGGCGGGGGCGAAACGCGGGACCCGGAGAAATACTACTTCTCGATCTTTGGAAATCCATCTGACACGGGCACCTGGGGCTACCGCGTCGAGGGACATCATTTCAGCCAGAACTACACGGTGGTGAACGGCCAGGTCATCGACGGGCCTAGTTTCTTCGGCGCCAATCCCGCCGAGGTTCGGCAAGGTCCCCGCAAGGGCCTCAGAACACTCGCACGGGAGGACGATCTGGCCATCGAGCTGCTCCATGCGCTGGACGAGCAGCAACAGAAGCTCGCAATTGTCGATCGCAGCGCCTATGACGACATCCTGACTGCTGCCAGCAGGATGGCGGCCCTGCAAGGCCAACCATCCGGCCTCATCGCGTCCAGCATGAACGGCAGGCAGGTGGATGCCCTCATGACCCTCGTCAGCGAGTACGCACGAAATGTTCCCGCCGATCTGGCGGCGGGGCGGATAGCTCAAATGAACCGATCCGGACGCAACGTCTATTTCGCCTGGTCGGGCGGTACCACTCCAGGCGATCCGCACTATTACCGTATCCAGACGCCCTACTTTCTCATTGAGCTGGACAATACACAGGACGGCGCCAACCACATCCATTCCGTATGGCGCGATTTCAACGGCGACTTCGGCGAGGATCTGCTGCATCGGCACTATCAGACCAGCGACCATTCGCCTGGA
>DATJUN010000115.1:0-26747 GCA_035502275.1 Steroidobacteraceae bacterium
GCGCAAGCTGATGTCCTGCATCTATCGCTGCGAGCAGGGCAGTGTCTTCGGCTTTGGCGCGCAACACGTCATCGATGTGCTGCGCGGCGAGCAGAATGCCAAGGTCGAGCAGTTCGGCCACCGGCGTCTGAGCACCTTTGGCATCGGTGCGGATCTGGACAGCGCCCAGTGGCGCTCGGTGCTGCGCCAGCTGGTGATGCTCGGGCTGGTGCGCGTCGATCATGAACACTTCAATGTGCTGCGCCTGACGGCCGAGAGCCGCGAGGTGCTTGCCGGCCGCCGGGCGCTGTCGCTGCGCCGGGCGAGCGCGCCGGCAGCGCGCTCGCGCAAACGGGCGTCGAGGCGCCTGGGGATGGGGGCGCCCGCACCCAGCGCATCCGGGAGCGCGGACCAGCGCATCGGCGACGCCGGCCTTTACGAGGCGCTGCGCGCCTGGCGATTGACCGTTGCGCGCGAGCATGGCGTGCCTGCTTACACCGTCTTTCACGACAGCACTCTGCAGGAAATCGCGCGGGCGAGGCCGCACTCGCTCGAGGAGCTGCGGGGCATCATTGGCATCGGCGCGGCGAAGCTGCAGCGCTATGGAACGGCGCTCCTGGCACTCGTGACCGAGGCGAGGGGCGAGGGCGGTGGCGGCGCTGCTCTGCCGACGGCGCCCGGCACCGGGCATTGACGCCTGAGCGCACCGCATGGAAGATCCCGCGCACGGCAGATTCGCGTGCCCCGCGACGCTCTTGAACGACGTTTACAGCACGCCAGGGAAACTCGATGGACGAAGGTTTCGACGCATCACGCCGTAAAACCCTGAGGCTGCTGGCGGCGGCGGCGTCGGCTGTGTGGGGGCTGAAGGCCCGCGCGCAGACCCCATCCACCGCTGCCGCGCACCGCCTGCTGACCCGGCCCATTCCTCAGTCGGGGGAGCAGCTGCCGGCGGTCGGGCTGGGCACAGCCATCGTATTTGATGTCGGCACGACGGCGCCGGAGCGCGCCGGTCCAGAGAACGTGGTGCACGCCCTGATCAGCCACGGTGGCACGCTGATCGACACGGCCCCCTCTTACGGTCAGGCCGAGAGCGTATTGGGCGACATCCTGCGCCAGGACCGCCAGCGCCAGCGCGTGTTTCTGGCGACCAAGCTCGAGCGCGAAAATTTCGGCAACGTAGCGGCCGGATTGCAGCAGTCGCTGCACCGACTGCAGACGGATCGGGTGGACCTGCTCCAGCTCCACAACGTCAACGATCCGAACCAGTCACTGGCGGCGCTGCGCGCGCTGAAGAGTCAAGGCCTATGCCGCTATACGGGCATCACGACGACGTTTCGCGGCGCCTACGAGGCCGCCGAGGCCGTGGTCCGGCGCGAGCGACCCGCCATCCTCGAGGTCGACTATGCGATCGATAACCGCGATGCGGAGGAGCGCCTGTTGCCGGCCGCTCGCGATGCCGGCACCGGGGTGCTGGTCGCGCTGCCATTTGGCCGCGGTCGACTCTTCCGCCTTGCGCTCGGCAAACCGTTGCCCGGATGGGCCGCGCAATTCGATTGCCACAGCTGGGCGCAGTTCTTTCTCAAATGGGTGCTGAGCCACCCGGCCGTGACCGCGGCGATTCCGGGGACCGATAAGGCGACGCACATGATCGACAACCTGGGCGCGGCGCTTGGACGGCTGCCGGATGCAGCCATGCGCGCGAGGATGCTCGCATACGTGCAGGGTCTGGCATAAGGTGAAAGCCGCCACCCTTGCCAGTTCGTAGGCGAACAACTCGCCAGGTGCTGACGCAGCGGACCGTGATTGCCGTGTCCGTGTTCATTCTTTCTCTCTTTCTGGTCGAGGCTACGGAGAATTTTCCAACCCATATTTCGCCCACCGGCCGTGTGCTCGCTGCGCTGGCCTGGGCAGCCGCCGCGATATGGGTGTATTGGACGCCCTGCGTCATCTGCGGCAGGGCGCTGCGGTGGCAGGCGTTTCGCTGGGCGTTCTCCAATCGATATGCGCAGCGCTCGCCCAAGTGCCCACACTGTGGTGCGAGCATCGATTCGTCAGGCAACGCGCCGCCGGCCTGAGCGTTGCCAGCCAGATTCCGCTACGCTCACGGAGGTCACCATGCAAGACGCCGCCAGCCGAGTTGATGCCTACCTGCGAGATCTGCAGAGCCGGCTGTGCCAGACGCTGGAAACGGCCGACGGGCAGGCGCATTTCGCAGAAGATGTCTGGACGCGCCCAGCCGGTGGCGGCGGACGCACGCGCGTGCTGAAGGACGGCCGGGTGTTCGAGCAGGCGGGTGTCGGCTTTTCGCTTGTTTCCGGCGATACGTTGCCGGCATCGGCGACCGCACATCGCCCTCAGCTGGCCGGGCGCACGTGGATCGCCAGCGGCGTATCGCTGGTGGTGCATCCGCTGAATCCGTACGTGCCGACCGCACACATGAACGTGCGCTACTTCGAGGCGGATAAGGCCGGAGAGGCGCCGGTCTGGTGGTTCGGCGGCGGTTTCGATCTGACGCCTTTCTATCCCTTCGATGAGGACTGCCGCCACTGGCATCGCGTCGCCCGAGATGCCTGCGCACCCTTTGGCCAGGACCTGTACCCGCGCTACAAGCAGTGGTGCGATGAGTACTTCCGGCTCAAGCATCGCGACGAGACCCGTGGGGTAGGGGGGCTGTTCTTCGATGATTTCAACGACGGGGGGTTCGAACGCTGCTTTGCGTTCATGCAGAGCGTCGGCAATGCCTTCCTGGAGGCCTATCTGCCCATCGTGGCACGTCGCGCACCGCTGCCCTATGGAGAACGTGAGCGGGAATTCCAGCTCTATCGGCGCGGTCGCTACGTCGAATTCAATCTGGTGTACGACCGGGGTACGCTCTTCGGCCTGCAGTCCGGGGGTCGAACCGAGTCCATATTGATGTCCCTGCCGCCGCGGGTGCGCTACGAGTACGGCTATCGACCAGAAGCCGGCAGCCCGGAGGCCAGGTTGAACGACTACCTGCAGCCTCGAGACTGGTGCTGAGCCGCGCTCGAGGGTCCGGTCAACCGGCCGGGCAGCGTCAATTCCCGTGCCTTCCTCTGCCTCGCGGCGTCAGAACCGGATGTCGAGTGAGTCACAGAACGTTCCTTCGTTTGCAGTGCCCGGTAAGAAATTGTTTCATCATAGGTTCGGCATTTGCAGTCAGTCCGGATGTCAATCCGTCCATTTCCGAAGAGGCAAGGATGGCAACTGCTCCCGCGTTGAAGGCGACCACGGCACAGGCAGAAACATTTGCCGGCGTCACGTATCACGTCGATGGTGAACTGGTGCCGGTGCTGACCACGGAGCTTTCGTCGGTGCCCGTCTATTTCGAGCATCACATTCTTCTCTGGAAGGACACGAAGACCCAGATCGGGGTGAAATCCCTCTCCGGCGCCTTCAAGCGTGTCCTGTCCGGTATGCCCGTCTTCATGACGGAAGCCCATGGGCCGGGGCGCATTGCTTTCAGCCGCGATGGCGTGGGACACATCTTTGCCATGCACCTGAAACAAGGGCAGGCGCTGGATGTGCGCGAACATCAGTTTCTGGCAGCTACCGACCAACTCGATTACACGTTTGCCCGGGTGAAGGGCGTGGCCAACATGCTGATGGGTGGTACCGGCTTCTTCATCGATACGTTTACGGCCCACAGGGGCGACGGGATCGTGTGGCTGCACGGATACGGCAATGTGTTCGAGGTTGCCCTCAGCGCGGGGGAAAGCATCGACATTGAACCAGGCGGCTGGGTCTACAAGGACCGCAGCGTGACCATGCAAACGCAGTTTCAGAAGCTCTCGACCGGATTATTCGCCAGTGCGGGACAGCTTACCTGGAATCGCTTCAGCGGTCCGGGACGTGTGGGTATACAGTCGATGTACATTCATCTCGGGACCACGGAATAACCTGAGCGATCGGCCCTGAAAGCTCCTGCCCGGCCGCGCGACTATGAACGTCCCCAGATTTTTGCTCATCGCAGGGCTCGCTGCCTTGAGCGTCCATTACTGGCATCGACACGAGACTACAGTCGCCCTGGATGCGTCCGCTGATGAAAATGGCTTCGTGGACGTGCCTGTCCAGGACCAGAGCCCGGATACGGTTTACATCGTGGCGGCCGTGAATTGTCCACGCGCAGCGGCGCAGCGTGCGGATCGCCTGGCGAAGGATCTCAGCGACAAGGGTATCCCGGTTATCCGCACGGATCACTGGAGCTATCACTGGAATGGCGTGGACAGAGCTGCTGCCAACGATGTCGCCAGGCGTCTCAATGCAGTCGGGAACGGTCCCTTGCCCATCGTTTTCGTGCGGGGCCGGGCCAAAGGTGCTCCGACGTTGGATGAGGTCGTGGCAGAGTTTACGAGCAGGTGAGCACATGGTGCTTCACCGCGGCCAAGAGGGCCTCGATGTCCTGCGGCCTGGTATTGAACGCCGTCACGAGCCGCACCGTCGTACTGCGCTCGTCCATCCAGCGATAGAACTGGAAGCCCTCGGCGTAAAGCGCCTGAATCAGCCTCTCGGGTAGCTCGGCGAACACCTCATTGGCCTCGACGGGATGACACAGACGCACTGCAGGCAGGCCCGTGAGCCCTTCGGCCAGTCGCTGCGCCATGGCATTGGCGTGGCGCGCATGTCGCAGCCACAGATCCCCGCAGAGGTAGGCCTCGAGCTGCGCTGAGAGCACACGCATCTTGGAGAACAGGTGGCCCGCGCGCTTGCGCCGGAAGCCAAGCGTTGCGGCCCGTGCCGGCTCGAACACGAGGATCGCTTCGGCCGCCAGCGCGCCGTTCTTGCTGGCACCGAAGCTCAGCACGTCCACTCCGCAGCGCCAGGTCAGCTCTGCCGGGCTCACACCGAGAAAGGCGACGGCATTGGCAAAGCGGGCGCCATCCATGTGCAAACCGAGGCCATGGCGGTGCGCGACTCGCGCGAGCGCGGCGATCTCTTCGGGCCTGTAGCAGGTGCCCGCTTCACTGGCCTGGCTGATGCTCACGGCTGCCGGCTGTGTGTGATGCACCACGCCGATGCCGCCCGGCAGCTGCTCGCCGAGACTGTCCGCATCGAGCTTGCCGTGCTCGCCCGAAAGCGTCTGCAGCTTGGCGCCGCCCGTGAAGAACTCCGGCGCGCCGCACTCGTCCACGGCGATGTGGGCATCGGCATGGCAGAAGATGGTTCCCCAACCGGGAGCGAGCAGGGACAGGCCCAGTGCATTGGCCGCCGTCCCGGTGGCAACGAAGAAAGCCGCCAGCTCGGTCTCGAACAGGCCCTGCAGCTGCACCTGTACCCGCCGTGTCTGTTCGTCCTCCCCGTAGGAGGTGCGCGGGCCCTCATTGGCGGCCGCAAGCGCCGCCAGGATCTCGGGGGCGAACCCCGCCGTGTTGTCGCTTCGAAAATCCATGACTCTCCGCGCTCAGCGCAAGGCAATCAGACTGAGCAAAACAAGAAACATCAGAAACACCGTGCCGGCCACCCCCAGCAGCGCCACGGTGCGCCACATGGCGCCAGCTACTCCGAGCCGATACGTGCCGCGCAGCTGCGCGAACATGTGACACGGTGGCACGATCACCATGATCGCGGCGGCGAGGCCGCTCAGATGCATGACGCCGAGCAGAGAGGCGGTCACCACCAGCAGCGACATGAACGAGAGCGAATAGAGCGAGAAGACCGCATGGTCGTAGGCAACCACATCCCGGCGACGAATGAAAAGCAGACTCAAAAAGGGCAGGGAGATTGGTATCAGCAAAAACGCGAAGTGCGATCCGGCTTCCCGCAGGCGCAGCAGATACAGCCGCGGATTGCTGCGGATATCCTGCAGCGCCGAGGCCAGCAGCGGATGCGTCTGCGCCAGATTGGCGGGTAGCAAGGCCCAGGGATCCAGCCCTGCCACTGCGGCGCCGCCAGGGTTTGCCGCCTGCGGGAGTGTGGCGCGCAGGGTGCGCAGAGCAGCGGCAGCGATGCGCTGATTCAGGCGCGCTGCCGACAGCTCACTTTGCGCGTCGGACGGATCCGCACCGCTGGCGCGCGCACGCCCCAGCGCGGCCGTTGCCGAGATGACCTGCGCGTTGGCCTCATCGACCTGTTGCTCCAGCTCTGTCAGGGCACTCTGCCGCTGGGCCGGGGTCAGGGTGCGCACGGAGATCGTTGAGGGTTCGATGGACACGACAAAGAGCAGCAGGAAGATGCAGAACAGGAACAGCGTCAGCGGATTGAGGTAACGGACTCGCTGGCCATCCAGGTAGCGACGCGTCAGCAACCCAGGGCGCACCGCCAGCAGCGGCAGGGTGCGCAGCGCCTTGGCATCGAAGTGCAGCACCCCATGCAGCAGCTCCTCGGCCAGGTGCAGAAGGGAGCGATGCACATGTCCAATCTGCCCGCATGCGTGACAGTAGCGCCCCAGCAGCACCGCACCGCAATTGGCGCAGAGCGGCGGCGCGGGCGCAGAGGTGCCGCGGACCGTGGTGGAGACGGTGCTCGACACGAGCGGGCTCAGTGTCCGCCCTGCACGCGCAGGCCCGCTTCGCGCAGCACCTCTGCGAGCGCGACTTCGATCTGCTCCGCCTCGGCACGGGCGATGCGCTGCAGATGCAGCACCGGCCCGACCAGCACTTCAAGTCCCCGCCGCAGCACGCTGCCGGCGGCGCGAATGCCGGCCTTGTGCTGATCAAACCGCTGCGCGGGCGTGTAATGACTCATGCCGACATAGATACCATAGGGATCGCCGCGACAGTCGCTATAGTCCAGCAGCACCAGGTACAGGTTGCTGCGGCCACGCTCGCCGGCGCGAAAACGCTGCGCACTTCGATAGAGCAGTTCCAGCGCGTCGAAGTGCCGCATCGGTAACCACTCCGGAATGCTCTCGGCGGCATGCTGCCAGAGCCGCTCGAGGCACCGTTCCACCTCCAACGACAGCGCACCGCGCATCCATAGCTCGTGGATGCAGTGCGCTCCGAGCAGCCCGTCGCGCCCCTGCAGTGCGTGCTCGAATTCCCGTCGCAACTGCTCGTCGGCTAGCGCCGCCAGCGGACGCGCAGCGGGCATCATCTTGCGATCCAGCACCCCGCTATTGTGGGACTCACGATCCGCAGCTGTCGAATCAGCAGCCCGCGGGCGAGCAGGCCCAGAGCACAGGCCATCCCCTCGGCCGGGCCCCACGGCAACCGGTGCCGACCAGTCGAGCGTCTGAGCGGCGGGCAGCCGGCCGCTGCTGCGACCGAATACCTGTGTATAAAATATTCGCTCACACAATGAGTTGTAAACTTTAATGAATGTAACTTCGAACATATCTGGTTGCCGCATCGCTCGCATGCGGTAGCGATGTGCGCTGACAGCAACAGAGGACGGTGCTCGACGCGAGGCCGGGCGCCGCGATGGCAGGCTGCACGCATGGCACGTGTCCCCGTACAGCTGCGCAATGCCACCCCGGCAGAACGGCCGCAGCCACCTCCGGCACCGCGCGGCCCGCAGACACCACCCCCGCCCCAGGGGCCACCGCAGCGTGTGCGCGTCGGTCCTCTCTGGTGGGTCCTGTTTGCGTTGCTGATGGCGTGGAACGTTTATTCGTTTTTCCCCCGCCACAAGACGCAGGTCGCGCTACCGTATAGCGAGTTCATTACGCAGCTCGGGCAGGGCAATGTCGCCTCGGTCCACCTGGTGGGCGATGCGATCGACGGCACCCTGAAACATGCGCTGCGCTGGCCACCCACCAAGCCAGGCGCTGCCGTGCCCGCGCCCGCGGCCCCGGCGACGCGGGCGGCTCAGCCGGCACATCCGCCCGCGGCCGCTGCTGCTCCTGCCCAAGGCACCAACGCCACTCGTACCAATACTCATCCCGCTGCGCGGGAAGCGCGGGCTACGCCGAAGCAAGCGGCGGCGCCGGCACCGATGGAGTACAGCAACTTTCGCACGACCTATCCGAGCCAGATCGGCGATCCGACGCTGATGCCGACGCTGCGTGCGCAGCACGTCACGCTCGAGGTCAGCGAGCCCTCGACGCCCTGGTTTGCCTTCCTGCTGACCGATGGCATGCCGATCCTGCTGATGTTTGGTCTGCTGTTCTGGATGGGACGGCAGGCGTCGCGCAATCAGAACGGCATCTTCGGCTTTGCGCGCACGCGGGCACGCCGGTACACGGAGGACCGCCCCAAGCTGACCTTCAACGACGTGGCGGGCGCGGATGAGGCCAAGACGGATCTGGCCGAGGTGGTCGACTTTCTGCGCCATCCGGCAAAATATCTGGCCATCGGTGCGCGCATTCCGCGCGGCGTGCTGCTGGTCGGTCCGCCGGGCACCGGCAAGACGCTGCTGGCGCGGGCGGTCGCAGGCGAGGCGGGCGCGCCGTTCTTCCATATCAGCGGCTCGGAATTCGTCGAGATGTTCGTCGGCGTGGGCGCCAGTCGCGTGCGTGACCTGTTCGCGCAGGCCAAGGCGACGCAGCCGGCCATCGTATTCGTCGATGAGCTCGATGCCGTGGGCCGCCGCCGCGGCGCCGGACTCGGGGCCACCAACGACGAGCGCGAGCAGACGCTGAATCAGCTGCTGGTGGAGATGGATGGTTTCGATGAGCGTCAGCAGGTGATTCTGCTGGCCGCCACCAACCGGCCCGACGTGCTCGACCCGGCATTGCTGCGCCCGGGGCGCTTCGACCGGCAGGTGGTGGTGCCGTTCCCGGACTGGCGCGGGCGGCTCGGAATTCTGCGGATTCATACGCGCCACCTGCACCTGGCGCAGGACGTGGATCTGGAGCGCCTTGCGCGCACCGCGACGGGACTCTCCGGTGCGGACCTCGCCAATCTGTGCAACGAGGCGGCGCTGGGAGCGGCACGGGTCGACCGTACCGAGATCCTCATGGCCGACTTCGAGCAGGCCTGGGAAAAGATCGTGCTCGGCGCCGAGCGCAGCACCGTGCTCAACGATCGCGATCGACGGGTGGTCGCATACCACGAGGGCGGCCATGCACTGGTGGCGTGGCTGACGCCGGCCGCCGATCCGGTGCGCAAGGTCAGCATCGTGCCGCACGGCCGCGCGCTCGGCATCACCGCGCAGCTACCCGATGAGGATCGCTACAACATGAGCCGCACAGAGCTCATGGCGCGTCTGGATGTCATGCTTGGGGGGCGCGGCTCCGAGGCGGTGGTGATCGGTGACATCACCACCGGAGCAGAGAATGATCTGGTCGAAGCTACACGACTGGCACGTCGCATGATCACGCGCTGGGGCATGGGGCAGCTCGGGCCCGCGGCATTCGACTATCACGATGAACAGCCCTTCCTTGGCTATCAGCTCTCCCAGGGGCGCGACTACTCGGAGGCCACGGCAGCGCGCATCGACGAGGAGATCGAGCATCTGCTGGAGGAACGCCAGGACGTCGTGCACGCACTGCTGATGAATGCGCGCGAGCAGCTGGATCGACTCGCCGAGGCGCTGCTGAAGGAGGAGAGTATCGGCGAGACGGAGCTGCGCGAACTGCTGGGCCCGCGACCCGAGGCGGCCTCACCCGCTCCGGCCCGTACCGCCGTGCGTGCGCGCGCAGCTCCCAAGAGTACGCCTGCGGCCCCCACGTGAGACGTGGGATGTGAGACGTACGCTCCTGCTCAGCCGTGCAGGCGGCTGAGCATCCAGAACACGCCGAGGCCTGCCAGCATCGCCGTCGCGGCATCGCGCGCCAACGCCCAGGGGGCCGGCGCGTGCGACGCGCGCGCCCGGCGACTGACCGCGCCACGAGCGAGCATCAGCAGGACCATGACACCGAGGGCCGCCAGCAGTGCGCCGATGTCATATCCCACCGCCATCGGCAGCAGTGCCCGCTCGCTCAGCTGCTGAGGCGCCAGGGCCTCGGGCAGCACGAACCCATCCAGAAAGCCAAATAGAGCGGCCAGCAGCGCCACTTCCAGGCCCCGGCGCTCCAGCGTCGTGCGTGCCCCAAGCAGGCCGCCGGCGAACAGCGCCGCGCCCGCCAGCAGCAGCACCGGCCAGGTGGCATGCCCCAGCAGGCTCAAGGCCGCCAGGGCGAGCAGTGCGCCCATCGCGCCAATGATGGCCAGGCGTGGTCGCGCGAGCTCGCGCACCATCGAAAGTCCCGCCACCAGAGCGATGAGCAGACCGACGGCCGAGCCCAGCAGCTCGCCGCGCGGAACCAGATCGCCCGGCAATGTGGCAACCAGCGCCAGCGCGTAGCCCCCCGTGAGGGCGAGACCGAATGCTCGCAGATCGCGCATACGGTGCACCAGCAGCAGCGCGCCGAGCAGGAAGCACAGCCGATCCCAGCGTCCGAGCATGCGCGCGAATCCCAGAGCCAGGTAACGCCCCCAGCCAGCGGCAGGTGGCGAGTGGCCTGCCGACACGGCCAGCTGCTGGTGCGTCGCCGTGAAAAGCTCTTCGCGCGCGGGCCCATCGGCCATCTGCACGCGCGCGAAATCGATCTGTCCGGGCAGCCGATCGAACAGCGCATGATCTTCGAGCACCAGACCGGCAGGGGTGACGGAGCCGCTCGCCGGCAGTGGGCCGGCAGTCGCGTCTGCAACGCCGGGCGCACCGCACTGAAAGAAAATCTCGAAACCGTACAGACCGGCAGCCACGGTCAACGGATCAACCCGTCCGATGTCGTAGCCCTGATCGATCGCCTCGCAGGGTGCATTGTTGGCGCGCACCGCCAGGTGCTCGAGCAGATACTCTCCCACCCGCTGCTGCACCAGCACTTCGATGTCGCTGCCGGCAACGCGCTGCGCATCGGCCACGGGCAGCAGGAAGCGCGCCGTGATGCGCCCACGCTCCACACTCCAGCTGGAGTAGCTGGCACTACCCAGGTCGGCGCCTGGATTGGCGGGGGTCGCGACGCCGTCGGCCCAGTCGATGGCGGCAGCCCGTGCGCCGATGGGCAGAAGCAATAGCGTCAGCGCCAGCAGTGGCGGCAGCAGCGGCGCGATCCAGCGCAGGCCCGGCGCTGCGGATTGCTTCACTCGGACTGCCCCGGCGCGAGCAGGATCTGCGCCTGGCTGCGCAGGAACTTCAGGTTCTGCCTGGCGGCCTGATCGGTCAGGGCGATGCGGTAGTCGTTATAGACCTGCGCACGCGCGTTGGGGAAATCCTCGACGGCCGCTGGCTGGCGCTGCTGCATGACGAGCACATGCACGCCATCGTTCTGCACGATCGGATCGGAGACCTCGCCGCTGCCGAGCATCGTCGCGACCTGGTAGAGCTGCGCGCCGAGGTGCAGCTTGGCAGCGAAATCGAGCTGCTGCGAATCATACTGGGGCGAGGCGTCTACCAGGCCGAAGTGCTCCATCACGTAGGAGACCGCCGCACCCGAGCGCAGCTGATAGACCGCCTCCACTGCATCGGCCTGCGCCTGCGCCACGGTCTGGTCCGCATTCTGGTAGCCGCCCACGTGCAGCACCAGGTTCAGCACCGTCATCGTGCCCTGGCTCGAATAGCGATCGCGGTGGGCGTTGTAGTAGGCACGCAGCTGCGCCTCGGTGGGCTGCACCGCCTGCGTCGGGGCCGCAGCCTGCGCGTCGACCGCGTCGGCCATGGTGGTGCGCACCTCTTCGGTGGTCTCGGGCAGATCGAGCGCCAGTGCACGCTGCACCAGCAGCTCCTTGTCGATCATCTCGTGCAGCACGTGCGCGCGCTGCGCGGCGGTGGTCTGGGTGAAGGGTTCTTCCGTCTCGGTCGCTGTCTGCGAGATGAAGTCGCTCATCAGCACGCCCTGCTGATTCACCAGCGCGACGTAGCCGGGCGGCACCTGCGTCAGGTCGCGCGCTGCATGGTGAAACAGCCCGATGCCTGCGACGAGCAGGCCGCTGATCATGCCCACGACCGGCAGGGCCACCCGCCGCTGCGCCGGGCTCGCCCAGCGCGAGAGCTGTGGCAGCAGCCGACGGCTGCGCCTGGAGGCGGAAGTGACGGGGTGCATTGACGTGTGTGGTACCGCCATCGCTCTAGCCCCTCTCGGCGCTGCCCTGGACGCTGCCCTGGGCGCTGCCATGGGAGAGCCCGTGCAGATAGACCGCCAGCGCGCGGATCTGTTCGAGGCTCAGCCGTCCCTGCCAGGCTGGCATCACGCGGTGACGACCATAGAAGATGCTGTCGTAGATGTCCTGCTCGCTGCCGCCGTTGTTCCAGTAATTCGCGGTCAGATTCGGTGCGCCGTAGTCCGCCTCGC
Organism: Steroidobacteraceae bacterium; assembly: GCA_035502275.1. Taxonomy (GTDB): domain Bacteria; phylum Pseudomonadota; class Gammaproteobacteria; order Steroidobacterales; family Steroidobacteraceae; genus FEN-1191. The sequence continues at coordinate 12,152 of DATJUN010000115.1, forward strand.
CACGGGCATCCGTGCCGTGGCAGTCGTAGCAGCCGTACAGCTGACTGTAAAAGAGCGTCTGGCCGGCGTTGGCAGTCTCCGCATCATAGGGCCGGTGGTTGAGCTTCATGAGGTACTGCACCAGCTCGTGCACCTGCCCGGCCGTGAGCCGTCCCATCAGGCCGAAGGCCGGCATCTCGGTCACATTGAGCGCCTGGGGTTGCCCGCTGCGTATCCCATACAACAGGATGCGCTCGATCTGGAACACGCTGCCATTGCCCCAGAGCCAGTGGCCCCCAACCAGGGCCGGCGCGCCGATCAGAGGATTGCCCTGCATCTGCGCGCCATGACAGACCGCGCAGTTCCTGGCAAACAGCGGCTTTGCCTCCTCATCGGCGAAGCGCACCAGTGCGGGATTGGCGTCGATGTCCTGCGGATAGGTGCGCAGCAGCGCGCGTGCCAGTGCGTCGCGATGCCATCGAGCCTGCAGTGCCCAGCCCGCCAGCGCGGCCGCCAGCAGCAGCGGCAGCGCCAACCCTGCCAGCAGCCGCCACCTGCTGCCAGCGCCGCGCGCCATGATCAGGCCGCCGCAGGCAGGCCGGCGGCCTGAGCCGCAGCACCACCCTGTGTCTCATCGAACAGGAGCAACCGCCCCGCATTGCCCAGACCGAGGAAGGTGCTGAGGTTGTGCAGCAGCGCGGCGATGATCGGCGCCTCGATACCCAGCACGCCGGCACCCGACAGCACGATCAGACCGAAGGTGAAGCCCAGGCCGATCGCCACATTCACGTAGATGGTGCGCCGGCAACGACGGCTCAATCGGATGCAGGTGCCGAGGCGTCGCAGGTCGTTCGTCATGAGTGCCAGGTCGGCGGAGGCGAGGGCGACGTCGGCGCCCTGCGAGCCCATCGCCACGCCCACGGCGCCGGCGCGCAGGGCCAGCGAGTCGTTGATGCCATCGCCCACGACCATGGGGCGGCGGCCGGCCTTGATCTCCTGCATGACCCGATCCATCTTCTGCTCGGGCAGCATCTCGGCGCACACTTCGTTGATCTGGATTTCCTCGGCCACCTGATGTGCGACGGCGGCGCGATCGCCCGTCAGCAGCACCATGTGCTCGATGCCCAGGCCCTTCAGGTCCTGCACCGCCTCCGCCGCGCTGCTGCGCAGCTGATCGAAGAACAGCAGCCAGCCGAGGAAGCGGCCGTTGCAGCTGACGCCGGCGATCGGCCCGTCGTGTGCGGGTGGCGAGGGGATCTGCATGCCCAGGCGCACGAACAGGTCCGCGCGTCCCAGCGCGACGGTCTGCCCGTCGAGCTCACCGGTGACGCCGAATCCGCCCAGCTCGCGTGTCTCCTGCAGCGTCAGTTGCTGCTGCGCCGGCACCGCTGCGGCAGCGGCGCGGCTCAATGGATGATTGCTTGCGGCACCGAGGCTGCCGCCGAGCTGGCGCAGCAGCTGCGGGTCCGCCCCGTCTACGGCGCACACGTCCGTGAGGCGCAGCTCTCCGGTCGTGAGGGTGCCGGTCTTATCGAAGATCACCGAGGAGACATCGGAGAGGTGCTCGAGAAAGCCCGAGCCCTTGATCAGAATTCCATGGCGTGCCGCCACCGCGATGGCGGCCACGGCGGTGGCCGGTGCGGCCAGCACCAGCGCGCAGGGACAGGAGGCCACCAGCACGGCGAGCATCGCCGGCACGTTGCCCGTCATGAGCCACACGCCGGCGGCCACGAGCAGCACCAGCGCCATGTACTGTCCGGCGTAGCGGTCCAGCAGCCGGGTCACCGGCGGTTTGGCGAACTCCGCCTCGCGCATCAGGGCGATGATGCGTCCGAGCGTGCTCTCCGCACCCACACGCGTGAGCTCCACGATCAGCAAGCCATCGATGTTCATCGCCCCGGCAATGACCGTGCCGCCCTCGGCGACCTCCACCGGTACCGATTCACCGGTCAGGGACGCCAGGTCCATGCTGGAATTGCCCCGCCGCACGATGCCATCGGCCGGCACGCGCTCGCCAGCGCGCAGCTCGATGCGATCCCCGACCCGCAGCTCACCGCTCGGTACCATCTCGAGGCTGCCGTCCTCACGCAGCCGCCGGCTGTCGGCAGCGGTCAGGTGGGTGAGCGCCCGCACCGCCTCGTGCGAGCCGAGCATGCTGCGCTCCTCGAGCACATGGCCGATCGTCATGATGATGGGCAGGAACGCCGCGGTCATCAGATCCCCGGTTGCCCAGGCTGCAATCAGTGCGAGGGCCACCAGCCGATCCGTGATGCCATGCAGGCTCGGATGGCGCAGGCTGTTCCAGGCCTCGATGAATACCGGAATTGCCACCAGCGCCGCACCGGCACCGGCCACCAGATCCGAGATGCTGCGCTCGGCGGGCATGAACAGGCGCATCGCGCCGGCAATGGCCACCAGGCACAGCGCGGCAAGGGCGACGGTCAGGCGCGAGGCGAGGATCAGGCGCTCGGCGCGGTTGAGCAGCGCCGCCGGGCGGCTCTCGCTACCGCTCAGCGGCGGCAGGGGCACGATGGTGGGGCCGCAGCAGTTCGGATCCAGCGCCTCCTCGATCGGCTCGGCATCGTTTGGTTCGGGCTTGATCAGCGTATTCATTTGGGTTTTCCCGGCATCAGGAAGCGTACGCCACTGTTCGGATCCACCAGCGTCACCGCGCCGACGCGATTCATGATGTCACCGACCTGGTTACGGTAGAGGTTCAGCAGCAGGCTGTTGCGCGTCAGCGAGGTCTCTTCGCGTTCGATCGGCAGAATGGCCGCAGTGTTCACCGTGGCCGAGCTCACCATCTCGCGCGCGGCAGCCTGGGCGGAGCTGATCAACTGTTCCTTCAGCTCCTGCGCCCCCTGGCGTCGTCGCTCGGCGTCCGTATTGGCCGTGGCGACACCGCGATCGGCCGCCTGAGCGGCCACCAGCACCGCATCGAAGGCGGTCTTGGCCTCCGGCGGCAGCGAGGGTGTCATGTCGATGCGATCGACCTCCACGCCGAGCGATGCCCCGGCTGTGGCCAGTGCCTGCAGGCGCGCATTCACGCTCTGCAGCAGCCGGTTGCGCACCTCGGCGCGCAGCGATACGGCATTGCTGCCCTCACCGTCGCCTGCCACGGCCTGCTGTACATCCGGCACCACCAGAAAGTCGTTCAGATTGCGACCGGCCGTGACTGAAACCGTACTGGCGCGGAACAGGCGATTGAGTGCCGCGGGCACGTGCTGCTCGGACAGCGCATAGGCGACCGGATCACTGATGCGATAAATCAGTGTCGCCGACAGCAGCACGGCGTTACCGTCGCCCGTCAGATAGGCAGAGGCATCGGCCGGCAGTGCGCTGTTGTCACTGCTCGGACCGATGAGCGCCGCTGCCTTCTCGGTGGGTGCGGCCAGGGCGGGCACATCCTGGCTGAGCTGTCGTTCCGGGCCGGGCAGCAGCCGCACCTGCTCGATCGGCCGCGGCCAGGCAATCAGCAGGCCCGCCTCCTGCGTGCGCACGATGCGACCGAAGCGCAGCACCACCGCCTGGCTGTCCGAGGCGATCTGCCGCACATTGCTCGTCAGCCACAGCAGCGCCAGCAGCGCCGCGGCGATGTACACCGTGCGAAAGCCGATCGCCACCGACTGCGCGATGGGGCCGGGCGGCGGCACGGGGGGCGGCCCGACGGGTATGGCGCTGGGACTGATCTGTGGATGCTCGGGCTGCGCATTCATGGGCGGATACCGGGCAGCTCAGGGTTGCGAGGCGGCCAGCGAGGCGCTTGCGGGCGCACGCGGCGCCGTGCGCGCGTGCGCATGGGCCGGCGCGTGCGCGGGCGCGTGGGGGGGCGCTGCGCTCGAGGCGCTCGCCGGCAGATTGCCTGCATTGCCCGGACCATCAACCAGCACGCGGAAGGGCGCCGCGTCGGTGCGCAGAATCAGGCTGGTGTTGCGCCCGACAATCTGTCCGATGGTGTCGAGCGAGCGCAGCGTCGTATACAGGCCCGGATCGCGCTTGTAGGCGTCGGCATAGATGCCAGCGGCCTGCTGCTCCGCATTGGCCTCGATACTCGAGGCCTGCTCGCGTGCCTGTGCCACCACCTCGCGCGCATCGCGATCGGCGTCGGCGCGGATGCCCGCCGCTTTCTGCAAGCCGGCAGCCGTCACCTCTGCGGCCGCAGTCTCGCGCTCGGCGCGCATGCGCGCCACCGTCGCTGCAAGCGTCTCATCCGGCAGCGTCATGCGCTCGATGCCAATCTGCCGGATGTCGATGCCGTAGACCTGAAGCATGCGCGCGCGCACCTGTTCGCGCAGCTGCTCCTCGAACCGATCCAGATGCACCTTGCTCGGATCGGTGTTGACCACGTCGGCCATATAAAAGTTGCTGGAGGTGTTGTGCAGGGCCGCGTTGACGAAGCTGCGCAGCTGTCGCGCCGCCTCATCGGGCTGGTTGCGCACCGAGCGCAGGAATTGCAGCAGCTGCTGGGAATCGTCCGGGACCTGCCACGCTGCGTACGCCTGCACCAGCAGCCGCAGCCCATCGCGCATGCCTACATCCTGCAGGCCGGTGGAGGTCGTACGCAGGCGCAGGTCGATCGGGATGGCGCTCTCGAACGGCGCCGGCCATTTCCATGCAAGTCCGGGCTGCGTGACCACGCGCACCGGATTGCCAAAGCGGGTGATCACCTCGGCCTGACCGGCCGGCACCATGACGATACAGGCGGCGGCGATTGCCGCCAGCAGGATCAGCGTGGCCACGCCCGTGCGCAGCAACGGCCTGATGCTGTGATCGTCGTCGTGATCGTCGGGGCCGCCGTGGTGACCGGGCGGATGATCATCGGGCTCGTCGTGATGATTGAACATCGTCGTATCCGTGTCTGCCGGATGCAGATCAGTCAGCGTTGGTGAAAGCGGGCTCGAGCTCGATCGGTGGGCCCGCCGGCTGGGTCGATGGGGTCGCGGGCGCCGAGGTGAGCCCGGCGGGCGCGCTGCCCTGTGCGATCGGTCGCATGTCGATCATCGGTCCGTCACTGCTGCTCAGGCGGTGATCCATGATCGTCAGCGCTTTGCCCCTCAGGGCCGTCGTGAGACTTCCATACAGCCGCTCGAGCACGAAGGAGCGGCCATCCTGCGCATAGGCACGCCGATCGATCGAGAAGCGGTAGGCGGCCGCGTTCGCGGTGTCGCGCGTCTCGGTGGCCTTCGCATTGGCGGCGGCCAGCAGCTCGTGCGCCTCCTGCTGTGCCACCCCCGCCGTGCGCTTGGCGCGACCGAGCTCATCGGAGATGGCCGCGCGCGAATTGATCTCGGCCGCCTGCACGGCGTGATAGGCCTCGGCCGCGCCTGCCGGTGGGTGGATCTCCTCGATGAGAACCGAGACGATGTCGGCACCGGTGTGATACGCGGCAATATCGCGCGACAGCTCGTCACGCAGCTGCCCCGCGACGTCCTCGCGCTGCGCGTACAGCACCTCATCGAGCGTGCGCGAATTGAAGTAGCGCAGCACCAGGCGACTGGCGTCCTCGCGAATCAGCGCCTCCGGATCGGACACGGTGTAGATGGACTGCAGCGCATCCTGCTTCGACAGGCCGACACGATAAAGCACGTAAATCTCCGTCGCGACGCTCTGAAAGCCCTGGCCCGTGCCCTGGCTGGCGACGAGGTAGTGCGCCTGATCCGCATGGGCACTTTCCCAGAGACGATTGAGCGACAGCGGAGGGGTCGCCTCCGCGGAGATCAGCGGCGTGCTCTCCGGCTGCCCGGGCTGCGCGCCGGGCAGCGACGCGGCCATCTGCCGGCGCAGCTGCTGCCGGTACTGCGTGTAGTCGATGCCCTCGGCGGCGAACACTTCCGGCAATTCCGACAGGCTCACCTGGTCCTGCTCCGCCACCTTCTGCAGTTCCGCATTCACCTGTGCATCGGAGACCTCGGCGAGCGCGGCGCTGCTGACCGCCGGCGGCGCGCCTGGAGTCGCACCCGCGTCCACGCCGATCGCCACCGAGTGAATGGCGCCGTATTCGACCGTGCGCAGGCGCCCGAAGGGCCAGGGCAGCAGCAGATGCAGGCCGGGCCCATAGACGGCCACGGGCGCGCCGAAGCGCTCGTAGACGCCGCGATGGGTCAGGTCGATCAGCTTCAGTCCCGACAGCCCCCAGCACAGCAGCGCCGTGCCGAACAGAGCCGGCAGGATCGCGGCGCTGAGAAACGAGAGTGCCCAGCTGCGGGCGAAGTCCAGCCCGAAATGTGTGCGCAGCAGATTTCCTGGAGCGCGCGGCCCGCCGGTCAGCAGCCCGACGATGACGCTGTCGGCGATCGAGCGCGCATTGGCCGGCTGGGGTGGAGGTAGGAACAGCCGCGCCAGGGCGCGCAGCGCCAGCTCCAGCGCAACCAGCGCCGGCACCCACAACAGCACCAGCTCCGGCCAGCGGACCCAGCCCAGTGCGGCGCTGCGGCCGATCTCGGCACACGCCGCCGCCGCCAGCAGTACGGTGACCAGCAGCAGCAGACGCCGCAACAGCGGCGCCTCGGGCAGCTGGGGGGCGGGGAATTCGTTCATCACGCGCTCGGCCATGAGCGAGACGAACGCGATGGCAAAGACGAAAGCGGCCGCGATGTTGGCCGCGGTGGCATCCGGCGCCACGGCGCTGCGCGGCCAGAGCAGACGCATTGCCAGCCACACCAGGACGGCGCCGAGGGTGACGATGAGCGCCTGACCCTGGCGCGCGACGAAACCGGGGTCGTCGAAGGACCAGCGCGTGCGACCGACGGGCACCAGGCGACTCGGTGTGCTCGAGGTGCTCGCCGTGGTGGCGCTGGTGATTCGCGCCGCAGCAGCCGCGGCGTGTGCGGCCGCATGCCGGGCGCGCGCCGCGGTCATGGCGAGGCTCGCGGCCAGCGCAGTGAGGGCCAGCAGCAGGCTCGCCAGCACGATCGCGCCAAGCCCGCCGCTGAAGACTTCGCGCGCCAGCAGGCGCGTCTGCGGCAGGAGAGTGGACGGCAGCGCTGCGCTCAGCAGCAGCAGGATCACGGCGACGGTGACACTGCCGTACAGCCAGCAGAGCCGCCTTACCAATCGCTGCGGTCGGGGCAGCAGATCCGCAGCGCGCTCCTCGTTACGTCTGTCCACGATGCTCTCTCAAGCCCCCGTGAAGGGCATGTTGCCGGGCGGCCGGGTACCCCCCGGTAGTATACTCCTGTACTCCCCTATAGTATCGGGGCGGCGGGACATCGCGCATCGGTATATGACGCAGTGCGCGTTGCGCCGGCAGCGCCGCCGCGGCAAGCCCGGCGACGGCCATGCATCGCCTAATACGCACGCCATGGCGTGCACCCTCGCGGCGAATGCAATCGGCAGGGCCGACGGCCACTACCCGCCGTATCCCCGGGACCGTTCAGCTGCGATCCGGAAACGCGAGCGCAGCCAATAGATACGTCAGTGCGCCGAGGAACACGATCCAGAAGCTGCTCGGCCAGTCCGTATAATATGCCAGTGCCAGGCCCGCCCAGGCATCCACCAGCGCCAGTACGACCGATGCGAGCAGCCCCCAGCCCAGCCGGCGCGTGAGCCGCTGCGCGGCTGCCGCCGGTGCCACCATCAGGCCGAAGACCAGCAGTACCCCGACGATCTGGGCGCACTCGGCCGTCACCACCGCCACGACCAGCAGAAACAGCACCGAGATCAGACGCAGCGATACGCCCTTCGCCTGCGCAAGCTCAGGCTGCAGCGTGCTGAAAAGAAGCGGACGCGACAGCACCGCCAGTGCCGCGAGGCTCAACACCGTGAGCGCCGAGAGTATCTCGATCGTGGCGCGATCGACCGCCAGCAGATTGCCGAACAGCAGCGCCGTGGCCTGGCCGGCGTAGGCGGTATAGAAGTGCAGGAACAGCAGGCCGAGGCCGAGCGACAGCGCCAGCACGATCCCGATGGCAACATCACGCCGCTCGAGCTGTTCACCGAGCAGCCCCATGCCGGCGCCCGCACCGACGCTGACGATCAGCATGCCCCAGAGCGGGGAGATGCCGACCAGCACCGCGCCCGTGGCACCGGCGAAGCCCACGTGCGCCAGCGCGTGACCAGCGAACGTCTGCGCCCGCAGCACCAGGAAATAGCCGGTGCAGCCTGCGACCAGCGCCACCAGCGCGGCGGCCGCAAATGCATTGCGCATGAATTCGTATTCGAACATCCGGTGGCTGCGTCAGTGTCGGTGCGGATGACGATGCTCGTCGCGTTCGATCTCGAGACTGCCGGACATCACGAAGATGCGGCCATTGACGTGCACGACGTCGATGGGAGAGCCGTACAGACGCGACAGCGCCGGCCCGTTGATGACCTGATCGACGCTGCCGAGGGCGACGTGACCATTGCCGAGATACAGAACGCGATCCAGAGCCTCCAGCAGGGGATTGAGCTCATGCGCCGTGAACAACACCGTGATGCGCAGCTCCTGCTGAATGCGCTTGGCCAGCTCGACGACGCTGCGCTGGTGGTGTGGATCGAGGCTGATCAGCGGCTCATCGAGCAGCAGCAGCCGCGGCTCTCCCAGCAGCGCCTGGGCGAGCAGCAGGCGTTGACGCTCGCCGCCGGAGAGCTCGGCCAGCGAGCGCGAGGCCAGTTGCCGCGCGCCGACCAGTTCCAGCGCCCCATCGATCTGTCGACGCGAAGCGGCGGAGGGCAGCGGCAATCCCCAGCGATGACCCTGCGCGGCGCCGGCCACGAAATCCCAGCCACACAGTCGTCCGATCGGAGCCTGGCTGCGGGTCTGGGGCATATAGCCGATGGCCGGGTTGCCCCGCGCTGCCGGTGCGCCCAGCACGCGGATGGTTCCCGCATCGGGCCTGACCAGGCCGAGAATGGCGCGCATCAGCGTCGTCTTGCCGGCGCCATTGGGTCCGAAGACCCCGACGAACTCCGCGTCCTGCAGCGTCAGGCTGACGTTGTCCAGCACCTGCCGCGCACCCATCGTGAGCGAAACGTTCTGCAACTCCACGGCGCTCATTCAGTGCTTCTCTGCCAGTGCCTGGCTCAGATCCGTCAGGGTCTGGCGCATCCAGGCCTGATAATTCAATCCGGCCGGCTCGGTTTCACTGACGGCGACCAGGGGAACGGAGGCCTGGCGGGCGATCTGGAGCATGCGCTGGACGACCTCACCGCTGGTCTGTCGATTGTAAATGAGCACGCGAACCGCATGGGTGCGCAGCGACTGCTCGAACTGGCCGGTTTCGCGCGCCCCGGGCTCGGTGTCATTCATGATGGAGAGCTGGAAGGCGCCATTGCGCATGTCCAGACCGATGGCCGCCGTCAGATCATCGGCGACCGGTTCAGTCGCGGTGATCGGCGCCCCGGCGTAGAGCCGGCGCATCCGTGCAATCTGCGCCGCGATGGGTTGCAGCGACTGAAGGAACGCCTGCAGGCGTGCGCTTTGCAACGGGCGCGCAGCCGGATCGATCGCATCGAGCTGCAGCGTGAGCGCCCGCGCGAGCGTCGGCATCGTCTGCGGGTCATACCACAGATGAGGATTGACGTCCGCGCCCGTCCGGCCCATCAGCGCGGCGACCGATAACACGCGCCGCGCACGGCGGCCGGCATTGGCGAGCAGGCGCTCGAGCCACGCATCGTAGTGCGCGCCGTTATAGATCAGGATGTCCGCATCGGCGACGAGACGGGCAGTCGCCGCATCGGGTTCGAAGAGGTGCGGGTCGGCATCGGGGTTGTTCAGGATGCTCACCACGCGCACGTCGGGGCCGGCCAGCTGGCGGGCCACATCCCCGTAAAAGTTCTCCGCGGCCACGATGAGTAGCCCCCGACTCTGCGCCGCGGCCCATCCCGGCCCCGGAACGCCCAGCGCCAGGCAGGCCACCAGACACCACGCCAGGCGCGGACGCATCCGCCGGACAGGCGCGTATCGCTCGCGCGGTGCGAGCTGCAGTGCAATGGGTGCCACTCGCTCCTTCCGGCAAGCGGGCTGTTGGTATGCCATCTTACGCTGGGCTCATCGGCGGCGGCCGTTGCGCGCTGCTAGAGGTAAGGAGAGAACAGCCAGAAGAGGCTGTCGCGCAGACGTCCGGGCAGTCCGCGGGCGGAGCTGGCGGTGACCGGGGCCCGGGCATGCTGTCGGGCCGACAGAACATAACTTGCCAGCTCGGCGCAGACCTCGGCGTCGTAGATCTCAACGGCGATCTCGAAATTCAGCCGCAGACTGCGTGGATCCAGATTGGCCGAGCCGATCTGCCCATAGCGCGCATCGATTACGATCAGCTTGGTATGCGAGAAGGGCGGGGGCTGCAGATAGATCTGCACGCCCTGGGCGAGCAGCGGCGGCAGCCAGCGCCGCGTCGCCCAGTCGACATAGCGCAGATTGCTGCGCTCGGGCAGCACCAGGCACACCTCCACCCCGCGCAGCGCTGCAGCCTGCAGCGCCGCGGTCAGCTCCGGCGGCGGAATGAAGTAGGGCGTCATGAGCAGAATCTGGCGCTGGGCGACCGAGATCGCCCCGAGCATCACGAACAGCAGCTTGTCCAGATCCTCATCGGGCCCTTCGGTGATGACACGACAGACGCTGGCGCCGCGCGCCTCGGCATACGGCGGCACGGCGAGCGCCTCGCGCGAGGCGAACAACCAATCGGCACTGAAACTCTCGGCGAGTTGCGTCACGACCGGGCCGCGCAGCCGAAAGTGCAGATCGGCCATGCGTCGATCCTTGCCCTTGCCGACCTCGCGCGCGCCGATGTTCATGCCGCCGACGAAGCCGGTGTGCCCGTCGGTCAGCAGGAGCTTGCGGTGGTTGCGCAGATTCAGCGACAGGGCCGGCCAGGACAGTCGCGGCGGCAGGAAGCGATAGGCGGCAACCCCGGCACGACGCAGCAGGCGTACGGCGTGCGGCCAGCTGTACCACTCGCCCAGCCCATCGACCAGTACGCGCACCTGCACGCCGCGGGCGGCCGCAGCAGCCAGGGCGTCGATGAAGGCGTGGCCCACCGAGTCGGTATCGAAAATGTAAGTCGCCATCCAGACGGTCTTGCGCGCCTCGCCGATCGCCGCCAGCATCGCGGGAAAGGCGTTTTCACCGTTCTCCAGCAGCTGCACGGCGTTGCCCGGAAGACGCGGGCGTCGGGTGACCGCATCGCCGATATGCGCGAGCTGACCTGCGAAGCCGTCAGGCCCCACATCGAGGGGTGCGGGCACACCCCCGCTCGTGAGGCCGGCGCGCAACTGTCGGGCGCGCGTTCTGACACGATTGACACCGAACAGGCCGTAGAGGACCGCGCCGGCCAGCGGGAAGAACCAGCACACGCCGATCCAGCCGAGCGCGCTGCGCGGATCGGGCTTGGTCAGCAGGGCATGGACGGCTGCCACCGCGGCGCCGGTCACGTAGAGGATCGCCAGCGCCAGCCCCAGCAGCGCCGCATGCGGGGCGATCAGGTGCATGGCCTGCGCCGAGACATGGCTGATCCGGTGCTCATAGGCGCGCCCATCATAGGGGATCGGGGCTCGGCACAGGGGATCACACGGCCGCTGTCCGCTACGTGGAGCGCCCTCCCTGCCTTGCCAGCTGCGCACGCGCCTGCTGCACGACGCCTGCGAGGGCGTCGGGGGCGTCCGTGGACGCGCGGATCACGCAGATTCCCGACTGAGCCCGCAGCGGCTCGGCCGTTGCGAGCTGTCGATGCAACACGTCCAGATCCGCCTCGGAGGGGTCTTTGGCTTCACGATGGCGCTCGACGATGCGCTCTTCCAGCACCTTCACGGGAGCCTGGCAGTCGATGATCAGCAGCGGGCAGGCAGCCGAGCGGGCCAGCTGCACATAGGGCTCGCGCCGCCCGGCCAGCAGAAAGGTTGCGTCCACGATGACAGGCACGCCCGCGGCAAGCGCCTGTTCGGCGCACGCGTACAGCCGCCGATAGGTGACGTCGTCCGCGGCGTGAGAATGCGCACCGCTGCCGCAGAGCCGTCGTCGCTCTACGTCCGAGCGCACGCGCACAGCCGCGAGTGCTGCAATCAGCTGCGTGCTCAGCCAGGATTTACCCGAGGCACTGACACCGTGCATCAGGATGAGAGCGGCAGACCGGCCGTGGGCCAATCGCCCGGCCGTGGCGATTCGCCACGTCTGGCGCTGCTGCTCCCCTGCAAGCGCATCGACCTTTGCGCGCACCAGTGCGCGATAGACAGCGTAAAAGCGCAGCAGGGCCATCCCGCCGTAGTCCCCGCTACGCTCGAGCCAGGCGCTCAGAAAGGCGAAGGCCAGATCGGCGCGCTCGTGCGCAAGCAGATCCATGAACAGGAACGCCACATCGCTGATCACGTCGATCCAACGCAGGCGCGGCTCGAATTCCAGACAATCGAAAGGCAGCCATTCACCCTGCCAGCGCACGACGTTGCCGGCGTGCAGGTCGCCGTGACATTCGCGTACGCGCCCTTCGCGCCGGCGCGCCTCGATGAGTGGCTGCAAGGCAGTGAGCTGCGCGTGGGTCCAGGCCGCGAGCCTCGTGAGCGCAGGCCCGCTCCCCGCGGCATCCGCGCCGGGTGCAGGAAAATTCCCCAGCACCTGGGAGCTGATCAGCTCAAAACTTCCCCAGGACGCTTCACGCGCCTCGGGCGGCGCCTCATGCCACTGGCCCAGACGCGTGCCCAGCATGCTCATCTGCGCGCTCGCGACGGCGTTATCCGCGAGGCATTGCGCCAGCTCCTCGGACGCTGCGAACTGCCGCATGCGCACCGCATACTCGATCGCCGGCCCGGGCGCATCGATCACCGGCTCTGCCCCGACTTCGCCGATCGGCACGACCGCCAGATACAGCGCCGGCGCGAAGCGACGGTTCAGGCGCAGCTCCTCCTCACAGAGAAAACGGCGTCGCTCGAGCGTCGAGGCATCCAGGTAATCCAGATGCAGCGGCTTTTTGATCTTGTAGACATACGTTCCGGTCAGCACGAGCCAGGAGATGGCCGTCTCACGCAGCTGCAGCTGCCCGACAGGATGTGGAAAGCTCGCAGGCCCCAGGCGCGTGGCGATGCAGGGGGCGGACTGACGCTCGGGCCGCACCGTCGGCTAATCGCGAAAGTTCTCGAACTGCAGGGGCAGGTCGACCTCACTCTGGCGCAGCAGTGCGATGGCCGCCTGTAGCTCGTCGCGCTTCTTGCCGCTGACGCGCAGCTTGTCACCATTGATCTGGGCTTCGATCTTCAGTCTGGAGGCCTTCAGCTGCGCGATGAGCTTTTTGGCGGCGGCCTGCTCGATGCCCTGCCTGACGGTAATTTGGCGACGCGCCTCGGCCAGGTTCACCTCGACATCCCCCAGCTCCAGGCAGCGCAGATCGATGCCCCGGGCCGCCAGGCGCAGCCGCAGGATGTCCAGCAGCTGCTTGAGCTGGAATTCGTTCTGCGCGAACTGGCTGATGACATAGCCTTCCAGCTCGAAGCGCGCCCCGCTGCCTCGCAGGTCATAGCGCTTGTCCAGTTCGCGGCGCGCCTGGTCGACCGCGTTCGTCAGCTCGTGGACATCGACTTTTGATACCACATCGAAGGAGGGCATGACTGAAGAGTGCCACGACCCGGGCACTGCGACCATGGGCCACTGTCAACTGGTGTCAAGAGCGGTCTGCATGACAGCATTCGGTGTAAGATAACGCGCTTTGATCCGTCATAGACGGTGGGGCGCCGCGACACCGCGCCAGGCGTGCCACGACGCGCCGTGCGCCCCACCTGAGTTCACCCGTACGCCGGCACATTGAAGGGGGATGCCATGCGATCGACCGTATTTGCCGCCATGCTCACAGCTCTGGGTGCCACGGCAGTTCTGGCGGTTACTCAGGCCCAGGCGGCCACGAAGCGCACCGAAGGTCCGGGGCTGAAGTCACAGGAGGATTCGCGCTGGGATGCGCTGGTCGCGACCTGCCAGAAGAATCACCCCGCCAAGATCAATTTTGCTCCCCCCGCCGCCGGGCGCCGGCGCGCCGCTCCCCGCCCCGCGGCTCCGACCTACAAGCCACCCGCGCACGTGCAAGCCATCCCCGACGTCATCGACGCCAATGCCCACTGGCGTCATGTCTGGAGTGAGTCCGGCAACAATGCGGACGGGATCGTCGGGCTTCCGGATGGCAGCGTACTGGTCGCACAGCAGGACAACAGCGATGTGCTGCGCATCGATCCGCAGGGGCATGCACATGTGGCCTATCAGGACACCAACACCGGCGGTGCCGTCTCGATCAACAAGCAGGGCGAGGTGTTCATCGTCGAGCGTGGGCTGCACGAGGGCATCTGGGAGCTCGCGCCGCAGCACAAGATTCTCGCGCTCTCCTACGAGGGCGATCCGATCGACTGCCTGGGCAACTTCGGTCTCAATGATCTGACGGCAGCGTCCAACGGCGGGGTGTATTTCACCGTGGGCGGCCTGTATTACGCCGCCCCCGATGGCACGGTGACCAAGGAGGGCGATGTCAGCGGCACCAACGGCGTCATCCTCAGCCCCGATGAGAAGACGCTCTACGTGACCAGCGCCAAGAGCTTCACGCAGCCCGGCAACCTGGTGGCCTTCGATGTGCAGCCCGACGGGCAGTTGACCAACGAGCGCGTCGTCGCCCAGCTTACGGGCAGCGGCGATGGCAGCACGGTGGACTCCGAGGGGCGCATCTACGTCACGAGC
>DATJUN010000116.1:0-34396 GCA_035502275.1 Steroidobacteraceae bacterium
TTCCGCGATTGGCCCGGTGTTGGGGATTCAACTTTCAGGCTGCTTGGTCAGCTTCGAGGTTCCTGTAAGCCGCTCCACAATTACAGCCAGTAGCCGAACCACGGTAAACACGGAGCATTGCCATGCAACTCCGGCGGTCTCGTGAGTTCCCATGGAAGCCCGCTGCGAGCGGTGCGCAAAGTCGCCGCATCTGGACACGTGATCGTGACGTTCTACGGTGAGCCACTATCCGTGAGCGCCTGGGCATTGGGCATACGGTGTATGCCGCCTCCTCACGAAAGCGCCGCCCGAAGGCGGCGCCCCCGGATCGTCATAGACCGCTACTGTCTATCGAATACCCTCACCGCGTGCGCGGTCTTGCCCGAAATTTGGAGCGTCAGTGTGTCGGTCAACTGCTTCCCGTCCTTCGATACGGCTAAGGTGTAACGACCGACCCGTTTGCCCTGCAGCATCAGATTACCGTGGCCGGAGCGATCATTGACGCGCGTCGCTTCCAGGGAATCGAGCGCCGGATTTCCGGAAAAAGCATACGGTTTGCCGTCGGTCTTGAACGTCGTCTCTTCCGTGGTGGTCGTGCCATCGGCCGCGACCCTATGGATTGTCAGGTGGTCCATTCCCTCTGCAGTGGTGTCGTAGGTTCGAGTCTCACTCCGTGGTGCCGCCAGGTTTTTGTATGTTGATTTCGCGACGTTCAGCGTCCACGTGCCAAGGAGTGGATCACTGATCGACTGTGCAGGCAGCACTTGCGGGACCGCGACGAAGGCGAACAGCGTCGATAGCAACAACTTTGCCCATGGTTTCATGATCAGTCCCCCTGAGCTGGCTTATTTTGTTGACTGGGTACAACCCTGTACCGCAAGCGATATTGAGCGCCTTGATGCGAGATTGAGTCAAATCAGGCCGCGGCTCGAGATCCAAGCCGAACATAGCGCCGCCGTCAGAGGCTGCCGAGTGCCTCCCGCTGTGCCCGCCGCAGACCCGCCAGCAGGCCGCACTATCTGCGCTTGTGGAGGAAGATGGCGATTGCGGCTACGAAGATGAGAATAGTCGCCAGGACTGCCACCCTTTCCGGTGAGGCGGGTTCATGGATGCGTGCGTTGAATCCCAAGGCGGCGGCCCGGGGGTTTCCAAAAAAATCTGTAGCGACGGATATGAAATGAAGCATGGACACCTGGCACGGCTAAAATCGCTGCGCGGAACGCGTGTGGCGCGCACCGCTGCGCCGCGCTCCTAACCCGAATTCAACTGGCAGATATTTCCGTTACAGCCCTGGATGGGGAGCCTCGAATGGACCGGAGGTATTCGCAATTGCCACTGTGACGGCATAAAACGGACGGGCAGGGTCGTTACCACGGATCGGTGCGAGGCATTGGCAAATTTAAACTGATGGGCCAGGCTCTCGGCGGCGGCGCCCAACCCGATACCACCGGGCTCCTCTTTGAGCACTTTTGTCTGTATGACTCGACCAGCGGGGTCGATGGTCATCCTCACGAGAACCAGTCCAACCACATCCTGCCGTTGCAGGGCGGCTGGATAAAGCGCTCGGATTTCACCAAGGCTCGGGGCGTGCTCAACGCGAAGGATGGAGCTGCCAGCATTATCGGCCAACACGATTGGTGTGTTGGCACACCCAGCTGCCGTCGCGCAGAGGAGCAATACGATCGCCGAAATCGCGACACCCGCTGGTCCCGCCAGGTAACCAACCCTTCGCACGACGGACCTCCCGCCGGGGGCAGGTAACCGGCGCATGCTGATGCTGGAGCGATTATAAAGCCGTCGACGTCAGACGCAGCGATTGCCGGCTCCGCGACAAAAATGACGGTTGCGGGCTGCGCGGGCCGAGCTGGCAATCAGACTGCAGGGGATACGCCCAGGCGCCTGTGGAGCTGGCGGGGGCGGGAGCGTTGACGGTAGGGAATCCCGCCACGCCAAAGTTGTCGCCGAGCACCCGCAAATGCAAGGTGCCCGGCGACATTCCGGTCAGGTCAGCGGGATGCGGGACTTGTTCTCGCTGAGCCACTGGTCGAATGAGTGCAGCGAGGGCGCCAGTGCACGGACCGACTTCAGATCACGCTTCGCCGTGAATTCCGTTTCAAAGTCGCGGTAGTACTGGAACATGTTGCCGAGATCTTCCGCTCCCGGGAATCCAAGTTTGCGGTAATCGTCCGGAGAAATGCTATTGAAGCGCACTTCCTGACCCAAAGCCTTGGAAAGGGAGGCGGCCATCTGATTGCCGGTCAGGTGCTCGCCGGCGATCGCAACAGTCTTGCCGATATATTCCCGGCCGCCCTTGAAGATGCCGTAGGCCACGCGGCCGATGTCTTCTGCGGCGATGCCGGACAATCTCTTGTCGCCGATGGGGAAGGTCAGGGTCAGTTTGCCATCCGCACCCTTCTTCGGGCCCATCCCGAAATAAATCATGTTGTCCCAGTAAAAGGTCGTCAGCAGAAAGGTCGTCGGGACACCGGCATCCGTGAAGAAGTGATCGGCCTCGCCCTTCGCATCGAAATGCGGGCACTTGTACTTGCCCTGCAGGGTGGGCATGCGGTTATCGCTCAGGGGAACCAGCTTGCGTGTATCTTCCAGCGTTGACCAGATGACGTGCTGGACATGCGCACGCTTGGCGGCGTTCGCGAGAGCCTTGGCATTTTTGCCTTCCCGGTCCGGCGAGAAGTGAGCCCAGAAGAACGTCACGCAGTACGCACCGTACGCACCCTCGAATGCGCGCGCCATGCTCTCTTCGTCGTCGATATCGCCCGCGACGACTTCGACCCCTTTACGCGCGAGGGCCTTGGCCTTGTCGCTATTCACATCCCGCGTGATTGCACGCGCCTGAAAACCGCCCTGCGGGTCGTCCAGAATCGCCTGGATCAGACCGCTCCCTTGCGAGCCAGTTGCTCCGACGACTGCGATGATCTTCTTTTCGGCCATAGTGCGTACCACCAAATGAATCAGAGTGAATGACAGCGCGCAGACGCTCGCGTCTCACGCATCGACTGAAAACTCGTGGACCTTGGATTACTTGCTGAGTTCCTTGCGGACGATGTTTGCGCCGTCCACGAGTGCCTTCAGCTTCATCTTCGCGACCATTCGCGGCAGGGGCTTCATGCCGCAGTCGGTCGACAGGTAGACGCGCTCGGCGGGAAGCACCTTCAGAACCTTGCGGATTCTATCGGCGACCTTCTCCGGCGACTCGACCATCATGGTGCGTATGTCGAGCACGCCCACCTGGACTTCCTTATCACGCGGCAGGCCTTTCAGGCATGCGATATCGGCCATCTCGCGATTGGCGAAATCGAGCACGAACTGATCGATCGGCAGATCGTAGAAGTACGGCAGCACCGTCTCATATCCCTTGGGATACAGGCCGCTGAGCGCGTTACCCCAGGCGTTGCCAAAGCAGAAGTGCCAACCGATCTTCGCGTTGACCCCATCCACGCACTTGGCGATCACATCTCCGACCCACTTGTAATCGGCCGGATTGTTCGTGAACAGGGGCAGCCATGCACCGAGATCCTCGATCTGCAGGTATTCGGCCCCGGCGTCGACCAGTTCCTTCATTTCCGCATTGAAGATGGGCGCCAGCGCCTCGCTGAGCTCACGCGGGTTTTTGTAGTGCTTGAAATACACGTGCCAGGCGAGATTGACCGGGCCGGCACCGACGGAAACCTTCAGCGGTTTGTTCGCGTAGCGCTTGGCCACCTTGTACAGGTCGGCGAGGCGAATCGGCCCACGCTTGACCTCGCCACTGTTGACCACGCCGCCCCAGTCCGAAAGCAGCTCGATCTCTTTGGTGCGCTCCGCCGCGCCCACCTCTGACGGATGCGGCTCCTTGGCAGCGTCGAAACCGGGAATGCGCTCATACATGTACCAGCAGAACGAACCGATGACTCCGACGTAGTCGTCGTAGCTCATCTGCCCGTCGGTCACGATGTCGAGACCCGCGTCCTCCTGATCAAGGATCACCGCCCGGGTGGCGTCGTCATATGCCTCCTGGTGGCCGACATGCTTGAAAGCCACGCGGGTGTCCTTGCCCAGCAACTGGTAGGTGTACCAGGCCGGTCTCGGATAGGAACCGACCATCGTCGTGGGGAGCAGGGTATCGACGATCTGGCGTGTCATCGTTGCCTCATTTGTTTGTCAAGTTCAAAGATCGATTGCCATCGCGCGCTGAAACTGGCGCATAGACACCGCCGGCGAGAGACCCCCCGCGCTGGTGTGCGAACAGTGGCGCGTCGTAACCGCGCAGATTATTCAGTGCCGACGATGGTGTCAAAACGAGTGGCGAATAATAGCAGTTCCTGCGTCGGTACGAGGAGAGCCGGCCCCACTCGAGCGGCCGGCAGCTTACACCGGCACAGTTAACGCTGGCAACGCAGCGCGGCACTCAGGCCGCGGGCGTGGCTGTGCGCGCGGCAAAGGCATCGAGCACGCGCGCCGAAAAGACCAGCGCAGCTCCGGCATTCATCGCCACCGCGACGCTCAGCGCATCCATGATCTCCTCGCGCGTGGCGCCTGCCTTCACGGCCGCATCGACGTGCACGGTGATGCAGCCGTCACACTGGCGCGTGACGGCGACGGCCAGTGCAATCATCTCGCGGGTCTTGGCATCCAGATGGCCGGGCTTGCCTGCCGCACCGCTGATCTGGCTGTAGCCCCGAACCGTGTCGGGGCTGATCTTCGCCATGTCGGTGATCGCCGCGCCGACCTGTTTGCGGTATTCGTTCCAGTCCATCATCATCGTCGTTCTCCTGGGAAATGACACCGAACCTGCAACGATCCCGCGATGGGCCCTGGGCGGGCCCGGTTCCCGGGCGCGATTTGCGGACGTGGCGAAACCGGTAGACGCAGCAGACTTAAAATCTGCTTCCTCAAAAGGGAGTGTGGGTTCGAGTCCCGCCGTCCGCACGACTTCCGGAATGAAATGTAGTTCATTGATTTTTCATTTAAAACCATGTTCGATCAGAGGGTGACATACGCTCCGCCAACACCCCTGTCGCCCCGCTTCGACGTGAGAGCATGAGCGAACTGGTCGCCGAGAACCTGCATCTGTGGCGCGGAGAGCAGCACGTGCTTCGCGGCATCTGCTTCGCGCTCGCGCGCGGGCAGTGTCTGCAGATCACGGGTTCCAATGGTTCGGGCAAGACTACGCTGCTGCGCGCGCTTTGTGGGCTGGTTCCCCTCGAGGAAGGCCAGGTCCACTGGCAGGGCCAGCTCGTGACACGTGCCCCGCACGGTTTTCACACCGACCTGGGCTATCTCGGCCATGACAACGGTCTCAAACCCGATCTGACGGCGGTCGAGAACCTGCGCTTCGCAACTCAGCTGCGCCGCCGTGTCGCCCGGGGCGAGATCCTCACCGCGTTGGAGCGCACGGGTGTTGCAGACTGTCAGGCAACGCTGCTGCGACGGCTCTCTGCCGGCCAGCGCCGTCGAGTCGCCCTGGCGCGCATCGTGCTCACCGAGGCGCCGCTGTGGGTGCTGGATGAGCCGGCGGCCAATCTCGATCCGCGCGGCCAGTCGCTCGTGACAGACCTGCTGGCCTCGCATCTGGCGCGAGGCGGTATGGCCATCGTCGCCACCCATCAGGCACTGGGGCTTCCAGCCCCCCAGCTCGTGGCGATGGCGTTACAATGAACGCGCGGCAGGAGCAGGTAAATGCGCCCGCCGTCGAGCGCCAGCCCGCCAACGACGGACTGGCACGTGCGGTCGTGGGACTGGCGCGGCGCGATCTGCGGGTGGCACTGCGCCGCTCAGGCGACACGCTGCAGCCGCTGGGGTTCTTCCTGATCGTCACGACGCTGTTTCCGCTCGCTTTGCAGCCAGAGGTGTCGCTACTTCGCGACATAGCGCCGGCGGCCCTGTGGGTGGGGGCCCTGCTGGCGTCGCTGCTGGCGCTGGACCTGCTTTTTCGTGAAGACGCTCAGGACGGCACGCTCGAGCAACTGGCACTCTGCGGGCAGCCTCTGGCCAGCCTGGTGCTCGCCAAGACCGCGGTGCACTGGCTGCTGACCGGCCTGCCGCTGGTGGTGGTCGCCCCGCTGGCTGCCATGGCGCTGGGCGTGCCGGCGGCGGCGCTGCCCGCGGTTCTGGCGGCGTTGGTGCTGGGCAGCGTGACGCTGAGTCTGATCGGGGCGGTGGGCGCGGGACTGACGATGGGCATGAGACGCAACGGTTCGCTGCTCGCCATGCTGGTGCTGCCGCTGGTGGTGCCGGTGTTGATCTTCGGTGCGCGCGCGACTGCGTTTGCGATCGGCGGGGAGGCCGTGGCCGCGCCGCTGTACCTGCTCGGCGCGATGGCCGTGCTCGCGGTGACACTGGCGCCGTTCGCAGTGGCCGCCGCCGTGCGTATCGGCCTGGAGTAACGACCTGGAGTGAGTATGGCCTGGGTCTGGTTTCATCGCTTCGGCTCCCCGCCGTACTTCTACCGTGTCGCGGGAAGGCTGACGCCGTGGTTTGCATGGCCGGCGCTCGTGCTGTGCCTGGCGGGCCTGGTGTGGGGACTGGGCTTCACTCCACCCGAGTGGCACCAGGGGGATGGCTTTCGCATCCTCTATATTCACGTGCCGGCCGCCTGGCTGTCCGTGCAGGTGTACGTCGTGATGGCGCTCGCCGCCGCGGTCGGCCTGATCTGGCGCATGAAGGTCGCGCATGCCGTGGCCGCCAGCTGTGCGACGCTCGGGGCTTCCTTCACCGTCATCACGCTCGGCACTGGCATGCTCTGGGGCAAGCCCATGTGGGGCACTTTTTGGGCCTGGGACCCGCGCCTTACCTCGGAACTTCTACTGCTGTTTCTCTATCTAGGCTATATCGGGCTGCGCAGCGGCTTCGATGACACCGCGCGCGCAGATCGCGCCAGCGCAGTGCTTGCCATCGTCGGGGTCGTGGATGTGCCGATCGTGAACTACTCGGTGGTCTGGTGGAATTCGCTGCACCAGGGCCCCAGCATCATTCGCGCCGGCGGCCCGGCCATTGCCGTACCGATGCTGATTCCGCTGTTGCTCATGATCGTGGGCTTTTACTGCTACTTCGCCGCTGTGCTGCTCGTCAGGGTGCGCGGTGAGATCCTGCGCCGCGAGCGCAATGCCCAGTGGATAGCCGAGGAGCTCGCGGCCCCGGGCGCCGGGGTGGGCTCCGGCGGCGGCTCCGGCGCCATCGCCGGGACTTTCCAGGGGGCCAGCGTCCCCAACAGCCCAGCCGGACACGCGAGGATCTGAGCCGATGATGCAATTTCTGCTGATGGGCGGCTATGCGGTGTACGTCTGGCCCTCGGTGGCGCTGGCTCTGGCGGTGCTCGCATTGAACATCCTCTGGGCGCGACGCTCTCTTGCGAGCGCGCAACGCGAGGCGCGCCGGCGCTTCGCGCACGGCCGCAGGGAGCCCGTATGATTGCGCGCCGTCGTCGCCTTTTTTGGGTGGTTGGCATCCTCGCGGGCGTCGGTCTCGCCAGTGCACTGGCGCTGCGGGCGTTCCAGCAGAACGTGTCGTACTATTTCGACCCCAGCAAGATCGCGGCGGGGCAGGTGAAGCCGGGCGAGAGCTTTCGCCTGGGTGGCCTGGTGGAGAAGGGCAGTCTCGTGCGCACGCCTGGCACGCTCGAGGTGCACTTCGTGGTAACCGATTTGCGCCACAGTGTGCCCGTGGTTTACTCGCAGGTGCTGCCGGATCTGTTCCGCGAAGGCTCCGGCGTCATTGCGCACGGTCACCTGGACGCCCATGGGACCTTCGTTGCCGATGAAGTGCTCGCCAAGCACGATGAGAACTACGTGCCTCCGCCCGTCGCCAGAAGTCTGCAGCAGGCCGCGGTCGTCGCGCCGGCCCATCACTGAGCGCAGCACATGTTTGTCGAACTCGGTCATTACGCGCTGATCCTCGCAATGCTGCTCGCGGCGGCCCAGGCGATCTTCGGGCTCGCGGGCCCGGCGCTCGCTCGCGAACGCTGGATGGCCGCAGCTCCGTCCGCCGCCTGCGGACAATTCGTATTCACCGCGCTGGCGGTTGGCGTGCTGATCCATGCCTTCATCAGTAACGATTTTTCGGTGCGCTACGTCGCGGATAACTCCAACTCCGCGCTGCCGCTGTTCTATCGCGTCACCGCCCTTTGGGGCGCGCACGAAGGCTCCATCCTTCTTTGGATCTTTGTGCTGTCGGCCTGGACCATGGCTGTGGTGGCACGCCTGCGCCATCTGCCGACCGAGTTCGGCGCCCGCGTACTCGGCGTGCTCGGCGTTCTGAGTTTTGGTTTTCTGCTCTTCACGCTGGCGACCTCCAGTCCCTTCGCGCGCCTGTTCCCGACGCCCGCGGATGGCGCGAGCCTCAATCCGCTGCTGCAGGATCCGGCCTTCGCCGTGCATCCACCCGTGCTCTACACCGGCTACGTCGGTTTCAGTGTCAGCTTCGCCTTCGCCTGCGCGGCCATGATCGAGGGCCGTCGTGATCAGCTCTGGGCGCGCTGGATGCGTCCCTGGACCGTGATGGCCTGGGCATTCCTCGCCTGTGGCATCGCACTCGGCAGCTGGTGGGCCTACTACGAGCTGGGCTGGGGTGGGTACTGGTCCTGGGATCCGGTCGAGAATGTCTCCTTCATGCCGTGGCTGGTGGGTACCGCGCTGCTGCATTCGCTAATCGTCACCGAGAAGCGCGGACTGTTCAAAAGCTGGACGTTGCTGCTGGCGCTCGCGGCCTTCTCACTGAGCCTGCTCGGCACCTTCATCGTCCGGGCGGGCCTGCTGATCTCCGTGCACTCCTTCGCCGCCGACCCCACGCGCGGCATCTTCATCCTGGCCTTCCTGGTCATCGTCGTGGGAGGTGCGCTGCTGCTCTATGCGCTACGTGCACCGCGCATGCAGTCGAATGCGGGCTTTGATCTGATATCACGCGAGTCCTTCCTGCTCTTCAACAACATCCTGCTGGTGATCGCCGCGGCGGTGGTGCTGGCCGGCACCCTGGCGCCGGATATTGCCGGAGCACTGCACCTGGGCACCCTCTCGGTGGGCGCCCCGTATTTCGCGCCCAGCTTCATGGTGCCGGTGCTGCCGCTGCTGGCACTGCTGGCCGTGGGCATTCATGCGCGCTGGAAGCGCGGCGGCCTCTCCCACGCGCGGCGCGTCATTCTGACGACGCTCGTCTGTGCGCTGGTGATCGGACTGCCGCTGTCTCTGGCCGTCTATGGCCATCCCATGCCCCTGGCGCCAGTCGGCGCGGTGCTGGGCGCATGGATCGTGCTGTCCTCGCTGGTGGACCCCATTGACCGCATCCGGCGGCGACTCACGCTCTCCGCGAGCCTGGTCGGCATGACGGTGGCGCATGTCGGGCTCGGCATCTTCGTGCTGGGAATCACCTTCGTCTCTTCCAACAGCATCGAGCGCGATGTCGCGATGAAGCCTGGGCAGGTTGCGATGGTCGGCGACTACGCCTTCCGCTACGAGGGCGTGCGCGACGTCACCGGCCCCAACTTCACCGCCGTGCGTGGCACCGTCACGGTGACGCGTCACGGACAATTGGTCACAGTGCTGCATCCGGAGAAGCGCCGCTTCTATGTGCAGGACACCGAACAGACGACCGCGGCGATCGCGCCAGGCCTGCATCGCGATCTGCTCGCCTCCCTGGGCGACGATGTGGGAGGGGGAGCCTGGAGTCTGCGCCTGCAGTATCGGCCGCTGATCCGGTTGGTGTGGATTGGCGGGGTCATCATGGCCCTCGGTGGCATGCTCGCGGTCTTTGGCCGCCGCCAACGCGGCCCGGCCACGGTACCCGACGCCGTACCGATCGCCGTCGCCCGCCGGACTCCGGCATGAACCAGCAGGCCACGCCACTGCAGGAGCCCGGAACGGGCGGCGTGCGCTGGCGCTTCCTGCTGCCCCTGGGCCTGTTTGCAGCGCTGCTGGTCGTGCTGTTCGTGGGACTGGTGCACTCACCCGAGAAGAACATCATCCCCTCGCCCCTGGTGGGCAAGGCCGCCCCGCAGTTTTCCATTCCCAACCTCGTGAGCGGCGGCACGCCGGTCAGCAGCGCCGCCCTGCGCGGTCACTGGTCGTTGGTGAATGTCTGGGGCAGCTGGTGTGCGACCTGTCGGGATGAGCACTCGACGCTGCTGATGATCAAGCAGCAGGGCACGGTCCCCATCATCGGCATCGACTGGAACGACACCCCAGCCAATGCGACCAATTGGCTGCAGCAGCTCGGCGATCCCTACCAGCAGGTCGGCGAGGATCCCAACGGTCGTGTTGCGATCGACTGGGGTGTCTACGCTGCGCCAGAGAGTTTCCTGATCAATCCACAGGGCGTCATCGTCTACAAGGAAGTCGGTGAGATCACGCCCGATATCTGGCGCGAGCAGTTTCTGTCGCGTATCAACGCCGCGGGCGGCGCCGCTCCCCCACCGGCAACTGGCGGCTGATGCATTCTCCTCGACGCTCCCACCTGCGCGCGCTGGCCGGCGCCGCGCTGCTGATCGGCCTGGTCTGGGTCGGGCGGGCCCTGGCCGTGGATGCCACGCCGCCGCTGCCCACGCCGCAGCTGCAGCAGCGCTATCTTGCGCTCACGCACGAGCTGCGCTGCATGCAATGCCAGGACGAATCGCTGGCGGACTCGCAGGTGGATCTGGCAGGCCAGATGCGTAGCGAGGTGCACGATCTGCTGCTGCGGGGCATGACGGATCAACAGGTGAAGGATTATCTGGTATCGCGCTACGGCGAGTTCATCCTCTTCAAGCCGCCGATGAACTGGCGCAATGCCTGGCTGTGGGGCGCACCCATTCTGCTGATGCTGGTCGGTTTCCTGGCCGGCTGGCGCATCATCGTTGGCCGACGACGCCTGGTCGATGATGACCCGGACGAGCCACTCGACGACACCGTCGACGAGCACTGGCAGTCATGAGCGGCTTTCTGGCAGGCGCCGGCGCTCTGGCTCTGATCGCCGTGCTGTTCGTGGTATTGCCGCTGGTGCGAACGCGTGCCACCCGGCCGCCTGCTGCCATCGCGGCGCTGGTCGCGGCTCTGGCGTTGATCGGATTCAGTGTGCTCACGTACTCATGGCTTGGCAGTCCGGGTGCCATCCGCCTGGCCGCCGCCAACGCCCGTACCGCCGCGGGCAGCATCGCACAGCTGGCGCGTCACGTGGAGCGCGACCCGCACGACCTGGAGGGCTGGCTGCAGCTTGCGGCCGCCTATGGGCAGACCGGCCAGTACGCCCTGGCACTGCGCGCCTACCAGCAGGCCGACACGCTGGCGCGTGGCCAGAGCGCCACGGCACTGACGGGCATCGGCGAGTCGCTGCTGCTGCTGCAGGGCCTGCAGGGGCCGCAGACCGCTCAGGCTGCGGCCGACTTTGAGCGCGCGCTGGCGCTGGACCCGAAGTCGGCGAAGGGACTGTTCTACAGCGCGCTGCTGGCCGAACAGGCCGGTCGGCTCGAGCTTGCCCGCACGCGTTTTGCCGCGATGCTGAACATTACCCCCGGTCCGCCACCCAACGTGCGTGCGGCGCTGGAAAAGCAGATCTCTACCATCGACGCGCAGCTGCATCCCGCGATCGACGCCTCCACTGCCATCCGCCTGCACGTCTCGCTCGCCCCGCAGCTCGCCGCGCACGTACCCTCGAACGCCTCGCTGTTCGTGTTCGTGCGTGCTGCGGATGGCGGTGCGCCGCTGGCCGTGCGCCGCAGTGCCGTGACGCTGCCACAGGATCTGGTGCTGTCGGCCGATGATGCGATGATCGCTCAGCGTGCAGTGCGGCCGGGCCAAAAGGTCACCGTGGTGGCGCGGATCTCTGCTTCCGGCAGTCCCCTGCCGCAGCGGGGAGATCTCTACGGCCAGATCGAGTACGTGGCCGGCAAGACCGGTCCGCGCTCGCTCGAGATTGATAAACTGAACCCCTGAACGCCAGCGCGACCGGCGCCAGGGCAGCCTCGCAACGATCAAGGCCGGAGCAATCAACATGGGCGAGTCCCTGCAACGACGGCTGGCGAGCGGTGAATTTGCCATCACCGCCGAGATCACCCCGCCGCTCTCCGCCGATCCCGAGGCGCTGCTGGAGAAGGCGCGGCCGCTGGCCGGCCTGGCCGATGCAGTCAATGTCACCGATGGGGCCAGTGCCCGTCCGCATCTGGATACGCTCACCTCGGCGGGCCTGATGCTGCGGGAAGGCATCGAGCCGGTGCTGCAGGTCACCTGTCGCGATCGCAATCGCATCGCGCTGCAGAGTCTGTTGATCGGTGCTGCCGCCCAGGGGATCCATAATGTACTGGCGCTGACCGGCGATGATCCGCGCGCCGGTGATCAGCCCGATGCCAAGCCGGTGTTTGATCTGAACTCCAATGCCCTGTTGTCGACCGCGCGCGCGATGCGCGAGCGTCACGAGCTGCCGACCGGTCGCAGCATCGGCGGCCAGCTCGAGTTCTTCCTTGGCTGCGCGGACATGCCGCTCGACCCGGCGCCCGACTGGCAGCCCACGGCGCTGGGCAAGAAGATCGAGGCTGGCGCGCAATTTGCGCAGACGCAGTTCTGCCTGGACGCGGCAATCGTGCAGCGCTATCTGACGCGGCTCGAGGAGGCCGGACTGCTGCAGCGTATCCGCATTCTCGTGGGCATCGCACCGCTGGCGAGTGCGCGCTCGGCGCGCTGGATCCGCGACAAGCTGCCCGGATCAATCGTTCCCGAGTCGATCATCGAGCGCCTGGATGCGGCGACCGATGCGCGCGCGGAAGGGCAGCGCATCTGTATCGAGCTGATGCACGCGCTGCGCAAGATCCCGGGCGTCGCCGGCGTGCACATCATGGCACCGCTCAACGAGGCGGCGATACCTGCCGTCATCCGCGAATTTCGGGCCTGAGCGAACGCTCGCCGCGCGCACCGAGTACGCACAGGTGTGCAACGGCAATCGCCGGCAGCACGGCAATCAGCATGAGTGCGCGCCAATCCGGCGACGGCAGGCGGCCGAGATGGGCGCCATAGACGAGCAGCGTCCAGGCTGCGAGCCCTGGCAAAGCCCACCTGGCAGCACGGCCGGGAGCCACGCGAGGCAACGCGATGATTCGTGCTGCAAGCAGCAGCCCCGCGGGACCCAGCAGGGTGGCGGATATCAGGAGCGCGGAGAATTCGCCTGGCGCGCGCCCGCGCAAATCCAGCATCACCACCACACCGAACAGCCAGGTCAGCGGACCGAAGGCGATCAGCATCTCCGCGCCCAGGATCCAGCGCGACAGGCCAAGGGGCGATCTGGTTGGCATGTTCATCGAGCGCATCCTTTCCATCAGGCACGTCAGCAGGCAACCGGATGCCCATCGCAGCGCGCGGGCACCAGAACCTGCCTCTGAACAAAGCGCTTCGAATTCCGCCTGCATGGCCTCGGCCCAGTCACACCGTGCTGCCGGCATGAGCTGCACGGCACGCCGCATCAGCCAGGCAGCCAGTGCCGATGCGTTCATGCGTAGTGAGCCGCCGTCAGGGGCGGGCTGCGCCGGTAGTCCGCCTCGCCCAGCTGCAGCTGGGCGAAGCTGAGGCCGCGCGGGCTCAGGCGATACAGATGACGAGGGGGCCGACCACGCTCGGGGGAGGGCTTCCAGCGCGATTCCATCAGCCCACGATCCCCAAGCCGCATCAGGATGGGGTAGAGCGTGCCTGAACTCAGACCCGTGAGCTGCACCAGGTCATAGCCGTATTGCCACTGCGTCGGCTGCTGCGCGAATGCGGCCAGAATCGCCAGCGTGTGCGGTGAGCAGCGTCGCGATCGGGTCTTCCTGGCGGTCATGGCAGAAGTCTACATATATGGAGTTTCCAGTGCGACTCGCATGCCCCGGACTGTGACGGCGCTCTCGCGCGGCGCCATTTGATATAAAGTAGCTGGCCGATTTCCGGTCGAATCACACCAATCGATTGCAGCGGGGGGCTCTCATGCGGGGCGCGCAAACGCGAAATCTGTCAGTGGCAACGCAATGGGCCACGAAGGCGGTGGCGGCAGCGGCGCTGCCAATGATTGCGGCCGCAGCCCTGCTGGGCACGAGCATCGCAGCACAGGCACAGGCACAGGCACAGGCACCGAGCGAGAGCCAGACGCAGGTGCTGTTCGACAGTGGTCCGGTGGGCTTCTCCGCGATGCAGGCCGAGCGCGGCCGGCTCGCCTATAACGACAATTGCTCCTCGTGCCACGGCGGCAATCTCGACGACGGACAATTCGGTCCGCCCGTCAAGGGGCCGGTTTTTCGCGCCCAGTGGCATGCGCAGTCGCCCCAGTCGCTGCTGGTATTCATGGCCACGAAAATGCCGCCATCCGGGCCGGGCGGACTCGACAATCAGGCCTACGCAGACATCGAAGCCTACCTTCTGCAACAGAATGGCGCGCAGCCTGGAGCAACCGAACTCTCCGGGGCTCAGATTCCGGCACGCGGGGCCGCCGAGGTCGCGGCCGGGCAGGGGCCCAATATGGGCCGTGCCTTCGTGCCACTGACCAACCAGGATGACTTCTACCGTAGGGTCGAGCAGCGCCGGCAGGATGAGCTGCAGGCGCTGACGCCCGTCAGTGACCAGATGTTGCGCCAGCCCGCGCCCGGTGACTGGCTGATGTGGCGCGGTACGTATGGCAGCCTCGGCTACACGCCGCTGCGGCAGATCAATCGCAGGACGGTGCACGACCTGCGCGTCGCGTGGTCGCTGTCCCTGCCCGTCAGCGCCAATGAGATATCCCCGCTGGTGCACGATGGCGTGCTGTTCGTCGAGAGCGCCAACACCATCGAAGCGCTCGACGGCGCGGACGGCACACTGCTGTGGCAGTACGTGCGTCAGCTGCCGGAAGGCCTGCACGGTGGACGTGATGGGCGCATCAAAAGCATGGCCATCTATCAGGACCGGCTCATCGCTCCAACGGTCGATGGACACATCGTGGCGCTGAATGTGCACACCGGCCAGCTGGTCTGGGATCAGGACATCATTACAGCCGCCGAGGGCATGCACGCCGGCGAAGTCGACGGTGTCGCCTATCACATGTCAGGCGGCCCGATCATCGCCCATGGCAAGGTCGTCATCGGGGTCAGCCTCGGCATCAACATCGCCGGCGGCGACTTCATCGTCGGCCTGGACGCCCAGAGCGGCAAGGAGCTGTGGCGTTTCCATACGATTGCGCGTCCGGGTGAGCCCGGCGGTAACAGCTGGAATGGGGCACCGGTCACGCAGCGCTATGGCTCGGGGGTCTGGACCGTGGGCAGCTATGACCCCACCCTGAACCTGGTCTATTTCGGTACCGGCAATACCTATGATGTCGGCACGCTGCTGCAGGAGCCGCACAGAGGCCAGTCGAACGACGCGCTCTATACCGACTCGACGCTGGCGCTCGATCCGGACACCGGTAAGCTCGTCTGGTACTACCAGCACTTCAACGGCGATGTGTGGGACCTGGACTGGGTCTTCGAGCAGTCACTCATCACGCTGCCTATCCATGGCAAACCAACCCCGCTGCTGATCACGGGGGGCAAGCTGGCGATCTTCGATGCGCTCGATCGCGCCAGCGGCAAGTACGAGTTCTCGAAGGACGCGGGGCTGCAGAATCTGGTCGCGAGCATCGATCCGGTCACCGGCCGCAAGATCATCGATCCGAAATTCACCCCCACCCCCCAGGGCGGCAGAACCGACTTCGTGTGCCCGAGCACGCAGGGGGCACGCAACTGGATCGCGACCTCGATCGATCCCACCAGCGAAATCCTCTATGTGCCGCTGTTCGAGAACTGCATGAAGTACAGCTGGGTGAAGCGCTCGCCAGCGGAGGTGGCCGCCGGCGGCAACGACATCCGCGGTGCCACCGTGCCGGTCGCCAACAGCGACGGCAAGTTCGGTCGCATCGAGGCGATCGACCTCAAAACTCGCCGGATCGTGTGGACCTACCGGCAGCGCGCGGGCATGTCCAGCTCGCTGCTGGTCTCGGCCGGCGGGCTGCTCTTCAGCGGCTCACACGATCGCGTGTTCCGCGCCTACGATGCGGCCAGCGGCAAGCCGCTGTGGCAGACCACGCTCAATGCCTCGCCCAACTCAACGCCGGTCTCCTACAGCGCCGGGGGTCGGCAATACGTCGCCGTCGTGACGGGGGGCGGCGGCCCGCTGGATGGCGGTGTCGGCGTCATGACGCCCGAGATTCAAAGCCCGCCGGGTGGCACGACACTCTGGGTGTTCAAGCTCGACGCAGCGGACGCTCACTGATCACCGCGCGTGCCGGTATCTTCGGATGCCGGCGCTTCCGGCAGCCGCGCGCACAAATTCCCCCCGCGGTGGGGATCTCGAGCAGAATCGCCAGTGCAGACCGGCTGACAGGTCGGCGGCCACATTTTGCCGAGGAGATTCGTTCTGCACTGATCGCTCAGCAGGCAAACAGTGGGGCTACACTAGGCTCTGGAATGAGGCACCGACGTGGTTGTTTGCCCGTGCCGTACCGATCTTCTTGAGAATAATCCATAGGAAAACCCCGTGAAAACAGTCGCGCTGTTTCTCGCAGTGAGCCTGCCATCCTACTCGGGCATCTCATGGGCCCGGCCGGGTAATGAGAGCAGCAGGGATGCGACTTCGCAATCGCCCGTGCAGCCTCCCCGCAACTGACGCGCCCGATGTCAGTTCCCCTGGAAGACTATGCGTTGCTCGGCGACTGCGAGACCGCGGCATTGCTGTCACGTGGTGGCTCGCTCGACTGGCTCTGCTGGCCGCGTTTCGACAGCCCGGCCTGTTTCGCCGCCCTGCTCGGCGACGCGGGCAATGGCCGCTGGCTGATCGAACCGTGCGCGCAGTCGGTACGCCGCCAGCGACGTTATCGGGATGACACGCTGATACTGGAAACGGAGCTCGAGACCGATGAGGGCGCCGCGACGCTGATCGAGTTCATGCCGCCGCGCGGAGAAGCCTCGGATATCGTGCGCCTGGTGTGCGGGCGGCGCGGACAGCTGCGCATGCGCACCGAGCTGATCGTACGCTTCGACTATGGATCGCTCGTGCCCTGGGTCACGCGCAGCGATCCGCAGACGACCCAGGCGATCTGCGGTCCCGACATGGTGGTACTGCGAACGGCGGTGCCCCTGCGCGGTGAGGATCTCAAGACCGTCGGCGAATTCACCGTCAGCGCCGGGCAGGTGGTCACGTTCGTGCTCACGTACGGGCCCTCGCACCTGCCTGCCCCCACGCCCATCGACCCGATGGCGGCGCTGTCGGGCACCGAGGCGTATTGGAAGCAGTGGGCGCAGCGCTTTAACGGCGCCGGGAACTGGTCCGAGCCGGTGCTGCGCTCATTGATCACACTCAAGGCACTGACCTACCGTCCCACGGGCGGCATCGTGGCTGCCCCGACCATGTCGTTGCCGGAGCAGCCCGGCGGCCCGCGCAACTGGGACTATCGTTACTGCTGGTTGCGCGATGCGACCTTTACGCTGCTGGCGCTCATGAACGCAGGCTACTACGAGGAGGCGATGGCGTGGCGCAGCTGGTTGCTGCGCGCCGTGGCCGGCAATGCCTCGCAGGTACAGATCATGTACGGGCTGCGCGGGGAGCGACGACTCAGTGAATGGGAGGTTCCCTGGCTTTCCGGCTACCAGGGCTCGCGCCCGGTACGCGTCGGCAATGCCGCGGCCGAGCAGCTGCAGCTGGACATCTATGGCGAGACCATGGACGCTCTGCATCACAGCCGTGCCAACGCCCACAGCGATCACGAGGCCGACTGGAGCCTGCAGCAGGCCATGCTCCAGCACCTGCAACAGATCTGGGAGCAGCCCGACCAGGGGATCTGGGAGGTGCGCGGCGGTCCACAGCATTTCACCTATTCGAAAATCATGGCCTGGGTCGCCTTCGACCGCTCGATCAAGGCCATCGAGCAGTTCGGTCTGACTGGCCCGATCGAGGAGTGGCGTGCCGTGCGCCAGCGTATCCACGATGAGGTATGCGCCAAGGCCTACAACACGCAGCTGGGCGCATTCGTTCAGAGCTATGGCTCGCGCGAGCTGGATGCGAGCCTGCTGCTCATGCCCCTGGTCGGCTTTCTACCGCCCACCGATGCGCGCGTGCGCAGCACCGTAGAGGCAATCGAGACGCATCTGATGGCGGATGGCTTTGTGATGCGTTATGACACGCGCTCCGGACACGATGGATTGCCGCCGGGCGAGGGGGCCTTTCTCGCCTGCAGTTTCTGGCTGGCGGACAACTTCGTGCTGATCGGGCGGCGCGACGACGCGCAGCGTCTGTACGAGCGGCTGCTGAGCCTGCGCAATGACGTGGGACTGCTCGCCGAGGAGTATCTGCCCGGCGAGCGGCGCATGATCGGCAATTTTCCCCAGGCGCTCTCGCACATCGCGCTGGTCAATACCGCCCATAACCTCTATCACGCGCAGAAACCCGCGGAGCAGCGTTCCGGCACCACCGGGGCCTAGGTGCGGCAGCCCGTCGGGCAGCCTAGTTCAGGCAGACCACCAGGCGTGCGTGGTACTTGCGCCATTCGATCGGGATGACGATCGGGCGAGTGTTGGAAGGATATTCCACGTTGCTGTGGCGGCCGTGAACCACGGCGGGCACGGAGATATTGAACTGATGCCCGAAATCGCGCCGCGCGTTGCCCGAGAGCGTATTGGCGATCTCACCGACCAGGTCGCACAGATTGTCGTGGCTCATGTCGGTTTCCTGCATGCGCATGAGCATCACGCACAGCATGCTCTTGGGGGCGGTGAAGAACACCAGTCCGTCACGCTTGCCACTGATACGGATCATGCCGGTGTAGTCGGAGATCTCCGGGTTGCGGCTGAGGGCGAGGTAGGGTGTGCCGCACTCGGCATCCTGCTGCACGGTCGTGCCGAAGTAATTCAGCACGCCCTCGATGAACACACCGACTTCCGATTCTGTTTTCACGCTGCCAGGCCGCTCCGCTCGCTCATTCGATCAGCTTGAGCAGCGCATTATTGAGCTGGCGATCGGTGAAGGGCTTGCACAGAAAGCCACTGGCGCCTTTTTCGATCGCGTCGATGGCGGTCAGCTTGTCGGCCAGCGCCGAGATGACGAGGATCAGGATGTTCGGGTCGCGCTCGACCAGGCGCGCGACGCATTCCCCGCCATCCATCTCCGGCATCGTAAGATCCATCGTGACGATGGTCGGATGCAGCCGTTCGTGCATTTCGAGCGCCTCGCGGCCATTCCTGGCTGCACCGACGAACTCGATACCAGGCAGATTCTGCACGCGCTCGATACGGCGACGAATGACGTTGGAGTCATCGACGACCAGGAGTCGATGCTGCACGCTCTCGCTCATACGCGAGCCCTCACGCCGCCGATGAGGCGCTCAGCGCGCCAGTGCGGGGCAGCAGGATGCGAAAGCGAGTGAAGCGTCCCGAGGCGGTGGACACACCGATGCGCCCGCCATGCTCGCGCACCAGCGTGCTGACGGCGTCGAGGCCGACTCCGCGCCCGGCGTGTTCGGATACCTCCTCGGTGGTGGAGAAGCCAGGCTGGAAGATCAGCCGATAAACCGCGGCGCGCTCCAGGCTCACTGCCTGCTGCGGGGTGATCAGATCGAGCCGCAGCGCCTTGTCGATGATCTGCTCGTAACTGAGTCCGCGGCCGTCATCCTCGACGGTCAGTACGAAATCCTCGGGACCCTGCGCATCGAAGCTGATCTGCACCGTGCCTTCCTCGGGCTTGCCGAGGCGCGCGCGCTCCTCGGGCGCCTCGATACCGTGGGCAACGGAATTGCGAATCATCTGAATGCAGATGTCCTTGACGACGCCGGCAAGGCGCGGCGGCAGCTCCTCGATACCATGCGTGCGCAGCAGCGCGCGTCGACGCTGCGAGCGGGCGACCTCCTGCGTGAGCGTGCGCAGCAGATCGATCAGGGGATGGCCGCGCGGAGGCGCAGGCACCGGCACGGGTATGGTGGGCGGCTCGGGCTCGGGCTCGGGCGCGAGACGCGGACGCGCGGCGAGCACCATGGTGTCCCGATGGGAATCCTCGCCCTGTTCGGAAGCCTCGGCGGTGCGCAGGGAGCGCAGCGTCGAGACCCGCTCCTGCATGGCGCGGATCTGCCCGAGGTGACTGAGCAGCTCATCCAGCCGCACCACGATGGGCAGGAAGTCATTGCCGGAGAGGGTGGGACGCTGACGCAGCGTCGCGAGCGCATCCTCGATGGCATGGATGCGCTGTACGAAACTGCTCAGGGACAGCGCGGCAGCCTCACCCTTCACGGCATGCAGCTCGCGGAACACGCCGTTGAGCTTCTTCTTCAGGTCCTCCTGTTCAATGCCCGAGGCAGTGAGCACAGCATTGCTTTTACGCAGCGCCACGTCCGCCGTCGCCAGAAAACTGCGCAGCGGCTCGCTGTCGACGCGCAGCAGCTGCAGCTGCAGCGTGGCCTGAGAATCGCTCTCGGCCTTGACGCTTTCGAGCTCGCGTGCCAGCAGGACGCGATCGGTGACGTCGGCGACCACGCCGAGGATATAGTCGCCAGCCGCGTTGGCCGCACGCACGCGCCGGAATGAGAACGCCAGGTAGCGCACTTCGTTTCCGCCGCGGCCGTTGCTGAAGGAAATCTCGATCTGGTTCAGAGGATTGACCGACTCGATCAGCTCCTCGTGGACCTTGTCCTTCCAGAGCAGACCGAGGAATTTCAGCGCCGCGGTGAGCGTCTTGGCGTCCACCAGCGGTTTGAGAATCTCCTCGACGTGCAATCCGGAAGGGCTCGACAAGCGCAGCAGCTGGCGCAGCGACTCCGAGTAGGTGTCGCCCAGGCGCAGATCCCGATCGAGCAGGAACAGTCCTTCGCGCACCGTGCCGAGGATGTTGCTGACCTGGCGCTGCGCGGCATCGGCCAGGCGCGCCGCTTGACGCGAGCGCCAGCCGAAATAGAGCATCAGCCCCAGCAGCAGCGCGGCGACTGCACTGCCGGCGAGAAGCAGGGCGCGCAGGCGCAGTCCCGCTTCGATGACGGCCTCGCGCAGCACCACGTCGAGGTGGGACGTCTGGCTCCCGAGCTGCTGCAGATTCTGTGTCTGGGTCGCAAGCAGCGCATCGACGGTGCTCTTCATCGAGCGGCCCTGCGCGGAGAGCTCCGAGCCCGAGGGGGTATCGGTATATAGCTCCGCACCGCGCTCGCTGCGCAGGGGGTCGAGCTGCCGGTCGAGCTGACTCCAGCTGCGGCGCACGGCTGACAGCGAACCGGCGATATCGATGTCGCTCTGCAGGCCTGCTTCCTGAACCTGACTCTGCACCGCCTCGAGCGTCTGCGCGGTGTCGTGGCGCAGATCCGTGATAGCGCGGACCGAGGCGCCAACGTAGGTGGTGGTCTCCAGGCCGCGCTGGATCAGCGTCAGGTCGGCGCTGATGAGCTGCGGTTGTCCGGAAAGCCGCGCGGCCGCCTGCATCGCGGAGGAAGCGGCCTGCAGCCGGGCCGCAGCGTTCATGCCCAGAGCCAGCAGGATCGCCAGCGCGGCGGCGAACAGCAGCGTGGCCGACAGCTGCAGCCATTGATCACGGCGCGCGAGCGTCGTCGCGATTTGGCGGGAATTGCTCACGCTGAGGCCTAGTTCAATGCCGGTTGAAAACGCAGACGCAGGCGCGCCTGCGCCGGCTGCCCATCACTCAACGCCCGCGTATCAAAGCGCCCGCGTGCCACGGCCGTGGTGGCCACGCGCGAGAAGATCTGCGGCAGGGTGGACTGCACCACGCTGACATTGCGCGCCGAACCGTCCGGCTGCAGCGTGAATTGCACGATGACATATCCCTGCGCCGACTGGCCGGGCGGGTAACTCAGCGACAGTGGACGGCTGGGTCGTGCAGAAATATAGCTTGGCGCCGCGGGAGCCTTCACCACGGGAGCCGGCGACACGACCGCCGGCGCACTGGGCGTCGCAGCCACTGGCGCAGCGGCGGGCCGCGGGTGAGCGGCAGCGTACACAGCGGCCTGCAGCTGGCGGCGCACTTCGGACGCCGCTGCGAACGGGCCGAGTTCGGTCACCGCGCTGAGCAGGCGTTGAGCGCTATCGAGCTCGCCGGAGTGCAGGGCATCACTGGCGCGTGCGAGAAGTGCCGTTTGCAATTCACGCTGGGCGGCCAGCGTCACCGGGTTGGTGCGCGAGAGGGTGCGCATACTGGCGAGCTGCGTGCGCGCATCGTTGGCGGCGGGGCCCACGAGATTGCCGGCGCTGATCGCCGAGCGCATCTGCGTCATGAGCGCCGCCAACTGCAAATCGACGCCCTTGGCGTCCAGCGCGCGGCGCAATTGTGCGATGGCAGACGGCTCGGCGCCCGAAGCTGTGAGCTCACCGAGCAGCTGATCGGCGCCCTTCAGATCACCGGCCGCGATGCTCTGCTGTACGCGCTGTTCGAGCCAGCGGGGGCGGGCCGCCGTGATGTTGGCCGACAAGTCCCCGAGCTCATCGGCGCTGACGCCCGCGTCGCGGAACAGCGCCACCAGACGCGTGGCATCGTCGAGCTTGCCACTGGTGATGTCCGATTGGATGCGCGCCCTGCCAACCGCGAACAATCGACGCACGCCGTCCAGCGCCTCGTCGTTGCCGGGATCCTGACTGATCACCTGCGCATAGAGCTCCAGCGCGCTGTCACCGCGCGGTTCCCCGTCGGGACGAGGCAGCAGCAGCTTCTGATCGCGAAAGGCAACACGGGCTGCCGACAGCAGTTCCAGCACGCTCTGGGGTTTGACGGGCGCCGGCGCGGCGCCCGGGTTCTGTGCCGCAGTGACGCCAGTGTCGGACGCGGCAGGGTTGGCGGCGCCCGGCAGGGCGCTCGCGGGGGAATGCCGCTGGATGGCCCACCAGCCCGTGCCAGCCAGCAGCCCGGCGACGCCCACGATGACGATCCAGCGTGCGCTGCCGTGCGACTGCGCCTGCAGGCCCCTCGTTGCGGTGTCGGTCGGGCCGGCCCCCATGGGCGATACAGCCTCGCTGTCGGCGCGCAGTCTGGCTTCGGCCGCCGAGAGCGCCTCCATCAACCGCGGGCCGACCATCTCCTGGCGTGCCACCGCCGCCACCGCGGAGCCGCGCGCCACGGCGGCGCTCCATTCGACGGGTCGCTGCACGATGAGGATCAGTGGACAACGGGGAAATTGCGTCTCCAGACGCAGGACCGCAGCGCGTGCATCGGGCAGCGAGTCGACATCGACGATGCCAACCCAGCGCGGGGCCGCGACGGCGGCGGCGATCTCCGCTGGATTATCGACGCTGTGCGTGCGGAAGCGCTCGCCGAGCAGGGGGCCGAGCTCGATCAGCAGCGCATCGTCGTTGCAGACGACGACTGCATCGATACGCTCCAACCGTGAATTTCTCGGGTCCGCGCCGGATGCTCGCTCTTGGGCCAGCGGCCTCATTTCCCCTACCTCTGCAGCGCCTTTGGCGGACTCTGGTGCGAGCCTCGCCTGACCGCACGGCACCGGTTCACAGTTCGTGCATTCTGGTAACAGCGCTGCGGGGGGGCGCAGGCGCAATGAGGCGCCGTTCACGAAATTGCTGGCCACCCCCGACCTGCCGGATAATCAATCGGATGCGCTCACACTCTCTCTCCTTCCTGGGGTTGCTGCTCGCCGGCGCGGCGTGCGCGGCCGAATCGCCGGCCCCCGTGGCGGCGTCCACGGTATCGCCGGCTGCCGCAACGGCTCAGCTGCCCGAAGTGGATGTGTTCGGCGAGCAGCCTGGGCCGGGGCTGTGGAAGGTCACGCGCGGCGATCACACCCTGTGGGTGCTCGGGACGCTCGATCAGGTGCCACGCCACATGACCTGGCACTCGAGGCAGGTCGAATCGGCCCTGGCCTCCTCGCAGGTGCTGCTGCCAAGCAATCCGACGCTCTCCGCGCACCTGAGTCCGGTGCTGCTGGTGCGCCTCTACGTCCAGTGGCGCGGACTGCAGAAAGAGCCCGATCGAACGCGGCTGCGCGACTGGCTCGCCCCGGCGCTCTATATGCGCTTCGAGGCCCAGAAACACCGCTTCGATGCCGGCGATGAGCGCATCGAGAAGTTGCGCCCGCCATTCGCCGCAATGCGACTTTATCAGCGCGCTCTGGACGTTGCGGGTCTGACGCACAGCAATGCGGTGGAGGCAACGGTGCTCGAGCTGGCGCGTCGACAGCATGTGCCGATCGAGCGCTCCCAGCTGCGCGTCGAGGATCCTCTGGGCACGCTCAGGCAGGCCCGAACGCTCTCACCCGCCGCCGAGGTCAACTGTCTGGCCAGCACCGTGCACCGTCTGGAGACGGACCTGCCGGTCATGCAGCAGCGTGCCCGCGCCTGGGCGGTCGGCGACGTGCAGCAGCTGCGCGAACTGCCCTTTGAGGATCAGCGCGAGACGTGCGCGGCGGAGCTATCGGCGGTGCCGGACCTGCGCTCCCTGGCGGAAGCTGCCACACGCAATTGGCTGCAGACCGCCGACACGATGCTGGCGCAGCATCGCGTTAGTTTTGCAGTGCAGCCGATCTATCAGCTGCTGGCCGCAGACGGCCCGCTGGCACATTTCCGGGCTGAAGGCGATCGCGTCGACGCTCCGGAGTGAGACCGGCGGCCAGGCCACCGGCCACCCACGTCATTCACCGCGGCGATCGCCGCGCCGATCAGCGACGCTTCATCGCGAGCGATACCTTCAGCATCGTTGCCTTGTAGCGCACCGCTGCCTCGGACCGATGCAGCTGTCGGGAAATCTGGGAGACGGGCTGGCGACCGGCAGCCTTGCGCAGAAACTTCACGTCGGCGGACGTCCAGAGAATTCTTTTGCGTGCAGTTTTCTTCCGGGCTCGCGGCATCGGCTTTTTCCTTATTTGAAAGACCTGATAAGACTGTGTAACTGACGGGTCGCTCTGCGGGCTTTCACGGCAGTTCCAGTCAAATCGGATATTGCCAGTGACCTGCTGTACGAGCAACACATTAATTGCTGCAAGGGTCCCTACTATCATAGCATTGTTTGATAGTTTGTCATTGTTTGGTTGGGTGCCGGCCGGGCTGCGTGGGTAAGCGTGAATCGCCGGTCTGCACCCGCAAGCCACACCCGCCGCAGGCTCGCGCATCAAGCAAGCATTGCTGTGGCTTCACGTATCCGATGCGTCCGGCGCTCGGGCCGTCAACAACAGCTCTCATTGACGTGCCCAGGGCCCTGAGCTAACTTCGGCCCAGACTAGGGGAGTCCCGCCAGGGACTGAGAGGTCATTGAGCGCACTGCGCGCAGCATGACGACCCTTCGAACCTGATCCAGTTGATGCTGGCGTAGGAAAGGTCTCCTCCCGAGGCTTTTCTCCGACGGCAGCAGCCAAACCCTCGGATGTCTGGAGGAGAGCCTATGAATGCCGTCCCCCTGGCCGTTGCGACCGAGTCGCTGCCGGCTTCACGCAAGATCTATCTGACCGGCGCGCTGCATCCGTCGGTGCGTGTGCCGATGCGGCAGATAGAGCTGCATCCCAGTGCTCACGAGGCGCCCCTTGCCGTGTACGACTCTTCCGGTCCCTATACGGACACGGCCGTGCACATCGACATTGTCCAGGGCCTGCCACGGCTGCGCGAGCGCTGGATCCAGGCGCGCAGCGATACCGAAGCCTATCCGGGACGCAAGGTCATGCCGGTGGACAACGGCACCGACGGCGCGGACGCTGCTGCGCAGATATTCCCCAACCTGCACGTGCCGCGGCGCGCACGCGCCGGCATCGCTGTCACGCAGCTGGCCTATGCGCGAGCGGGCATCGTCACTCCGGAAATGGAGTTCGTTGCCATCCGCGAGAACTGTGGGCGCGAGCAGCGCGCCGCCCAGACGATGCGCGATGGCAACGCCTGGGGTGCGCAGCTGCCCGAATTCGTGACACCGGAATTCGTGCGCGCCGAGATCGCCGCGGGCCGCGCGATCCTGCCGGCCAACGTCAATCACCCGGAGAGCGAACCGATGATCATCGGTCGCAACTTTCTGGTGAAAATCAATGCCAACATCGGCAATTCAGCCGTCAGCTCCTCGATGGCCGAGGAGGTCGACAAGCTGGTTTGGGCCATCCGCTGGGGCGCCGATACCGTCATGGACCTGTCGACCGGACGCAACATTCACAACATTCGTGAATGGATTCTGCGCAACGCCCCCGTGCCGATCGGCACGGTGCCGATTTATCAGGCCCTGGAGAAGGTCGGCGGGATTGCCGAGGAGCTCTCCTGGGAAGTATTCCGCGACACACTGATCGAGCAGGCGGAGCAGGGGGTGGACTATTTCACCATCCACGCCGGTGTGCGCCTGCATTACGTTCCGCTCACGGCCAGGCGCGTGACCGGCATCGTGTCGCGCGGCGGGTCGATCATGGCGAAGTGGTGCCTCGCGCACCACCGCGAGAGCTTTCTTTACGAGCACTTCGAGGAGATCTGCGAGATCTGTCGCGCCTACGACGTCAGCTTCTCGCTCGGCGATGGGCTGCGGCCCGGCTCCATCGCCGATGCCAACGACGCGGCCCAGTTCGCCGAGCTGGAGACCCTGGGTGAGCTCACGCAGGTAGCGTGGCGACACGACTGCCAGGTCATGATCGAGGGCCCCGGCCATGTTCCGATGCACAAGATCAAGGAGAACATGGACAAGCAGCTCTCGATCTGCGCTGAAGCTCCTTTTTATACGCTCGGGCCATTGACCACCGATATCGCCCCGGGCTACGACCACATCACCTCCGCGATCGGCGCGGCCATGATTGGCTGGTTCGGTACTGCCATGCTTTGCTATGTGACGCCCAAGGAGCATCTGGGACTGCCCGACCGCGACGATGTCAAGGCCGGCGTGATCACCTATAAGATCGCGGCGCATGCGGCGGATCTGGCCAAGGGTCATCCGACGGCACGGGCGCGTGACGATGCGCTCTCGCGCGCGCGCTTTGACTTTCGCTGGGCCGATCAGTTCAACCTGTCGCTCGATCCGGATACGGCGCGCTCGTTCCACGATGAGACCATGCCGCGCGAGGCGCACAAACTGGCGCATTTCTGCTCGATGTGCGGTCCGAAGTTCTGCTCCATGAAGATCTCGCATGAAGTGGCTGCCAGCGCACGCGAGCAGCAGGCCGAACGCGAGCGCGGCATGCAGCAGATGGCCGAGAAGTTTCGCGCCGGCGGGGAGATCTACGTTCCGGCCTCGGAGAGTTGATGCAGGCGATCGTCCTTGGCGCGGGCGTCGCGGGACTGTGCTGTGCACTGGAGCTCGCCACGCGCGGCGTCACGGTCCAGCTGCTGGAGCGTGCGGATGCGTCGCTGAGCGCCGGTTGCTCGTGGCGCGCCGGCGGCATGCTCGCGCCCTGGTGTGAGCTCGAGGCCGCGGGCGAGCCGCTGATCGCGCAGCTCGGCCTCGAGGGGCTTGCCTGGTGGCAGGCGCGAGCCGGTCTGCCTGGCCTGCAGCGCGCCGGCACACTCGTGGTCGCGGCCGCTCGCGATCATGTGGATCTGCGGCACTTTGCCGCACGCACGCGCGAGTATCGCTGGCTGCGCGGCAGTGACATCGACGAGCTCGAGCCCGAGCTCGCCGGCCGATATGCCGAGGGTCTGCTGTTTGCGGACGAGGGCCATCTGGACCCGCGGCGCGCCTTGCACTACCTGCTCGAGCAGCTCAGCGCGCTGGGCGCGCAGCTGCGCTTCGATGTAGGGGATGAGGAACTCGAGCGCATGCGCGTGCGTAGCCCTGCGCAGGGACAGGTGATCATCGACTGTCGCGGTCTCGCCGCCGCCGATAAGCTGCCGCGGTTGCGCGGCGTACGCGGCGAGATGCTGCTGCTGCAGTCGCAGGAGCTGACCCTGCGCCGTCCCGTTCGGCTGTTACATCCGCGCATACCGTTGTACGTGGTGCCGCGAGAAGAGGGGCTCTACATGGTCGGCGCGACTTCGATCGAAAGTGATGATGCGGGTCCGGTCACCGCGCGCTCGGCGCTCGAACTGCTGAGCGCCGCCTATGCGCTGCATCCAGCCTTCGGCGAGGCGCGCATCGTGGAGATGGCGAGCGGTGTGCGTCCGGCATTCGAGGACAACCTGCCGCGCATCGTGCGACTCGGGTCCGTGTGGTACGTCAATGGCCTGTATCGGCACGGTTTTCTGCTGGCGCCGGCGCTGGCGCGCCGCCTGGCCGCCATGGTGCTCGAGGGGCAGAGCTTTCCGGAGCTGCAACATGAGAATTCAGCTGAACGGCGCCTGGCGTGAGCTGGCGGCGGGCTCATCGGGCTCGATGGGCTCGACGGGGGCCACTGCCGAGGCGCTGCCCGCGAGCTCACCGACGCTCGCTGCGGCTCTGCGGCTCTGTGGCTATGGCGAGGCAATCGTCGCGACTGCTGTGAACGGCGAGTTCGTACCGGCGCGAGCGCGCGGTGAAATTCATCTGCGCGACGGCGATCGCGTCGAGGTCCTCGCGCCGATGCAGGGGGGTTAGCAGGGTTGGGAGGCGCGATGGATCTGCTGCGACTCTACGACAGCGAACTGACCTCGCGGTTGTTACTGGGGACGGCGCGTTACCCCTCCCCGGCGATCCTCGAGCAATCGGTGCGCGCCTCAGGCGCTGGCATCGTGACCGTGGCGCTGCGGCGCGAGGGTGCGCA
The DNA here is from genome assembly GCA_035502275.1 of Steroidobacteraceae bacterium. Taxonomy (GTDB): domain Bacteria; phylum Pseudomonadota; class Gammaproteobacteria; order Steroidobacterales; family Steroidobacteraceae; genus FEN-1191. The sequence continues at coordinate 28,522 of DATJUN010000116.1, forward strand.
TTTGCGCACCGGGCAGGGCTTCTGGTCGCTGGTGCGATCCCTCGGCGTGCAGGTGCTGCCGAATACCGCCGGCTGCCATTCGGTCAAGGAAGCCATCACCACCGCGCACATGGCGCGCGAGCTCTTCGACACACGCAGGATCAAGCTCGAGGTGATCGGCGAAGTCGATACGCTGCAGCCCGACGTGTTTGGACTGCTGGAGGCGGCGCGGCTGCTGATCCAGGAGGATTTTGAGGTGCTGCCGTACTGCACCGAGGATCTGGTCGTGGCGGAGCGGCTGCTGTCGGCCGGTTGCCGCGTGCTCATGCCCTGGGGCGCGCCGATCGGCTCGGGGCGTGGCCTCAATAATGTGTTCGGCCTGCGCTCGCTTCGAGCCCATTTTCCGGGCGTGCCCCTCATCGTCGATGCCGGCATCGGCACTCCCTCGCACGCAGCTGCCGCGCTCGAGCTGGGCTTCGACGCCGTGCTCATCAATACCGCGGTGGCGCAGGCGCGCGACCCGGTGGCCATGGCGCGTGCCTTTGCACTGGCGGTCGAAGCGGGTCGGGCGGCGTATCTGGCCGGCACCATTCCCGTGCGTGACATGGCCTCACCTTCTACGCCCGTCATCGGGCAGGCCTTCGTGCCGTGAACGAGCTGGCGCCCGACCCGGATACGGTCGATGCGCCGGCGCTGGCGCCCGTTTACCCGATTGTCGACAGCGCGGATTGGGTCACGCGGCTGCTGCCGGTGGGGGTGCGGCTGATTCAGCTGCGCATCAAGCAAATGCAGACTGAGCGGCTGCGGGACGAGATCGCCGCCGCGCGCGATCGCTGCGCAGCTTTCGAAGCGCAGCTCATCGTCAACGATCACTGGCAGCTCGCGCTCGAGCTCGGATGCGATTACGTGCATCTGGGGCAGCAGGATCTGAATGAGTGCGACCTCGAGGCGCTGCGCGCGCGTGGCGTGCGGCTCGGGGTGAGCACCCACGATGACGCCGAGCTCGAGCGTGCGCTGGCCCTGCAGCCTGACTACATCGCGCTGGGGCCGATCTATCCGACGCTCCTCAAGCAGATGCCCTGGCAGCCACAGGGGCTCGCCAGGCTGGCGGAATGGAAGCGTCGCATCGGTGACATTGCGCTCGTTGCCATCGGTGGACTCACGGTCGAGCGGCTCGGTGGGGTGTTTTCCGCCGGCGCCGATTCTGCCGCCGTGGTAACGGACATCGTGCGTCACGCGCAGCCCGAGCAGCGCATGCGGGAATGGCTGATCGAGGCAAACCGCCTGACCGCGCGGGGCTAGGCATGCCGGCCACGCAGCGCGTGCTGGTGATTGCTGCCACCGACAGCAGCGGCGGAGCGGGCCTGACGCGCGACCTGCAGACACTGACGGCGTGGCGCATGGAGGCGTGCTGCGCCGTGACTGCCGTGACGGCGCAGACCGATGCGCGCGTGCAAGGCCTCTGGGGCGTGCCCACCGAATGCCTGGCCGAGCAGATTCGCACCGCCCTGAGTGACGGCCGGGTTGCGGCCATCAAGATCGGCCTGCTCGCCACGGACGCGAGCGTGCAGAGGGTGGCCGCAGAGCTTCCGGAACGCTCTGCCATCCCGATCGTCCTCGATCCGGTGCTGGTAGCGAGCTCCGGTGGCGCGCTGCTTGAAGCCGACGGCCTCGAACGGCTGCGCCGGGAGCTACTGCCCCGCGTGTCGTTGCTGACGCCGAATCTGCCCGAAGCCGCGGCGCTGCTTGGGGCCCCGCTCGCGCAGTCGGAACCGCAGATGCTCGACCAGATGCGGGCGCTGCAGGGGATGGGCGTCGCTGCCGTGCTGCTCAAGGGGGGACACGAGGCCCCGGCAGTGGACGGTCAGGTCACCGATCGGCTGCTCGCGCCCGACGGCGAGCTGCTGCGCTTGCGCACTGCGCGTGTGCCGGGCAGCCGGCGGGGCACGGGCTGCAGCCTCGCCAGTGCCATCGCCGCGCAACTGGCGGTGGGCACCCCGCTGTCGTGTGCCTGCGCCGGTGCCCAGGCCTATGTCGCGGCAGCCCTGGCAGGGGATCCATGGAGTGCCACGCCCCTGTGGCATGCTGTCGGCTTGCAACCGTCCGTTGAGTCCCGATAAACGCTGCAGGTCCGGCGTCTGCGCGACAGCTACTGCGATGCGGCGCTGCGGAACTAGCGACCAGTCCAATGGCCTAATGCTCGGCGGCCCAGGAAAGCCCGCTCGGAGAAATGAATGTTCCACAAACTTTTGATTTCCTTAGTCCTTGGCGCCGCGCTCGGCAGCGCCGGCGTTGCCGCCGCCCAGGTCACCCCGTTGGCCAATGCGACCGCGGCAGCACCGGTGGCCACCCGTGCCGCTGATCCGGACTCGCAGCAGATCTATGCCGCGGCTGCGGCCGGCAATCTCGGCGAGGCGCGCCAGATGATCGAGCAGGTGCTGCGCGATTACCCCTCGAGCGCGCGCGCACATTACGTGGCGGCGCAGGTATATGCGCGCTCCCGCGACCTGGTGCGAGCGCGACAAGAACTGCATACCGCCGAGCAGCTCAGCCCAGGGCTGAGTTTCGCACGCCCCAGTGCCGTCGCAGCACTCGAGCGTGAGCTCGGCGCGGGCCGCATGCTGCCGGTCAGTCATGGCAGCTCCTGGGGCGCAATCGTATTGGTGCTGGCAATCGGTGCCCTGATCTACGCGCTGCTGCGTCGACGCGCAGCCGCGATGCGACCCTATGCCCAGCCCTATGCCCCGTATGGTGCCAATCCTTACGGCCCCGGCAATGCGCCATATCCCGGCGGCTATGGACCGGGTTACGGCGCACCCATGGGCGGCGGCTCGGGACTCATGGGCAGCCTTGCGACCGGCCTCGCCGTCGGCGCCGGCGTGGCCGCAGGCGAGGAGCTGGTGCAGCACGCATTCGGTCAGCACCCGGCGGGCGGTGTCATCCCCAATGCGGATGCGGCGGGTCTGCCGGACCCGGGCGTCAACGCCGATATGGGCGGCTCGGACTTCGGCCTCAACGACGGCGGCTCGTGGGACAGCGGCGGCGCAGATCCCTTCGGCGGCGGTGGCGATATGGGTGGCGGTGACCTCGGCGGGGGCAGCGGCGGGGATTGGACCTGAACCGCCTGACGGATCGCCGGCGCGCGCTTTAGGACAGGCCAAGCCGTTCGCGCAGGGCCGCCGGTGTAGCGCCCTCGGCGCGCAGGGCGCGCAGCGTTGGAGACTGGTCGCGCTTGGAGAATTTGCGGCCCTGCGCATCCAGGATCAACCGATGATGCGCATAGCGCGGCACGGCCAGTCCGAGCAACGCCTGCAGCAGCCGCTGCACGTGCGTGGCCGGCTGCAAATCCTCACCGCGCGTCACGAGCGTGATGTGCTGAAAAGCATCATCCAGGACCACGGCCAGATGATAGGCGGCCGGCAGGTCCTTGCGTGCCAGGACGATGTCGCCGAGCCGTTGCGGCTGAACCTTGATATGCGTCGGCTGAGCGCCCACGGCGTCACCGGCCTCGATGAAGTGCAGATTCAGCGCCTCGGGCTGCTGCGCGGCCTGTGCCACATCCAGTCTCCACGCATGCGCATCGCCGCGCTCGAGCCGCCGCTGCCGCTCGCTCTCGGGCAGATGCCGACAGGTACCCGGATACACGGGCGTCAAGGACAGAGAGGGATGCGGGGCCTGGCCGGCCAGCGCGATGTCCGGCTCGACGCCCGTGGCAATCTGCCCAGCCTCGCCAGCGCGGGCGCTCGCGATCGTGGCGCGGGTGCAGAAGCAGGGATAGATCAGACCCCGGGCCGCAAGACGCGCCAGCGCCTCGCGATAGGCCTGCGTCCGCGCCGACTGATACAGGACCGGTTCACGCCAGACCAGGCCGAGCCAGCCGAGGTCCTCGAAGATCGCCTGCACGAATTCACCCCTGCAGCGGGCGCCATCCAGATCCTCGATGCGCACGATGAAACCGGCCGGCTCCGCGACATCCCATGCCTTCCACGCGGCGTACGCATGTCCCACATGCAGCAGGCCCGTCGGGCTCGGGGCAAAGCGCGTGATCACGGCAGAATTGTGCGGCGACGGCATCGATCCGATCTATCCTAGTATGGGTCATGCCGCTGTACTTCGATGATCTGACGCTCGGCCAGCGCTTCGTAACCGGAAGTGTCACGATGAGCGCCGAAGCGATTCGTGCGTTCGCAACGCAGTTCGATCCCCAGCCCTTCCATCTGGACGAGCAGGCCGGGCGCGAGACGCTCTTCGGGGGACTGGTCGCCAGCGGCTGGCATACCGCGGCGCTCACCATGCGCCTGCTGGTGGACGGCGGGCTGCCCCTGGCCGGCGGCACCATCGGGCTGGGCGTGCAGATCGAGTGGCGCATGCCGGTTCGCCCCGGCGACGTGCTGCACGTGGAAGGAGAAGTCATCGAACTGATTCCCTCGCGCACACGTCCCACGCGAGGCCGGCTCGTCACACGCAACGCCACGCTCAACGATCGCGGCAATGTGGTGCAGCTCGCCGTGACGAGTATGCTGGTGCCGCGTCGACCATGACGGCCTCGTCCACTACCAGGCAGTCGCGATCGGCGCAGCCGGATGCGGCCGCCCGCCTGCTGCGCGATGTGTTCGGCTATGGCGAATTCCGTGGCCAGCAGCGCGAGATCGTCGAGTGGCTCATCGACGGCAACGATGCCCTCGTGCTGATGCCCACCGGCGGCGGCAAGTCGCTCTGCTACCAGATTCCGGCGCTGGCGCGGCCCGGGATGGCCGTGGTCGTCTCTCCCCTGATCGCCCTGATGCAGGATCAGGTGGCCGCGCTGCGCGAGGCTGGCGTGCGCGCCGCGAGTCTCAACTCCGCGATGGGATGGGCCGCACAGCAGGCCGTTGAGCGTCAGGCACGCAGCGGAGAGATCGAGCTGCTGTATGTGGCGCCCGAAAGGCTGCTGACCGAACGCTGCCTCGCATTGCTCGACGCGATTGACCTCGCGCTGTTCGCGATCGATGAGGCGCACTGCGTCTCGCAGTGGGGTCACGATTTTCGTCCAGAATACATCCAGCTTGCGTTGCTGGCGGAGCGCTATCCGGGAGTGCCGCGCGTTGCGCTGACCGCCACGGCCGATGCAAGCACGCGGCGTGAGATCCTCGAGCGGCTGCAGCTTCCGGCCGCACGCAGTTTCATCGCAAGCTTCGATCGACCCAACATCCGCTATCGCATCGGCGAAAAGGACAATCCGCGCCGCCAGCTGCTGCAGTACCTGCAGAGCGAGCATGCCGGGGAGTCGGGCATCGTCTACTGCCTGGCGCGCGCAACCTGCGAGCAGGTCGCCGAATTTCTCTGCGCGCAGGGTATCGAGGCGCTTGCCTACCATGCCGGCCTCGAGCACCGCGTGCGCGAAACGCATCAGGAGCGCTTCCTGCGCCAGGACGGGCTCGTCATGGTGGCCACCATTGCCTTCGGCATGGGCATCGACAAACCGGACGTGCGCTTCGTGGCACACCTGGACCTGCCTCGCAGCATCGAGAGCTATTACCAGGAAACCGGCCGAGCGGGGCGTGACGGGCTGCCTGCCGAGGCGTGGATGGTCTACGGGCTTGCGGATGTGGTCCAGCAGCGGCGCCTGATCGAGCAGTCGGAAGCGGATGAGCACTACAAGCGCGTGGCGATGCGCAAGCTCGACGGCGTCCTTGGGCTGTGCGAGTCGGTGCAGTGCCGGCGCATGACACTGCTGCAGTACTTCGGCGAGGCGGCAGGTGCCTGCGGCAACTGTGACAACTGCCTCACGCCGCCGCAGATCTGGGATGGCACCGAGGCGGCGCGCAAGCTGATGTCCTGCATCTATCGCTGCGAGCAGGGCAGTGGCTTCGGCTTTGGCGCGCAACACGTCATCGATGTGCTGCGCGGCGAGCAG
>DATJUN010000117.1:0-36040 GCA_035502275.1 Steroidobacteraceae bacterium
GCCCTTCTATCGCCAGCGCATGGAGAGCGCGCTGGGCTCGGGTGTGATCGTCGACGCCGCCGGCCACGTCGTCACCAACAACCACGTCATCGAAGGCGCCGACACCATCATGGTGTATCTGGCTGACGGCCGCGTCACCTCCGCCAGCGTCGTGGGGCGCGATCCGGACACTGACCTGGCGCTGCTGTCGATCCAACTGAAGAATCTGCCGGTCATGCCGCTCGGCCGCTCCGACATGCTGCAGGTAGGCGATCCGGTACTCGCGATCGGTGACCCGCTGGGGCTCGGACAGACCGTCACGCATGGCATCGTCAGCGCCACCGAGCGCCGCTCACTGGGCGTGGCGACCTTTGAGAATTTCATTCAGACCGACGCCGCCATCAATGCCGGCAACTCCGGTGGCGCGCTGGTCGATGCGCGCGGCGAGCTCATCGGTATCAACACCGCGGTGCTGAACAACAGCGGCAATCTCACCGTCGAGGGCATCGGCTTCGCCATCCCGGTGAATCTGGTGCGCGGTGTCATGAAGGAGATTCTCGCGCACGGCCGCGTCATCCGCGGCTGGGTCGGCATCTTTCCCGAGGACATCGACAACGAGCAGGCGCATCAGCTCGGACTGTCACGCGGCGGCGTGGTGATCGCCAATATGTACCGGCAGAGTCCTGCGGTGGCCGCAAGTCTGCGCATCGGCGACATCATCACCGCGATCGATGCCACGCCGGTGCAAAACTCCCAGGAATGCCTGCAGCTCATTGCTTCCCGCACACCCGGCAGCCACGTGACACTGCACCTGATCCGCGGCAGCGCCGCCCTCGATGCCAGCCTGCAGGTCGTCGAGCGTCCGGGCAACCTGCAAAGCGGCCGCTGACGGACTCATTGCTCCGCGGTCAGCGTACTCCTGGAGGTGCTTACACCCCTGGGGCCGTTGCGTACGGGGGGCTCCTGCGGGATGCGCCGGATGCGCGCGCCGAGCTGCGCGAGCTTCTCCTCGATGGTCTCGTAGCCCCGATCGATGTGGTAGATGCGCTCGATCTCGGTGTCGCCCTCGGCGACCAGGCCGGCCAGCACCAGGCTCGCCGAGGCACGCAGGTCCGTGGCCATGACGGGCGCGGCGGTCAGCCGGCGCACGCCGTGGATGATCGCGGTATTGCCCTCCAGGCGGATCTCCGCGCCCATGCGGCGCATCTCGAGCATGTGCATGAAGCGGTTCTCGAAGATCGTCTCAACCACGGTGCCCACGCCCTCGGCGACGGCATCGAGTGCCGCAAACTGCGCCTGCATGTCGGTGGGAAAGGCGGGGTACGGAGCGGTGCGTACGTCCACGGCGCGCGGGCGGCGGCCACGCATGTCCACTTCGATCCAGTTCTCCCCGCTGTCCACGCGCGCACCGGCCTCGCGCAGTTTCACCAGTACCGACTCCAGGTGGTCGGGCCGCGTGTTCTTGATGCGCACGCGGCCTCCGGTAACGGCGCCGGCCACGAGGTACGTGCCGCCCTCGATACGATCGGGCAGCACGTCGTAGTGCACGCCGTGCAGGCTGCGCACCCCCTCGATGACGATGCGGTCGGTGCCCGCGCCGTTGACCTTGGCGCCCATCGCGTTCAGGAACATCGCCAGATCGACCACCTCCGGCTCGCGCGCAGCGTTCTCGATGATGGTTTCGCCTTCGGCGAGCACCGCGGCCATCATGAGGTTCTCGGTGCCCGTCACCGTCACCGTGTCGAGCACCAGGCGCGTGCCGCGCAGCCGCTCGGCTCGCGCGCGGATATAACCGCCTTCGATATGGATGGAGGCGCCGAGCGCCTGCAGGCCTGCGACGTGGATATTCACGGGGCGCGCCCCGATGGCGCAGCCGCCGGGCAGTGACACGTCGGCGCGGCCGAAGCGCGCCAGCAGTGGCCCAAGCACGAGGATCGAGGCGCGCATCGTCTTCACGAGGTCATAGGGCGCGAAGTACTCACGGATCGAGCTGCTATCCACCTCGATGCGCATGCGCTCATCGAGCGTCACGGTAACCCCCATGCGCCCGAGCAGCTCGATGGTGGTCGTGACGTCCTGCAGGTGCGGCACATTGCCGATGCTGACCGGTCCCTCGGCGAGCAGCGCACCGGCAAGGATCGGCAGCGTGGCGTTCTTGGCGCCGGAGATGCGCACCTCTCCCTCCAGGGGAATGCCGCCGCTGATAGTGAGCTTATCCATGCGAGCCGCCGCCGGCGCTGCGGCTCTGCGCCTGCCACTCCTGGGGTGTATAGGCCTCGATCGACAGCGCGTGAATCTCGCGGCCCATGCGCTCACCCAGGGCGCGATAGACCAGCTGGTGACGCGCCAGGGGCCTGAGGCCCTCGAAGGCGCTGCTCACCAGCAGCGCTGCGTAATGGGTATTGTCCTCGGAGCGCACGTCGACCTGTGCCCCGGGCAGATGCTGGCGGATCAGATCCGCCACCAGTTTGGAGTCCATGACGGTCATCTTACGGCATTGCCAGGCGGCATCGGCAGGCCGCCTGGGCGAGCGGCATGGTCGGCGGCATTCATCGGCCCACGACTGCTTAGCGCGGCCGCTGGCGCTATCATGGCCGACCTCACGCACCGCGAGACGCACACCGGTCCCATGGCAGCTCCCCGACCACGCAGCAACATGCCTCCCGGATGAACGAGCCGCAGCACAGCCTGACCGGCGAGACTGCCCTGCTCGCCTCGGCCCGCCGCACGCTGGAGGTGGAGATTGAAGGGCTCGCCGCCCTGCGCGCGCGCCTCGACGGCGCTTTCGCCGCGGCCTGTCACGTCTGCCTCGGCTGCGTCGGCCGCGTCGTCGTCACCGGGATGGGTAAGTCCGGTCACGTGGCACGCAAGATCGCCGCGACGCTCTCGAGCACCGGCACGCCGGCTTTTTTCCTGCACCCGGGCGAGGCCGGCCACGGCGACATCGGCATGCTGACGCGTGGCGATGTGCTGCTGGCTCTGTCCAATTCCGGCGAGACGCTGGAGGTGCTGGGGCTGCTGCCCTACGCGAAACGGCTTGCCCTGCCGCTCATTGGCATGACCGGCCATCCTGAATCGACGCTGGCGCGCGCCGCCGATGTGCATCTGAACGTGGGCGTCGCGGCCGAGGCCTGCCCGCACAATCTTGCGCCCACGGCGAGCACGACGGCGACGCTCGCGATGGGCGATGCCCTGGCTGTCGCGCTGCTGGGGGCGCGCGGCTTCTCTGCCGATGACTTCGCCCGCTCGCATCCGGGCGGCAGCCTCGGACGGCGCCTGCTGATGCGCGTGGAAGACATCATGCGCCGCGGGGAGGCGCTGCCGCAGGTGCGCCCGGATACCGCCCTCGGCGAAGGCCTGCTGGAGATGACGCGCAAGGGCCTGGGCCTGACCGCCGTGCTCGATGAGCAGGATCGTGTGATCGGGGTGTTCACCGACGGGGATCTGCGGCGCGTGGTGGATCGACGGATCGACGTACACAGTGCCAGCATGAGCCAGGTGATGACGCGCGGCGGCCGCGTGATCGAGCCGCGGGAGCTGGCGACCGCGGCCGCGCAGCTCATGGAGCGCCACCGGGTCACGGCCCTGCTGGTGGTGGATTCCGAACGGCACCTGATCGGGGCCCTGAACGTGCACGATCTGATGCGTGCCGGAGTGGTCTGATGGCCGCGGCCCGAGCGAATGCACCGCGCCGCGCCGCGCGCGCACCTGCATCACAGCGCCGCGGCGTGCCACTCGAGAGCATTCGTCTGCTGGTGCTGGACGTGGACGGGGTGCTCACGGACGGACGGCTGCGCTACGGCCCGTATGGCGAGCGCGACAAGGTATTTCATGTGCGCGACGGCCATGGCATCAAAGCCATACGCGCCGCTGGCATCGACGTCGGGGTCATCTCCGGGCGCCGCTCACCCGCCGTGCAGCGTCGCTGCCGGGAGCTCGGCATCGAACACCTGCTGCAGGGAATCGAGGACAAGGGAGCGGCGTTCGTGAGGCTGATCGAGAAGCTCGGGGTCCCGGCACGCCAGTGCGCCTGCATCGGCGACGATGTCCCTGACCTGCCGATCATGCAGCAGGCAGGACTTGCCGTCGCAGTGGCCGATGCGCATCCCACGGCGCTCGCCGCCTCGCACCGGCGCACCCGGGCCCTCGGGGGCTTCGGGGCGGTGCGCGAAGTGTGTGACTGGTTGCTGGCCGCGAGGCGCGCACCATGATCGGCCGCATCATCTTCCTGTTGCTCGCCGTGGTGGTGCTCGCGGCGCTGCTGTATATGCAGGAGCCGGAGAGCGGCAACAGCACAGCCACGCCCGCGCAGACGGCCGCGGCCGAGCCCGGCTTCGTGGCCCTGGGCGCGCAGATCATCGAGACCGGCGACAACGGTCAGCCGCTCTATACGCTCGATGCGCAGCGCATCGCTCAGCCCGTACCCGATGGCATCATCTACCTGACCGCTCCCGTGCTGCACTACGAGCCGGCGGGCGCCAATCCCTGGGTGCTCACGGCGCAGCAGGGACAATTGCCTCAGAGTGCACAGAACGCAGACCTGTCCGGGATGGTCAATGCCAGTGGTACACCGCAGGGATCCCAGCGCATGATCCGTTTCAGAACGAGCACGCTACACGTCGACATGCAGAAGCAACTGGCCACCACTGCCGCCGTGGTTCATATCGATTGGGGCGGAAGCCTGGTGAGCGGCCATGGCATGCACGCGGACCTCAAAAGCGGCGAAGTGAAGCTGTTCCACGCCGTCAGCGGCGCGATCGTGCGCTGACATGCGAGCGCCGCCCAGCCTCATCCCGGCGCTCCTGGCGCTGCTCGCTTCGGTAGCCGGCACGCTGCTCGCGGCCCGGGCCGCGACCAGCCCGACAGATTCAGCGACCGGGGCCGCCGCGCCGGCGGCGGCCGCAGCGCAGCTGAGCGCGCAGGCGACGCCCCTGTTCAATGTCACGCCGGCGCCCCGCTGCAAGGAGGCGCTGTGTTTCTGGGCCAACTCAGACACGCCTGGCGCGTCGCTGACCCTGTCGCGCACCCACATGGTGATGATCAACCCCGAGATCGTCGACACCACGCGCGGCATCGCCCACATCACCGCCGATCGGGGTGAGGAAAGCGGTCCGGAAGTGCGCAATAGCCGCTGGGTGTTCACCGGGCACATCCGCGCCGACATGAGCGATGGGCAGCTGCGTGCGGATATGGCCACGGTGCAGATCGTCGATGGGCGCATCGTGTCCATCGATGCGCAGGGCAGTCCGGCGCTGTTTCAGCGCCCGGCCAGTGCCGCAACCGCCTCCAACGCAGCGGGCAAGGCAGCCGCACGTGCCTCGGTCGCTCCCGCCGCGGCCGCCCCCGCGACCGCTTCCGGCACGGGAGCAGGCGCCGCTGGCAAGGGTACCGCCGCCGGCAAGGCTGGCCTCGCCGACATCACCGTGCGCGGCCACGCCGACTCGATCACCTACGATGCGGCGCACGATCGGGTGCAGTTCAGCGGCGACAGCTGGTTCACCGATGGCTGCAACGAGCTCACCAGCCAGCTCGTGACCTATGACATGCAGACTCAGACCGTCCAGGCCGGCGCCAAACCGGGCGGCAACGGGCGTGTCCGCGGGGTGATCCGCAACACCCGTCCCGGCAGCGCCAGCGCCTGCACAGCGGACTCAGGATCCTCATGACGCGGCTGGCCGCCGATCATCTCACCAAGAGCTATCGCTCCCGCCAGGTGGTCCGCGATCTGTCGCTGGAGATTCGCACCGGCGAGGTGGTCGGGCTGCTCGGACCCAACGGCGCCGGCAAGACCACAGCGTTCTACATGATCGTCGGGCTGGTCCCGGCCGACGGCGGCAGCATCTGCCTGGATGATCGCGATCTGACCTCCCTGTCGATCGATCAGCGCGCGCGCCTGGGCATCGGCTATCTGCCGCAGGAAGCGTCGGTGTTCCGCAAGCTCTCGGTGGCGGACAACATCCTCGCGATCCTGGAGCTGCGCCGTGAGCTCGATCGCGCGGGGCGCGAGCAGCGCCTGGAGGAACTGCTCGAGGAGCTGCGCGTCAGCCACGTGCGCGATACCCGCGGTATCGCGCTGTCGGGCGGGGAGCGCCGGCGCGTGGAGATCGCACGGGCGCTTGCGGCCGAGCCGCGCTTCATTCTGCTCGATGAGCCCTTCGCCGGCGTCGATCCGCTCTCGGTGCTCGACATCCAGCGCATCATTCGCGAGCTGGCCGCACGCGGCATCGGTGTGCTGATCACCGACCACAACGTGCGCGAAACCCTCGGCGTGTGCGGTCGGGCCTACATCGTGGACCGCGGTGTGGTCATCGCTTCCGGTTCCGCTGAGCAAGTCCTTGCCAACCCCCAAGTCCGTGAGGTGTACTTGGGTCAGTCGTTCCGCCTCTAACGGAGTGGTTGAGCCGGATAATCCTTATTTTTCAGCGGGTTGTTCGAGGACCCCTGTCCTCGCCCAGACGCCGCAGGAGGCTCTCCGGCACGATTCATGCTCAAGCCCTCGCTACAACTGAAACTCGGACAGCAGCTGACGATGACGCCGCAGCTGCAACAGGCCATTCGCCTCTTGCAACTGCCGACCATCGAACTGCAGGCTCATATCCGCGAGCTGCTCGAGTCCAACGTCATGCTCGAGCAGGATGAGGATGCCGAGAGCGGCACCTACGAGAACCTGCCGAGCACCGAGACGGCCCCGGAAACCGCGGCCCCGCCCGAGGATTCGCAGGTCGAGGTGGTCGATGAGAGCTGGGCCGATCAGCCCGTGGGCGCGGCCGAAAATCCCTGGAGCGGGGGCGACGGCGGTGATGAGGATCGGCAGCAGGAATTTGCCGATGCCAGCGGTCAGTCGCTGCGCGATCACCTGCTCTGGCAGCTGGAGCTGGCGCATCTGGCGGCCCGCGAGCTTGCGATCGGCCGCGCGATCATCGACGCCATCAACGATGACGGCTACCTCAGCGAGCCCCTGGACGTCATCGGAGCGAGCCTCAAGCCCGAGATCGATCCGAGCGTCGAGGAAGTCGAGCAGGTGCTCAGCATCGTGCAGCTGTTCGATCCGGCAGGCGTCGGCGCCCGCTCGCTCAGCGAATGCCTGCTGCTGCAGCTCGAGCAGCTCGAATCCGCCACCCCGGGGCTGTCGCTCGCCAAGGCGATCGCGCGCAGCCACCTCTCGCTGCTTGCCGAGCGCGAGCTCACGGCGCTGCGCCGCGAGCTCAAGACCTCCGACGGCGAGCTCGACACCGCCGTGGCGCTGGTGCGCAGCTGCAATCCGCGTCCGGGCTCGGCCGTCAGCGGTGCGTCGGCCGAGTACGTGGTTCCGGACGTGTTCGTACGACGCACGCCGCGCGGCTGGTCGGTGGAGATCAACGCCGCAACGCTGCCGCGCGTGCGTCTGAACCAGTCCTACGCGAGCCTCGTCGGCCGCAGCGCCAGCCATGCGAGCATGCGTGCGCAGCTGCAGGAGGCGCGCTGGCTGCTCAAGAGCCTGGAGATCCGCAACGACACGCTGACCAAGGTGGCGCGCTCGATCGTCGAGCGGCAGACCGAATTTCTCGAGCGCGGTGAGGAATTCATGCGGCCGATGATCCTGCGCGACATCGCCGATGCCATCAGCATGCACGAGTCGACCGTATCACGTGTCACCTCGGGCAAATACATGCACACCCCGCGCGGGGTATTCGAGCTGCGCTACTTCTTCTCCTCGCAGGTCGAGGGCAGCGACGGCTCGGGCACCTCCTCGACGGCGATTCGCGCCAAGATCCGCAAGCTCATCCGCGAGGAAGACCACACCGCGCCCCTGTCCGACAGTCGCATCGCCGAGATCCTCTCGGGCGAGGGCATCTTGGTCGCGCGCCGCACGGTCGCCAAGTATCGCGAAACGATGGGCCTTGCCCCGTCCAACGAACGGCGACGCGGCAACGGCAAATGATCGGAAAGAACCTATCGAGAAGGAGATCCATCATGCAAATGAGTATCACGGGTCATCACATCGAAGTTACGCCGGCCCTTGGCAGTTACGTGGAAAAGCGCCTGGCGCGCGTGGCGCGCCACTTCGATCAGGTGATCGATACTCATATCGTGTTGACCGTCGACAAGCTCGAGCACAAGGCCGAGGCAACGCTGCGCGTGCGCGGTGAGAGCCTGCATGCGCTCGCCACCGACGGGGATATGTATGCCGCGATCGACGCGCTGGCCGACAAGCTCGAACGGCGCGTGCGCAAGCACAAGGAAAAGCTGACCGACCACCATGCCGCGCAGGCACAAAAAACCGCTCGCCTGTAGTCCGGACATCATGGCGCACGTGCCCTGCGGGCCGCCGTGCGCCTGATCTTCCTCAGTGGCCTCTCCGGCTCGGGCAAGAGTGTCGCACTGCACGCACTCGAAGATCTCGAGTACTACTGCGTCGACAACATTCCGGCGACGCTGCTGCAATCATTCATCGCGCACACCGTGCGCAGCGGCTCGGATGTCTATCAGCTCACCGCCATCGGCCTCGATGCGCGCAATCCCGATGCGGATCTTGGCACCGTGCCGACGCTCATCGCCGAGCTCAAGCGCAGCGGCATCAACTGCGAGCTGATCTTCCTGGTGGCCAGCGATGAGGAGCTGCTGCGCCGCTTCGCCGAGACGCGCCGCAAGCATCCGCTCAGCCGCCAGGGAGCCGACCTGCAGGAGGCCATTCAGCAGGAGCGGCGGCTGCTCGAGCCGGTCATCAATGCAGCGGATCTGGTCATCGACACCTCGCGCCTGAGCGTGCACGAGCTGCGCGAGATCATCAGCCGGCGCATCGGCCGGCGCCCGCGCGATCGCATGTCGATCCTGTTCGAGTCCTTCGGCTTCAAGAACGGCATCCCCGGCGATGCCGATTTCGTGTTCGATGCCCGCTCGCTGCCCAATCCCTACTGGGAGCCCTCGCTGCGGCCGCTCACCGGACGCGATGAAGCCGTCGTCAGGTTTCTCGAGGCACAGTCCGGTGTGGCCGAATTCATCGACCAGGTGGCGCAGTTCATCGAGGCGCGCATCCCCGAGCACCAGGCGGCCAACCGCCGCTATCTCACCGTGGCCATTGGCTGTACCGGCGGCCAGCACCGCTCGGTGTTCATCGCCGAGCGCCTCGCCGAGCGCATCGCCGCGCGCTGGCCGCAGGTCGCCGTGCGCCACTCGACGCTGCCGGATGCCGTGAAGGTGCTGCGCGCGCCCGCCGCAGCCCCCGCGCCCGAGGCCGCGAAAACCAGCTGAGGCTCCCTAACCGCCAGCGCGCTTGGCCGTGATGCCGCGCCGTGCGAGCTCGGCCACCAGTGTGTCGCGATGCTCTCCCTGGATCTCGATGCTGCCCTCGCGCACCGTGCCGCCGCTGCCGCAGCGACGCTTGAGCTCCCCGGCGAGCTGCTCGAGCTCCTCGGCGCTGAGCGGCAAGCCGCTGATGACGGTCACGCCACGGCCGGCGCGCCCCTGCGTCTGGCGGCTGACCCGCACGGGTGCACCGGCGCGCGCACCGGCGGCTGCGCCGCTGGCGCTGCGGCAGACGCAGTCCGCCGCCGGCCGACGGCAACCCGGGCAGATGCGTCCCACACCGGTGCTGAACACGAGCGCCGCATTCGAGGGCGGCCTGGCCGGCGATTTCGCCATGCGCGCGCGCGAGATCGGCCGGCCGCGACTAGCCGACGCTCGGCACGCGACTCAAGGCCGGCACGGCATAGGTGGCCGCGCGTGCGCTGCGCCGCTGTGCGCCGGCCTCGGCGACGGCGAAGGCCGTCATGTCGACGATGCGCCGTACGGTTGCCGAGGGCGTCATGATGTGTGCCGGGCGAGCCGCGCCGAGCAGGATGCCGCCCACCGTGGCAACTCCCACCCCGCCGCCGGCGGCGATGCGCATTGCATTGAAGGTGATGTTGGCGGCATCGACGTTCGGCATGATCAGCAGGTTGGCATTGCTGCGCAGGCGCGAATCGGGGAACTCGTTCTGACGGATCACCGCCGAGAGCGCCATGTCCGCGCGCATCTCGCCCTCGACCGCCAGATTCGGCGCCCGGGCCACGACCAGCTCGAGCGCTTCGCGCATCTTGCGCGCGCTGGGCCCGGTGGCGCTGCCGAAGCTCGAATGCGACAGCAGCGCAACGCTCGGGGTCATGCCGAAGTGACGCACCTGATCGGCCGCCAGCAGCGTGATCTCGGCGATCTGTGCCGCCGTGGGATCCTCATTGACGTGCGTGTCGCAGACGAAGATCTGCCGATCCGGCAGCACCATCAGGTGCATGGCTGCGAACACGGTGGCGGCGGGACGCAGTCCGATGACACGGCGGATATATTCGAGATGATCCAGATAGTCCCCGACCGTGCCACACAGCATGGCATCGGCTTCTTCCCGTCGCAGCAGCATCGCGCCGATCAGTGTCGGACGACTGCGCATCTGCTCCTGGGCCAGATCCTTGGAGACGCCCTGACGGCAGGTCAGGCGGTGGTATTCGGTCCAGCAGTCGCGAAAGCGCGGATCCGAGAGGATATTGACGCCCTCGCAGTTCTTGCCGAGCTTCAGGCGCAGGCCGAGCTTCTCTATGCGCGCGGCGATGAGCTCGGTGCGTCCGACCAGGATCGGATGGGCCAGCCCCTCATCGACGACCACCTGCACCGCCTGCAGCACGCGTGGCTCTTCGGCCTCGCAGAACACCACGCGTTTGGGCTTGCGCTTGGCGGCCAGGAACACCGGCTGCATGACCGAGGCGGTCTCGTACACGAACTGCGTCAGGCGGCGGCGGTAGGCGGCCATGTCGGCGATCGGCAGCGTCGCCACGCCGCTGTCCATGGCGGCCTGCGCCACCGCGGGCGCCACCCGCGTGATCAGGCGCGGGTCGAAGGGTCGCGGGATGAGAAAATCGGGGCCAAAGCTCAGTCCCGAATCCGCGCCATACGCCGCGGCAACGATGTCCGACTGCTCGGCACGCGCCAGCTCGGCCAGTGCGTGCACGCAGGCGAGCATCATTTCCTGATTGACGCGCGTGGCGCCCACATCGAGCGCGCCGCGGAACAGGAACGGAAAGCAGAGCGAGTTGTTGACCTGATTCGGGTAGTCGGAGCGGCCGGTGCAGATGATGCAGTCAGGCCGCGCTTCCTTGGCCAGCTCGGGACGGATCTCGGGATCCGGATTGGCCAGCGCCAGGATCAGCGGTCGTTCGGCCATGGAGCGCACCATGTCGGGCGTGAGCTGATCGCGTACCGAGAGACCGAGGAAGATGTCCGCGTCCTGCACGATGTCTGCCAGCGTGCGCGCCGGGGTCTGCTGGGCGTAGCGACGCTTGTTGGCGTCGAGATTGGGCCGCTCCGCGTGCAGCACGCCGTGGCTGTCGGCCACGAACACGTTCTCGCGCGCCAGGCCCAGCGCCAGCAGCAGGTCCAGGCAGGCGATGGCCGCGGCGCCCGCGCCCGAGACCGCGATGCGCACCTTGGCGATGTCCTTGCCGACCACGGTCAGACCATTGAGCACCGCGGCCGCCACGATGATGGCCGTGCCGTGCTGATCGTCGTGAAACACCGGGATCTTCATGCGCTCGCGCAGCTTGCGCTCGATGTAGAAGCACTCGGGCGCCTTGATATCCTCCAGGTTGATCCCGCCAAACGTCGGCTCGAGCGCCGCGATGACCTCCACCAGCCGGTCCGGATCGGACTCATTGATCTCGATGTCGAAGACGTCGATACCGGCGAATTTCTTGAACAGGCACCCCTTGCCTTCCATGACCGGCTTGCCTGCCAGCGCACCGATGTTGCCCAGGCCCAGAACCGCAGTACCGTTGGTGATCACGGCAACCAGATTGGCACGTGCGGTGAGATTGGCAGCCTCGAGCGGGTTCTCCGCAATCGCCAGACTCGCGCAGGCAACCCCCGGCGAGTAGGCGAGGGACAGATCGCGCTGATTGACCAGCGGCTTGGTCGGGGCCAACGAGATTTTTCCGGGAACGGGCAACCGGTGGTAATCAAGTGCTGCCTTTTTGAGGTCGTCTTCCATGGTGCTCTCGTTCAACTATCGGCGTAACGACACACCATTCTCGCAAGGCGCTCGGCGGAAGGCCACCTTTGGGGTGTGCGCGTACGGGCGCGTACGGGCGCGTGCGCCGCGCGGGCGGGCGCCTCCGGCCGTCTCAGGTGGCCGGGCTGAGCCGCTCCTCTTCGGTGGAGACCAGGTGCAGTGCCGGCACCAGCGAGGTGGCGGCAAGCGGTGAGCCGCCGAGGAATGCCTCGAGGTCATCGCGCCGGCGCAGCGCATCGCGGTAGCCGAGCTCGATCAGCTCGCGCGTGAAGCCCTGCTCGAACAGCAGGTAGCTCGCCAGCTGCGCGCCTCCGCTGCCGCGGGCACCGGCCACGTGCAGCAGTGCCCGCAGGCTGCGCGGCAGGCTGCGCGCGTGCCAGGCGGCGATGTCGCCCAGATCCGCGCTCGGCGCGAGCACCATGGTGGCGATCTTGTGCATGCCGGGGACCGCGCTGGGGGCCACTTCCACGACCTGGTTGAGCTGCTGGACATGCTCGATGTTCGCGTACACCTGGTCCATGAACAGCGTGTCGAGCATGTACCCAAACAGCTGTCCGGGCGTGGGGGCGGCGCTGCTGTCGAGCTGATGTGTCACGCCGCCGCCCTGCTCGGCGCGCACTCCGATCACCAGCAGCCGGTCGGCGCCCAGATGGATCGCGGGGCTGAGTGGCCAGAGCTGGCGCTGCGCGCCATCACCATAGAAGCCATCGGCGAGCCACACCGGCGGGAACAGAAACGGCACGCCGAGACTGGCCATGACGTGATCGAGCGTCAGCTGAGTGGGACGTCCGACACGCTGCTGACGAACCCACCCGGCAATATCACTGGCGCCCTGGAAGAACGCCACGGAGGAGGCTGTGGTGTAGTTCGTGGCGCAAAGCGCCAGCGCCCGCAGATCGCGCCGCTCGATGCTGCGCTGCAGGTTGCGCCAATCGATGCTGCGCGTAAGCAGCTCGCGCAGCGGGGTGTTGTCGAATAACGCCAGCGGCGGGCGTGCCAGTACGCCGCCGGTCACCAGTGACAGCAGCCACTGTGACCCGGCGCGCAGTGTGCTCAGGGGATCGACCCGGAATACGTGATGCACGTGAAAGGACGCCCACACCTGCTCGAGCGCGGCGATGGCGCGGCGCCAGCGATAGGCACCCGCGGCAAGCACGGCGGCCGCCACCGCGCCGGCAGAGGTGCCGACGATGACGGGAAAGGGATTGGCCGCGCCCGGCAGCAACTCGGCGATGGCCTTCAGCGCGCCGACCTGATAGGCGGCTCGTGCCCCGCCGCCGGGCAATATGAGCCCGACCGTCGTAACGGGTGCGGAACGCAGGCGGGCCACGGCTTCTTCGGCCATGCAGGCATGATAGCCAAGTCCGCCTTAACGCCGCATATATGCGGCTCTCAATTCGGTACGGGACAATCCCGTCAATACTTGATGACGCGCAGGATCTGCATGGAGTTGGTGCCGCCGGAAACGCCGGTCAGCTCGCCCTTGGTGAGGATCACGAGGTCGTTGATCTCCACCAGCCCAAGCTCGAGCAGGCGGTCGAAGATCGCGCTGTAGATCCGGGCGGTCTCGGTATGCACGATATCGAACGGCACCGCGTAGACCCCACGGTACAGCGTCACACGCCGGCGGGTGCTCTCATGACGGGTGAAGGCATAGATCGGCATGTCCGAGCGGATGCGCGACATCCACAGCGGCGTCATGCCCGACTCGGTCAGCGCGACCACTGCGCGCACGCGCATATGGTTGGCGGTGTAGATCACCGCGCGCGCGATGGCCTCCTCGGTGTTGCCGAACTCCTCCTCGGCACGCGACATGCGGCGAAACGTGCCGAGCTGGTATTTCTCCGCGCCGCGGATCACCTCGGCCATCGCCTGCACGGCCTTGACCGGATAGCGCCCCGCGGCGGTCTCGGCCGAGAGCATCACCGCATCGGTGCCATCCAGCACCGCGTTGGCCACGTCGCTGACCTCCGCGCGCGTGGGGATGGGACTCTGAATCATCGACTCCATCATCTGCGTCGCCGTGATGACCACACGATTGCGCGCCAGCGACTGGTGGATGATGGTCTTTTGCAGACCGGTCAGCTCCGCATAGCCGACCTCCACGCCCAGATCCCCGCGCGCCACCATGACGGCGTCGCTGACCGAGAGGATGCCGGCAAGATTGTCGAGCGCCTCGTGACGCTCGACCTTGGCGACCACGCGCGCCTCACCGCGCCAGCGTCGCAGCTCCGATTGAGCGCGCCGCATATCGTCCGCATCGCGAGCGAACGACACCGCCAGGTAATCCACCTGCAGCTCCGCGGCGAGGCGGATGTCCTCCAGATCCTTCTCGGTCAACGCCGGGGCGGAGATACCCCCTCCCTGGCGATTGACTCCTTTCCTGTTGGAGAGCTCCCCACCGGCGCGCACCACGCATTCGATGCGCGTGCCATGCACCTTTTCGGCCTCCAGGACGATCTGGCCGTCCGACAGCAGCAGCGTGTCGCCCGGGTGCACATCGGCGGGCAGGTTGGTGTAGGCACAGCCCACCTCGGTCTCGTTGCCGGCGGCGGGATCCAGCGCCGTGTCCAGTGCGAAGGGTGCGCCTTCGGCCAGCTGCACCTTGCCGGTGCGAAAACTCTCGATGCGGATCTTCGGACCCGCCAGATCGGCGAGAATGCCGACGTAGCGGTCGTTGTCGCGCGCAGCCTGGCGCAAGAGCTCCACGCGCCTGGTCTGCTGTTCGCGCGTGCCGTGCGAAAAATTCAGCCGGGCCACGTCCAGCCCGGCGCGCACCATGCCGGTGAGAACGCCGGGCTCATCGGTGGCCGGCCCGAGCGTTGCCACGATCTTGGTTCGCCGCTGTGTATCCATGATGACTCAGGCCGCCGATGAGGTCGGGGAGGCGCGCTGCTCGAGCACCGTCACGGCCGGCAGGGGCTTGCCTTCGACGAACTCGAGAAAGGCCCCTCCACCGGTGGAGATGTAGGAGATGCCGTCTTCCACTCCGTATTTCTCGATCGCCGCGAGCGTATCGCCGCCGCCGGCCAGGGAGAATGCCTTGCTGCGCGCGATGGCATTGGCGATGGCGCGCGTGCCCTCGCCGAACTGATCGAACTCGAATACGCCCACCGGACCGTTCCAGATGATGGTCGCGGCCGACTCGAGCAGCTCACAGAACTGCTCGGCCGTGTCCGGCCCGATATCCAGGATCATCTCATCGGCGGCCACGCGACCGACCTCGCGCACATCCGCGTGTGCAGTGGCGGCGCGCTCGCGCGCGACCACCACGTCCACCGGCAGCGGGATCTCCGTGCCGCGCTCGCTCGCGCGCGCCAGCAGCTTTGCGGCGATATCGAGCATGTCGCGCTCGTAGAGCGAGCGGCCCACTTTCACTCCGCGCGCGGCCAGGAAGGTGTTGGCGATGCCGCCGCCGACGATGAGCTTGTCGACCTTCTCGAGCAGCGCCTCGAGCACCGTGAGCTTGGTGGAGACCTTGGAGCCGGCGACAATGGCAACCGTGGGAGGCGCCGGGTGCGCCAGCGCACGCTCGAGCGCCTCGAGCTCGGTCACCAGCAGCGGACCGGCACAGGCAATCGGTGCGAAGCGCGCGACCCCGTGGGTGCTCGCCTCGGCACGATGCGCGGTGGCGAAGGCGTCCATCACGAACACGTCGCAGAGGCCGGCCATGCGCCGCGCCAGGGCCTCCTGGTCCTTCTTCTCACCGACGTTGAAGCGTACGTTCTCGCACAGCACCGCGCTGCCGGGCGCGCAATCGACGCCGTCGAGCCAGTTGCTGATCAGCGGCACCGGCCGCCCGAGCAGCTCCGAGAGCCGTGCCGCCACCGGCGCAAGCGAGTATTGCGGCTCAGGTTTGCCCTCCTGCGGTCGTCCCAGGTGCGAGAGCACGATGACGCGCGCGCCCTGCTCGAGCGCCAGGCGCAGCGTGGGCAGCGCCGCGCGGATGCGTGCATCGCTGGTGATCACGCCCTCCTCGACCGGCACGTTCAGGTCCTCGCGGATCAGCACGCGCTTGGCGCTCAGATCCAGATCCGTCATGCGCAACAGCTTCATGCGCGATACCTCCTCGTGCACATCGGCCGGCACTCGCCAGCCATCAGCCAGATCGACCTCACGCTAGGCCGGCGCGCGCGACCACGCAAGCGCCGTGTCGATCATGCGATTGGAGAAGCCCCACTCGTTGTCGTACCACGCGCACACCTTCACCAGGTTGCCATCGATGATGCGGGTCATGGTCGCATCGTAGATGCTCGAATGCGGATTGTGGTTGTAATCCACCGAGACCAGCGGCTCATCGGTATAGGCGAGGATGTGGCGCAGTGGTCCACTGGCGGCGGCACGCAGCAGATCGTTGACCTCCTTGACGCTGGTCGGCCGTCGCGGGGTGAAGGTCAGATCCACCAGCGAGACGTTGATGGTCGGCACCCGCACCGAGAAGCCGTCGAATTTGCCCTGCAGCTCGGGCAGCACCAGGCCGACCGCGGCGGCCGCGCCGGTCTTGGTCGGAATCATCGAATGCGTGGCCGAGCGCGCGCGGCGCACATCCTTGTGATAGACGTCGGTGAGCACCTGGTCGTTGGTGTAGGCATGCACCGTGGTCATGAGCCCCGCGACGATGCCGATGCCATCGTGCAGCACCTTGGCCAGCGGCACCAGGCAATTGGTCGTGCAGGAGGCGTTGGACACCACCGTGTGCGAGGCGCGCAGCACCTTGTCATTGACGCCGTAGACGATGGTGGCATCCACATCATCGCCGCCCGGCGCGGAGATGAGCACCTTGCGGGCACCGCCCTCCAGGTGTTTGGCGGCCTTGGCCTTGCTGGTGAACAGGCCCGTGCACTCGAGCACCATCTCCACTCCGAGCCGCGTCCACGGCAGCTTCGCCGGGTCGCGCTCGGCCAGCACCTGGATGCGATCGCCGTCGACGATCATGGCATCCCCGTCGACGCGCACCTCATGACCGAAGCGGCCGTGAGCCGTGTCGTAGCGCGTCAGGTGCGCATTGGTCGCGGCATCGGCGAGGTCATTGATGGCCACGATCTGCAATTGCCCGCGGGACTGCCCCTCGTAGAGGGCCCGCAGGACGTTGCGGCCGATGCGGCCGTAGCCATTGATTCCCACCTTCAAACTCATGGCGCTGCGCTCCTTGACGCTGTCGTCGACGCTACCGTCATCACCGAGCCGCAACCAGCTCGTCGATCGTCTGCCTCACGTGCTGTGCCGTGAAGCCGAATTTTTTGAACACATCCGGTCCCTTGCCGGAGGCACCGAAGTGATCGATGCCGATGACGCGACCGGCGAGGCCGACGTAGCGCCACCAGAGCGCCGTACTGCCCGCTTCCACTGCGATACGCGCCCTCACCGCTGCCGGCAGCACCGCCTCGCGCCAGGCCGGCTCCTGCGCGTCGAACAGCTGCGTGCAGGGCATGGACACCAGACGCACGCGGCGGCCGGCCGCCTGGGCGGCCTTGACGGCCTCCAGCGCGAGCGCGACCTCCGAGCCGGTGGCGATGACGATGCATTCGGCAGTGCCCTGACAGTCCAGCAGCACGTAGCCACCGCGACGGATGCCCTCGAGCGCCGCCGCATCGCGCGCCAGTGGCGGCACGCCCTGACGCGAGAGCGCCAGCGCCGTAGGGCCGCTGTCGTGCTCGATGGCTGAACACCAGGCCACCGCGGTTTCGACCGCATCGGCCGGGCGCCAGAGCGTCAGATTCGGCATGACGCGCAGACTGTTGAGCTGCTCGATCGGTTGATGCGTGGGACCGTCCTCACCCAGGCCGATCGAATCGTGACTGTAGACAAGAATGACGCGCTGATGCATCAGCGCCGCCATGCGCACGGCGTTGCGCGCGTAGTCCGAGAAGGTGAGGAATGTGCCGCCATAGGGAATGAAGCCCCCATGCAGCGCCAGGCCATTCATGGCCGCGGTCATGCCGAACTCGCGCACGCCGTAGTGCAGGTAGTTGCCACTGAAGTCTCCCGGAGCGAGCGCGCGCGAGCTCTCGTTCCAGGTCTCGTTCGAGGTGGTCAGATCCGCCGAGCCACCGAACAGCTCCGGCAGCGACTTGGCGAGCACATCCAGCACCAGCTTGGAGGACTTGCGCGTCGCCTGGGCATCGCCCACCTTGCCGGCGGCCGCGAGCGCCGCCTGCGCCTGCTGCAGCCAATCGGCCGGCAGCGACTGCTGCATGCGTCGCTCGAACTCCGCGGCCAGATCCGGGTACTGCCGGCGGTAGCGCGCGAACAGCTCCTGCCAGCGCGCCTCGGCCGCCCGGCCGGCCTGCTCGTGATTCCACGCGGCGCGCAGCGCCGCCGGCACCTCGAACGGCGGGGCCGTCCAGCCCATGAACTTCTTCGCCCCGGCGACCTCCTCGACACCCAGCGCATCGCTGTGCGCGGCCTTGGTGCCCGCCTTGGTCGGCGCACCCCAGCCGATCACGGTCTTGCAGCAGATCAGCGAGGGTCGCTCGGTCTCGGCCTGGGCCGCCCGGATTGCCGCCGCCACGGCCTCATCGTCCATGCCGTCGACCCGCTGCACGTGCCAGCCGTAGGCCTCGAAGCGCCGCGGCGTGTCGTCGGCAAACCAGGCCGCGACCTTGCCGTCGATGGAGATGCCATTGTCGTCGTAGAAACCGATGAGCTTGCCGAGCTTGAGTGTGCCGGCGAGCGAGCAGGCCTCGTGGGAGATGCCTTCCATCAGGTCCCCATCACCCATGAAGACATAGGTGTAGTGATCCACGATGGCGAGCCCGTCGCGATTGAACTGTGCGGCCAGCATCTTCTCGGCCAGCGCAAAGCCGACCGAGTTGCCCAGACCCTGACCGAGTGGCCCGGAGGTCGTCTCGATGCCGATGGCCGGATCGTGCTCGGGATGTCCTGCCAGGCGCGAGCCGAGCTGACGGAAGTTGCGGATCTCGTCCATGCCGACCGGATAGCCGGTCAGATGCAAGAGCCCGTAGAGCAGCATGCAGGCGTGACCGTTCGAAAGAATGAAGCGGTCACGGTCCCACCAGCGCGGATTGGCCGGGTTGTGCTTGAGAAAGTCACGCCAGAGCACCTCGGCGATGTCCGCCATGCCCATCGGCGCCCCGGCATGGCCGGAGTTGGCCTGCTGGACTGCATCCATGGCGAGCACGCGCAGAACATTGGCGAGTTCGCGTCGCGTCGGGACAGGCGCCGTGGGCGTGGGCATGGGGATGGACTCCCGTCGGCTGCAATGGGCGAGAAAGTCGGGGGCGCGCATTGTCTACCAGCCGGCGCCCGGCGGGCAAACCAGCCCGGCAGATCCGTTCCATCCCCGCGCGGCACGCGGCGGCCCGGCGATGCCGGCGTGCAGGCGTCACGCGCTCCAAGCGACAGAATTGCGTCGGCATTTTCCGACAGTGCGCTGCATGCCGAAACGCGAGCGGCACGTTTAACATCTCGGCACTGCCCCTGGCCGAATCTGCGGCCTGCGTCACCCGAAGCGTCGTGCTCCATGCTGCAGCGTTTGAAGGGCATCACTGGCGGGCGCGCGCGGCGCAGGTACCATGCCCGCATGAACGACGACGTGCGACTGCTGCAGATCTCCGACCCGCATCTGTTTGCCGACCCGAACGGCCGGCTGCGCGGTGTGAATACCCTGGCGAGCCTGCAGCGCGTGCTCGCGCATGCGCTCGCGTATCGCCGCGGGCTCGCCGGCCTGCTGTGCACCGGGGATATCGTCAACGACGAGCCGGGCGGCTATGCGCACTTCGAGCGCCTCACCGCTGCAGTGGGCCTGCCGGTCTACTGCCTTCCCGGCAATCATGACGACGCGCGGGCGCTGCGCAGCGCGCTGGCGCGAGCGCCCTTCCAGGTCGGCGGCCATGTCGATCTGGGACGCTGGCGGCTGGTGCTGCTCGACAGCAGTGTGCCGGGACGCGCCTCCGGCCATCTGGCCGGCTCCGAGCTGCGGCGGCTGCGCGAGGCGCTGGAGACGACGGATCGCCACGTCATGGTCTGCCTGCATCATCAACCGGTGCCGATGGCCAGCCGCTGGCTGGACGCGCTCGGGCTTACCAATGCCGCCGAGCTGCTGGCCCTGCTCGAGCGCTACCCCACGGTACGCGCGATCAGCTGGGGCCATGTGCATCAGTCCTTTGACTCACACTGGCAGGGGGTGCGGCTGCTTGGCACGCCCTCCACCGGCGCACAGTTTCTGCCACTCTCGAGCGAGTTTGCGATCGACACGCGGCCGCCGGCCTATCGGCTGCTGAACCTGCGCGCGGACGGCACGCTGGCGACCGAACTGGTCTGGGTGGAAGCGGCGGGCGCCCTCGGCGCGCCGCTGGCGGCCTCTGCCTGACCTCAGCGCCTGGGCATTAGCGCAGCATGTCCTGCCGAAGCAGCGGCGCGAGCAGCTGCAGCCGCGTCCCGGGCTCATCGAGCTCCAGCAATCTCTGCACCAGCGCAGGCTCGAGCGGCAGCAGCTCGGCCAGCCGATGGCTGACCCAGCCGGCATCCTCATAGTGCGGCTCGAAGAAGCGCTGCGAGTTGACCAGGCTCCCCATGGCCTTGCGCAGCGCCGACACCAGCGGTGCAAACTGCGGCGCCGGAGGGCTCGGCGCCGGTTCGGGCAGCCACTGCACACGCGCCAGGTTCAGCCCGTTTGCCTGCTGGCTGCGCGTCAGGATGCGGAAGCGCCGCTCACCACGGCACAGCACCCCGAGCAGTCCGTCGGGCATGGGCTGAAAGTCGATGATGCGTGCAGAGGTGCCAACGCCGGCGACGCCCACGCTGCTCTCGGTGTCACTGCCGCTCGTGATCAGCACCACGCCAAAGGCTTCGTTCCCGCGCATGCAGCGACCGATGAGATCCACGTAGCGTGCCTCGAAGATGCGCAGCGGCAGCAGACCCCCGGGCAGCAGCACCCCGCCCAGTGGGAACAGCGCCAGATCGTGCGCCGCGAAGGCGCCGGTGTCGTGATCGGACTGCTCAGGCCCCACCGACACGCGTGGCCTCGCCGGCCGATCGCGGCGTCGGCCGCTGAGCGAGGGCCTGCAGCAGCCGCTGGTGCAAACCGCCAAAGCCGCCGTTGCTCATGATCAGCACCTGATCGCCGCGCTGGATGCTGCCGAGCAGCCCGGCCAGCAGCTCCTCGAGCTGGGCGGCCACGTGGGCGCGCGCACCCAGGGACGCCACGGCCGCGCGCGCATCCCAACCCAGATCACTCGGGGCATAGAGCCAGACCTCATCGGCGCCGGCAAGCGATGCGCCGAGCGTCTCGCGATGCACACCCAGACGCATGGTCGCCGAGCGCGGCTCGAGCACGGCGAGGATGCGTGCGCTGCCGACGCGGCGACGCAGACCCTGCAGCGTCGTGGCAATGGCCGTGGGGTGATGGGCGAAATCGTCATAAATGCGCACGCCCGCGGCCTCGCCCGCGAGCTGCATGCGGCGCGCAACGCCCTTGAAACTCGACAGCGAGCGGATCGCGGCCTGCACCGGCACGCCGGCATGATGCGCCGCTGCCAGCGCTGCGAGGGCATTGTGGGCATTGTGCGCGCCGATCAGCTGCCAGTTGACCTCGCCCACGACGCTGCCCCCCTGCAGCACCTGGAAACGCGAGAAGTCACTCTGCGGCTCGCTGGCGAGGCTCCACGGCGGCGCCTCACCCGGTCCAGTCGCGGCCCCGAAGCGCTCGACCGGCGTCCAGCAGCCCGCGGCCAGAACGCGTTCCAGGCTCTCGTCCGCGGCGTGGGAAACTATGCGGCCGCTGCCGGGCACGGTGCGCAGCAGGTGCTGGAACTGCCGCTCGATCGCGCCCAGATCGGGGTAGATGTCCGCGTGGTCGTATTCCAGGTTGTTTAGCACCAGCGTGCGAGGATGGTAGTGAACGAACTTCGCACGCTTGTCGAAGAAGGCCGTGTCGTACTCATCGGCCTCGATGACGAACAGCGGCGCGCCGCCGAGGCGCGCGCTGATGCCGAAGTTCGCCGGCACCCCGCCGATCAGGAAGCCGGGCTCACGCCCCGCATCCTCCAGGATCCAGCTGATCAGACTGCTGGTCGTGGTCTTGCCATGGGTACCGGCGACC
Source organism: Steroidobacteraceae bacterium (assembly GCA_035502275.1). Lineage (GTDB taxonomy): Bacteria > Pseudomonadota > Gammaproteobacteria > Steroidobacterales > Steroidobacteraceae > FEN-1191. The sequence continues at coordinate 22,056 of DATJUN010000117.1, forward strand.
GCCAGCACCCAGCGCTCGCGCAGCATCTCGCGCGAGAGCCACTCCGGGCCCGACGCGTACGGCAGGCCGCGGTCGAGCATCGCCTCGATCACCGGCATACCCCGCGTCATCACATTGCCTACCAGCAGCAGATCGGGGCGGACGGCGAGCTGGCCGGAGTCATAGCCCTCGTGCAGCTCGATGCCGAGCGCCGCGAGCTGGTTGCTCATGGGCGGATACACATTGCGGTCGCTGCCCGAGACGCGATGACCCGCCGCGCGTGCCAGCGCGGCGATGCCGCCCATGAAAGTGCCGCAGACGCCCAGGATATGGATATGCATCGGAAGCTAGCGTATCAGTGCCGCGTGGCAAACAGCGTGAGGAACACCAGTTCCTCGACCAGCATCTGCGTGAACGCCAGTATCACGCAGAACGTCAACGAGCGCTCCAGTGCGGCGCGCAGAACGTGACCGATTGCCGCCACGGTCCACACCAGCACGAGAATCGCGCAGACATAGCTCACGGCCAGCCAGGGCGGATTGTGAGCGAAACGCTGCAACAGCCATGCCGACAGGATACTGGGCGCCGCGATTACGCACTGCAAGCCAAACAGCGCCGCCGCCGTCTGCACGTAGCGCTCGCGCCGCCGCGCCAGCGCGAGCACCGCCCAGTACCACAGCGCGACGAAGGCGGTATCGGCGAGCACCTGCGGCGCCCAGCCCGCGCGCAACGCCGGCAACGCCTCGCCGAGCGCAATGCTGATGAACACATAAGCGCCGATCGTCAGAGGCAGTAAAATGCCCACCGCCGGCAGGTCCTGCGGGCCGCGCCGCCACAGCGCGATATCCAGATACACGCGCGCCAGGGTGAACAGATCCGTCATGCCGGGGATTATCAGCGAGCCGCAGGCCTTTGCGCAGTTGTGCGGGCAGCTGCAGGAGCAGCGCGAACTGGGACTCGACACCGAGTTCATGCGCGAGCGCACCTACTTCGCCCAGTTGTGCCTGCTGCAACTGTGCTGGCCCGGGCAGGCGGTCTGCATCGATACGCTGGCGCTCACGGATCTGTCGGGACTGCGGCCGGTCATGCGCTCGGGGGCAACACGCAAGATCGTGCACGCCGCGCGTCAGGACCTCGAGGTGCTCTGGCCGCTGAGCGGTGGGCTCGACGGGGTATTCGATACTCAGATCGCCGCTGCGCTGGCCGGCCTGCCCGCGCAGATCGGCTATGCCGATCTCACGCAGACAATACTGGGCAGAAGCCTGCACAAGAGCCAGACCCGCACCGATTGGTCGCGCCGGCCGCTGACCGCGGCGCAGATCGAGTACGCGCTCGACGATGTGCGCTATCTGCCCGAGCTCGCAGCGCGCCTGCAGCAGCGCCTGGTGGAGCTGGGGCGCTGGAGCTGGTTCGAAGAGGAAATGGCGCAGCTCAATGGCGACCGCTCCTTCCAGGTCGTGCCGGAGGAGGCCTGGCGTCGCCTCAAGGGGATCGGGGATCTCGATGAGGCGCGTCGCAGTCTGGCGCAGGCCCTGGCTGCATGGCGCGAGCATCGGGCCATCACTGCCGATCGGCCACGTAACTGGATACTGCCCGACCAGGTGCTGCGCGACATCGTCAGCAGCGTGCCGCGCACCGCCGAGCAGCTGGCCTGCATCCCCGAGCTGCCGGAGGGCATTCGCCGCCGAAGCGGCGAGGAGATTCTTGCGCTGATCGACTCGCTCGCCCTGCCGCTGCGACTGCCGGCGCCCGGTGCGCGCCGCCGCCCCGACCCCGCCGAGACCGAAACCGTGCGGCGCCTGGCAGAGCTGACCCGGGAAACCGGGCGCGAGCTGGGCATTGCCCCCGAGGTGCTGGCCACGCGGCGGGACATGGAGCGCCTGGTCGCAGGCGTGCGCGACGCGGGCCCGCTCGCAGGCTGGCGACGCGCTGTGATCGGTGAGCGGCTGCTGCAGGCGCTGTAGCACCCGCGGAGGATCGCCGAGCGGCAAGCGGCAGCGAGCGGGCGACTAACGGCTCGCGCGTCGGGCGGCGGGAAGCTGCTCGAGCGCGCCAATCAGACGCGACGTGACCTCGTCCACCGGTGCATCGGCCTGCACGACGCGCAGCAGGCCCTGTGCCGAGTAGTGATCCGCCAGCGGCCGCGTCTGCTCCTCATAGACCTGCAGACGCCGCTTGACCGTGGCCTCTTCATCGTCACGACGCTGGATCAGCAGCGGATGATCCTCGCAGCGATCGCAGCGCGGGGGGTTGCCGAGCGAATCGGTGTGGATGTTGAACACGCGACCACATTTCGCGCAGCTGCGCCGACCGGAGATGCGCCGCACGATCTCGTCATAGTCGACTTCGAACAGCACCACCGCATCGAGCGGCTTGCCAATGCCGGCAAGCATGCTCGAGAGGGCCTGCGCCTGCGCGAGATTGCGCGGAAAGCCATCCAGGATGAAGCCGCGCGCAGTATCCGGCTCGGCCAGGCGCTCGCGGATCATGCCCAGTACTATCTCGTCGGCGACCAGCGCACCCGAGTCCATGGCGGCCTTGGCCTTCACACCCAGGGCCGTGCCGCGGGCAACGGCATCCCGCAGCAGATCTCCGGTGGATATTTGGGGGATTTTGAAGTGCTCGATCAGGCGCTGGGCCTGCGTGCCCTTGCCCGCCCCCGGGGCACCCATCAGCACGATACGCATCAGGACACACTAGCGGGGGCGTCGCTGCGGGTCAAACCCCGGCCGCGGGATTCGATACCCGGATCGATGCCCGACTCAATGTCCCCACCGCTGCTCGCAGCATACTTTGCGCCGCGCTCGGCGCCGACGGTTCAGCCCGCTTGCGGTATGCTGCCGCCGCCATGAAAACCACCCGCCGCCCCCCTGGCGCAGCGCGCCGCTCTGCCGCCAAGCGTGCCCCCGGGCGCGCTTCCCGCTCCACCCGGCGAGCCGCCCCGCGCAATGCGCTCTATGCGCAGTCGGGCGGTGTATCCGCGGTCATCAACGCCTCGGCCTGTGGGGTCATTGAGGCGGCGGCGCGCGCGCGCGGTCGCATCGGCCGCGTCTTTGCCGGCCGCGATGGCATTCTCGGTGTCCTGACCGAGGATCTCATCGACGTCTCGCGCGAGAGTGCGGCGACCATCCGGGGGCTGCGCTATACGCCCGCGGGTGCATTCGGCTCGGCGCGCTTCAAGCTCAAGAGCCTCGAGCAGAACCGCGCCGAATACGAGCGGCTGATCCAAGTGTTCCGCGCACACGACATCGGCTACTTTTTCTACAACGGCGGCAATGATTCGATGGATACGGCGCTGAAGATCTCGCAGCTCGGTGCGGCGCTGAACTATCCCATCGCCTGCATCGGGGTGCCCAAGACGGTCGACAACGACCTGCCGCTCACCGACTGCTGTCCAGGCTTCGGCTCGGTGGCCAAGTACATCGCCACCAGCACGCTCGAGGGAGCGCTGGACGTCGCCTCGATGGCGCGCACCTCGACCAAGGTGTTCGTGCTGGAGGTCATGGGGCGCCATGCGGGCTGGATCGCCGCAGCCGCCGGCCTGGCGGGCAGCAAGCCCGGCGATCCCCCCCACCTCATTCTGTTCCCGGAAGTACCCGTGGTGCGCGAGCAGCTGCTGGCGCGGGTCAAGCAGTGCGTCGAGCAGCACGGCTACTGCGTCATCGTGGTCTCCGAGGGCGCACGTTATCCGGACGGCAAGTTCCTGGCCGACGCCGGCACGACCGACGCCTTCGGTCACACCCAGCTGGGCGGGGTCGGCCCGGTCGTGGCAGGGATGATCCGCGAAGCGCACGGCTTCAAATACCACTGGGCGGTGGCGGACTATCTGCAGCGCGCCGCACGCCACATCGCCTCGCGGGTGGACGTGGAGCAGGCCTATGCCGTGGGCCGCGCGGCCGTGCAGTACGCCCTGGCGGGGATGAACGCGGTGATGCCGGCGATCCGCCGCCAGAGCTCACGTCCCTACCGCTGGAAGATCGTCCCGGTGCCACTGGATCAAGTCGCCAACGTCGAGAAGACGGTGCCGCGTGACTACATAACGGAGGATGGCTTTGGCATCACGGCTGCCTGCCGTCGCTACCTTGAGCCACTGATCGGCGGCGAGGACTACCCACCCTATCGCGATGGCCTGCCTGCCTATGTGCGCATCAAGGGTGTGCGCGTGCGGCGGCGCCTGGACGGCGATTACAAGGTCTGAGGGCGGGCGGGTCGACGCGCCCGCCCACGCGATCCGGTCATCGGGGGCTGCCACGGCCGCAGCCTGCGCCCTGATACGGGCGCCCTATGCTATATTTCGCGGCCGTTTGCGCTCACCGCTTGCCGCGCCTGTCAGGTTCCGTGTCCGGCACAGCGATAGTTTTTAATTCCTAGTATATCCGGAGGTCTTTTCTGCATGGTTGCCGCGAATTGGCTGTGGGTGGCGGTTGCTGCCGGCGTGATTGCTGTGCTCTACGGGGCCATTTCCACGTTTTCGATCCTCGCGTTGCCGGCGGGCAACGCCCGTATGCAGGAAATCGCCGCGGCGATCCAGGCCGGCGCCAAGGCCTATCTGGCCCGTCAGTATTCGACCATCGCCATCGTCGGCGTGGTGCTGTTCATCGTGCTTGGCCTGGCGTTGAACTGGACCACGGCGGGCGGTTTTGCGGTCGGTGCCGTGCTCTCGGGTGCGGCCGGTTTCATCGGCATGAATATCTCGGTGCGCGCCAACGTGCGTACCGCCCAGGCGGCGACCAGTGGTCTGAACGCCGCGCTGTCGGTCGCATTTCGCGGCGGCGCCATCACCGGCATGCTCGTGGTGGGCCTGGGACTGCTGGGCGTCAGCGTCTATTACATCATTCTGCGCCGTAGCATCTCGGAAGACGTCGCGCTTCATTCGCTGGTGGGTCTCGCCTTCGGCGGCTCACTCATCTCGATCTTCGCGCGCCTGGGCGGCGGCATCTTCACCAAGGGCGCGGACGTAGGTTCGGACCTCGTCGGCAAGGTCGAGGCCGGCATTCCTGAGGATGATCCGCGCAACCCCGGTGTCATCGCCGACAACGTCGGTGACAACGTGGGCGACTGCGCTGGCATGGCGGCGGATCTGTTCGAGACCTATGCGGTCACGATCGTGGCCACCATGCTGCTCGGCGCTCTGACCTTCACCGGCAGCGCGAACGCCCCGGTCTATCCGCTGGCGCTCGGGGCAGCCTCCATCATCTCTTCGATCATCGGTACCTTCTTCGTACGCGTCGGAAGCAACGGCAAGATCATGGCGGCCCTGTACAAGGGGGTCATCGTCTCCGGCGTGCTCTCCGCGATCGCCTTCTGGTTCATCACCAGGCAGCTCATGCCCGAGCACCTGAACGCGCTGTTCGGCTGCGCGCTCATCGGGCTGGCGCTCACCGGGGCGATGATCGTGATCACCGAGTACTACACCGCCACCGAGTACGCCCCGGTGCGCCACATCGCGGAGGCGTCGCAGACCGGCCACGCGACCAACATCATCGCGGGCCTGGGTGTGAGCATGAAATCCACGGCCCTGCCGGTCATCGCGGTGTGCCTGGCGATCTGGGGCGGTTATGCGCTCGCGGGCGTCTACGGCGTCGCCGTGGCGGCGACCGCCATGCTCTCGATGTGCGGCATGATCGTGGCGCTCGATGCCTACGGTCCCATCACCGACAACGCCGGTGGCATCGCCGAGATGGCCGATCTGCCGGACTCGGTGCGCGACATCACCGATCCACTGGATGCCGTGGGCAACACCACCAAGGCCGTGACCAAGGGCTATGCGATCGGCTCGGCCGGACTGGCCGCGCTGGTACTGTTTGCCGATTACACGCACAACCTCGACCAGCATCTGGCCGCCACCGGTCACCCGGCCTCGAGCTTCCAGCTCTCCGATCCGGCGGTCATCATCGGCCTGTTCATCGGTGGCCTCGTGCCCTATCTGTTCGGTGCCATGGCGATGGAGGCCGTGGGCCGCGCGGCAGGCGCGGTCGTCACCGAGGTGCGACGTCAGTTCCGTGAGATCAAGGGCATCCTCGAGGGTACCGGCAAGCCCGACTACTCGCGCGCCGTGGACATGCTCACGCGCGCGGCGATCCGGCAGATGATCGTGCCGTCTCTGATTCCGATCGTCGTGCCGATCATCATTGTCTATGCGCTCAACTGGATGCTCGGGCCCGGCGCAGGCATCCGTGCGCTTGGCGGTCTGCTCATCGGTACGATCGTGACCGGGCTGTTCGTCGCGATCTCAATGTGCACCGGCGGCGGCGCCTGGGATAACGCCAAGAAGTACATCGAGGAAGGCCACTTCGGCGGCAAGGGCTCCGAGACCCACAAGGCCGCGGTGACCGGCGACACGGTCGGCGATCCCTACAAGGACACCGCCGGCCCCGCGATCAACCCGCTGATCAAGATCATCAACATCGTCGCCCTGCTGCTGGTGCCACTGCTGTAAGGCGCAGCGCTCCTACGAGGCCCCGGGACTGGCGAAGGTCCCGGGGCCTTTTCATTGGTGCGGCAGCCGCGCGCCTGGCGAACGCATCACAAGCGTGACCGGCATCAAAGCTTGCGCGCATGCATTGGATCCGTCGCCGCCAGCAATGCACCATCCGCAAAAGATGATGCCCCGGGGCGCAAATATGTCAATGCAACGATCCGACGATGCACGAGGTGTGAGAGCCAGATCCGCGCGCAGCTGGATCGCCGCCCTGCCCTTGACGCTTTGCGTGGCCTCGTATGCATTGCCGGCCGGCGCGCAAACCCTGGCGCTCAATGCGAGGCAGGCCATCCTCGACGGCGCCACGCAGGCGCTCATCCGGCGCGGCGAGTCGCCTGCTGCGGCCACGGCGGATGCGACCTGTGTCTTCAATGCGCTGCAATCGAGCCTGACGAGCGAACAGTGGGCCCAGTTGCTCCAGCAAGCCCACGATCACAATCTTTCCCAGGAAACAGTCCTGTCCACACTGCCGGCGATCGCTGGCTGCGCCCACCTGGGCCGCCCGCAGTCCGCCGGTGCGCCGGCGAGCGACGCCGACGCAACGCCTCGTCCAGATGATGCGGACTCGGCGCGTGTCGCGCGCGAGATGCGCCGGCTGCGCGTCGAGGAGGAATCGAGCCTGCGGCTGGCCGAGGGGCACATGGTCGACCTGCCCACCGGCACCTGCACGGCGGACGTCACGCCTGATCGCGTCACGCAGGGCGATTTCCCGGTCCACTGCAGCGACCTGCGGCTACAACCACAGATGCGCCAGGCAGTGCTGGCGGTGACGCCGCTGCGCGCCTCGGGCCTTGCGCCCGTGCAACTGCGGGTCACGGCGAATGACGCCGATCCGGCTGGCGCCGCGGACACCTCAGGGGCGGCCCCAGGCGCCGCCGACCTGATCGACCGGCAGGATTCGTTCGCCGTGCAGCGCCAGCTGATGCAGATGCGGCGACTGCAGGTGCAGACCCAGGTTCAGGCCGGTCTGGGCATCCCTGCGCCCCTGATCGGCGGTTGCACCGCCATCGTCCAAGTGGGACAGCCCGACGCGCCACCGGTCACGCAGAGCCTGGACTGCACCGACCCACGGCTGGAGGCAGCGATGAACCGCGCCATCCAGGCCGCCGCCCCATTCAGCGCGCAGCCCGGCTCGACGGTCCGCCTGCGCGCCAACGGCGTATTCCCCGGTCGGTAATCCGCAGCCTCCTACGCCGCCATCTTCTCCGGCTTTCCGACCGCGAAGCCCTGCAGATAGTCCACGCCAATGCGACGCGCGGCATCCAGGGCCGCGGCATCTTCGATGCGCTCGGCAATGACCTTGAAGTTCAGCGTGCGCGCCAGACGGATCATGGCGGTGAGCATGGCCTGATTGACGCTGTCGCGCGCGAGGTTCTTGAAGAAGGAGCCGTCGATCTTCAGGTAGTCGATCGCGATGGTGCGCAGATTGGCGAATGAGCCGAGTCCGCTGCCGAAGTTGTCGAGCGCGAAGCGGCAGCCCATGCCATGCAGCACGCCGACGAAGCGGCGCGCCTGATCGAGGTTGGCCACCACGGCCGCTTCGGCGATCTCGAAGCATACCTGCGCGGGGGTCGCTCCCGTCGAGTCGAAACAGTCGACTACGAACTCGAGAAATTCCCCGTCGGCAAGCGTCTGCGCAGAGATATTGATGGCCACGCTGCGCTTGGGTGGCAGCTGAATGGCGCCGCGCCCGAGCGCCGTCAGCGTGGTCTGCACGACCCAGCGGTCCACCAGACCCATGAGTCGATAACGCTCGGCGGCGCGCACGAAATCGATCGGCGGCAGCTGTTCACCGGCGTCGTCGCGCAGGCGAATCAGCACCTCCATCGCCGGCCCCTCGTCATTGGCCGCGTACGAGGGCACGATCGGCTGGCAGTAGAGCTCAAAGCGGCTCTCGCGCAGCGCGCCCTGCAGCGTCTGCAGCCACTGGATCTCTCCGCTCTGGCGTGCGAACGCCTCATCGCGCGCCGAATAGACCGCGACGTGGCCGCCCTGGCGCTTGGCAACGTAACAGGCCGAATCCGCCGCCGCGAACGCCTCCTCCATGCTGGCACTGTCGCGCGCGATCTCCACCAGGCCGATGCTCACGCCCACATCGAAAATCTTGTCCTTCCAGACAAAGCGGAAGTCCTGCACGGCCCGGCAGACATCCGAGGCAATCTGCTGCGCCTTCTCCAGCGGGCATCCCACCAGCAGCATGCCGAATTCATCACCGCCGATGCGGGCCACCGTATCCGAGTCTCGCACCGCGCCGCGCAGGATCTTGGCCGTCTCGCGCAGCATGGCGTCGCCGGCCATATGGCCGCTGGTGTCGTTGATGACCTTGAAGCGATCCAGATCCAGGTAACACAGCACGTGCGAGTTCTCGCCGCGCCGTGCCGTCTCGAGCGCGGCCTGCAGCCGCCGCTCGAATTCGCGCCGGTTGATGAGGCCGGTCAGCCCGTCATGCGCGGCCTGATAGGTCATCTGGCGCGCCAGCCCCCGGATCTCGGTGACATCATGCAGCAGCACGACCGCACCGAGCGTCTCGCCAGTGGGCAGGCGAATGGGCGCGGCCGACAATTCCACCAGATGCTCACCGTTTCGGGCCGCATTGAGCAGCACCGCACGCCGTCCCAGACTGAGCGGTGTGCCCGCCGAGAGCGCCTGGCGCACCGGCTCGATGAGCACCGTGTGATCCGACTCCTCGGCAACACGTGCCACTTCCTGCAGCACCTTGCCGGCCGCATCGGCGCTGCTCATGCCCAGCAGCCGTTCGGCGGCCGGATTGAGGTACTCCACGCGCCCCTGCACATCGGTGGTGATCAGCGCCTCGTAAAGCGATTCCAGCGCAAGACGCGCGCGGCTGCGGTCCTCGCCCGGCGCAAGCTCGCGCATCTTCTGCGTCGGCAGTACCTCCACGCCGAGAATGAGCAGCGCGCGCTCCTCGTCGAATTCAATCGGCCAGCTGGAAAGCTCCAGCCGCGCGTTACCGCCGGTGGGGCTGACCAGATCGATCTCGTAGCGCTCGGCGGTGCTCTCGCCGGCCAGGCGGCGGCGGATGTTGTCGGCGACGAGCTCGGCATACTCCTGTGGCACGACCTCGGCGAGGCGCCGGCCGATCAGCTCCTCTGCACGGCAGCCGGCCAGCTGGGCGAAATGCCCGTTGGCGTAACGGATGGTGCCGGCGTGGATGAGCACCGCCTCATGCACACGATCACCCAGGGCGGCCAGCGAGGCCGCCGCGCTCGGTGCACGCTCGAGTGCGGCCGCGGCGCGCGAGAGCAGGTGATTGACGGCGGTGACCAGCGCTGCAAGCTCGGGCTGATCGGTCGTAAGTTCGATGCGGCTTTTGAGCGAGCCGCCAATAGCGGTGCGCTGTACCTGCTGCGAGACCTGCTGCAGGGCCATGAGTGTGCGCCGCTGCAGCAACAGCAGCGCCAGCAATAGCAGCGCAGCGATGCCGAACAGCAGGCAGAGCAGAGCAACGATCGACATCGAGTCCGTATTATTGAAGCGATGTTTTCCTTGGTAGGAGGGCCAAGCTCTGCCATCGCCCGCCCGTCAAGCATAGCGAAGTGGCGGCTGGCACCAGGGTGCATTTCACCATATCCCGAACAACTTCGGTGGCGGGTCGGGCGCGGGCGCGCAGGGCTGCCGGCGCGCACAGCGCGCCCGGATGCAGCGGGCATCCTGGCGGCTTGGCTCCAGGACCGCGCAGCGCCTGCCGCGCGCGCGACGCCCTTGGCAGGCGCGCCGAAAACCCTTAACGTGGCACGCCCCGTGCCCCTTGGATTAAGTCGAATGTCGACCGATGCCCTGGAACAGATGGTCGAGCAGCAGGTGCGTGCCTGGGATGTGCTCGATGATCGGATTCTGGATGCGATGCGCGCGGTCCCGCGCGAGCAGTTCGTGCCGCGAGTCTGGCGTGCCCTGGCGTACGCCGACTGCGAGATCGCCCTGCCCTGCGGCAAGCGCATGCTGCGTCCGATGGTCGCCGGACGCATCCTGCAGAGTCTGAATGTGCGTCCGAACGAGCGCGTGCTGGAGGTGGGCACTGGCTCCGGCTACCTGTCGGCCTGCCTGGCCCGCCTGGGCGCGAAGGTACGCTCGCTGGAGCTGCATGAGCCCCTCGCCGCGCAGGCGCGCGAGAACCTGGCGACCGTCGGTGCGGCGGCGTCGGTGGAGGTCCTCACGGCCGATGCCATGGACCTGGCGGAGCATTCTGCCTACGATGCCATCGTGCTCACCGCCTCACTGCCCCTGTACCAGCCGCTGTTCGAACAGGCGCTGCGCCCTGGCGGGCGGTTGTTCGTGGTCATCGGGGCGCGCGAGCCGCAGCAGGCCAACCTGATCCGCCGCGCCACCGAGCGCGATTTCGCACGCGAGCCGCTGTTCGAGACGGTCATCGAGCCGCTCGAGCACGCACCACGGCCTGCGGCGTTTGGTTTCTAGCCATGGCCGTTGCCGAAATTTCGGTTCAGGAACTCAAGCGGCGGCTGGACGCCGGTGAGGCGCTGCAGCTGGTGGATGTGCGCGAGCCCTGGGAGTGCGCCATCGTCAGCCTGCCGGTCGCGCGGCAGATCCCGCTGCAGCAATTGCCCCAGCGCCTGCAAGAGCTCTCCAAGGAAGGCGAGGTCATCGCGATGTGCAAGTCCGGCGGTCGCAGCCGCCGTGCCGCCCAGTTCCTGCAATCGGCGGGCTTTGGCAAGGTCGTGAACCTGACCGGCGGCATCGACGCCTGGATAGAAGAGATCGATCCGACCCTGCCCTCCTATTAGCTCGAAATAGCTCGAAGACGCCCGCGATCTCCGCCCTGGACCAGGATGTGGCCGTCCGCTGCCGCGCTCACGGCGCGCGCGGCAGCGTCGCGATGAGGGTCAGCAGCCGCTGCAGCGCGCCGCGGTGCTGCTCGATCGCTGTGCGCGCCTTCTCCCCCTGCTGCCGGCGCAGCGCAGGGCTCGCAAACAGGGCCTGCAGACGCGCGGCCAGCTCCTCTGCGTTCCCGACGATGCCCAGGGCGCCGTCCTGCGTGAGCACGCGCGAGACCTGCGGGCTGTTGCCCTGATGCGGCCCGGAGAGCAGCGGCAGCGCCAGCGCTGCGGGCTCGAGCAGGTTATGGCCTCCGACCGGCACCAGGCTGCCGCCCACGAATGCCACGTCGGCGGCGGCATAAAAGTCCATCAGCTCCCCGAGCGTATCGAGCAGCAGCACCTGGCAGTCGCTGACCCACGGCTCCCCGGCCAGCTCGCGCGAGCGGCGCTGATAGCGCCAGGCTTGCTCCTGGAGCTGACGCGCGCTCTCCTCGAATCGCGGCGGGTGGCGCGGGGCGAGCACCAGCAGGGCATCCGGATAGCGGGCACAGACCCGCCGGTGCGCATCGAGCACGATGGCCTGCTCGATCGGGTGCGTGCTGCCCGCGACCCAGACCGGACGGGTGGCGAACAGGGCACGCAGTGCCTTGCCGCGCGAGTGCGCCTCGAGCGGGGCCGGCCGGTCGAATTTAAGGTTGCCCGCCACGCTCAGACGCTCGGGGGGCACCCCGAGCGCGGCGAAGCGCTCGGCATCCTCACTGCTCTGGGCCGCGACCCAGACATTGCGCTCGATCGCCGGTCGCAGCAGTCCGCGCAGCATCCGATGGGCGCGCAGGCTGCGCGATGAGAGCCGCGCGCTCGCGACCAGCACCGGCACCCGGCGGCGCGCCGCCTCGGCGAGCAGATTCGGCCAGAGCTCCGTCTCCATCAGGATCAGCGCCGCCGGGCGCAGCGCGGCGAAGCAGCGGCGCACGGCACCGGGCAGATCATAGGGCGCGTAGCGCAGCGGCACATCGGGCAGCAGCTCGTGCGCGCGCGCACGGCCCGTGGCGGTCTGACAGGAGAGCACGATGGCGAGCCCGGGCGATTGGCTGCGCACTGCACCGATCAGCACGGCTGCCAGCTGCACTTCTCCCACCGAGGCTGCGTGGACCCAGAGCGTAGCGCCCGCGGCCGCGCCGGGGCTTGCGGCCGGCTGAGCCAGCCGCGCGAGCCGCTCACGCCAGATGAGCCCGGGGCGCAGCGCACCGCCGGCGATGCCGGCGGCCTGCTCGCGCCGCGCGCGCCGCACGCCCGCGAGCGCCACGAACGGCAGCAGTGCCCACCACAGCAGCGTATAGAGGCGGCGCACCGCTCTGCCGCTCAGGCGGCGGCCGCGGCGGCGAAATAGGCGTCCAGCATCGAGGCCCAGTCGGCGTCGGAAAAATGCTCGGCCGGCAACGCCGCGGTGATCTTTTCCACCGAGCGGCGCAGCCGCACCAGATTCGCGTCACACCACATTCCCGGTTTGCGCAGGTCCCCGTGATCGAAGTCGATCAGCCAGACGTGCCACTGATCATCCAGCAGCACGTTGTGCGCATTGAGGTCCGCATGAAACACGCCATCGTCGTGAAAGCGCCGCAGGCAGCGCCCGATGGCAATCCAGCCCATCAGTGGCAGAGGCGCGGCCGCCAGACGCGCGGCCAGAGATGTCACCGCCTCGATGCGCTCGGTGAGCAGGTCCGCGCTGTAGCTGTGCCGCCCGGTGCGGCGGTAGCAGGCGGCCAGCGGCACGGGCACCGGCAGCGACGCGCGGCGCATCAGATAGAGAAGGTGCAGCTCCGAGAAGGAGCGCGTCGCATCCGCCGTGCGCCACCAGTAGCGATCCCGCGACACGCGGGCCACCCAGCCCCCGCGCCGGTAGTGCCGCAGCACCAGCCGGCGCTGGTCGGCATCGATCAGCACTGCCGAGCCGCGTCCCTCCGGGCTGGCCCGCACCTCGCCGCGTGCGCCCCACCACTGCGGATCGAACCATTCAACCCCGGCATTGCCGGCCCGGGAGGCGTCATATAGCATCGCGCCGCCCGGCACGCTCTTCTGCCGCACGTCGGCGCCTGTCGGCCAGTGCAATGTTTTCCCCATGTTGAATCTCACCACGCCGCCCGACAGCCTGTGCATCCTGCGGCTCTCGGCCATCGGCGATACCTGTCACGTCGTGCCGATCGTACGCACCCTGCACCGCGTGTGGCCGGCAACGAGACTCACGTGGGTCATCGGCCGCGTGGAAGCCCGGCTCATGGGCCTTCTGCCGCAGGTGGAGTTTATCACCATCGATAAGCGCGACAGTTTGGGCTCGCTCAGGGCGCTGCGTGCACAACTGGCCCCGCGCCACTTCGACGTGCTGCTTCACATGCAGTTGTCGCTGCGCGCGAGCCTGGCCGCCGCGATGATTCCGGCGCGCCTGCGCATCGGCTTCGACCGCGCGCGCGCGCGCGAGCTGCAGTGGTTGTTCACCAATGCGCGCATCGAGCCGCGCACGCGCGAGCACGTGCTCGACGGCTTCCTCGGCTTCCTCGCGGCCCTCGGCATCGAGGATCGGCGCCTGGAGTGGAACCTGCCGCTGCCGCCGGAGGCGCAGAGCTACGCGCTGCAGCTCATCGGCGATGCGCAGCCGGCGCTGGTGGTGAGTCCGTGCTCGAGCCACAGCGCGCGCAACTGGAGCGCCGAGCGCTACGCGCGCGTCATCGAGCACG
>DATJUN010000118.1:0-49323 GCA_035502275.1 Steroidobacteraceae bacterium
TGCGCTTGGCCTGCTGGTGTCGCTCGGGGCGCAGACGGCCGCGCATGCTCAAGGGCGGCGCGGTGCGGAGGCAGCGCCGCAGACTGCGCAGGCGGCAGCACCCGTGGACTTTACCGGCTACTGGACCTCCCTGGTCACGGATGTGGACTGGCTCTATCGCATGGTCACGCCCCGGCCGGGCGATTATGAGAATGTTCCTTTGAATGCCGCCGGGATCCAGATCATGGATGCCTGGGATCCCTCGAAGGACACCGCGGCGGGCGAGCAATGCAGGTCCTACGGGGCCCCCAGCGTCATGCAGACCCCAGAACATCTGCACGTCTCCTGGCAGGATCCTCAGACCCTCGAGATCGAGACGGACGCCGGCCAGCAGACGCGCCTGTTCCATTTCGTTCGATCGGATGCCGATCAGCGTCCGAAGAGTCTGCAGGGATACTCGTTCGCCCAGTGGCAGATGCAGCGCCGCGGCGGCAATGCCTTCAATCCCGCTTCCGGCGTCGCGGTCTGGGGCAACCTCAGGGTAATGACCACGGATCTGACGGCAGGCTACCTGCGCAAGAACGGCGTCCCCTACAGCGACAATGCCAGGATGGAGGAATACTACGACCTGATGCCAAAGATCGGCGATGAGACGATCATGGTGGACAGCGCTACGGTCACCGACCCGGTCTACCTGACGAGGCCGTTCGTGCGGGAAGCGATATTCAAAAAATTGCCGGGCGATGCGGGGTGGAAGCCCACGCCCTGCTCGGCGACGTGGTAGGTGGGGAACATGCCCGGTAATCACCGGCCGTTCTGGGAAGCGCACGGCGTGCGCGGCATGGCCATCGGCATGGCGCTGGCGCTGGCGGCAGCCGCCTTACCCCTGCGGGCACAGGAGGTCGATCTGTCGGGATCATGGGTGGCGCCCGGCACTTCGAACATCATGGAGCGCGCCGCCGGGCCGGTCTCCGGTGACTTCGCGGGAATGCCGATCAATGCGGCTGCCCGTGCCATGGCGGATTCGTATAACTCGGGCATGCTGGCAGAGCCCGAGCGCATCTGTCAGTTGTACAACCAATGGGAGCTGGCCGACGGACCGTGGAATCTCAGGTTCTGGCCCCAGATAAATCCCTACAACCGCCTCGTCGAGGCCTGGGTCGTCGAAGCAACGGAGAGTCAGGCGGGGATGACCATCTGGATGGACGGTCGATCGCCACCCTCGCAGTACGCGCCGCACGATCGGGTCGGCTTCACCACCGGGAGTTGGAAGGGCGCCATGCTCGTAGCGGTCACGACGCACATGAAGGAGGCCGCCCTGCGCCGCAATGGCGTGTTCAACAGCGATCGGGCGACGATGACCAGCATTTTCATTCCTCACGGCGACACGCTGACCGCGACCTATGTCATGGAGGATCCCGTCTACCTTACCGAGCCGTATATTTACGCCCGCCCTATATCAAGTCGGCTCGTCCGGTGGCAGCAAACTGGCCCCCCTGCACCGTCAATTACGAAGGCGTCGATGAGGGCCATGTGCCGTTTTATCTGCCGGGGAAAAACGACCTTCTCACTACCATGATGCAGATCTACCACGTTCCCCTGTACGCATCGCAGGGCGGCGCGGAAACGATGTATCCGGAATTCCGCGACAGAATGAAGGCCGCTTTCGTCCGTCCAGGAAAGTGCACGCTCTACTGCACGACGGAGCGGGAGGCGCCTGCCCCGCCCCCGCGGGCCCCGGCCGCAAAGCCGCGGGACTGACGGCGACAGGGGATTGCGCAGAATCGAGAAAGCTTTTGAGGTTGAGCCTGACTTAAACACAAATACAGGGGGCTGTATGACCAATGGACGAGGTGGCTTAGAGGACTGGGCGCCACAGGTGCTCAGCGTACTGCGCATCGTGACGGCGCTGCTGTTCATTCAGCATGGGTCGGCAAAGTTGTTCCATGTCCCGCACCAGGCTGCATTTGAACACCTGCACCTGATGTCGTTGCTGGGAGTGCAGGGCATCCTCGAATTCTTTGGCGGCCTGCTGTTGCTGGTGGGACTGTTCAGTCGCCCCATCGCCTTCCTGCTATCGGGCGATATGGCAGTGGCGTTCTTCATGGCGCACTTTCCCCGGAGCTGGCTGCCGATTCTGAACGGTGGAGATCTCGCGGTCCTGTTTTCCTTCGTGTTCCTGTACCTATGGGTGGCGGGTCCCGGGCCCTGGAGCATCGATGCAAAGCTGCGCGAGAGCCGTGGCGTTACGGCGCGACCGCCGCAGGTAGCTACCTGAAAAGGGCGGTCGCGGTCTGATCGACGACGCAGGTTGATCGAGGGGGCGTATGCGACATCGAATCGTCAGCATCGGCGGTGCCATCCCGCTGTGTGTGATCACCGTGCTCGCCTGGGCGCAGGCGCCCAGTCCTGGCGCCCGGCCAGGCGGGGGATTGCACGCCCCGATGCTGCGCCCGGCTCTCTTGTTCAAAGAGGAGTGGAAGCGGCCGGTTGAGACTGCCGATCAGCCGGCCAGGCACGGCCTGAATGTTGCGCTCACCAGCGCAGCCAACAGCAATCCTGAGCTGGACCTGCAGTTGTTCGTACCGGGCGGGCAACTGCAGCTGGTGGAGGAGGGCAGCGCGGAAAACGGCAACAATCCCCTGCATGTCTGGACCGGGCTGTGCACTTCCCCGTGTGCGGTGGCCTTTCGCGACAGGAGCAAATTTGCCGATCTGAGCGGGCTCGCGCGCGTCCGCTTCAATACCAAGATGTCCGGCTTCCACCATATACGTCCGATCGTGAAGCTTGCCGACGGCACGTGGTGGATCGGCGATGAGGCAGTCGGCAGCAGCAGCGACTGGCTCGAGAGCGAGATCTCGTTCGCGGATCTGCGCTGGCTGCAGCTCGATACGACGCGCGTGGTGACGCGCGGGGTTCTGACGGACAAGATCGACCTCAGCAAGGTAGACGAGGTCGGATTCGCCGATCTGATGCCCGGCAGCGGCCATGGCCCGGGTGGCGCCGCGGACGTCGCGCAGATCGAAGTCTACGGTCGCGCCGTGGCCAGAGCGGGGCGGGATTAAGGCGCAGGGCAACGGCGCATTTCGATATGAGTTGGGTCGCTGCCACTGCGGTCTCACGCGATCAACCCGCGAGCCGGTCCAGGCAGATCGCGGCCGGATTGCTCGGCGGGCTGGCGGGCGGCGTGACCATTTGGATATACGAGGCGATCGTTTGGGTGGGCGTACAGCATCAGATGCCACTTGCGGGAATTCCCGCCAACGCAACCGGTCTGGTGTTCGGCAGTGCCGTACAGCGCTCGCTGGGTGTGGGCGCCCAGGGCCTGGGTACGCTGATCCATTTCGCTTTTGCGCTGGCGTGGGGTGTGCTGTTCGCCGTCCTTTGGCCGTGGTTTCGCCGCCGCGGCTTCGAGGCGACATTCGTCGCGCTGTTCTATGCACTCGTCGTGTGGGTCGTCATGCATCTGGCGATCGTCCTGGTGTCGAGCAGTCATCCGCGCTATTCCGACCCAAACGTCGTCATCGGCGGGATGCTGTCACACCTGTTTTATACGGTACCGCTGGCGCTGCTGGTGCGGCGACGGCTGTCCACGTATTGAGACATACCCTGCGCAGCGCGAGCCTCGATTCATTCACACCGTGGACATAGCCGCATGACACAGCCCGCTCACGGAGAGAACACGTATCGCTGGGTGATCCTCGCGATCATGAGTTTCCTCTTCTTCATCGTCAATTACTCCGAGTTTGAACTGGCGGGGGCTGCCGGCAGCATTTTCGGTTCGCTGCATCTCACGCCGTTCGAATTTGGGCTGTGCCTGTTTGCGCCGTTCCTCATGAACTTCGCCTTCGGTATACCCATCGGCATGGTCGCGGACAGATTCGGCACGAGAGCGGTCGGCGTCGTGCTGCTGCTCGTCGCCACCGCGGGGCTCGTGGGTCGGGACTACGCCTCGAGCAGCTTCGCGAGCCTGTTTGCCTGGATGCTGGTGTTCGGCTCCTCGATGGTGTTCGTCAATACGCTTGGCCCAAAAATACTGCGCAGATGGTTCAAGCCTGCGCACATGCCGCTGGCGATGGGTACTTTCATCGGCTTTGCGGGATTGGGCGTGGGCCTCGGTGAGGGCACAGCCTCGCTCTTTCCCAGCCTGAGTGCCGCCTTTACGTTCGCGTGGGTAGTGTTCGCGATCACCACACTGTGCTTTCTGTTCGCATTCAAGCCGAAGCCGGCCGATGAGCCAGATGCGCCGCCGCAGCCGGTGCTCGAATTTCTCGGGGTTGCAGCCAGAAACAGCTACGTGTGGCTGGCCGGCGTCGCGGTGCTGTTTTTCTTCGCCGCGTGGGTTGGCACGGCGGGCAATTTGCCGAGCGCGCTGACGCAGATCAAGCAGGCCAGTCCGAAAGCAGCCGGCCTGCTGGGAATCCCCCTGGGCTTCGGCGGCGCTCTGGGCGGATTCTTCGTGCCCATCATCCTGAACAGAGTGCGCTCGATAAAGCCCTGGCTGGCGGCATTCGTGGCCATCGGAGCCGCGCTGATGGTCGCCTCGCTTGCCGTTCGCTTTGGACCCGTCACGTGGATATTCGTCGCCGTTGGCGCCTTCATTGCCAACGGTCTGCTGCCGCTGACCATCCCATTCCCGGTCATGCTGAGCGAGATCGGGCCCACGTATGGAGGCAGCGCGGGCGGCATCGTCAGCCTGCTGCAGATGGCGGGAGGCTTTTTCATTCCAACCTTCGCCATTGCCCTGATTGCCGGCGCGGATCAGGGCAAGACCTTTGCGGCCCTGTTCGTTCTCTACGTGCTGTCGGCGATCTGCGTGCTCGCCCTGCCTGAGCGTGGCTTTCATCACCGCGCCGATGCGCATTGAGAAGGGCCACCGCCGCCGCGGTGCGCCGCGGTGCGCCGCGGCACGCCCCGGCCGCGTACCATAGGCCAGTGGCGCCAATGCGCCAGCCGGGCATCGGGCTGGACAGGAGAAATTCACCATGGCTCGCATCATCGGCGGCATCGGGGCATCGCATACGCCCACGATCGGCTTCGCATACGATCACAACAAGCAGCAGGAGCCGGCCTGGGCGCCGATTTTTGCCGGCTTCGAGCCGCTCCGTGAGTGGCTCAAACAGCAGCGGCCGGATGCGTTGCTGTACATCTTCAACGACCATGTGACTTCGTTCTTTTTCGACCATTATTCGGCCTTCACACTCGGCATAGACGATCATTACCCGGTGGCGGATGAAGGCGGGGAACCGCGCAGCCTGCCCGCCATGCCCGGTC
This sequence comes from Steroidobacteraceae bacterium, assembly GCA_035502275.1. Lineage (GTDB taxonomy): Bacteria > Pseudomonadota > Gammaproteobacteria > Steroidobacterales > Steroidobacteraceae > FEN-1191. Next base: position 5,254 of record DATJUN010000118.1, read on the forward strand.
ATCCACAGCTGGCACGCCATGTGGGCGCCAGCCTGATGACCGATGAATTCGACATGGCCTTCTTCCAGGGCAAGCCGCTCGATCATGGCTTCTTCTCTCCCATGTCGGTGCTGCTCGAGCGCGAACAGGAGCGCTGGCCAACCACCATCGTGCCGCTGCAGGTCGGAGTGCTGCAGTTTCCGGTCCCCAGTGCAGCTCGCTGCTTCAAGCTCGGACAGGCGCTGCGCCGTGCGATCGAGAGTTATCCGGAGGACCTGCGCGTTGCGATCGTCGCCACAGGAGGCCTGTCGCATCAGGTACACGGTGAGCGGGCGGGCTTCAACAACCCGGACTGGGACAGGCAATTTCTCGATCTGATCACCGAGGATCCGCTCACACTGACCAGGCTGACCCAGGCGGAGTATGCGGAGCGGGGCGGCTTTGAAGGGGCCGAGATCATCATGTGGCTGATCATGCGCGGCGCGCTCTCTGCCAATGTCCGCCGCCTGCACAGCTCCTACTATCTGCCATCGATGACTGGAATCGCCACGCTGCTGCTGGAGAATGAGGCCGCCGAGATGCCTGAGTCGGCGAGGCGCGAGCATCTGCAGCGCATGCAACACCAGCTCGCGGGTGTGGAAAAGCTCAGCGGCACTTATCCGTTTACCCATTCCGCCAGCCTCAAGACCTACCGCATCAACAAATTCCTGCATGACCTGGTGATCCCGGCGCACCGGCAGAGATTCCTCAGCGAGCCGGAACGATCATTCGAGGAGGCGGGACTCAACGAGCAGGAGCGCGATCTGCTGCGCCGGCGCGATTGGCGCGGCCTGATTCACTATGGGGCCATCTTCTTCGGGTTGGAAAAACTCGGAGCGGTGGTGGGCATTTCCAACCTGCACATCTACGCAGCCATGCGCGGGCAGACGCTGGATGATTTCCTCAAGACGCGCAACACGGCGGTGAAGTACTCGGTGGCCGGGCGCGGTGTCAGCGCTGCCGCGGGCGCCGCTGCTGCCAAGGAGCAGGATGGATGAGTACCGAGCCTGCGGGCCCGCGCGCACTGCGGGCCGTGTGCTCGATGGCCACCGCTGCGCTGCTGGGCGCGCTGCTGGGCGAATATGAGCGACAGAGCGGTCAGGGGATCGAGCTTCTATCGACTGGCGGCGTGGACGCCGTGCGCCGCGTGACGGAGGGCGAGCCGTTCGATCTCGTGGTACTGGCATCGGACGCCATCGAACGACTGATCGGGAGCCATCGGCTGCTGGCCGGCAGCCGTGTTGATCTGGTGCGCTCGAGGGTGGCGGTCGCCGTCCCGGCGGGTGCGCCGCATCCCGACATTGGCAGCGAGCAGGCACTGCGCGCCGCCGTGCTTGCGGCGACGCGCATCGGCTATTCCACGGGCCCGAGCGGCACAGGACTTCTGGGTCTGCTGCAGCGCTGGGGAATCGACGAGCAGGTGCGCTCGCGCATGGTGCAGGCCAAACCGGGGGTGCCAGTCGGCAGGCTGCTGGCCAGCGGCGAGGCAGCGCTGGGCTTTCAGCAGCGCAGTGAGCTGCAGGGCATCGCCGGCATCGAGCTGCTGGGGGATTTGCCGGCGGCGTGCGCCATCGAGACCGTCTTCAGCGGCGCGATCTGCGCATCGTGCGGGAACCCAGTGGCAGCCGGGGCGGCGCTGAGCTACCTGCATGCGCCGGACACCGCGCCGACCAAGCGGCAGCACGGCATGATGCCCGCCTGAACGGCCGCCATTTAGCGGCCCGCTGGGGCGGGGCCTATAATCGGCCCATGCATGGGTCCCCGCGGCCGTTCACGGTTGAACAGACACACGGCATCCTGCGTCGCCCCGAGCACCGCATCGAGGCCTGCAGCGATCCGCTGGGGTGGACGTCGCTCTATGCCTCCGCGCAGCATGAGCAGGCCTACGAAGGCGGTTTTGGCTCCGTAGAGGACCACCTGATCATCGTACACCTCGACGGTCCGGTGACGGTGAGCCGGGACCTGGATGGGGAACGCGTCTGGCGGCTGGTACAGCCCGGAGGGCTTTTCATCCTGCCAGCCGGGCGCAAATTCAGCGTGCGCCTGGGCGGCCCGCTGGCCAGCCTGCATGCTTATGTGCGCGGCAGCGTCGTACGCGAAGCCGCGATCGAGCTCACGGCCGGGGATCCGGATCGACTCGAGATCCTGCCGCGCCTGGGCGAGCACGATGACTGCATCGAGAGCGTCGTGCGCATCGCGGGAGAGATGGTTCGCGAGGGGCGAGGTGGTGACTGGATCGCCGACAGCCTGGCCCACGTACTGGCCGCGCAGCTCGTGCGCCGGCACTCCACCGTGGCATGCCGGCCTGAACCCCCGGTCCGCGGCCTGACCAGCTCGCAGCTCGCCCGCGTCGTTGCCTACATGCACGAGCATCTGGAAGAGTCCGTCGGCCTGAGCGACATGGCTCGGGCGGCCGCGCTCAGCCCGGTGCATTTCGCGCGTCAGTTCAAGCTCAGTACCGGCACCACGCCCCATCGGCATCTGCTGAGCCTGCGCGTGAATCGGGCCAAGCGGCTGCTGGCGGGCGAGCTCAGCATCGCGGAAATTGCCTGTCGCTGCGGCTTCAGCCACCAGGAGCACCTGACGCGGGTGTTTGGCCGCATCGCGGGTGCCACACCGTCCGCCTATCGCCGGCAGATTCTGGCCTGATCTGGCCTGCCGCGGTGATCCAACGGATGCCTGCCGGCGCCGCAGCGCTGCTTTTCTGCAGGCGGCGCTGAGAATGTGCAGGAACCGCGCCGCGCCCCCCTTATATGCTGTTCCGGCCAGGGCACCCACGGGTCGGCTGGCCGGTTTCTGGAGGTAACATAATGAGTGCCGCACCACTGAATAGCGATCCCACAGTCCAGTCCTCTCCCGCGAGCAATCGCACCGGCTACCGCAGCTTTCAGCTGGGCAGCTTCGGTTTCGCGCGTGACGAATACTTCGTGCATGTGAGCTGGCCAGCCAAGGGCCAGACACTGACGCATACGCTGTCGGCGGATGCCTTTCTGCGCGCCCTGATGCGCGATGTCGCCTGGGGATTCTTTTATGGCTGGGTCAATCTGGATGCCGTGATCGGTACCCGTAACCTCTATGGGCAGGTCGAGATGTACGCGGGCCGCTACTACCCGGCGTATCGCGAGCGCGGGCTCGATCTGACCGAAACCTTCGACACGCCTCAGGTCATGGCGACCTTCAAGGCGATCCTCGATGACTGGACCAACGAAGGATTCGATCCCTTCGCCGCACCCGACGAGACCGGCAAGTCCTGGCTGGGGATCAAGAACGGTCACAATCGCAGTGCCATCGAGCGCGAGCGCCAGGTCTGCAAGCGCATGCCGGGTCTGCCCGGGGATGCGCCGCTGCGCACGGATGCGAGCGGCTATCCCGTGAATCGCGCCTTCCAGGATGTTCCCCAGGACGAGCCGCAGGTGCATGCCGAGCCCGGCTTCGAGGCAGACGTGCACGCGTTCAATCTCTTCGCCTACCTGTCGCGCTCGGATGTCACGTGGAATCCATCGGTGTCTTCGGTCTGCGGCCGCAGTCTCGCCTGTCCCACGACCGAGGAGTACATCCTGCCGATCAAGCACGGCAACGACCGCGTCGAATGGTTCATGCAGCTTTCCGACGAGATTGTCTGGGAAGTGGAGGACAAGATCACCGGCGCGCCGCGGGCCAAGGTGCGCATGCGGGCCGGTGATGTCGCGGCGATGCCGGCAGATATCAGGCACCAGGGCTATTCGGCCAAGCGCTCGATGCTGCTGGTATGGGAGAACGCCACGCCGGGCCTGCCAGAGATGTATGAGAGCGGCAAGCTCAAGCCCTACCCGATCGAATTCTGAGATGGTGCGCACTGCGGCGCATCCGGCATGGCCTGGCAGCATCACGGCTTGACGTGCGCCCCCGGCAGCATGCTGTGCGCGCTGGAGGCAATTCCCGAGGGCGGCTGCCACGAGCTGACGCTCGGTTCAGCGCCGGCGTGCCTGAGCGTCCTGCTATGGAGGCGCCAGGGCAGCGTGCGCGCCTATCACAACTGCTGCCCACACTTCTCGCTGCCGCTGAATGCGCATGCCGGCCAGTTTCTGCTGATGGGTAGCCATCGGCTCATGTGCGCGTGGCATTGCGCGGTATTCGATCTGCACGACGGGCGCTGCCTGGAAGGACCCGCGAAGGGCATGGCGCTGGAGTCACTGCCTGTCGCGGTTGTGGCGGGACAGGTGATTCGCGCGGAGGATGCATGATCCGGCACATCGTGCTTTGGCGCTTCAAGCCGGAGGGCAAACGCGAGGGCCGGATCCTCGATCTGGCGCGCATCGAGGCGGCCGTCAAGGCGATGCGCGCGGGAGTCCCCGGTCTGCTGCATGCGGAGCTCGCGGTCAATCAGGCTGTTTCCAGCGATGCGGCAGATTTGCTGCTGGAGGCTAGCTTCAGCAGCTGGGAGGCGCTGGCGCAGTATGAGCAGCATCCGCTGCATAATGCGCTGCGGGGGCTGATCGGTCCGCTGCGAAGCGAGCGGCGCGTCGTCGACTATGAACGGTGAAGGTATGGCCAACAAGCAAACGCAACAAATGCAAACCGTATTTGGTTCGCTGAATGATTACGTCAAGGGCGATCTGGAGATCATCGATGATGATCCGAAGCACTACGCCTTTTCCAACGTGTTCGAGGTGGCCTCGAAGTCCAGGCCCTACGAAAAGGTCGTCGTCGGCATGAATCTCGGCTACGTCCTGGAGGCGGTGCGTGCGGAAGGGACCTCCCCCTGGTTCGCAGCCGCCCATGACGAATTCGCGATCGTGCTGGACGGCCAAGTGGAGGTCAGTCTGGTCAAGCTGGATGACCCGGACGCCTGCGCCCCCCCGGGCAAGCAGGGCACCGTACTGGTCCAGGGCGAGCCGGTGGGGCGCAAGATGGGCTGGATCAAGGCCGGCAAGGGCCACCAGGTCCTGCTGCCCAAGGGCGCCGCGTATCGCTTCAGCGCCGCGCAGCCCGGCGTGCTGCTGCTGCAGACGATCCTGGGGGAGCTCTCGGTACAGAAGTGGGCGGAGATCTGCTACCGCTAGGGACTTCGGCAGCGTGCGCACCACAGCGGCGCCTGCGGATTTGGGCGCCTGCCGCGTATTGGAGAGGGAGGGGCAGCGACGGTTCCGGCAGCGATGCCGTGGTATCCAGCGCGCACGAATCGCACGGGCACAAAAGCTGACGGAGGGCCACCAAAAGCAATGGGATCTGCACCGGGGATCGTGCGACACGGGGTGCGCGGGGCCATGAGGGCATCGCGGGCCACGCCAGCGCTATGCGTGTCACTGGCCATGCTGCTCGGTTTCACGCCGCTGTACGCGCAGCAGCGCCCGGCAAAAGTGCGGACCGCGCCCAAAGCCGTCACCGCGACGGTACCGACGGACGCGCGTCAACAGGCCGCGTTCGATGCCACCGGGTACTGGGTCTCACTGGTCACGCAGAACTGGCGCTACCGCATGGTGCTGCCGGCGCATGGCGATTACGCCGGCATTCCCATCAATTCCCGCGCCGAGCAGTTCGCCGATGCCTGGAACGCGGCGAGTGACGTGGCCGCCGGCAAGCAGTGCGAGGTCTATGGGGCTCCCAATCTCATGCAGATTCCCGAGCGCCTGCACATCGGCTGGCAGGACGACGACACGCTGCGCGTCGATACCGATGCCGGAATGCAGAGGCGCCTGCTGCACTTCGGGGACGATGCTGCCGCGGCGGCGCCGAGCCTGCAGGGCTACTCGGTGGCGCAATGGCAGCTGTTCAACCTCGCCAATTCATTCGGCGCCCCGGACGATCCGGCAGCGGGGCCGCGCCACGGCTCGCTGGTGGTGACGACTGATCACCTGCTCCCCGGCCTGCTGCGCAAGAACGGCGTCCCTTATGGAGCCGGGACGAAGATGAGCGAATACTGGCAGCTGCGCACGCTGGATCCGGATCAATGGCTCACGATCAGCACCAGCGTCAAGGACCCCGAATACCTGATTGGACCCTATGTCTATGACTCGATCTTCCAGCGCGAGGCGGATGGATCGCAGTACGATCCGAGCCCCTGTTCCCTGACCTCGTGAGCGCGGTGGAGCAACCCATGAAAGGCCAGACATTGCTGCTTGCGGGGCTGCTGGGCGCAGCGGGCCTGGTGGGCACCGGGGTCGCGCTGGCACAGGTGGATCTGTCGGGAAACTGGGCCGCCGAGAGCATGGAAGATCCGGTGGAGCATACCGATGGCGGCTTTCCCGATATGTTCGCGGGGATTCCGCTCAACGAAGACGGACGCCAGGCCGGCCTGACCGCTCCCGGCGACGAGGCCCAGGAGCTCAATCGCCAGTGCGAGCCCTGGCCCGCGCACTATCTGGTCGTGGGTCCCTGGGGTGGGCGCTTCGCCGCCGTGCGTGACCAGGCCGGACACGTCATCGCCTGGACGCTGAGCTCTCCGGCCTACGATCGCCTGCCCATGACCATCTGGATGGATGGCCGTGCGGTGCCGCCGCCCCTGTCACCACACACCTACGCCGGCTTCTCGGTGGGTCATTGGGAAGGCAGCACACTGGTCGTCCACACATCACTCCTGAAGGACAGCTATCTGCTGGACAATGGTGTGCCCTCCAGCAATCAGGAGACCGATACGTTTTTCTTCACGCGCTTTGGCGATGAGCTGACAATTCTGCTGATCGTCCGCGACCCCGTCTATCTGCAGGCGCCCCTGGTGCTCGCCCGCACGCTGCGCCTGGTTTCGGGCGGTGCCGTGGTGGATGATCCGATCCTCTACTGCATGCCGGCGGAGACGCTGGCGGGCTTCACGGACGGTCATCACAGCGCCATCGAACTGCCTCCCCAGGAAGCACATCAGCAGGCGTATCTGCAGGGGATCTATCATCTGCCACTGGAGGCAACGCTCGGCGGGGCACAGACGATGTACCCGCAGTTCGAAAAGAAGCTGCAGGGCAGGTACCATCCGCCCGCCAAGTGCACGCTCTACTGCGGCCGGGACGAGACTCTGCCGATTCCCAACCCGATTCAGACACGCTGAGGGCCGCAGCGGCACGCACCGGTCGGGCGCGCCGTCAGAAACTCCAGCGCGCTTCGAGGCCGTAGGTGCTGGGGGCACCCTCTGTCCATCGTGGCCGGCCGGGCGCCTCGGCGGCCTGCGAAACCTCATCGCTCAGGTTCGGGTGCACGCCACCGAGATTGGTGACGAACAGTGCATACTCCGCGGCGCCGCGCAGCAGGCTCAGGCGCAGATTCTCCAACGCATAGCCGGGTACCAGCCGCGGGTACAGCGGAGAGTTGGCGACGGAATAGCGGTGTGCGGTGTAGGCGTAATCAAAATGCAGGATCCATTGCATGTGTGCTCCCCAGGCCCACTGGTACTGCCCGCTGAAGTTCGCCGTCACAGGGGCCACCTCCTGAATCATCGAGCCGGCGGGAGGAACACTGATCAACGCACCGGGCTTGACGACCCGGGCGTCGTCGTAGCCCAAGCCCGCGCTGAGGCTCAAACCCGTCCAGGGCACGGCCGACGCCTGCAGCCCGATGCCACGGCTCAAGGCCTGGCCGGCGTTGATCTGCGCGCCCTCTCCGCACTTGAACAGCAGGTATTCGCGGATGTTGCTCCAATTGATCCAGAAAAATGAGCCATTGAGCGAGTAGCGGTGATTGTCGAAGAAGGCCTTTTCTCCCAGCTCGTAGTCCCAGACCCAATCGGGTCCGTACTGTGAGAGGTCCTGCGGCGTCAGATTCGTGGCCGCGTAATCGGCGGCGCACAGATTGGAGCCGGGCGCGATCTGCCCGGCACCGGGCCGAAAGCCCTTGGCGGCATCGGCGTAGATGTCCAGGTTTTCATTGGGCTGATACTTCACCACGTAGCGTGGAGTGACCACGTCGTCGGCCTCGCTGCTGGCGAGGGACGCGGTGGAGCTTGCATACGTGAGCCCGGCCGGAAATTCGATCGCGCCCCAGAGTTTCCCGCCGGCGCGATAGGTATCGCGCGAGTAGCGTTCCCCGAGCGTCAGCGACCAGCGCCGTGTGAGCTGCCAGGTCAATTCGCCATAGACCGCCTGCTGGCTGGTGCTGGTCGGATTCCACAGCGCCGCCACGACGGGAGTGCCATAGAGAGCCTGAAAGCCCGCGATATATTGATTGAATGCCACCGAGTCGTGATCGCTGTCGTAGTACAGACCTGCGGTGAACTGCAGGGCCGAGTGCCACGATGAGGTGAAGCGCAGCTCCTGGACGAAGTCGTGCGTATCGTCGAAGACGGCCAATGGCGAGGGCAGCAGCGGGGTCTGATAGCCGAAGCTGGTGAACTCCGAGACGTCCTCATCGTCACGCGTACGTCGATCCAATACCGACGTGGCAGAGGTAAAGTTGCCGAACGGCGCTGCATAGTCGATCGTCCCGCCGGAGAAGATGAACTGGTCCAGCGTCCCCTCGGGGATATCGAAGTTCATGAAGTTGGTGGTGTTATCCGCGCTGAAGTTGCCCAGCGGCAGGCCATTGGCCGCGACTTTCTGATACAGCAGTTTCGGACGGATGCTCAGAGAACTGGACGGCCGCCACAGCAGTTGCGCATTCAAGCCGTCGTAGCCGGTCTGCGCGGTGTGACGCTGCTCGATCCAGCGGGCGGGATCGGTGAAGCTCGGCTCAGGCCAGGCGCGGTTGATCCACCCGCCGTCCTGACCACGGTAGGGCGTGATACGCAGAGCCAGACGATCGGCGATGAACGGTACATTCAGGGTCAGATACCCAAGATAGCCGCCGCTGCCGCCATCGAGCGTGGTGGCCTGCGCATCGGCAAGCGCTGAGAAGCTCATCAGGTCCGGGGCGGTGGTGATCTCACGGATCGTGCCGCCCATGGAGCGTGCGCCGTAGAGTGTGCCTTGCGGACCTTCCAGCACTTCGATGCGCTCGAGATCGATGACGCGCGGGTCCAGGGAGATGGGCATGGGCAGATCATCGAGATAGAAGCCGGTGGTATCCACGCCCTGAATGCCGCGGATGGCCACGCCACGGTCGTTGATATTGCCACCCTCGCTGTAATCGAAGCTCAGGTTGGGTACGCCGGGGGCAAAGCCATTGAAGTCATTGGCCTGCTTCTGACGCAGCGCCGCCGCGGGGATGGCCACGATGCTCATCGGTACATCGAGCTCGGCTTCGCTGCGTCGCGTGGCCGTCACGGTGACCTCCTCGAGCTCATCGAGACCCTGCCCGTCGTCGCCGGGTTGCCGGCCGGGCCCGAGCCGGGCGCGCGCGCTCTGCGCAGCGCCGCCGCTCGCCAGCCCCGACAGCGTGGCGGCCATGCGTGTCATCCAGCGCGACAGCGCAGAGGCCCGCTGCCGCGTGATCAGTACCACGCCGGAGCTCGTGACGGCATAGGTCAGACCGGTGCCGCCAAGCAGGCTCTCCAGCGCCTGCGCGAGCGTAAATCGTCCCTGCAGCGGCGAGCTGCTCATGCCAGCGACGATCGAGGATTGATAGAACAGCCGATGATTGGAGGCCAGAGCGAACGCTTCCAGTGCATCGCGCAGCGACTGCTGCTGGATATGGAACATGTAGATCGTCGCGGGTGGTTCGGCCGCGGCAACGCGAATCGGGGTCAGCAGCAGGCACGCGAGAGCCCCGCCCTGAGCGCTGCGCAGACACCGACGTCCCGCGGTGCGCAGCGCTGCCCAGAGCGGCTGGTACAGGCAGCGCCGCAGCGACGCCGTGATGGACTTCAATTCCGCGCTAAACGCCAAGGTGGGAAGCGTACCCCACCGCGTCAGGGAGCGGGGGAGAGCACCAGCTCGTCGGGGCTGGTGCGCCGCGCCTGCACTCCCAGTGTGGACTGAATGGCGTCGGCGAAAACCAGGGCATCGCCGAGCTCGAAGACACCATTGATGCGCTCCGCGGAGAGTGATGGATCGCTGATACGCAGCTGGATGCGTGAGTAACGGTTCAGCCGTCTGATCGCCTCGGCCAATGGGGTGTTCTTGAAGATGATCCTGCCCTGCCGCCAGGCAATGGCGGCCGCCACATCGGCGTTGTGCACGATCTGCGCCCCGCCGCCGCGCTCGACATCGAGCTCCTCGCCGGCCGACAGATCGACGGTCGCGCGCTGCGCGTCAGGCGGCTGGCTCGAAGCCGTGGTCGCGATGGCGACCACCACCCTGCCTTCGACCATATCGAGTTTCATGCGTTGATCGACATACTCGACATTGAACGACGTGCCCACCGCGGCGATGGTGCTCGCACCGGCCTGCACGAGAAACGGTCGATGTGGATCGTGGGCGACGAGGAACTGCGCCTGGCCGTCGAGCAGGTCGACGACCCGCGAGTCGCGCGTCATCCTGACCCGCAGGGCGGTCCCCTGGTCCAATGCAATCTGTGAGTGATCAGGCAGTTGAATGATGCGCCGGTGGCCGAAGGTGGTGTGATAGCTCACTTCCCGTGAGCGCAGGAGATAGCCCGGCAGGGCCGCAATCATCAGGATGATCGCCGCCGCCGCGGCCCACCTCCATGCCGGGGCACCAGGGCGAAACCACGACGGTAGTGCGCCCCTGCGCCCCCACCGCTGCAGCGACTCCTCGCGCAATACCAGCAGTGCTGGCGATGCCGCATGCGGCTCGATGCTGCGCCAGGCCTGCTGCACCTTGCGGAAGGCGCGACGGTGCGCGGGAACCCTCAGCCAGCTGTCGAGTTCGGCACACTCCTCGGGGCTGCAGTCGGCGTGCTGGTGCCTGAGGAAGAGTGCCGCAGCCTGCTCCTCGATGCTTCCGGGGGACGCAGGGACAGGGAGCTCGTCATCGGTGCTCATCCGGAGCCGTCCGCTGCGCCAGATGAGCCAACGCCTTGGCCAGGTGCTGGCCCACGGCACTGACCGATATACCCATCAGGCGTGCGATCTGCGCGTGCTTCATCTTCTCCAACCGACATAAGACGAATATGTCCCGCGTTCTCTGGCTGAGCTCGCGCAGCGCCGTGACGATGCATTCCAGTTCCTGCTTACCAGAGAGTACGCGCTCGGGGGAATTTCCCTCAGCCACACCCAACGCGATCTCATCATTCCAGTCAACGACGATGCCATGGGTCAGCATGCGTCTGCCCCGGTCCCGCCAGCAGTTGAGCGCAATCCGGAAGATATAACTGCGGGCCTGCTCTGCGGAAAGCCAGCGTGCGTGCGTGAGCGCGCGCAGCATGACATCCTGCGCCAGGTCCTCCGCCTCCGCGGGGTCCCTGCATCGGCGTCGGAAAAAAGCCACGAGTGCAGGCCGCAAGCGCACGATGAGTGCCGCTTGGTCGCCGAAATCGGCGCGGGCGGTAGCTTCGGTTGGCATCAATGCCGGCCCAGCCAGTCCAGATTGCAAAGCGTTGCATAAACACCGCAGTACTTGCAAATATCCGATCCGCCCGCGCGTGCGCCGGTTGCGAAACCTTTTTGGGCCGCGGAAACTGCGGCAATCATTCGAATCCGGGGGGGGACTTCGCATGGTGCAGGCATTCATGGGCAGCGGCGCGCGCCGGGTCTTTCGCCTCGGGGGTGCACTGCTGTGGCTGAGCCTGTCCCCGTGGGCGCAGGCGCAGGAGCCTCGGGCAGCTGCGAGTTCTCCGGTGTCGGCACGTGCCCAGGCGCCATTCGACTTGACCGGCTATTGGGTCTCCCTGATCACCCAGAACTGGCGCTTCCGGATGGTCCTGCCCGGGCGCGGCGACTACGCCGGCATCCCGATCAACCCCAAGGGCAAGCAATTCGCCGACGCCTGGCAGCCAGCTGCCGACATTGCAGCTGGCAGACAGTGCGAGGCGTATGGCGCCCCCTCGGTCATGCAGATTCCCGAGCGGCTGCGCATAGGGTGGCAGGATGACGAGACGCTGCGCGTGGATACGGACGAGGGCATGCAGACGCGGCTGCTGTACTTTGGCGCCGCGGCGTCTGCGCCGGTGAGCCCGAGTCTGCAGGGCACTTCGAGGTCGCGCTGGGCGATGTTCGCGCTGACCAACCCCGCCGGAGCCGCAGCGCCGCAGAGCGCCGCGCAGCGTTACGGCACATTGGTGGTGACGACCGAACACCTGATGCCCGGACTATTGCGCAAGAACGGCGTTCCCTACGGTGCGCAGACGAAGCTGAGCGAGTACTGGAAGCTGCGCACGCTGCGCAGCACTCGATGGCTGCTGATCAGTACCAAGGTCACCGATCCCGAATACCTTGCCGCCCCCTATGTCTACGACTCCATCTTCCAGCAGGAACCGGATGGCGCAAGGTGGGCCCCGGGCGCGTGCTCACTGACTTCCTGATAGGACACCCGCTGCGTTCAATCCACGGAGCAAGCCGATGAAATTCCGTTCTGTCGTGCTGGCGGCGCTGATGGGCATGGCGACGGTCCTGTATGCCGAGGCCGTGCGCGCACAATTCGATCTGTCCGGAAACTGGGCCGGGGAGAGCAGCGAGGATCCGGTGGAGCACACCGCCGGCGGATTCCCCGACATGTTCGCCGGCATTCCGCTGAACGAGAATGCTCGCCAGGCGGGTCTGACCGCTCCGGGCGATGAGATGCAGGAGCTCAACCGGCAATGTGAGCCCTGGCCGGCTCACTACCTGCTGGTGGGCCCCTGGGGCGGGCGCTTCGCGGCGTTGCGCGACCAGGCCGGACACGTCATCGCATGGACGCTGAGCTCTCCGGCCTATGATCGGCTGCCGATGACCATCTGGATGGACGGCAGACCGGCGCCCCCGCCGTTGTCGCTGCATACCTATGCCGGCTTTTCCACGGGCCGCTGGGAAGGGGACACGCTGGTGGTCACGACCTCTCTGCTGAAGGATGCCTACCTGCTGGACAACGGGCTGCCCTCCAGCAACCAGGAGACGGATACGTTTTTCCTCACGCGTTATGGCGATGAGATGACGATCATGCTCGTCGTCGACGATCCGATCTATCTGGAAGCCCCCTATGTCTCGGCACGCACCATGAAACTGATCTCCGGCGGCAGCATCGTCGACAATCCGATCCTGTACTGCATGCCGGCGGAGACGATCCAGGGCTTCACCGACGGCCACCACAGTGCCGTCGAACTGCCTCCCCAGGAGGCGCATCAGGAAGCGTATCTGGCTCACGTCTACGGATTGCCACGCGAAGCGACTGACGGGGGGGCGCAGACCATGTACCCGGAGTTCGCGAAAAAGCTCGTCGGCTACAGGCCTCCCGTCTGCACGTTGTACTGCGCGCAGAACCGGCGGGTGCCGCCCGATCCTTTCAGGCGTTGATCACGGCCTCACGGCCTCACGCCCTCACGCCCTCACGCCTGGCCCGCCGCGCACCCGGGTGTGGATTTCAGCCAGTGGCGCGTATTCAGTTCAACGCGCACGTGTTTTTTTTCGCGGCAGCGTGCAGCGGATGACTGCGCCTGGCTCGCCCACGGCGCCCGAGAAGAAGTCAGATGGGGGGCATCGCATGTATTCACGCCTGCTGCTCGGATTGCTCGTGTCGGGGCTGCTGGTCAGCGGACTGCCGTCGCGCGCATGGGCCCAGGACCAGCCGGCACCGGATCAGACGACGGCATCTGGTCAGGGCGCCGATGCGGCCGTGGCGCAGGCCGGTGGCCCGGAACAGCTGGAGGAGGTCACGGTGACGGCCTCGCGGCGCAGTGAGGCCGAACTGGACGTGCCGATGAGCGTCACGGTGCTGGGCGCCCAGCAGTTGCAGCAGGCGACGGTCAGGGATTTCAACGATTTCGCCGTGCAGGTCCCCACGGTGAATTTCGATTACAGCCAGGGCGGCAACGTCAACAACCGTGGCGTGGCGATCCGCGGCATCGAGGGCCCGAATACCACGGGGTTTTATCTCGATGATCTGCCCATGCCGATCTCGCTGGATCCACGGGTCGTCGACCTGGATCGCATCGAGGTGCTCGAAGGCCCGCAGGGTACGCTATACGGCGCACGCTCGATGGGTGGCACCATCCGCGAGATCACCACCGCGCCGGACCTGAACAAGTTCTCGGCGACCGTCGATGCTCAGCTGAGCTCGCTCGACGGCGGCAGCAATGGCTATCTGGGATACGTGACCGCCAACGTTCCGCTGGTCAGCGACACGCTGGCCCTGCGAGTGACGCCTTACCGTGGCCAGGACGGCGGCTGGATCACGCGCGCATGGCCCGTGCCCGGCTATACGCTTGGAACCGCGCCCCCCGGGGTCCAGGACTCCACTGTCTATGACTGTCAGTGTACCCCGGGAGAGGTGAGGGATACGGCACAAACCGGCTACGACGGCCTGAACGCGCAACTGCTCTGGAAGCCGGTGTCGAACCTTGCCATCCGGCCGAAGTTCCTATACCAGAAGTCATCGGCGAACGGCCTGCCGCTCGGCAACTACACGGCCGAAAACACCACCAACTACATGCACTTCGACATCCCGGAAGGGACCGTCAATGAGTTCATGTTCTACGGCGGCACCATCGACTACACCACGCCCGTGGGAACCATCACCTCCGCAACATCGGGCTTCGACCAGCATATACGCGACTACGAGGATCCCTCGGAGTTCCAGTCCTTCGGCTTCGGCACGCCGCTGCTGCCGGTACCGACCGAGATAGCCAACAACATCCACGACATCACCGAGGAGCTGCGTTTCGCCTCCAGCTGGAGTTTTCCGCTGCAGGTCACGGGCGGGCTGTATTACGAGAAGAACGACGGGTCCGAAGGATTCAACCAATACGCCCCCGGTTTCAGCACCGCTCCCAGCCTGTTCCTCGGCGGCGCCTCCTGGGGAACCGATACCGTGGCGGCCCTGTGGGGCCCGACCCAAACCTGGTCGAAGGCGGTCTATGCCGAGCTGACCTACAAGCTCACCGACAAATGGACCTTCATCCTCGGCGAGCGCTACTCCGAAGACAGCTATGAGGCAGGCGGCGAGTTGTGGGGCGCCATCGCCTTTCCCGGCGTGACGCCAGCAACCTCGACCTACAGCCTGGTGAGCAGCGAGTCGGATACGATCCTGACGCCGCGCTACGTCATTCAGTACCAGGCCAATCCCAATCTCAACCTGTATGCCGACATGGCCAAGGGCTTCAGGCCCGGAGGCGGTCAGGCACCGCCTGGCCTGAACATCTGCGCGGCCGACTACGCGGCCGCGGGCCTCACGCCGGCCGAGCTGGCCAAGTACAACCCCGACTACGTGTGGAACTATGAAGTCGGAGAGAAGGCTTTTTTCGACGACCACAAATACTCGGTGAACGCCTCGGCCTACCTGATCAACTGGATCGGCATTCAGCAGTACATGATCTTCCAGTGCGGCGAGGGTGGAATCGTCAATTCCGGCCGCGCCGTCAGCAAGGGCGGGGAGCTGCAGGTGGCGGCCGTGCCCTTTCACGGCCTGACGCTCAACGCCGGCGTGGGCTACGACTACTCGCGCATCACCGAGGCGGGGGCCCTGGTTTCCGTGCCGCCCGCCGGTGATCCGGTCGAAGAGGTGGCGCCGCTGCGGGCCAATGCGGCCGGAGACTACACGCACCCGCTTGGCGACAGCATGTCATGGGATTTCCACCTGGACTGGAACTACACCTCGCACCGCTTCTCGGACGCCAATTCGCCCAACTTCCCGCGCCTGATCCCGGCCTATTTCCTGCTGAATTCGCGCTTCACCATCACGCGCGGAGCCGGTCAGTACTCGGTATTCGTCAAGAACATGGGGGGAATTCATCCGAACCTGAGCGACCAGCTGTCGAATGCGGCGGAGGATCCGGGCCGGCCGCGATGGGAAGAGGGTCCGCCGACGACGTACGGCCTGGAGGCGCGCTACACTTTCTGACGGCCAACAGCGAGGCAACAGTTATGCATTTCGGACGGCGCGTTGCACAGACGTTTCGGAGCAATGCACGGTCATTGCGATCGTGCCCTCCGTGCCTGGCGGGACTGTTGGCCCTGGCGGCGGTAGGAGCGGCAGCGGCGGCGCAGAATCCGCCGGGGGGTGGCCAGGCCGCTGTCGACTCGCCGACCGGGCCGGTGACGCTGCGCGGCGGCCTCTCGATGCTGACCGTGGACGGGGTGAACGTAACGGTGCAGAACGGGCCGGAAGGGTTGGTGGTCGTGGATACCGGTCCTGCCAGCGCAGCCTCGCAGTTGCTGGCTGAGATCCGCCAGCTCAGCGATCGGCCGATCCGCTTTCTGATCGATACCAACGCCGATGCGCAGGTGATCGGCGGCAATGCCGTGGTTGCGGCCGCGGGCCAGAGCCTCGCGACGACCGATACCTTCGATGCACTGGAGGTCAACGGCAACACCAGCAAGGTGTCGCTGCCGGGGCAGGGTGCCACGGCCGTGGTGATTGCACGACAGAGCGTGCTGACGCAGATGCTCTCGGAGCCGGGCGCGAACTACGCCAGTGCCGCATTGCCCAGCGACACCTTTACGCGCAAGCAGTTCAATTTCTTTCTCAACGGCACTCCTGTTTCCGTGGTGAGCCTGCCGGCCGGGCACAGTGGCAGCGATGCAGCCGTGCGCTTTGACCGACCCGATGTGGTGGTCACCGGCGCGGTGTTCGACCAGACGCGCTTTCCGATGATCGATGTGGCCAATGGCGGCAGTATCGACGGCGAGATTCAGGCGCTCGATGAGATTGCCAACACGCTCTCCTATGCGCACGTGCCGGTACTGGAGAACAGCGGCGCGACGCTGATCGTGCCGATCCGCGGGCCGGTGAGCGATGAGGATGACCTGGTGACCTATCGCGATATGGTCTCCACGGTGCGCGACCGCATTGCCTATTACATCGGACAGGGTAAGAGCCTCGAGCAGGTCAGGGCACTCAATCCTGCGCGCGGCTATAAGTCGCGGTACGGCACCGACAGCGGCAGCTGGACCACCGACGATTTCGTCAGGGCCGTGTATCAGACCCTCAAATCCGGCACGGCGCATCACGGCAGGCCGGCGTCATGAGCGCAGGCCGCAACAGCAGCAGCGGGCAGCACGGCGTGCTCGCACCGCTCGCCGTGGGCGCCCTGGCGCTGCTCGGCTACGCGCCGTCACCGCTGCGGGCGCAGGCACCCGCCGCCGCCAAGCCTGCGCCGACGCCTCGGGCGCAGGCGCCCATCGATCCCACGGGGTATTGGGTCTCGCTGATCACGCAGAACTGGCAGTACCGCATGGTGGTGCCCGGCCGGGGTGAATATGCCGATATCCCGCTCAACGATAAGGCGAAGAAGTTCGCCGATGCGTGGAGTGCCGCCGCCGACACCGCGGCGGGCAAGGCGTGTGAGGCCTACGGCGCAGCCGTGCTGATGCGCAACCCCGAGCGACTGCACATCCTCTGGCAGGACGAGCAGACACTGCGGGTCGATACCGATGCCGGCAGGCAGACGCGCCTGCTGCATTTCGGTACGCCAGCGTCGCAGCAGAGCGCGAGCCTGCAGGGCTATTCGAGCGCACGCTGGCAGATCGATCGCGTCGTCAACACCTTCGGGGCGCCGGTGGGCCGGGATGGCAGCTCGCACTACGGCTCGTTGATCGTGCACACCGACCATCTGCTGCCGGGCCTGCTGCGTAAGAATGGCGTGCCGTATGGCGCGGACACGACGGTCGGCGAGATCTGGGACCTTCGCATCCTTTCTGCGAGCGACCAATGGCTGACGATCAGCACCAAGGTCGAGGATCCGCAGTATCTGTTCCAGCCGTATGTCTACGATTCAATCTTCCAGAAGGAGCCCGACGGCTCCAAATGGAGCCCGGGTGCCTGCTCATTGACCACCGGCCTGTGAATGCAGCTCGTCAATTCGCGGAGTCGCCGATGAAAGTTCAGTCGCGTGTGATGGCAGTGCTGGCGGGCATCGCCACAGGACTGTGTTGTGTCACGGCGAATGCCCAGATCGATCTGTCGGGCAACTGGGTGCTCGAGAGCACGCAGGATGCGGTCAAGTACGACGAGGGTCCGCTCACGGACATGTTTGCAGGGATCCCGCTGAACGAAGAGGGCCGCCAGGCCGGCATCACGTATCCGGGCGATGAAGGCCAGGAGCTCAATCGCCAGTGCCAGCCCTGGCCGACGCATTACCTTTTCATGGGTCCGTGGGGCGGGCGTTTTGCGGCGGTCCGCGACACCGATGGCAAGCTCGCCGCCTGGGTCGTGACCTCCCCGGCGTACGACCGTTTGACCATGACTATCTGGATGGATGGGCATGTGCCACCCCACCCGCTGGACCTGCATACCTTCGCGGGCTTCAATACCGGCCGCTATGAAGGCAACACGCTGCTGGTGACCACCACGCAGCTGAAGGACGCCTATCTGGAGCGCAATGGGCTGCCCTCGAGCAATCAGGAGCTCGACAAGATTTTTTTCACGCGTCACGGCGATGAGATGACGATGATGGGCGTCATCAACGATCCGGTGTACCTGGAAGCCCCCTGGGTGCTCGCACGCACGCTCAAGCTGCTCTCGGAAGGCAGCATAGTTGATGATCCGATCCTCTACTGCATGCCGGCCGAAGTTCTCGCGGGTTTCACCGACGGGTATCACAGCGCGATCGAGTTGCCGCCGCGCGAGGCCGAACAGCTTGCCTTCATGAAGACGCACTACAACCTGCCGTTGGATGCCACTCTGGGGGGTGCGCGGACCATGTACCCGCAATTCGCGCGCAAGCTGGAAACGGAGTACAAGCCTCCGGCCACCTACTGCCAGCTCTATTGCCTGCCGGAGGGCCACCTGCTGCCCTACGGCCCCGCCCACATTCAGAACCGCTAGGGATTGCGCCCGCCGTGGCTGCGCAAATCTTCCAGAACGTTAATAATTAGGCCGCGAGCCCCAGCTGCCGGGACCTCCCGGGGCGCTCCCGCACCGCCTGCCCGGGGCACGCCTCGCGTGCCAGGCCGCCGGCGCGCGTGCGCGGGCGACACGAGGATCCCTCCGGCATGCCTTCTTCGGTAAAAACCCTCGGTTTTCGTGAGCTGGTGGTGCTGACGGCGGCGATGATGGCCTGCCAGGCACTCGCCATCGATGCCATGCTGCCCGGCTTGCCGACCATCGGAGCCGCCCTGGGCGTCAGCGACGCCAATCGTGCCCAATGGATCGTGCTGGCCTATATCGTCGGACTCGGCTGCGGGCAGCTCTTCTGGGGCATGTTCTCCGATCGCTTCGGGCGCCGCCGTATCCTGCTGATCGGCCTCGGCAGCTATGCGCTGGCCGCGCTGCTGTGCGGTTTCACGACGAGTTTCGCGGCGCTGCTCGCCTGGCGCTTCCTGCACGGCACGGCTGCCGCCAGCGTCGTCGTAGCCCGCTCGGTGATCCGCGATCTGTACTCCGGCACACGCATGGCGCGTGTCATGTCCCTGACCTTCATCGTCTTCCTGATGTCGCCGGTCATCGCGCCGAGCCTTGGGCAGCTGCTGCTGCTGTGGGCGCCGTGGCGATCGCTGTTTCTGATGATCGGCCTGTTCGGCGCCTGCGTGTGGTGCTGGTCGCTGCTGCGTCTGCCGGAAACGCTGCATCCGGAGTATCGCCTGCCGCTCAAGGCGGCCCGCATCGCCCAGGCGCTGCAGCTGGTCCTGGGCCATCGCGCGGCGCTGTTCTACAGCCTGGCAGTCGCCTGGGTCATGGGCGCGTTATTCGCCTACGTGAGCATGGTGCAGCAGATATTCGCCGAGACCTTTCACCACGCGAGCTGGATGCCTGGCCTGTTTGCAGGCTGCGCGGCGGCCATGGGCGTTGCCTCCTATCTGAATTCCCGCCTGGTGGAGCGCCTGGGCATGCGTGTGATCTCGCACACGGGACTGCTGCTGCTGCTGGCGGCCTCGCTGGTGCATCTGCTGCTGGCGCTGCTGGGCGCCGACACGCTCGTCAGCTTCACGCTGCTGCAGGCCGTGACGCTGGCCTGCGTGGGCCTGACCGTCGCCAATTTCGGTACGCTGGCCATGGAGCCGATGGGTGCGGTCGCCGGCATTGCCGCCTCGCTGCAGGGCTTCATCAGCATGACCGGCGGTGCCCTGTCGGCGGCGCTGATCGGCCGCACCTTCGAGGGCTCCACGCTGCCGCTGGCGCTGGGCAGCAGCCTGTACGCGCTGTGCGCGATCGGTTGTGTGCTGGTGGCCGAGCAGGGCCGGCTGTGGCGCGAGCCGCAGCGGCTGGCGGGGTACCGCGCCGTCGCTTCCTCCATCGAGCCGCTCTGAGAGACAATGCAGCGGGACGATGAAGCCACGAATAATGAAGGGGGTTCGATGAAAACGATGGCATGGTTGCGTGGATGCGCAGTGGGCGCGGCACTGATCGTGGTATGCAGCCTGCCGCTCGGCGCGTGCGCCGCCGCGCAGGCGCAAGGGGCGGCTCAGTCTCTGGCAGCAGGCGCGCCGGCGGTTGCGGGTCCCTTCATTCTGATGATCCAGCTGCACGTGAAGCCCGATCGGGAGCAGGACTTTCTCGCTCTGCTGAAGCGGATGACGCAGCGGGTAAAGACGCAGGACCACGGCAACATCCGCTATGAGCTGTTTGCGGTGGCCCCGCTGGGGAACGCGGCGGCCGCGCCTGAACCCGCGATCAATTACGTGTTCCTCGAAGAATGGCGGGATCAGGCCGCCGCGACCGCGCACGGCAAGTGGGCGGGGCCGATCGTGCGCACGCAGTGGCGCGACATGAGCGACAGGATGCAGCTCATCCGTCTGTCGCGCGTACCGGCGCGATAGCAGGGAACCCTGGCTTAGCGCGCGCTGGTTGCGGCTTTCACCTATACCGCCGCCGTTCCCCGGCGCCACAATGGCAACCCGGGAATCAAAGGAGGTCGTGATGCGCCGCATTGTCCTGCTCGTCGGCCTGAGCTTCGCCACGTCGGTCGCATCGGCACAGGGCTTTGCGCGCTCCTATTGGCTGGTCGCCGACAGCCAGCGCCATGAGTGGTGCGGCTACACCGATCCGACGGCGTTTCAGGCCGCGGCCGGCAAGATCAACGCGACGCAGAGCGCGATCGTCAGCTATACGCTCGGTAAGCTCACCGCGTTGACGCAGCAGGTCGGCGCCTCCAATGGCGCCTGGATCGTCATCGACCGCTACACGCCCGCGCGCGGCGGGCTACAGCTGCAGCGAACCAGCATGCTGTCGGCGCAGAATCTGAAGGTGATGCAGAGCGCCAGCATACGTGGGGGCCACGCGCAACCACTGCACACCGTGGCCGTCACGACGCTGCAGGGTCAGCCGGCGAGCGCACCGGCGGATCTGGCGCTGCCCAGGGTTGCGATCATGACCGATCTGGACAGCGCGCCCTATATGCTGCTGGTGACGCAGATGCGCCACGAATCGATCCCGACGCTCTGCCGGCGTCTGCAGTAGCCGCGCGGGCGCCACCACGGCCCGCCCGGCCAGCTCGTCAGGCCCTGTTCCCAGCAAGCTCCAGCGTGGCCGCATCGGTGACGATGCAATCCATGCGGATGTCGTACGCCTGCGGATAGATCGTCTGCAGCTGCCCACCCGTGAAGCCCAGGCCGATGAGGCGCGGACACGGCGAGAGGGTCGGCACGGTGCGATCGTAGTAGCCCCCGCCGTAGCCCAGGCGGTAGCCGGCGAGGTCATAGCCCACCAGCGGGATGACGAGGGTGTCGGGAGTGACCGCCTCGCCTTCGGCGGGGTAGGGGATGTCATAGACGCCCACCGCCAGACGCGCACCGGGTCGCCAGAGTCGAAATTCCAGCGGCGCATTCTTCTGCAGAATGGAGGGCAACGCGACGCGCGTGCCCGAGTCGATCAGCTGCTGCAGCAGCGGCAGTGGATTGAACTCGCGCCGGATCGGCCAGTAGGCCCCGACGATTGCCGGGCGCGACGCCTGCAGCAGCGCCGCGAGCCGCTCGCCGATGGCGCGGCTCGCGGCCCGATGCGCGGACGTGGACAGGGCCTGCCGCTCCGCCAGCAGACGCGTGCGCTGCTCGCGCCGCCAGGCGCGCAGCGCCGCCGCATCGGTTGCAGGACCGGTGAGAGAGGCTTGCGCGGCGGCGCCTGGGTCCACCGCCGCCTCCTCAGGACAGGCCCGAGATCATCCCATCCGGGCTGACGGTGATGCCCTCGGCCGACGGCACCTTCGGCAGGCCCGGCATGGTCATGATCTCACCGCAGATGACCACGACGAACTCCGCGCCGGCCGACAGGCGCACCTCACGCACCGGCAGCACGAAGCCGCTGGGAGCGCCGCGCAGCTCCGGATCGGCCGAAAAGCTGTACTGCGTCTTGGCCATGCAGACCGGCAGCTTGCCGAAGCCGTTCTTCTCGAATTCCGCCAGGCGATCGGCCACCGGCTTGGGGATCACCACTTCGCCGGCGTTGTAGATCTGCGTGGCGATGGTTTCGATCTTCTTGGCCAGCGGCAGCTCATCGGCGTAGAGCGGCTTGAAGTCCGCCTTACCCGCCTCGACCGTCTCCACTACGGCGCGCGCAAGATCCTCGGCGCCCGCGCCACCCTTGGCGAAGTGCTCGCAGACCACGGCCTTGACGCCCGACTCGGCACAGCCGTCGACGATCGCGGCGAGCTCCTCGATCGTATCGCTGCCGAAGCGGTTGATGCACACCACCGTGGGCACGCCGAAGCGCGCCACGTTCGTCAGGTGGCGGCGCAGATTTACCAGGCCCTTGCCCACCGCGATCGGATTGGGCGTGGCCAGATCGTTCTTGCCGGCCCCGCCATGCATCTTGAGCGCGCGTACGCTCGCGACCACCACGGCCACATCGGGCTTCAGGCCCGCCTTGCGGCACTTGATGTCGAAGAACTTCTCGGCGCCCAGGTCCGCTCCGAAGCCGCACTCGGTCACGGTGTAATCGGCCAGCCGCAGCGACAACGAGGTCGCGATCACGGAGTTGCAGCCGTGCGCGATGTTGGCGAATGGGCCGCCATGCACGAAGGCGGGGTTGTTCTCCAGGGTCTGCACCAGGTTGGGCTTGAGCGCATCGCGCAGCAGCGCCACCAGCGCCCCCTGCACCTTGAGCTCTCCGGCGCGCACGGGCTTCTTGTCGCGCGTGGTAGCCACCACGATGTTTGCCACGCGCCGTTCGAGGTCCTCGAGCGAGGTTGCCAGGCACAGGATCGCCATGATCTCGCTGGCCGCGGTGATGTCGAAGCCGTCCTCACGCGGAAAGCCGTTGGAGACGCCGCCGAGCGAGGAGGTGATCTGGCGCAGCGCCCGATCGTTCATGTCCATGCAGCGCCGCCAGGAGACACGGCGCGTGTCGATGTTGAGTGTGTTGCCCCAGTAGATGTGGTTGTCGATCATCGCAGCCAGCAGGTTGTTGGCCGCGGTAATCGCGTGGATGTCGCCGGTGAAGTGCAGGTTGATCTCATCCATCGGCACGACCTGTGACAGCCCGCCGCCGGCGGCGCCGCCCTTCATGCCGAAGCAGGGTCCGAGGCTCGCCTCGCGCAGGCAGATCGCCGTGCGCTTGCCGATGCGATTGAGCGCATCGCCCAGGCCCACCGTCGTGGTGGTCTTGCCCTCGCCGGCCGGCGTCGGATTGATCGCCGTGACCAGCACCAGCTTGCCCGGCTTCTTCTCCGCGAGCGCCTTGCGGATGAACCCCATGCTGATCTTGGCCTTGTTCTGGCCATACGGCTCGACCGCTTCCGCGGGAATACCGAGCTTTTCGGCCGCGAGCTTGCTGATGGGCCAGAGCTTCGCCTCGTTCGCAATTTCCCAGTCCGACTTGCTCATGATTCAGTCATCCCGTCGTATGTGTGTCAGTCGTGAACGTGTGTCTGTCGTGATGAATCGATCGATGACCCGCTGGTCGGTGAGCCGCGCTGCACTGCCAGCCGGCGCTCGCGCGGCGGCGGCCGGTGCGGCACGCTAGCGCCGTCCGACGCGTGCGCAGGCCGCGTCGAGGGTGTTCGACAGCAGCATCGCGATGGTCATGGGACCGAGGCCCCCGGGTACGGGGGTAATCCAGCCCGCGCGCTCGGCGGCCGGTTCGAACTCGACGTCGCCCACCAGCTTGCCGTTGGGGCCGAAGTTGATGCCGACGTCGAATACCGCGGCGCCCGGACGGATCCAGTCGCCATGGATGACCCCGGCCTTGCCGACGGCGGATACCAGCAGCTCCGCGCGCTCGACCTCGGCTTTCAGGTCACGCGTGGCGATGTGGCACACGGTGACGGTAGCCTCGGCCTGCAGCAGCTCCAATGCCATGGGACGGCCGACGATGTTCGAGTCGCCGACCACGACTGCCTTCACGCCCCGCAGGCCGATGCCGTACTCGCGCGCCAGGCGGATCACGCCGTAGGGCGTGCAGGGACGCAGCTGCGGGCGCTTCTGCGCCAGCAGGCCGCTGTTCAGAGGATGGAAGCCATCGACATCCTTGGCGGGGTCGATGTCGTCCATGATGCGAGTGGGGGACAGGCCCGCCGGCAGCGGCAGCTGGACCAGGATGCCATCGACGCGATCGTCGCAGTTGAGCTGATCGATCAGCGCCATCAGCTGCGTCTCGCTGGTCGAGGCCGGCAGATCATGGGCGAAGGAGACGATGCCCACTTCCTGGCAGGAACGGCGCTTGTTGCGCACGTAGGTGCTGGAGGCGGGATCGGTACCCACCTGCACGACGGCCAGGCCCGGGGAACGGCCGTACTGCTGCGCGAATTCACGCGCACGCAAGGACACTTCCTGGCGCACCATCTGCGCGACACGCTTGCCATCGAGGGTCATGGCGCGACCTGTCCGTTCCGCCACGGGCGTTCGCACGGCTCGCAGGGAGGGGTTGATGGTCTCGGACATCCGCTCTTCGGGCCTCTTGCAGCTGGTGGGGGTGGCAGCGGGAGAGGGGACGTCGGGCCAGAGGCGCCCGACGTCCATCCGGATCGCTCAGTACCGGTAGTGGTCGGGCTTGTAAGGACCGGCCTTGCCGACGCCGATGTACTTGGCCTGCACCTCGGTGAGCTCGGTGAGCTGCGCGTTGAGCTTCTTCAGCTGCAGGCGCGCCACCTTCTCATCCAGGTGCTTGGGCAGCACGTAGACGCCGATCGGATACTTCGCGGTATTGGTGAACAGCTCGATCTGCGCCAGCGTCTGGTTGGCGAAGGAGGAGCTCATCACGTAGCTCGGGTGGCCCGTGCCGCAGCCGAGGTTCACCAGGCGCCCTTCCGCCAGCAGGATGATGCGCTTGCCGTCCGGGAAGATGATGTGATCGACCTGGGGCTTGATGTTCTCCCACTTGTACTGCTTGAGCGCGGCGACCTCGATCTCGTTGTCGAAGTGCCCGATGTTGCAGACGATGGCCTGATCCTTCATGCGCTTCATGTGATCGTGGTTGATCACGTTGAAGTTGCCGGTCGCGGTCACGAAGATGTCGGCCTTGTCGGCCGCGTAGTCCATCGTGACGACGCGATAGCCTTCCATCGCAGCCTGCAGCGCGCAGATCGGGTCGATCTCGGTGACCCACACCTGCGCCGAGAGGGCGCGCAGTGCCTGGGCCGAGCCCTTGCCCACATCGCCGTAGCCGGCCACGACCGCAACCTTGCCCGCGACCATCACGTCGGTGGCGCGCTTGATGCCATCGACCAGCGACTCGCGGCAGCCGTAGAGGTTGTCGAACTTGCTCTTGGTGACCGAGTCGTTGACGTTGAATGACGGGAAGGCCAGCTCACCCTTCTTCGCCAAATCGTAGAGACGCTTGACGCCCGTGGTGGTCTCCTCGCTGACGCCCTTGATGAGCTTCAGGCGCGTGGAGTACCAGCTCGGGTCCTTCTTCAGCGTCTCCTTGATGGCGGCGAAGAGGTACTCCTCTTCCTCGCTGGTGGGCTTGGCGATGACCGACGGGTCCTTCTCCGCTCTCGTGCCCAGATGCAGCAGCAGCGTGGCATCGCCGCCGTCATCCAGAATCATGTTCGCCTGCTCGCCGTCCGGCCAGGTGAAGATCGCGTGGGTGAATTCCCAGTACTCCTTCATCGACTCGCCCTTGTAGGCGAACACCGGCGTGCCGCGCGCGGCAATCGCCGAGGCGGCATGATCCTGCGTCGAGAAGATGTTGCACGACGCCCAGCGCACCTTGGCGCCGAGTGCCTGCAGCGTCTCGATGAGCACGGCCGTCTGAATCGTCATGTGCAGCGAGCCGGCGATGCGTGCGCCCTTGAGCGGCTGGCTCTTGGCGAACTCCTCGCGAATGGCCATGAGACCGGGCATCTCGGTCTCGGCGATGAGGATTTCCTTGCGTCCCCAGTCCGCGAGCTTGATGTCCGCGATGCGATAGGGCTCCTGGCCCCCGCTCTTTTGCAGTACTGCGTTCATTGATCTGATCTCCAATCGAAGTCGGTGAGGCCATCATGGGACCTTGCGATCCCCCATCGGGCCTCTTCGGCCCGTGACGGCCGGATGTCCGAGGTCGGGCATCCGGCCGTTGCAGTCACGTCAATCAGCCAACCGCACGGGCCTTGACGCCGGCATCGGCGGCCAGGGCTGCGGCCTTATCGGTCTTTTCCCAGGTGAACTCGGGCAGCTCGCGACCGAAGTGGCCGTAGGCAGCCGTCTTCTTGTAGATCGGGCGCAGCAGATCGAGCATCTGCACGATGCCCTTCGGGCGCAGATCGAAGTGCTTGAGCACCAGCTCCTCGATCTTGTCGTCCGGCAGCTTGCTGGTGCCGAAGGTGGTGACCATGATGCTGGTGGGCTTGGCCACGCCGATCGCATAGGACAGCTGCACCTGGCAGCGCGAGGCGAGGCCGGCCGCGACGATGTTCTTCGCGACATAGCGGCCCGCATAGGCTGCCGAGCGGTCGACCTTGGAGGGGTCCTTGCCGGAGAACGCGCCGCCGCCGTGCGGGGCCGCGCCGCCGTAGGTGTCGACGATGATCTTGCGGCCCGTGAGACCGCAGTCGCCCTGCGGCCCACCGACCACGAAGCGGCCGGTCGGGTTCACGAGATACTTGATGTTCTTGCTGATCATCTCCTTGGGCAGCACCGGCTTGATGATCTCCTCGATCACCGCCTCGGTGATCTTGCCGTGCTCGATGTCCGGCGAGTGCTGCGTGGAGATGACGACGGTCTCGATGTCCTTGGCCTTGCCGTCGACGTAGCGGATCGTGACCTGCGACTTTGCATCGGGACGCAGCCACGCCAGTTTGCCGTTTTTGCGCAGCTCGGCCTGACGCTCGACCAGGCGGTGAGCCAGGTGGATCGGCAGGGGCATGAGCTCGGGGGTCTCGTTGACCGCGTAGCCGAACATCATGCCCTGGTCGCCGGCGCCCTGCTCGAGGTTCAGGCCGCGACCCTCGTCCACGCCCTGGGCGATGTCCGGGGACTGCTTGTCATAGGCCACGAGCACCGCACAGCCCTTGTAGTCGATGCCGTACTCGGTGTTGTCGTAGCCGATGCGCTTGATGGTCTCGCGCGCCACCGTCTGGTAGTCGACGTTCGCAGTGGAGGTGATCTCGCCGGCCAGCACCACGAGGCCGGTGTTGCACAGGGTCTCGGCGCCGACGCGCGAGTACTTGTCCTGGGCCAGCAGCTCGTCGAGGATCGCATCGGAGATGGCATCGGAAACCTTATCCGGATGTCCTTCGGAAACCGACTCGGAGGTGAACAGAAATTCATTGGCCATTGGCGTAATCCTGCAAAAGAGTGTTTAAGTAGTTCCTGTTGACTTGGGTTGTGTCCATCAGCTCAAGAGAATCAGCTACCCGTGCGCTTGGTCGCCGCCGCGCCGAAATTCTCGGCCAGACGCCGATCGAACTCCTCGCGTGTGAAGCGATGGTTCTGCGGGCCACGCGTCTCGATCTTGATCGCCCCCATCAGCGAGGCGATCCGCCCGGTGGTTTCCCAGTCCAGCCCGTGCAGCAGACCGTGCAGGAGGCCCGCACGGTACGCATCACCGCATCCGGTCGGATCGACGACCGCGTGAGGTTTGGCGCTCGGCACTTCGATCTCGCCATCGCGCGTGTAGATCACCGAGCCGTTGGCGCCACGCGTCACGATCAGGGCCTGCACGCGCGCGGTCACATCGCGCACACCCCAGCCGGTCTTCTGCTGCACCATCTGCCACTCGTAGTCATTCACCGCGACCCAGGTGGCCTCGCCGACGAACTTGTCGAGCTCCTCGCGGCCGAACATCGGCAGCCCCTGGCCGGGATCGAAGATGAAGGGGATGCCCGCGCGAGCGAACTGCTCGGCGTGCTGAATCATGCCGTCGCGCCCATCGGGGGCGACGATGCCGATGCCCACGTCCCTGGCGTCGCTGACGCGATTCAGGTGCGAGGACTGCATGGCCCCCGGATGGAACGCGGTGATCTGGTTGTCATCCAGATCGGTGGTGATGAAGGCCTGCGCGGTGTGCTCGGTCTCGACGACCTTGATGTGGTCGGTCGGCACGCCGTTCTTCTCCATCCACTCGCGGTAGGGGCCGAAGTCATGCCCGACCGTCGCCATGGCGTAGCCGCGATCGCCCAGCAGCCTAAGCCCATAGGCGATGTTGCCCGCGCAGCCGCCGCGCTCGCGCCGCAGCTGCGGCACCAGGAACGAGACGTTCAGCATGTGGATCTTTTCGGGCAGGATGTGATTCTTGAAGCGATCGCTGAACACCATGATGGTGTCGAACGCGACCGAGCCGCAGATCAGGGCGGCTTTGGCATGAGCTTGCGGACTGGCCATTGAGGAGTTATCTCGGGTTGCGGTAGTTGTCGTAAAGGGGTTTGCGCCTGCACCGATGGGAGCGAGCCTGAGCCTCAGCTCATCTGGAACTTGCCTCCGTCCTCGGGCAGCTCGAAGCGGCCCTCGGCGACACGGCGTATCCACTGCGCGGTCGCCAGCGTGCCGCCAAAGGCGAAGAAGTGCGGTTGGCGCAGATGCGTGGCGCTGTTGGCGGAGGTGCCGCGCAGCAGGCCCACCAGCATCTCATCGGGGGAAGTCGCCAGGCGTGCCATTTTACTCATCGTGGCCATGTTCTTCATCACGGCGCGCAGGGAGGCCCCGACGCCACACTGCATGGCAAATTTGACCAGTTTGGTCAGCGGCGTGGGACCGGCAATGCCCACATGCACCGGCAGGCTGATGCCGTGCTCGGAGAGGGCGCGATCCCAGTCGCAGATCGCCTGCGGGTCGAAGCTGAACTGCGTGGCGATGTGCACCTTGACGCCCGAGCGCTGCGCGTAGGCCTGTTTGTGCGCCAGGGCCCTCCAGAGCACCGCGTCGTCCACGTCACGATGTCCTTCCGGATGTCCGGCGACCCCTGCGCGCTGGATCCCGCTCTCCTCGAGCGCCCCGGAGTCGACGACCTCGAGCGTGCTGGTGAAATTGCCGGCAGGCTTGGCAAGATCGCCTGCCACCAGCAGCACCTGCTGCACTGCGCCTGAGGTCAGCTCGTGCAGGGCCGAGCTCAGGGAGTCCCGGCTCTCGAGCCGGCGCGCGACGATATGCGGGGAGGCCGTCAGGCCCAGGGCCTGGACCTTGAGCGCGACGCGCACCACATCCGCCAGCGATGCCTTCGGTACGTGCGCGACGTATACCGTGGTGCCCGCGGGCAGCTCGCGCGCGAGCTCGGCGAGGTGCGGCTCGTCGTGAGTCGAGATCTCGGTGGAGGCGCCGCTCATGAACTGCACGATGCGGCGCTTGAGCTCCGCACGATCCAGCGACGGCTCCATCACGGCGCTCATGGCCCCCCCGGCGTTCACGGCTTGCGACGGGTGACCGTGAAGGTCTCGTCGTTGAACCACAGTCCGCCATGCTTCTGCAGCACCGAAGCGGTGGCGTCGAGATAGGCCTGGTTGTTGTTTGGATCCAGCCGCTCGTCCTCGATCTGATTCACGTAGATCGCGGCATTCCAGGCGGCATACAGCGTGGAGGTGCCGATGCGATCACTGATCTCCGAGGGCAGCGTATGCATGTCGTAGCGAAACACCGCCTTCTCGTCCGGGTAGGAGCTGAAGGTGAAGTCGCGTGCATCGCGGCCCAGTTCGGTGCGCAGCGCGGCGATGAGCTGGTGGCGGTCCACCGCAAAGGGATTCTCTCCCGGCCAGACCTTCTGCACGATCTCCAGCGCCGGATCCTTGCCGTATGACTGGATCACCAGCAGACGGCCCGCGGGCGCAAGGCTCGAGGCCAGCGGCGCCAGCACCTTCTGCGCCTTGAACTCGGCGGACATGCGCGCACGCCAAGGCTGGGAGGCGAGCACCAGGTCGTAGCTCTCGAAGATGCGGCCGGGCTTCGGAATGACGCTCTCGAGCAGGAATTTATGGTCGTCGCGATACACCACGAGCACCGTGGGACGCGCATAGACCGGATTGCCGGTCTTCGGGCTGGGCTTGGTCTGCCAGCCGTAATAGAGCATCTGGTGCAGCTCTTCGATCTGCTCCGAATATTCATAGGCTGAATTGCCGGTCAGGCGCACTTCCTGCCAGTTGAGCGCAGCGGCGGCATGCACGTCGCGCGGCATGAGGCGCGGAGCCTCGGCATAGTTGAGATTGGTGATGACCAGGACCGTGGCCGGATGCTCGAAGAAGCGATCGGGCATCTTCTCGAGGCCCAGGCGCACGTCCTCGAGGCTGATCTCCTTGGCGACCACGAGCAGCGGCACGTTCGGGAAGGCACGGTGAGTACTGCGCATGATGCGCGAGAGCACCGTCGCATCGCCCATGCCCGCATCGAAGATGCGCAGCGCCGGCGGCGTGGGCCGCAGATGCGACAGCTCCTGCGCGGCGCGGCGCGCGACCGCGGATTTCTCATTACAGGTATTGACGAATGCCAGATACTTCTGGCGGTTGTCATAAAACCGGAACGGCGGCTTGCCATCGGAACCCGTCTTGCCCTCAGGGGCCGTCTTGCCCTCGGTGCCCGTGGCGCCGTGCGTCGGCTTCAATTCACCAACGTTCGGATCTCTCGCAACGCTCATGTAGTCCTGCCCCCTCTGAGGATGGCGAACACTACCCCTTCGTCATGCGGTGATGAAATTCAAAGTTTGGATAAGTGGTATACGGAATTACTTGTCGTCCCCCTCCCGCGGCGCGCCAGGCCAAAGCGCCTGGCCAGGTGCCGGCCCACCCCCGGCGGCGTTTAACAAACGCCGATCAGAAACAAACAAACAGATTCATCAGTGAAGGATGAAGTGTCGAGCGTAAGTGCCGGTTGAGTTCGGCGCGCCCCGCACGGTGCCGCCTGCCCGAGCGCGCTCAGCCGCCGCGCGAGACGTCGATGATGATCCGTCGCATCCAGGCGTGACCTGGATCGGGCTCGCTGCGCCGATGCCAGAAGAGGGTGATGCGCCCCTGCAGGGCGAGGCCCGTGGGCAGCGGCAGCACGCGGATGGCCAGCGAGGGCTGCAGCAGCGCGGCCAGGGCCTCGGGCATCAGCGCCAGCAGGGTCGTGCCCGGCAGCATGAAGGGCACTTCGAGGACGTTTTCGGTGGTCGCGCGCACGTTCAGAGGCAGACCGAGCTCGCGCCGCACCAGATCGTCGGTGGAAAGCGTCTCCCCCGGCGAGCGCACGTAAACATGCGGCAGACCCAGGAATTGTTCGCGCGTCAGCGCATCCGTGACCGTCGGATGGTCGGCCGAGACGACGCAGACCCAGTGCATGCGCCGCAGCTCGGCGCGCGCCAGCCACTCCGGAAAGCTCTGCAAGCCCATCAGAGCCGGGTTGTCCAGCATCACCAGAAAATCGATGTCTCCGGCGGCGAGCTGATCCAGTCCGGCGCGCGACCAGGCCGCAAAGCGCAGATTCACCCCCGGAGCCTCCGGCACGATGCGCTGGAGCAGCCGCGCGCTGAGCCCGGGCATCAACAGATCCGACAGCATGACGGAAAAGGTGCGCCGGGCGGCCGCCGGATCGAAGATGGGTTGTGTACCGAGCGTCGCCTGGATGTGCAGCAGCGTGGCGCGAACCGGTTCGAGCAGGGAATGCCCCCGGGGGGTCAGCTCGAAGTCCCGCCCGACCCGCACCAGCAGCTCATCATTAAAGTACTCACGCAGGCGGTGCAGGGCGGCGCTCATGGCCGGCTGCGATACATGGATATGCTCTGCGGCGCGCGTGACGTTTTTTTGATGCAGTACGGCATCGAGCGCGACGAGCAGATTCAGGTCGAAGCCGTGCAGGCGCATGACATGCTAATCTACAAAAAAATCAATTATATCCGTGCGACTGGCCCTTGCGGAGGGGCTCTTGGCACG
This sequence comes from Steroidobacteraceae bacterium, assembly GCA_035502275.1. Classification (GTDB taxonomy): domain Bacteria; phylum Pseudomonadota; class Gammaproteobacteria; order Steroidobacterales; family Steroidobacteraceae; genus FEN-1191. The sequence goes on from DATJUN010000118.1 coordinate 37,327, forward strand.
GCCGCTTGCACCCCGCCTGGCGCCGAAGAGGGAGGTCAGCCCCCAGGCTGCCGGCGTGCGCTGGCTGGCGCGCTATCATGGGCGACATGGTAACGGTCGTCGTACCCGATCCGGCGGAGGAGGCGAGCGCCCCCAGCGGCACAATGAACGTGCGCGTGCTGCGCGCTGGTATCGACTCGCGATCCGAACGAGATGACCGCGTGGCCGTGGAAGCGCCGCTGGAGTACATGCTGCAGCATCCGATGCTTGGGCCTGAGCCCATCTCGTTCGGCACGACGATGCGCACGCCGGGAGACGATGAGAATCTCGCCGCCGGGTTGCTCTACGGCGAGGGCATCATCAATCAGGCCAGCGACATCGATGCAATGGAGTCGAGCACGCGTCGCCCGAACGTCGTCAATGTCCGGCTGCATCCCCAGGTGCGCTTTGAGCTGCAGGCGCCCACGCGGCGATTTTCCGCCGGCTCGGCCTGCGGTGTCTGCGGCACCACCGGCCTCGATGAGGCAATCGCCAGAGCAGCCGCGACACGCATCGTCGCGGGCGGGGAAGTCGAGCTGGCCACGCTGCTGGGCCTGCCTGAGCTCATGCGCCGTCGACAGGCGAAGTTCGGTGACACCGGCGGCGTTCACGCTGCCGCACTGTTCGACTTTGCCGGGAACCTGCAGGAGCTCGCCGAGGACGTGGGACGCCACAATGCGCTGGACAAGCTGATAGGCAGGAGCCTGATGGCTGGGCGCCTGCCGCTCAGGCAGCACATCGTGCTTCTGAGCGGTCGCGCCAGCTTCGAGCTGGTGCAGAAAGCGTTGCGCGCCGGCGTCGCCGTGCTGGCCGCCATCGGCGCTCCCTCCAGTCTGGCTGTCAATCTGGCGCGGGCCTCGGGATTGACCCTGGCGGGTTTCCTGCGCTCGGCCCAGTGTAATGTCTATTCGAATCCGCAGCGCCTGACCGCCGCGCCTCACTGAGTGGATCCCAGGCTCGCGGCGACGACGACCCGTGGAGGCGTTACGCCGATCTCCGTGCAACAGGCCGAAGAGGCCATCCTCAGTCACCTGCCGGTGCTGTCCGCCGAGATGCAGGCTCTGGAACACTGTATCGGACAGACGCTGCGACAGGATGTGTTCGCCGAGCGTGACAATCCGCCCTTCGATCGCGTGTGCATGGATGGGATCGCCATCGCCAGCGCGGCCTTCGAACAGGGACTGCGCAGCTTTCGCATCGAGTCCATGCAACCCGCCGGCGCGCCCGCCAGGCGGCTGTCGGACCCGGCCAACGCAGTCGAGGTGATGACGGGGGCGATGCTGCCTCGTGGAACGGATTGCATCATCCCGGTCGAGGAGTACGAACTGCAGGCGGACGTCGCTGCGCTGAAGTCGCAGGTGATTGCGACAGCCTGGCGCAACGTGCAGCGGCGCGGAGAGGACAGCCAGCCGGGAGTGCCCATGCTGAAAGCCGGCATCCGCCTGGGCGCCCCGGAGATCGCGGTGGCCGCCTCAGCCGGGCTGGCTCGCGTCAGTGTCACGCGTCAGCCGCGCATCCTCGCGCTATCGACCGGAGATGAGCTGGTGGAGCCTGGCGAGCCCATTCTGGAGTACCAGGTGCGCCGCTCCAATGCATACGCCATCGTGGCATCCCTGCGCGAACGGGGATACACGCATGTCACGCACGATCATAGTGGGGACAGCGAAGAGGCACTGAACGAGCATCTGACGCGCCATCTGTCCGAGCGGGACATCCTGGTGTTGAGCGGCGGGGTCTCGAAGGGAAAGTACGACCTGGTTCCGCAGGTACTAGAGCGGCTCGGCGTCAGGCAGATCTTTTATCGCGTCGCACAGAGGCCCGGAGCGCCCCTGTATTTCGGCCTGGGCCCTGCCGGCCAGGCCGTGTTTGGCCTTCCGGGCAATCCCGTATCGACCTGCATTTGCCTGGTGCGCTACGTTGTCGCCGCGCTGGTCCATATGTCCGGTCGGGGCCAGCCGATGCCGCAGTCCATGCCGCTCGCGTCGCAGGTGAAATCGGGTCGAGCCACCGCGACCTCCTTCCTGCCGGTGTGCGTGCGCTGCGACGAGCATGGCGCGCCATCGGCAGTGCCAGCTGCCCCCAATGGCTCGGGTGACTTCCTCGCGCTCACGCAGACGCACGGGTTCGTGGAGTTGCCCCCTCGTTCCACGCCCTTCGAGCCGGGTTTCGTCGCGCGGTTCTATCACTGGTAACAGCGCGCGGCGGGACGCGCGGGCGCCAGGCTCACGCCCGGGTGCCAGGCTCACGCGCGGATAAACCGGCGATGACCGCCTCGAGCGGTTGTGCCCTCGCCAGCACCAGATCGGCGACAGCGTTCGTATCGTTGAGATCCACGCACGGCAGATCGATTCCTGCGATGGGCTGATCGGTGGCGATCGCCACAATCAGCTCATCCTGGGGGTACAGCGGCGTCTTGCCGAGGGAGGGTCGGAAGATCTCCAGTTTCGGGTAACGCTCGGCCTTGAAGCCTTCGACGAGCACCACATCGCAGGGCGAGAGTTTTGCCAGCAGCTGCGCGAGTGTCGCTTCGGGGCCGGCGCCGATCTCGTGCATGAGGACCCATCGGCGGGCTGATGAGACGATCACTTCACCGGCGCCGGCTTTGCGATGCTCATGGGAATCCTTGCCGGGCTGGTCGACGTCGAACGAATGATGCGCGTGCTTCAGAGTCGACACCGTCAGGCCGCGGCGGCGCAGAAGAGGGATCAGCCGTGTCAGCAAGGTCGTCTTGCCCGAGCCACTCCACCCCGCGATGCCCAAGATCATTGTCATGGCCGTACCCGCGTTCCTGTTTCCGCCCGACGCCGGAGGATATACACAATCCTGGCCGGATCACGTGCGCCCTGGTATCAGCACACAAGTCATTGAAATAAAAAGATTAATTTATGCCCTGGCGTCGGCTCGCAATGTGGCGCGCGATATGCAGCTGCAGTGCGCCATGGCCTATAATCGCGCGACGCACGCGGTGAATCTGACCTCTCCCGCGAACCCGGTGAGCTGCCTGCCGTGAGGGAGCGCTTTTCGGGCGATTTGCCGCGCGCCATCGCAATCCCCCGACGCCACGCCAGGCTAGGCTCGGCTGATAGTTGGTAGTTATAAGTTTGATTGGTGGAAGGATCCGGATCGGTGTTCAATGGCTAGATCAAAATGGTGGGCGGGGACGGTGATGATGCAGCAGCGGGCTACGTCGCGCGGTAAGGTGCACTGATGGCCGAGCGCAAGCGAGTGCCCATTCCCATCCGTCCGGCACCGGGCGCGGACCTGCCTGCCGGCGAGCGCGCCGCCGTGCTCGATGCGATCGAGCGGCATCGCGCGCTCGAAGGCGCGTTGATTCCGGTGCTGCATGCAGTCCAGGAGCGCCTGGGCTGGATCCCACCCAAGGCGCTGCCGCTGATCGCCTTCGAGCTGAATCTCTCCCGCGCCGAAGTGCACGGCGTCGTCACCTTTTATCACTACTTTCGCCAGCATCCGCCCGGTCGTCACGTGATTCACCTGTGCCGCGCCGAGGCCTGCCAGGCCGTCGGTGCGCTGGCACTCGAGACCCACGCCCAGCGCGTGCTCGGCACCGGCCTGCATGGCACCAGTGCCGATGGCTCGCACAGCCTCGAGCCCGTTTACTGCCTCGGCAACTGCGCCATGGGCCCCTCGCTGCTCTACGACGGCGAGCTGCATGCCTGCGTGACGCCGGAGCGTTTCGATGAGCTCGTGCGCACACAGGCGGGCGGCACGGACGCGGCGTCCGGCGCCATCGCCGGTGCGCCCGGAAGGCTCGCATGACCGTCACGGTTTACGTGCCACGCGAAGCCACGGCTCGCGCCCTGGGCGCCGATGCCGTCGCGCGTGCGCTGCAGGTCGAGGCCGAGCGCCGCGGGCAGCCGATTCGGCTGGTGCGCACCGGCTCGCGCGGGCTGTTCTGGCTCGAGCCGCTCATCGAGGTGCAGGCCGCGGCGGGACGCATCGCGTACGGGCCGGTGCGATCGAGCGATGTCGCCGGACTGTTCGACGCGGGACTGCTGCAGGCCGGTGCACACCGCCTGTGCCAGGGCCCCGTCGAGTCCATTCCCTATCTGCAGCGCCAGGAGCGCCTGACCTGCGCGCGACTGGGGGTCATCGACCCGGTGAGCATTGCGGACTACCGCGCCCACGGCGGCTATGCCGGACTCACCGCGGCGCTGGCCATGCCGTCCGCTGACATCGTGCAGGCCGTTACCGATTCAGGTCTGCGCGGCCGGGGTGGCGCGGCCTTTCCGACCGGCATCAAGTGGAAGACGGTGCTCGGCGCCGCCGGTGAGCAGAAGTACATCGTCTGCAACGCGGATGAGGGCGACTCGGGCACGTTCTCCGACCGCCTGCTCATGGAAGGCGATCCGTTCTGCCTCATCGAGGGCATGACCATCGCGGCGCTGGCGGTCGGTGCCACGCGCGGCTACATCTATCTGCGTTGGGAGTATCCGCAGGCTCACGCGATTCTTACGCAGGCGATCGCCGCGGCCTACCAGCAGGGGCTGCTCGGCGCCGATGTGATGGGCTGCGGTCGTGCCTTCGATCTGCAGGTGCGTCTGGGCGCAGGCGCCTACATCTGCGGCGAGGAGACCTCGCTGCTCGAGTCGCTCGAGGGCCGCCGGGGACAGATCCGCTTCAAGCCACCACTGCCGGCGATCAAGGGGCTGTTCGGCTGCCCGACCGTGGTGAACAACGTCATCACCTTCGCCAGCGTGCCGATCATTCTGGCGCGCGGGGCGGCGTACTACCGGGATTTCGGCATGGGCCGCTCGCGGGGCAGCCTGCCCATCCAGCTCACGGGCAACGTCGCGCGCGGGGGCCTGGTCGAGCGCGCCTTTGGCGTCACGCTGCGCGAGCTGCTGTACGACTACGGCGGGGGTACCCGCTCGGGCCGACCGATCCGCGCCGTGCAGGTTGGTGGGCCCCTCGGCGCCTACTGGCCGGAGTCACGCTTCGATACGCCGCTGGATTACGAGGCCTTCGCTGCAGCCGGCGGCATGCTCGGACACGGCGGCATCGTGGTGTTCGACGATACCGTGGACATGGCGGCGCAGGCGCGCTATGCGATGGAATTCTGCGCCATTGAGTCCTGCGGCAAGTGCACGCCCTGTCGTATCGGCTCCACTCGCGGCGTGGAGGTCATCGATCGGCTGGTGGCCGGCGAGCGCAGCAACGTACAGGAAACGGTGCTGCGCGATCTGTGCAATACCATGGTGTATGGATCGCTGTGCGCGCTGGGAGGGCTGACGCCGTACCCGGTGCTCTCGGCGCTGGACTATTTTCCGGAAGATTTCTCCAAACCCGCCGCCCGGCGGGTGGCTGGGAGCTAAAGTCATGCAGTCGATTGCCGAACGGGATCTGGGAACGCCGGCGCGCGTATCGCCCAAGCTGGTCACCCTGACCATCGACGGTCAGCAGATCAGCGTGCCGGAGGGAACCTCGGTCATGCGCGCCGCGGCGCTTGCCGGCACATCGGTGCCCAAGCTCTGCGCTACCGATCAGCTCGAGGCCTTCGGCTCCTGCCGGCTGTGCCTGGTGCAGATCGAGGGCATGAAGGGCTATCCCGCCTCGTGCACCACCCCGGTGACGCAGGGCATGAAGGTTGCCACGCAGAATGATGCGCTCGCGAAGCTGCGCCGCGGGGTCATGGAGCTGTACATTTCCGATCACCCGCTCGATTGTCTGACCTGTCCGGCCAACGGTCACTGCGAGCTGCAGGACATGGCCGGTGCCGTGGGCCTGCGCGAGGTCCGCTATGGCTACGCCGGCGCCAATCACCTCTCGGCGCCGAAGGACGAATCCAATCCTTACTTCACCTTCGATGCCAGCAAGTGCATCGTCTGCTCGCGCTGCGTACGCGCCTGCGATGAGCAGCAGGGCACGCTCGCGCTCACCATCGACGGCCGCGGCTTCGCCTCCAAGGTCGCCGCGAGCCAGAACGAGAGCTTCCTGGACTCCGAATGCGTCTCCTGCGGCGCCTGTGTGCAAGCCTGCCCGACCGCGACGCTGTCGGAAAAGTCGCTGATCGAAATCGGTCAGGCCGAGCACAGTGTCGTGACCACCTGTGCCTACTGCGGTGTGGGCTGCTCCTTCCGCGCGGAGATGCGTGGCGAGGAGGTCGTGCGCATGGTGCCGAACAAGGACGGGCACGCCAACCACGGACACAGCTGCGTCAAGGGGCGCTTCGCGATCGGCTATGCGACCCATCCGGATCGCATTACCAAGCCGATGATCCGCTCGAGCATCAACGATCCATGGCGCGAGGTTTCCTGGGAGGAGGCGATCGCGTATTCGGCCTCCGAGATCAAGCGCATCCAGGCCAAGTATGGCCGCGACAGCGTCGGCGCGATCACCTCCAGCCGCTGCAGTTGTGAGGAAACCTACCTGGTGCAGAAGCTGGTGCGCGCGGCGTTCGGCAACAACAATGTCGACACGTGTGCACGCGTGTGTCACTCGCCCACCGGCTATGGGCTCAAGGCGACGCTCGGCGAATCCGCCGGGACGCAGGACTTCGACTCGGTGATGCAATCGGACGTCATCGTCGTGATCGGCGCCAACCCGACCGACGCGCACCCGGTGTTCGGTTCGCAGATGAAGCGGCGGCTGCGCGAGGGCGCCAGGCTCATCATCGTGGATCCGCGGCGCATCGACCTGGTGCGCACCCCGCACATCCAGGCCGACTACCACCTGCAGCTCAGGCCCGGCACCAATGTCGCGATGCTCAACAGCCTCGCGCACGTGATCGTGACCGAGGGCCTGCTCCGCGAGGACTTCGTGCGCGAGCGCTGCGAGCCCGAAGCCTTCGAGAAGTGGCGCAGGTTCGTCGCCGAGGAGCGCAATTCCCCCGAGGCGATGCAGTCGGTGACCGGCGTGCCTGCTGCCACGGTGCGTGCGGCCGCGCGTCTGTATGCCACCGGCGGCAACGGCGCCATCTACTACGGCCTGGGCGTCACCGAGCACAGTCAGGGCTCCACGGCGGTCATCGGCATCGCCAATCTCGCCATGGCGACGGCCAACATCGGCCGGCCAGGCGTGGGCGTCAATCCGCTGCGCGGGCAGAACAACGTGCAGGGCTCCTGCGATATGGGCTCCTTCCCGCACGAATACCCGGGCTACCGCCACGTGTCCGATGCGGCCACGCGCGCGCTGTTCGAGGCCGCCTGGAAGGTGCCGCTGCGGCCCGAGCCGGGGCTGCGCATTCCGAATATGTTCGAGGCCGCGCTCGACGGGGAATTCAAGGCGCTGTACCTGCAGGGCGAGGACATCGCGCAGTCCGATCCGAACACGCAGCACGTGACCGCGGCGCTCACCAGCATGGAATGCATCATCGTGCAGGATCTGTTCCTGAACGAGACCGCGAAATTCGCCCATGTCTTCCTGCCGGGCGCCTCCTTTCTGGAGAAGGACGGAGTCTTCATCAACGCCGAGCGACGCATCTCGCGCATCCGCCAGGTGATGCGTCCCAAGGGCACCTACACCGATTGGGAGGGCACGCAGCTGCTCTCCAATGCGCTCGGCTACCCGATGAACTACGGCAATACCTCGGAGATCATGGACGAGATCGCACGGCTCACGCCGACCTTCCACAGCGTCAGCTACGAGCGGCTGGATCGTCTCGGCAGCATCCAGTGGCCCTGCAACGAGCAGCATCCCGAGGGCACGCCGGTCATGCACGTGGACACCTTCGTGCGCGGCAAGGGCAAGTTCCTGGTCACCGAGTACGTGCCGACCGAGGAGAAGGTCAATGCACGCTATCCGCTGATCCTGACCACCGGGCGCATCCTCTCGCAGTACAACGTCGGCGCGCAGACGCGCCGTACCGCGAACAACACCTGGCACGACGAGGATCGCGTCGAGATCCATCCGCACGATGCCGAGGAGCGCGGCATCAGCGAGGACGACTGGGTCGGGGTGCAGAGCCGCGCCGGCGAGACGGTGCTGCGCGCACGGATCTCACCGCGCATGCAGCCCGGCGTCATCTACACCACGTTCCATTTTCCGGACTCCGGCGCCAACGTCATCACCACCGACAACTCGGACTGGGCCACCAACTGCCCGGAGTACAAGGTGACCGCCGTGCAGGTGGTGCGTGTCAATCAGCCCTCGGAGTGGCAGCGCCGCTTCCACGAGTTCGACGAGCGTCAACGCGAGCTGCTGCGCGAGGCGCGCGAGCCGGCCGAGGCGCTCGGAGCGGGCGCGCCGCGCTGAGGGTGCGATGAACCCACGCAATCTCGTGAAGATGGCCAACGACATCGGCCGTTTCTTCGCCTCCGAGCCGCAGCGGACCGATGCCGTGGCCGGCATCGCCAATCACCTGCGGCGCTCCTGGGATCCGCGCATGCTGCGCCAGATCGCTGCCTATGTGCGCGCGGGTGGCGCGGGGCTCGACGAGCTGCCGCACGAGGCGGTGCAAAGCCTGAACATCCCCGAGACGCCGGCCACGGTGCCGTCCGGGGAGCCTGTCCCCGGCGCCCGCACCAGCAGCGCCGGCTGAGCGCCCGGCGGGAACCCCCACGGCTTAGAAGTCGATCCGGCGCTCCCCGGCTGAAGGGGCGCCAGAGGCACGTTCGCGCTCGAATGCCAGACGGACGGCGCTCACGTCCGCTATATTATGAAGTATATAGCGAGGATCATGGCGTTACCGGGGCCTTTCCCCGCCCCTCTGCCGGTACGCAGGTCCACAAAGGAAAGCCAGCCATGAGCCACACCCGCAAACCTCCGCGCACTCGCACCGCCGGTGCACGCCAGTCCGAGCGTGGTTATGGCGTGGCGTCCTGCCTTGCCGTCACGGTGGCGACACTCAACGTCCCGGTACTCGCTCTGGCGCAGACCGCCGCCACGACGAATCAGTCATCGGAGCAGTTGACACCGGTCCTCATCACCGCGCAGCGGATACATTACAACGGCGCAAACGAGCTCGCGCTGGATAAGCTGACGCAGCCGCTGGTCGATACCCCGCAATCGATCAGCTCCATCCCTGCCCCGCAGATGGCCGATCAGGGCGTTACCAACCTTGGCCAGGCGCTTCGCATGGTTCCGGGAATCACACTGGGCGCCGGAGAATCGACCTGGCAGGGGGACAACCCTTACCTGCGCGGCTTCCCGGCCAGGGATGACCTGTATGTGGATGGCGAGCGCGACTTCGGCTACTACGCTCGAGACCCATTCGATGACGAGCGCGTGGAGGTCCTGGAAGGGCCCTCGGCCATCCTGTTCGGGCAGGGCTCTACCGGCGGCGTCATCAACCAGGTGAGCAAGGCGCCGACGCTGAACCCCCTGCTGCAAGGCTCGGCGAGCGTGGGATCGGACGATCTGCAGCGCGCGACAATCGACCTCGACACACCGCTGGCGCAAATGGCTACCGGCGCAGCATTGCGCTTGAATGCGATGGGCGATCACTATGCTGTCGCGGATCGCGACGAAGTCCACGGTGATCGATGGGGCGTGGCACCCAGTCTCGCGCTGGGGCTGGGGACTCCCACGCGCTTCGAGCTCAGTTATTTTCACCAAACATCGCACGATATCCCGGATCTGGGCATCCCGTGGTTCAACGGCCGGCCCGCTCCCGTGCGCCGGGCGAATTTCTACGGTTTCAGCAGTGACTACCTGGACGATGACGTCAATATCGCGACGGCCAGATTCGAGCATGACCTCAATGATTCCACCCGGATCAGCTCGCAGCTTCGTTACTCATCGGACACGCGCCAGTACCGCGAGACCGAAGCGGACATACCCAAGGGCACTGCACCGACCACGCCGGTGACGGCGATCAGCGTTGCGCGCGATGCTTTTCCAGGCTTCCACGGCAATCAGGGCGCATCTTTCTGGGATGACCAGACTGATTGGACGACACGGGTTGCCACCGGCGCGGTCACGCATGCGCTGGCCGCCGGATTCGAGCTCTCCAGCGAGCATCCAGAGACGACCCTGCGCAATGATGTGGGGCTGCCAGCTACCAGCCTGGCCTATCCCACCATGCCCCCATACTCGGTTGGCGAGAGCTATACCGCCCTGGTAGCGACTACCAATGCCAGGACCGCCGGGGTCTATGGACTCGACACACTGCAGTGGAGCAACTGGCAGGTGATGGCCGGGGTTCGTGAGGACCTGTTCGACGCTCCGTACGCAAGCACCCAGTATTCGGCGACCGGCGCGCTGATATCGCGGACGTCCGCCGATCAGGTCAACAGACTCTTCAGCTACCGCGGCGCGATCGTCTATAAGCCGGCACACGATGCAAGCATCTACCTGATGACCGGCACTTCATTTGACCCTTCGGCCGAAGGCGTTCTGTCGCTGATCTCCAGTGGTCGCGCGTTGGCGCAGGCCAATCTGACTGCTGACCCGGAAAGGACTCGCACCTATGAGCTGGGCAGCAAGTGGCAGCTCGCAGATGATCGGCTGCTGCTGACGGGTGCGCTGTTTCGTACGGAAATGTTCGACGCCAGAGTACCCAATCCTGCCCTCCCGGCGTTCAACATCGTGGGTGGCGATGAGCGTGTCGACGGAGGGCAGATCGAAGCTCAGGGTCACCTCACCGCTTCGCTGGATGTCGATGCCAGCTATACCTACCTCGACAGCAGGGTCATGCGTACGACGCCGGGCGGGCCGCTCCTGGGCGCTCCCCTGACGAACGCACCCCGCAATACCTCATCTGTCTGGCTGGACTATCAGGTGATTCAGCCGCTGCAGCTGGGAGTCGGAGCGCTGCAGGCCTCGAGCCAGCTGGGACAGGATACGGCAGCGGCGTACCTGGTCGCTCCCGGATACGTCATCTGGAATGCGATGGCCAAGTATGTCCTTTCATCCAAGGTCAGCATGCAGCTCAATCTGGACAACCTCACCAACAGGAATTACATAGAAGAAGTGCATCCGGCTCATGTCATTCCGGGCGAGGGCTTCGTGGCGCAGCTATCGATTACCGTACGGAAATGAAATGCTCGTGCCGATCGCGGCGGCGTTGACCACCGACCAGGTGGCTCAATGCCGGCAGGCACTGGCTGGCATCGACTGGGTGGACGGACGTGCCACCGCGGGTCATCTGTCGATGCCGGTCAAACAGAATGAGCAGATCAGCGAGGACCATCCGGTCGGCCGACGCCTGGGACAGATGCTGCTGGACGTTCTGGGGCGCAACCCCCTGTTCGTATCGGCCGCCTTACCGGCAAGGATCGTCCCACCGCTGTTTAATCGCTATGCGGAAGGCCAATCCTACGGGCCGCATATCGACGGGAGCGTGCGGCCCATGCCGGACGCTCCTCTGCGCGTGCGCACGGACCTGGCGGCAACGCTGTTTTTGAGCGATGCCGATGCGTATGACGGTGGCGAGCTCGTCATCGACGATACTTTCGGGCCGCAACGCGTCAAGCTCGCCGCCGGCAGCCTCATCCTGTATCCGGCCAGCAGCGTGCACCACGTTACCCCGGTGACCCGTGGGGTCAGACTCGCATCCTTCTTCTGGATCCAGAGCATGGTCCGCCACGACCATCGGCGCAGAATGCTGTTTGATCTCGATCTCACGGTGCAACGGCTGCGCCGGGATGTTCCACAGCACAGTGCCATCCTGGAGCTGACGGCGCTGTATCACAACCTCATGCGCGAGTGGGCCGACGTCTAGGCTGACCCGGAGTGGCGCGCGGCTCGATTGCCGGCTTGTGCATATTCGGCGAGAATGGCTCGAGCTGCCGCCAACCGCAGCGCGCAACGGCGCGTAAGTATCCCGGCAGCAAGAAATCAAAAAGGAACCCGCCGCGCACACCGCGGCCGGGTGGGGTCAGAAACGCAGCGGGAGGCTTCATGCCTACGGCCAATACGAGCGGCACGACCACGGCGGCTCCAGAGCGCTGGGACAGCGCCTATGAATGGAAGATCATCCTGCTGCTGACGATCGCCTTCGGGTTGGTCGGGCTGGACCGCTGGATCCTGCCGCCGCTGTTCGCGGCGTCGAATTCCACCATGGCTCAGGACCTGCACCTC
>DATJUN010000119.1:0-2991 GCA_035502275.1 Steroidobacteraceae bacterium
CGAAGCGCTCGCGCAGTGCGCGCCGGGCGTGCCGCTGCTGCGCGTGGGAATCGCGGACGTATTCGCCGAATCCGGCAGCCGCGAGTTCCTGTTCGGCCGCTACGGACTGGATACGCAGAGCATCGTCGCGGCGGTGTGGAATGCGCTGGGGTGCGAGCCGCCGGTGCCGCGCGCGCCGCCGATGCAGGCTCCCGCCGGCGCCTACGCGCCGGTGTAGCCGTCCGCGGGTGCGAAGCGCGCATGCCGATCTGAACACAGGAGAGCCGCCATGTCACTGCAACCCTTCGTGCCGACACCGCAGTTCGAGGAGTATCGCGAGCGCTTCAAGGATCACTACACCATGCAACGTCGCGAGGACGGAGTACTGCTCGTGCAGACGCATACGCGCGGCGGACCGACGCAGCTGAGCGTCGAGAATCACCGCTCCCTCGGGCAGATGCTCAAGACCGTGGGCGCCGACCCGCAGAACGAGATCCTGATCCTCAGCGGCACCGGCGGGGATTTCATGATGGACGCCGATCCCGCCGGCTTCGCGCTCGAGGAGCAGGATGGAGCGTACTGGGCCTACGAGTACGCCTACAAGGACGGACGCATCAATGTCAGTGCGCTGGTCAATGATCTGGAGATTCCGACCATCGGGGTGCTGAATGGTCCGGGATTCCACACCGAGATCTGCCTGATGTGCGACATCTCGATCTGCAGCGAGGATGCGGTGCTCTTCGACCTGCACTACGACATCGGCTCGGTGCCCGGTGACGGCATCCACTGCTGCTTCCAGGAGCTGCTGGGTGTGAAGCGCGCCGCCTACGCGCTGCTGACCGGGCAGGCGATCGACGCACGCACCGCGCTGGAGTACGGCATGGTCAACGAGGTGGTGCCGCGCGAGCGGCTGCTCGAGCGCGCCTGGCGGATCGCCGATCACATCATGACGCAGCCGCGCACCACGCGCAGGCTCACGACGCAGATCGTGCGCCGCCCGTGGCGGGCGCGCATCAGCAGCGATCTGGACGGCGGCTTCGGCATCCAGATGTTCGCGCATCTGGCCAAGAATCGCGCCGTGCACGGCCGCAACCACATTCGCTCGACGGTCGATTACGTCAGGAAAGGCAAGAAGAACAATTTCGACTGACGCGCGTGACTTGCTCGGAGGCGCATATGGACATCGGCTGGATCGGCATGGGTCGGATGGGCGCCGCGATGGCCTTGCGTCTGCTGCAGGCGGGACACCCGCTGCGCGTGTGGAACCGCACGCGCGCCAAGGCGGAGCCGCTGGCGCAGTACGGGGCGACGCTGGTGCAGCGCCAGGCCGAGCTCGGCAGTGCGCAGGTGCTGTTCACCATGCTGTCCACCGGCAAGGATCTGCAGGAGGTGCTGTTCGCGGAGCAGGGGGTGCTGGCGAGGGCCGCGCAGCGCGTACCCGACATCGTCGTGGACTGCTCGACGATCGGCGTGCAGGAATCGGCCGAGGTGCGCCGCGCGCTCGAGCAGCGCGGCGTGCAGTTCCTGTGCGCGCCGGTCAGTGGCAATCCGCGCTGCGTGGCCGCCGGCAAGCTCTCCAGCGTCGTCTCCGGCACGCGCGCGGCGTTCGAGCGCGTCGAGCCGCTGATCAGGGCGTATGCGCCGCACGGCGTGTGCTACGTGGGCGAAGGGGAGCTGGCGCGCGTCTGCAAGATCAGCCACAACGTGTTCCTCGCCGCCGTGATCGAGAATCTCATCGAGGTCACGCTGCTCGCGCAGAAAGCCGGCGTGCCACGCCACGCGTTTCTGCAGTTCATGAACGACAGCGCACTCGGCTCGATCTTCACACGCTACAAGTCCCCGGCGCTGGTGAACCTGGACTTCAGGCCCACCTTCACGATGCAGCTGTTGCGCAAGGACGTCGACCTGGGCCTGGAGGTGGCGCGCGAGCTGGAGGTCGCCATGCCGGTGACGGCGGCGGTGCGCGAGGTGCTGCAGGCGCACTTCGGCATGGCGAGCCTGCAGCCGGATCCGCAGGCGTATCTGGCGGGGGATTTCGCCGCGCTCATCGAGACACTAGCGCGCCAGGCGGGCATGAGCCTCGTCAGCGAGCAGGTGGCGGTGGCGAGCGGTCTGGAGGCGCCGGTGCGCTGAGCGGCGCGCGCCCCGGCCCTGGCGCTATAGACTTAGATATATCGCGTGGAGGTCAAGTGATTGATATTGCAGCGCGGTGCGACGCGCGTTCTCATCGGGGATGGTTTATGGGAATATCGGCCGCCACACACGCCGCTGCTGACGAGCAAGCAAATGCGGTCGGCCGATGCAACGGCCGATAGAACGGCCAATAGAAGCGGCAGCCGACGAAGGGGAAGCGCGATGCGGAAGCTGTTGCGAAACGTCGTCATGCCGATCGCCGTCGCGGCGGCGCTGCTTGCGGCGCTGCTGGTGATCGGCGAGCCTTACGGCCACACCCAGGATGCGGCGTCCCCCACGCAGACCGCGGATGCGTCGCTGGTGGCCCGCGGACAGTATCTGGCCTACGCGGCCGACTGCGTCGCCTGCCACTCGGCTCCGGGCGGCGCGGCCTATGCGGGCGGTCGCCCCATGGGGCTGCCGCTGAACAGCACCGTCTACCCGACCAATATCACACCCGATCCGCGGACCGGAATCGGTCTGTATACGCTGCGGGACTTCGATCGGGCACTGCGAGGCGGCGTCGCGCGCGACGGACATCATCTGTATCCCTCGATGCCCTATCCCTCGTACGCCAAGATCTCGGACGCGGACGTGGCGGCGCTGTACGCCTATTTCATGCGGGCCGTGAAGCCCGTGTATCAGCAGAACCGGCCGGCGCGGGTCGCCTGGCCCCTGAGCATGCGCTGGTTGATGGGTGTGTGGAACCTGTTCTTCCTCGACACCCATACCTATCAGCCCAGCTCGGCTCATGATGCGCAATGGAATCGCGGTGCCTACCTGGTGCAGGGACTCGGTCATTGCGGCGCCTGCCACACACCACGGGGCTGGCTGTTCGAG
>DATJUN010000120.1:0-5156 GCA_035502275.1 Steroidobacteraceae bacterium
GCCGGCCGACGATCCGGCCGTGGCGCGCGCCTGCATCAGCATCATGGCTCCCTGCGCGGTACTGCTGGTATTCAACCGCCGCAAGCTCGCCGGGCTCATGCCGAGCCTGGAGGTGTCGAGCGCCGCCGCCCCGCAGATCACGCGCCACCTGCTCGCCTTCGCGCTCCGCGGACTGCAGAGCATCGCCAGGCCGGCGCGTTGACACACCGTCGGGCCGTCGGATCGGGGCGGGATCGCCGTGATTCAGGGCGCTGATTCAGGGCGCCGGCGGCCTGCGCGCCAGCAGCACCGCATAGCCGAGCTCGCCGGCCCGGATGGCCGCATCGGCGGCCAGCAGCGTGGCGCGCGCTTGCGGCACGTCCAGCCCCGGAGCCTCGAGCTTGCCCAGTCCGATCAGCACCTCCAGCAGCGCGAGCCGGCCGCGCACCTGCTGCACCAGCTCGCGCAGGCAGGCACTGCGCTCCTCGCATTGCAGCTGCTCGAAGCCGGCCGCCCGCAGCAGCTGCGCATAGCGCTCGAGCGGTTGCGCGTCGGCGATACAGGCCACCCAGGCCAGCAGTCCGTCGAGCTGCGGCAGGGGGGCCGCCACGCGCGTGAGGTCGCTGATCGCCAGCCGCCCCGCGGGCTTCAGCACCCGCTGAAACTCGGCCGCGGCGGCCGCTTTGTCCGGAAAAGTGCACCACGCGCACTCGCACAGCAGCGCATCGAAGCTGGCGGCGGCGCACTGCAGTGCCTCGGCGTCGGCCACCGCGAAGCGCGCCCGGGCGGCGAGGCCGCGGCGCGCGGCCTGCGCGCCGGCCTGCGCGACATTGGCGGCGCTCAGATCGATGCCGAGCACCTCGCAGCCGGTGCGCTCGGCCACCCACAGCGCGCTGGCACCCGTGCCGCAGGCGACGTCCAGCAGGCGGCTGCCGGGGCCGAGCTGCAGGCGTTGCGCGAGCTCCGCGGTGAGCGCAAGGCCGCCCGGGTGAAAGCTCTCCCCCAGCAGCCGGCGGGCGAGCTCCCCGCCGTAGAAGCCCGCACAGCATTGCTTGGTCGCCTGCGCCGGCAGCGACCCCGCTGCCGGCGGCGCAGGTGCCGCGGCGCGCGCGGCCGGCGGCGCGCCAGGCGCGCTCCTGGACGCGGCGGGGTGCGCCACTGGAAGCTCACCGGCTGCACGGCGTAGGCAGCGCCGCTGCGCTGTGCCTGCCGGCGCAGCGGCTCGAGCGCGGTGAGCTGCGCGCGCGCCTGCTCGCGATAGCCGAGGCTGTTGTAGGCGCAGAAGGGAATCTGCCGGCCTCCCGGCAGCAGGAACTCCTTGCAGCACTTCATGAGGTTCTTCTGATTGAAGGTCCACGGATCCATGAAGTCCTGCAGCATGATCATGATCATGCTGCGCGCCAGATCGGCGAGGTTGCCGTCCGCGAGCACCCCGCAGGCCTGGCAGGACAGGCTCAGCTGCTCGATGGACTTGTCGGAACCGGGCACCGAGGCGGACGACCACAGTCCCTCCAGCGCACGCTTGACCTGCATGCCCAGATCGGGCATCGCCCGATTGCTGATGTAGTCGAGATAGTCGTGCACGTTCACGATGCGCGGCAGGGGCGTCACGCGCTCACCGTCGATGAACGCGTAGGTGACCGCATTGCAGGTCGGAAAGCAGCAGGGCACCGGTACGAAATCGGTGCGCACGAACTTGCCGGCACTCTGTGCCTCGATCCATCCGAGCACCTCGGGAATGGTCACGCGCTGCATGGGATCGTGGGCGAGATGCCGTCCCGTATGGAACGCCGGCTGGAAGTTGATCCCGCGCACCGCCGGATGGCCGATGGCGAAGTCGATGATGCGCCCGATCTCGTGCTCGTTGACGCCGCGCTCGATGGCCGGCACCAGCGTCACGTTCAGGCCGCGCTCGGCCAGCCGATCCAGGGCGCGCAGCTTCTCATCGAGCAGCTGCGCCTCGCCGCGGATGATCCGCTGCGTGCGCGCCTCGAAGCCGTCGAACTGGAAGTACAGCGAGGGGCGCACTTCGGCCAGCTCGTCGAGGAAGCGATCGTCGCGCGCGATACGCCGGCCATTGGTATTGATCATGACGAACGGGATGCCGCGCCGGCGCGCCGCCCGCACGAACTCGATGATCTGCGGATGGATCGTGGGCTCGCCACCGGAGAACTGCACGACCTCCGGGGTGCCCTCGGTGCGCACGAAGTCATCGAGCATCTGCTCGACCTCCTCCAGGCGCAGGTTGAATCCCGGCGCTGCCGAGGCAAAGCACAGCGGGCAGTCCATGTCGCAGGTGCTGTTCACCTCGATGATGCCCACGCAGGTGTGCTGCTGGTGCTCGGGACACAGGCCGCAGTCGTACGGGCAGCCTGCGGCGACCTCGGTGCCGAACGCCAGCGGAATCGTGCCCGGCTTGTTGTAGCGGGCCTGCGTCGTGTAGGCCTCGGCGTCGGCGTACACCAGCGCCTCGAACGGGCCGCAGTCCGGACAGCGCTTGCGCATGTAGACCTTGTTGTCGCGCAGGATGACCTGGGCATCGATCACGCGGCGGCAGCGCGGGCAGATGCTGCGCGTGAGCTCGTAGAACACGTAATCGGCGTCACGTCGGGCGCTCGGGGCGGGCTCATGCATCGCTGCGGGCTCACTCATCGCGGCCTCCATTCGATGGCCGGTCGATGGCCGGCAGGGCCGATGACCGGCGGAGCCTCATTCTAGGGACCTGCGCTGCGCCGCGCGAGCCCGCGCGCCAGGCGGCGCACCAGCCGGCCGCGCAGTCCCGTCAGAAACCCCTGCAGCGCCATGCGCGTGGCGAGCAGCTGCACGGCGCTGTTATAGGTCGGATAGGGATGCACGGCGGAGGCCAGCTCGCGCAGCCCGAGCCGCTGTGAGAGCGCCAGGCCGAGCTCGGCAATCGCCTCCCCGGCGTGCTCTCCCATGATCGTCGCCCCGAGCAGTCGCCCGTTGGCGTGCGCGACCAGCTTGATCAGGCCGAGCCGGTCGTCGTCACTGACCGCACGATCCACCTGCGCGAGCTCGACGCTCTGCGTGCGCACGCGCTCCCCGTGCCGCTCGCGTGCCTGCTGCTCGGTCAGACCGATCTGCGCGATCTCCGGGTGCGTGAAGCACACCTGCGGCATTGCGCGCGGCCTGCCCGCGCCGGCCCCCGGCAGCAGGGCGTTGCGCACCGCCTGAAAGGCCTGCCAGCCGGCCAGGTGCGAGTACTGAGGGCCGCCGATGACGTCGCCGGCCGCATAGATGTGTGCGACGTTGGTGCGCAGGCGCGCATCCACCGGGATGCCCTGCGGCCCGTGGCGCACGCCCGCGGCCGATAAGGACTCGCGTGAAAATAACTTGATCACTTTGGTTTGCGCTTTGGGAGCAGGGCGTAGTTCCAATCGCCGTGAAATGCCTTGGGTTTGAGATGCAGGGTTTGAAACTGCGCCTCCGTCACCTTGATGCCAGACGGATAGGTGCCCCGATCCAACTCGGCGCGGATCTTCAGGCCAGTGCGTGTCGTCACGGCGGCGATCAGGTTAACAATGACTTCGTGGCTGATAAGAGGGCGGCCACGCCAATTCTGGGTGATGTGGCAGAACATGCGATGTTCGATCTTGTTCCACTTGCTGGTGCCGGGCGGAAAATGGCTGACGTGGATCGGTATGCCGACGCGATCGGCCAGGTCTTGCAGTGCCACCTTCCACAGGCGGCAGCGGCTTCCATTGCTGCCGCCTCCATCGGCCATGATCAGCAACTCCCTGGCTCGCGGGTGACGTCGAGCACCCATCTTGTGCCACCACCGGGTGATGGCCTGCACTGCAAAGCGCGCCGTGTCGTGATCAATGCCGACGCTGACCCATCCCTCATTTTCGTTCAGATCATAGACTCCATAGGGGATCGCCTTGCCCAGTGTCTTATCCATGAAGTCGTGTACCCGTACTTCTTCAGGCTCACCCTGGGGTCGCCACTCCTGGCCGCCATTGCTGAATTGCCCGATCAATTCCTTCTTCTTCGTGTCCACCGAGATCACCGGCTGGCCGCGTTGCTGAAAGCGCTCCACCGCCGCATTGATGAACTCGAACTGAGCGTTGCGATCCGGGTGGGAACTGCCTTCTTTGGTCTTGCGATTACTCTGCAAGCTATACCCGGCTGCCTTGAGCAGGCTGCCCACCGTCCACGGGCTGATCGGGTGCGCCTGCCGAGTCAGCTCCGCTGCCAACTGGGTCGTGCTTTTGCACGTCCAACGCAGCGGCGAACGTGGATCCCCGCGACTCATCGGCTCTACCAATGCTTCCAGTGCTGCCCACAAACCTGGATCCGACTCAGTCAGTGCTTTGCGCCCGCCTCCAGGCTCACGAATGCGAGTGCTGAGGGGTGCCTTCGGCTTGGCCTTGCGCAGTGCCGTCTCGGCCAGTCCTCTGCGGACCGTATTGCGCGACATCCCCGTAGCGCGACTGACCGCGCTGACTCCGCCTCGACCGAAGCTTTGCGCTTCGCTTGCCGCCCACTGCCGACGCAGCCGCTCATCCATCAACGGCGCGAGCGTCCGGTAGCGGGTTTTGATCTGTCGTATCGCAGACGCATCAGGCACATCTGCTTAAACCACGCCATTCCATAATGGTCAAGTTATTTTCACGCGAGTCCTTAGTGCTCGCAAAGGCCGGCGCTGAAGTGATCGTTCATTACGGCCGCGGCGAGAAGGAAGCGACCGCGGTCGTCGCCGACATCCGCAACGCCGACGGCAAGGCGGAAAAGGTTTCTGCCGATCTGCAGACGGCGGATGGACCTCACCTCCTTGCCGAACGCGTGCGTGCCATCATCGGCAGCCGCCTGGACATCCTCGTCGCCAACGCGGGAATCTCCAAAGCGGCCTCGATCGCGGACACCACCGTCGAGGATTTCGACGCGCTATTCGCGGTCAACGTGCGCGCGCCGTACTTTCTGGTGCAACAGCTGTTGCCCGTCATGGGCGAGGGCAGCAGCGTGATCCTGCTGTCCTCACTCGGCGCGCGGGCCGCGGTAGGCAATCTGTCCGCGTATTCGGCTACCAAGGGCGCTATCGACACGCTGGTCAAGCATTTTGCATTTGCGCTCGGTGAGCGAGGCATCCGCGTCAATGCGGTTGCTCCGGGCGTGGTGCCAACCGAGATGTCGCACTTCGCCAGCACGGAGGCGGG
>DATJUN010000121.1:0-5194 GCA_035502275.1 Steroidobacteraceae bacterium
ACTGGGGACATTGTTGGTGAGGACAATGGTTGCCTTGCGCGTGTGGGGCTTGGCCTCGGTGCCGATCTGCAGATCCCCGTACACCAGGATCGAATCGGCGGTCAGTTTGATGTCGGCTTTATCCGAGAAGCTGAGTTTGCCTTCGATATGCACGCTGCCCAGCGGCGGCGGACTGACGTCCAGGAGCACATCCTGGCCTCTCTTGATCGTGACCGTATCCCCTGCGCGGGGCACCTTCCCCTCTGGCCACGTGGCAGGATTGGACCAGAGCTGCTGCTTGTCCGCGTTCGGTCCAGGTTCCTGAGCCGCCGCGACGACGCCGAATGCGCTGGCGAGGAAGAGTGCTGGAGCGAGCAGCGCAAAAAGGGACGAGCGATAGTGTGTTTTCATTGTCATCGATCCCTCGTATCAAAGATGACCCCCATCTTCGCGGCAAAGGATAGCGCAATGACCTGGCGCCCAGAAGCGCATGTCAGACACAGGAAGTTACGGCGAGCGACACATAAAGCTCGCCGCATCGTTGGGGTTACCCTTGCCGTCGTAGCGGGCGAACTGCGGGTAAGGGCACAGCGGCCGTGTGCGCACCACCTGCCCATTGCTTAGTTGCGACGCGATGATGCGCTCGGGCGCCCGACCCTTCTCGACCCACTGCTCGAGCGCACCGAGCGCGTCAAAGGTGTCAGGCCCTTCCCCGCCCTGGCAGTGTCCCATGCCTGGCGCCATGAAGAGGCGAATCCAGTCGTCAGCCGGATGATTCACGGGGCTGCGCTCGCGCGCGGCATCGTAGAAGTCGATGCTGGAGCCGGGCGCTACTTGCTGGTCAGCCCAGCCGTGGTAGATGAGCATCTTGCCGCCTCGGTTGGCGAAGGCGGTGAGATTTGGATCAAACTCGTCCACGTGGCTGTCGATCGCATGCGCCTTGGCGGCGTCTCGATCCAAGTCGAATGTGCGCCAGTCCCAATTGGGATTGGCGAAAACAACGTAGCGGTATTCGTCAAGGAACAGGCTTGCTGGCTCAGGCCCCCCGGCGAGCCGCGCCCAGCGCAGCTCTGTTCCTGGTTCGAGCCGCGGGAAGAGAATCTTGCCCGTCGAGCTCTTCAATGGACTGATGAGCGCCTGCGCGCTCTGCACCTGTCGCGGCGTCAGGCAAGTCGGGATATCCGCACCCTTGCACTCGAGCACGCGGAAGTTCACCTGGCAGCGCTCAGGTTCCTCGATCAGCCCGTCCCTGAGCCCGTCGATGGCATCACAGGCGTTCAACACAGCCTGGTGAATCATCGGGTACTTCTCAGGCGGAATGTATGCGCTCGGATCCTTGAAGGTCTGCACGGCAAGGGACAACGCCCAGGCATTGCGACGGATATTGGCGGGATCCCCAGCGACCACACCATCGAACTCCGTCGGGTATCGGGCCGCCTGCAGCAGTCCCTCGCGCCCACCCCCCGAACAGCCCGACCAGTAGGAATGCGCTGGGATCTGGCCATACAGCGCCTCGATGAGGCGTTTGGCTTCGAGCGTCGTTTCGTGCTCGGCCCGGTAGGCATAGTCGATCAGTTTTTCCGGATGCCCCAAGAGGAAGCTGGCCCCGGCGCCTCTGTGGCCGTCGTCCGTCGCCGCCACCGCATAGCCGCGATTCAATCCTTCTGCCAGCTCGTGGTATGAGATGGCACCGCCCCAGCCGCCGCTGCCGACCGCCAGGAATTTTTTGTTCCAGCCAGTCACAGGAAGCCAGATCTCCGCGCCGATCCGGGAATCGACTGTCGGAGAGATTTGCACCACGACGCGACAGAACGGCGGCAGGCCGGTCAGGTCGCTCCGGCGGTCGGCTCCATTCAAGTGCCCCGAGCTCACCTCCGTCGCCAGACTCACCAGCACGTGGGGTGTCTTCAGGCGCGCAAGGCTTTCGCATGAGCCAGCTGCCGCCCTGGCCGTGCCGAGGGAGAGGGCCGGTAGCGAAACCAGCCAGAGAGCCTTAACGATTGGTGAGTCGAAGACCCGGTTCCCTGATTTCATGCGGGAACATCCGCTTCAAAGCGCCTTTGCGGTTCGCAGCGACTCGATATCCGTGGCGCTGTAGCCGATCTCAGCCAGCACCTGAGCGGTGTGCTCGCCGAGCAGTGGCGATCGGCTAACTTCGGTGGCGCTGTCGCTCAGCTTGATTGGATTGCCGACGCTCAGATAGCTACCGCGCTGGGGGTGATCGACCTCTACGATCGTTCCCGTCGCACGCAGGGAGGGGTCATTTGCAATCTCCTCCATCGACAAAATCGGGCCGCAAGGGATATCGTGCTCGTTGAGTATCGCCATGGCTTCGAACTTCGTCTTGGTCACTGTCCAGGCCTCGATCGCGGCGAAGATCTCCTTGAGTCGCGGCAGGCGCGCATCCGCGCCAGAGTAATTCGGATCGGTAACCCATTCCTCCTTACCGATGACGTGACAGATCGCCTTCCACACTGGTGCCTGGGCGATGAAATACAGATAAGCGTTTGGGTCGCTCTCCCACCCCTTGCACTTGACGATCGTGCCTGGCTGGCCGCCGCCTGAGGCATTGGCAGAGCGCGGCACAGCGCTGCCGAAGTGGCCGTGCGGATACTGCGGATACTCGCTGAGGACTCCCGTGCGTGCCAACCGCTGCTGATCGCGCAGCTTGACCCGGCATAGATTGATCACTCCATCCTGCATCGCCGCGAGCACTCGTTGACCGCGACCGGTCGTTTTGCGCTGATATAGCGCCGCCACGATTCCGAGCGCGAGATGCAGGCCGGTGCCGCTGTCGCCGATCTGCGCGCCGGTCACCAGCGGCGGACCATCATCGAATCCGGTCGTCGAGGCCGCACCGCCCGCGCATTGGGCGACGTTCTCGTAGACCTTGCAGTCCTCGTATGGGCCAGGCCCGAAACCCTTGATTGAAGCGACGATCATTCGTGGATTGAGCTCCTGGATCCGATTCCAGGTGAATCCCATTCGATCCAGCACGCCAGGTCCAAAGTTCTCCACCATCACGTCGCAATGCCGGACCAGCCGCTCGAGCACCTGTTTGCCGTGAGGGCTCTTGGTATCGAGCGTGATCGAACGCTTGTTGTGGTTCAGCATCGTGAAATACAGGCTGTCGGCACCAGGAACGTCGCGCAGCTGTTGCCGGGTGATATCGCCGCCGTTCGGCTTCTCCACCTTGATGACGTCTGCTCCCAGCCAGGCGAGCAGCTGCGTGCAGGTCGGACCGGACTGCACATGAGTAAAATCGAGAATGCGTACACCGTCTAATGCTAGCCCCATGAAATTTCCTCACTCCTAGTCGGTCGCCGCCAGGGCGCGTTCCTGTTGTCGAATCTCCTTCGAGCGCACGCGGATCAGCCAGAGCATGATCACGGCCGCAATGAAGTTTGCAATCGCCGCCGCCGCCAGAGTCCTCGACCAGCTGCCCGTCCTCAGAGCGATGAGGCTTGCGATCGGCACGAACAGGGAGGCGCAGCCCTTGGCGGTGTAGAGCAGCGCGTAATTGGTGGTAGCGTAGCGCCTGCCAAAGTGATCAGAGGTCAGCGCCGGGAAGATGCTGAAGATATTGCCCCAGGCAAAGAAGACCAGCCCGGCCAACAGCACAAAGGCGACGGGATTGCTGCCGAAACGCGCAAGACAGAGAATCCCGATCCCTTCGGCCAGGAACGTGGCAAACATCGTCAGCTCACGTCCCAGCCAGTCGGAGACCCAACCGAACAGCGGTCGGCTCAGACCGTTCATCAGATTGTTGAGCGACAGGGCGAAAGTGAGCGCGGGGATGACGACGCCAAACAGACCGACCGGTGTGTTGGCGATTCCAAAACCGCTGGCGATCGGAGCCAGCTGCGCGGTCGCCATCAGGCCACTCGCGGCGACGCAGACAAAGGCGACATACATCAGCCAGAACGCGGGGCTGCGCAGTGTCTGCAGCGGCGTACTATCCAGCTTGCCCTTGAGCAGGCGCGGGTTCGATGCCCGTGCTGCCGCCTTGCCGGACGGCTTACGCAGCAGCAGCGCCGCCAGGAGCACGACGCCACCCTGGAGCAACGCAAAATTGAAGAAAGTGGCCTGGTAACCCTTCTGCGCGAGCGAATGGGTCAACGGCAGAATCGTGATTGCTGCGCCGACGCCGAAGCCCGCGGCGGTAAAGCCTGCTGCCAGACCGCGTCGTTTCTCGAACCATTTTACGGCGTTACCGATACAGGTGCCGTACACGAACCCGGTGCCTACGCCGCCGATGATGCCGCCGAGGTAAAGTTCACCGAGCGTCGCAGCGCGTGAAAAGACGATCCAGGAGGCAGTGATCAGGAAAGCTCCAAACATGACCACCGGGCTCGGACCGAAACGGTCAGCCAGATAGGCTTCAAACGGCACCAGCCAGGTTTCGAACAGAACGAACAGCGTGAAGGTGACCTGGATCGCGGCCTTACCCCAGTGATATTTGGCATCGATGGGGTTGATGAAGATGGTCCACCCATACTGCAGGTTTGCGACCATCGCCATGCAGACGATGCCGGCACAAAGCTGCACCAGCGCCTTTGGGCTGACGGTGGCCGGCAGCGAATTGGCGGGCAAATCCGGGCGTGGCGGAGCGCCGTCCGACTGCCTTATCCGATCATGCGCAGACATGACGGCGCGATCACTTACCGAGCGCTAACCAAATCGATTTCGGCTCGGTGAAGATATCGATGGCAGCCTCCCCGTGTTCTCGGCCGACACCGGATTCGCCCGCGCCACCCCACGGCAGGCGAATGTCGGTATAGCCGTAGGTGTTGATCCATACGGTACCCGCCTTCAGCCCCGCTGCCATGCGATGGACACGCTGAATGTCGCTGCTCCACACCCCTGCAGCGAGACTGTAGGCCGTCCCATTTGCTATTCGCAGCGCATCTTCTTCATCGTCGAACGGTATGATTGACAGGACGGGCCCGAAAATCTCTTCCTGTGAGATTCTCATTTCCTGAGCGACATCCACGAAAATGGTGGGCTGAACGAAGTAGCCGCGATCTCCTGTGCGCTGGCCACCCACGACGGCCGAGGCGCCCTCGGTTTTGCCCACCTCGATATAATCGAGCACCCTTTTCAATTGGGTTGCCGAGATAACCGGCCCCATCGTCGTACCGGCTTCGCTTGGATCGCCAACTCGAATGGCGCGAGCACGTTGTGCGATACGGTCGACTACTTCGTCGTATATCAC
>DATJUN010000122.1:0-3733 GCA_035502275.1 Steroidobacteraceae bacterium
CGCACCATCTCGCTCAGTGTCAGCTCAGCAGCACGCGCCGAACGCGGCAAGGCCATGCTGTCCGCGACGCTTACCGATCTCGTTGGTCCGCCGCTGACCGAGATCCAGACCGTGGAGCAGATGCGCGCGGCAGCGCGTCCCGGCGACAAGCAGCCTACGGCGGACATCCCGCCCGAGGTCCAGGCGGAGCTGGTTCACGCCATGCTCGACAGGCAGTACCGGGCGCTTCTCGATGAGCCGGTGGCAATGCTGGGAGGAGTATCTCCCCGCGCTGCCGCACGCAGCGCCAAAGGGCGCCGCGCCCTGGCGGCATGGCTGAAGCACCTGGAAAACCGCTCCGGCAACGCCCCAGGCCACAACGACCCGATGGCAACCTACGACTTCACCTGGTTGTGGCGGGAACTCAAGGTAGAACAACTGCGGAACTGACCGGGCAGATGGCCATTTCGCACAGCTTCGCGGTCACTGGGCCGTGTACTTGGGCCACTTACGGCTGCTTCGCCTTCTTGCGCTGCTTTTTCTGTCGCTGCTCAAGATATTGGCGGCAACGTTGAGCGTCCTGCTCGCACCGATCGATGTAGGCGCTGATTTCCTTGTCCGTGCACTTCTTGAGCGCTTTACGACTGCGGAAGCCTAAGTTGATCACCTCGATCGTTGGGTTGTCTAGTTCCTCTGACCGCTGCCCGTCGTGCATCCTCTGAAAGACGCGCTTCTGTGCCGCGATTCGTTCGGCGGCGCGCTTCTCGTTGGCCTCGGCCGCTTGCTCGATGAGGGCCATAAGCGCCGCAAGCTGCTCACCGGTCAGTGGATGCTGTATTTTGCTGCCCCTCCGGCACATGGCGTCTACCAGGCCGTCCACGCCTTTTCTGGAGGCGGATAGGACGTGCTGTGCATCACGCAAGAGCGTACCGCCGTCAGGAATCTTTCCGCAGCCCGCGAATGCCATGTCTATGGCAGCATTCCTCGTTTGTTCCATCACCGCTTTGTTGCCTTTCCAGCACTGCTCTGTCTCAGCCGGCGATTAACCGCCTCCCGCAAGAGAATGCGGATTGCTTCTGCCCCGGATGGAATGCGATCGGGAAACGCCCGGCGCACCCTTTCCAGATCAGCCCACAAGGAATCAGGCAGCGCGATTGATTTACGGGTAGATGGTTCTGCTAGTGGCTTCCGGCCCATGCCCGGAACATAACGAGGCGGTATAAATGGTGCAAGTGATGTATTTTATTTTGACGCCATGGAGCGTCCGATGCACCGCTCGTGCGCCCACCCATTGGCAGGAGACCAGGCCGAATGGAGCGGACATCCGGTCGCCCCTGTCCACAGTGCGTGGGATGACCATGCACACCAGAAGAGACGTGCCTCTGGTCCGGCGGCCCACAGTGCGCAAGATCACGGCGTAGGCATCCACTGCGCGCACATCTGATCCAGCCGCAGGAGCAGCCGCTCGGCGCACTCCGGCGACTCTTGCGCTCGCGGGCACCGGAAACTGTTCCCGCCTCGCAGCACCCCCCGCGGCGTGGCGGCGAGGCCGCCGGCGCCGAATTCGCCACCAGTGTCAACATTCGTGTCGCCAGGTGCAAAGTAGCAGTCAGATTTCGCAGCATCACCTCGCTTCAGCGCCTCTGATCAGTCTGCAACCGGTAGGACAATGCCTGGCGAACACCGCGCTAGGCGGTCTGGTGCTCAATGGTCAGGGGGCGGCAGTTTGTCCCAGTTGAACTCCCCCGTGCGGATGCGGGACTGGTGCAAAACTGGGGGTCAGGCGGCAATAGCGGTTGGCGGGCATGAGGCGTTGGCTGGATGGAATCTCTGTCCGAATTCGGAACCGAGCGTACCATTATAGACCGCGCACCGAACCTGAAGCAGTAGGTCGGCACCGCGCCGTGACCAGCGCATTTGCTGACTTTTGTTCATCCGGCGGTTCACCAGGAAATTGGCTGTCCCTGATCGCGGTCCCGCCCCTCAACCCGGCGCGGTGGCGTTCAGCGTAATTTACCACCATCCCCACATGCTCCGCCATTCGACCGGCTTCAAACTTGCCAGCGACGGTCAGGATACACGCGCGATCTAAGCAGCCAATCCGCGCGGGTCGCGCGCCACTATGGATGAAAATGGTGGCGTTGCGGGCCGGATTATCCGAGCCTCTGGACGGGCGATCGTGTTGAGGCTGACATCTCTGCGGTGGTTTGCGACCCCGATAAGCAGTCCGGCCCGCGTCGCGTAGAGGTACCACTCTTTGTCGCCCCCGGAAACGGGGAGCACGCGTGGCAGTGTCTCGTTCGTACCTGTGGCGTCACGGTCGCCTTCAATGCTCAGGAGGTGATGATGCAAGTGGTGATCGAGCGGTGCGCCGGGCTGGACGTGCATCAGGAGACGGTGGTGGCGTGCCGTCTAGTCGGTGCGCCGGGTGTGCGGCCGACCAGAGAGGTGCGGACGTTTTCGACCATGACCGGCGATCTGGTGGCACTGCATGCCTGGCTTGCGGAGGCCGGTGTGACGCATGTCGGGATGGAGAGCACGGGCGTCTACTGGCGCCCGGTCTATGCCGTGCTGGAGGGGCATTTCGACCTGATCGTCGGCAATGCGCGGCACATCCGCAACGTGCCCGGCCGCAAGACCGACGTGAAGGATGCCGAGTGGATCGCCGATCTGGTCCGCCACGGCCTGGTCGCC
Source organism: Steroidobacteraceae bacterium (assembly GCA_035502275.1). GTDB lineage: Bacteria > Pseudomonadota > Gammaproteobacteria > Steroidobacterales > Steroidobacteraceae > FEN-1191. The sequence continues at coordinate 2,674 of DATJUN010000122.1, forward strand.
AAAAGCTTCGTGCCGCCGCAGCCGCAGCGCGACCTGCGCGAGCTGCTGCGCTACCGCCGCAAGCTTGTGGAGAGTCAGGCGGCCGAGCGCAACCGGCTGCTCAAGCTGCTGGAGACCGCCAACATCAAGCTGGCGAGTGTTGCCAGCGATGTCTTCGGCGTCTCCGGCCGGGCCATGCTCAAGGCCCTGAATGCAGGCGGTGCGTCGGCCGAGGAGATGGCCGACCTGGCGCGCGGGCAGCTGCGCCGCAAGCGCGCGGAGCTGGTGCTGGCGCTGGATGGGCGCATCGAGGAGCATCACCGCTTTCTGCTGAGCTTGCAGGTGCGGCGCCTCGAAGCGGCCGAGCAGGACATCGCGGCGCTCGATGAACGCCTTGCCGTGAAGCTGCAACCCTATGACGCGCAGCATGCCCTGCTGATGCAGATCCCCGGTGTCGACTGGCTGGTCGCCGCCGTCCTGATCGCCGAGATCGGCATCGACATGGGCGTGTTCAACAGCGCCTCGCATCTCGCCGCCTGGGCCGGCGTCTGCCCAGGCAACCACGAGAGCGCGGGCAGGCAGAGGAGCGGACGCGCCCGCAAGGGCAATGTGCATTTGCGAACCATGCTGGTGGGTGCGGCCATCTCCGCCTCACGGACCAAGGGCAGCTATCTCAAGGATAAGTTCCATCGCCTCAAGGCCCGTCGCGGCGTGATGCGCGTTGCCCTCGCCATTGCCCACAAGATCCTCGTCGCCGCCTACCACATGCTCGCCAAGGGACAGGCCTACCGCGAGCTGGGGGACGCTTATCTTGACCAGATCGCTCAGACGCGCACCGTTGCCAATCTCAAGCGCCGCCTCGAACGACTCGGCTACCGGGTCAGCCTCGAACCCAGCGCCGCTGTTGCATGACGGCGCCGTCAGCGAAGCTATTTTCGTGGCAGGGATTCGTGGTTCGGCCAACGGAAGGGCCATCCGCTCGGCGTTCAGGTTGCTGGCGGCTTGGTGGATCGCCTGGTCGAGGTCGCCAGTATCGACGAACGTCTGGTGCGCGAGATGGTGTGCCTTGAGGTCGTGCCAG
>DATJUN010000123.1:0-43424 GCA_035502275.1 Steroidobacteraceae bacterium
AAGGTAACGCAGCGATACCGTAGCGTCAAGCCCGCGAGCTCAGCTCATCAAATCAGGTACGTTCGTGCAGAAAACGGCGGTGACGCCCCCTGCAATCGCCGCACAGGGGCGCATCATTTTTGCGCCGGAAAGTAGCTAGGGGAGGCTCAGGCCGGGCTTGGTCATGACGGTGCCGCTCACTGTCTCGGCGCCGTCCTGAGTCTGGTCGAGACCCAAAGGTCAGTCAGCCAAATCTCGTGGCATCGGACCTGTTCTACTGGCGGTCTTGACAAACATGCGATTTGGCAGCTTACGTCGAATTACCAGTTTCCGGACCTGGGTAACGCGCATCATCCGATAGCCCCAATTTCGCGGGGCTTATGAGCGACGACTTTTGGACGGACGGATAGGAAGCCGTCGCCCCTTTGCTGCCAGGGCGCCGGGATGGCCAAAGTACTCAGGCCCCGCCAGAGTGCGAATCGGCGCTCGGCGCCCGCCTTTGCGGCTTCTCGCCTTGCTCTGCGCATTGGCTATTCGTCTCCGGGGGCTGCTGCGCTGACCATGGCGGCGCTGATCCGCGAGCGTCGGATCTAAACCGCCAAGCGGGGCAACGGGGCCGGAACTGTTCCGCGCAAGCCTTTAGACCCGAAATTCCCGGTTTGGGTCATCGACGGATACCTCCTGGAAACCTGTCGTGCCGGCCAGTTGGGCCTGGGATGGACGGGTCCGACATCACTTGAAATGCGGCTGTGAGCAACCATTCGCGCGGCCGAGGCTCGGTGCGTCGACGCGCTCGTGGGCACGCCGCCACGTAGGAATTCAGCGGCACGATATAGGTGAGGCAGGCGCTCCCGGGAGTATTGATGCTGGAGGCAAAACCTAAAATGGCAGCGGTGCCGATCAGCAACGCTCCGATGCCCGCGATGACGAATTTCAGCATGGCGCATCCTCGGTTTGTCAGGCGTTCGCGGCGCGTCGCTCCTGGGCCACGCCATGCAGACGGAATGGCGCGGCACTATATCGGCCGCCATATGCCGAAGTGCTGCACCAAAGCGGCTGTCGCCACGAGTACGGTCGCAGTTATCATCACAGCAATGTTTACGTAGTGAGTCGCCCCGGGACCGCGCATCGCCACTTCGAGTAAGAGAGACAGGACCCGGCGGCAGCTGTTTCGCATCGCCGGAAAACCAACGAGCCGGAGCGCGCCCTGAAAATGGCGCTGCAGTTCCAGCGCGACCAGGATTGTGACGACATCCAGGCCAATAGCATCGAAGGCAGGGAGTACAAACCACACCTCCGGCGTCATCGCGATGACTACCAATCCGACCACGACAAGCAGGAGAAGGATGCGACTCAGCGGGCCACGCATCAACGACTCGCTCGTGCGCTCTCGTCGGCGGAACAGGACCCAAATGGCCAGCAGAGCCACAATGAAGGTCATGGCACCGGTCCCCTCGAATTTGGTTGGGGCGATGGCGCTCCGCGCGCCTCGTCGCCGGTCGTAGAGGAAGCTGAAGTTTAGTCCAGGGCCAGGAGCGCAACCAGTCCGACCGGGCAGCTGCGCGAATGGAAGGATTGCGCTTGCCGCTCAGATCTGTCCTGTCACGGGCTGGCGGGAGCCGGGCCCAGGAAAATTACCCACGTGGCGAAATCATCGCTGAATTCCTCGAAACGGTGTGCAACCCCGCGAGCAACGAAGAATGCATCGCCAGCTTGGCAAGGCGCCCGTTCACCGCCACATATGAAGGTGCCGTGTCCGCTGGCCACGATGTAAACCTCATCCCGCAGATGCGGGCCCTGCGCATCGTCGACTCTCGGGCGGTAAAACCCGATATCGCCGCTGGGCTCCCTGAGAAGACGGGCATAGATCGTTTCTTTTGCGGCTACGGCCTGCATTGCGTCGCGGAGAGTCAGCTTTTTCATCGGGACTGGCTCCTGATAGACAGCCTCGGCAGCGCGCACGTCGCTGATTGCTGGGATGTCGCGTGCGGCGTTACTATCACTTCGGGTAGGTTCCGCAGAGCTTCCCACGCCGGGAGGGCGCATTGTGGCAGTCGTCGCACAATTGCTGAAGCGCAAGGGCTACACCGCCCACCGCATCGAGCCCGACAAGCAGGTACTCGAGGCGATCCGGCTGATGGCTCAGCACGGGATCGGCGCGCTGCTCGTGATGCAGGGTGAGCGGCTGCTCGGTGTGGTCTCAGAACGTGATTACGCGCGCAAAGTCATCCTCAAGGGCCGTTCCTCGAGCGACACGGCGGTGCACCAAATCATGAGCGCCCCGGTCCTCACCGTGCGACCAGATCAGACCGTCCGCGAATGCATGCAGCTCATGACCGACAAGCGCGTCCGACACCTACCAGTGCTGGACGATCAGCACGTTATCGGGGTGATCTCGATCGGTGATCTCGTACGCGCAGTGATCGAAGAGCAGCAGCAGACCATCGAGCAGCTGGAACGGTATATCCACGGGTGAGTTCGGCCGACGCTCGTACCCCCTGCCGACTCCACAGTAGTAGAATCGCGATCTTGTAGCGCCGCTGCGCTGCGCAGTTATCGGCGCTACAGGAGAGCGCCATGTTGCGGTCGAAGTCTCATCATCCATGGCAGCCGCGAGTCAGCGACGGCCAGCTACTCAACCCCTCCGCCCATACCACTCAGCCCGATACCAGCTTCAGCGACGAGATCGAGCAGGTGGAACGGGACGTCCAAGCGCCTGCGGTGCCCCCGGAACCCGTCATCACGCCGATCAGTGGTAACGCAACCGGGGACTTTGAGTCCGTGTCGGCCGCTCCGGGGGTCCCTCGAGGTAAATCAAGGTGGTACGCAAGTCTGGTGGAAAGATTTTCCAGACACTGAGACGTGAGATTCAGGGTGCGCGATGCGCACCCACCGGGTGATGCGGCGTTGGGGCAAGCTCGAGTCCGCAGGGACTCGACGCGGATCCCGTAGCGCTTCGAGCGCAGCGCCAGGCAACATCAGGGCGTGGGCTGCGCGACGGGCTGCTGAACGGGCAGGTTTTGAGTGACGCGCGAGGTCAGCAGCAGCGCAACCAACACCAGCGCCGCCGCCAGCACGAACGCGGCACCTGGCAGCCGCAGCGTCGGGGCGTGGGCTCCGATGAACAGCGCAAAGACATTGGCGAACAGCGCCGGTCCGAAGATTCCCGCGAGGCTCTGCAGGCTGACCAACGCACCCTGCAGACGTCCCTGCTCCCCGGGAGCGACCTGATGCGTGATCATCGATTGTGCCGGGGGTCCGGCCAAGCCACCAAGCGACAGGAACGGGATGCCGATGAGGAAGGTCCAGCCGGTAGGCGCAAAACCGAAGATGGCGTAACCGACGATCAACAGCGCCACGCCGGTAAGCATCATCCGGCGCTCTCCAAGCCACGGCATCCAGCGCCGCACCAGCAGCGCCTGTGTCAGACCGCTGCACAGCCCGACGATACCCAGGGTATAGCCGACGATCTGCGGTCCCCAGGCGTAACGATAGTCCGTGTAGAGAACATAGGTGGCATTGAGCGAGAATTGGGCCAACGCCAGCAGGAAAAACACCGCGGCCAGTGCGAACACCTGGGGATAGCGACGCAGCAGCACGAGCGAGCCGATCGGATTGGCATGCCGCCAGTCGATGCGGGTGCCGCGGCGCTCCTTCGGCAGCGATTCCGGCAGCACGAACAGGCCGTAGCAGAAATTGAGCAGCGACAGGCCGGCCGCGACCCAGAATGGCAGGCGGATCGAGCGATCTCCCAGGAAACCACCGAGGGCTGGCCCGACAATGAAGCCGAGCGCGAATGCGCCCCCCAACATGCCGAAGGCAGTGGCGCGCTTCTCCCGCGGTGTGATGTCGGCAATGTAGGCATTGGCCGTGCTGAAGCTGGCTGCGCAGATGCCCGACACGGCGCGACCGACGAACAGCAGCCACAGCACCGGTGCCACTGCCATGACGATAAAGTCTATGCCGAGGCCGAAGCTCGAAATCAGGATCACCGTGCGTCGGCCGAAGCGATCGGACAAGGCCCCCTGAATCGGTGAGCAGAGAAACTGCATCAGCATGAACGCCGTGCCGAATCCGCTGGACCACACCGCCGCCTTTGCGATGCTGCCGCCGATGAGCTGCACGATGAGATGCGGCAGCACCGGGATGATGATGCCGAACGCAAGCATGTCGATCGCCACGGTGACGAAAACAAACAGCAGCGCGGCATTGCGCCGCGGATGCGCGGGGGGCTCGTGTTCAGTCATTGATGATGCCGCGGCGCAGGGAGGCTGTGATTTTAGCTGGGAGTGCGCCAGCACACAGGCTTTTTTCGCCGCCGCGCGTCACCGATGACCCCGCCGACCACTCCAGGGAGAGTGGGACAGTCGGACCGGCAGTGTGCAAAATTCACGTGCATCTCTACAAGTGCCGTGGGATAACGTCGGACATAGCACATGCATCCAAGGTGACGAGCTTTGCGGAGGGCGGCACGATGGCGATCCTGCTGAAGATCCGATGGGAGATCAAATCAGGGCGCGAACACGAATTTCGCGAAAACCAGGAGAAGCTCTGCGCGCTGATGCGCGCCGAGCATCCAGGAGTCATCTGCTACCACGTCGATTATCCCTCGGCGGCGCTGAGCGAGTGGACCGAGATCTATGCGAATAACGAGGTGTTCAAGGCACATCTGGCCAATCAGAAAGGCCAGGCACCCCTCCAGACGCTCATCACCCTGTGCGATGACATCGTTTGCCGCTGCTGGGGAGACCCGGATGCTCAGTCCAAAGGGCTACTGGCGGACTTCGAGGCGGTCTATGAAGACACCGCCAAGGCTGCCTATGTGCTGCATCCGCAGGCGGACGCCAGATCCAGAGTCTAGGGTGGCGGCGGCGCCTCCGAATCAATGCTCTTTCCGCAACGAGGGCAGCGTGGCGAATAGTTGATGGCGTTGGGAGGTATCCACCGAAGTGCACGCCATCCCAGAGGCTTATGGCACTGCAGGCACGGCGTGCGACAGATGCTGAGTATGTAGACGGCGAATCCGCCGAAGAAGATCGCAATCAGCCATAGGGACTTGCCTCCAGCCAGGTCCAATGCAATCGTAAGGCCAACTGCAAGTGCCAGCGCCAAGAGCATCAACCAGCCTCGAAGGATGCGGCGATTGAGAAGTTGGCGGGTCGTCACGCTGGGAAGTCCGGCTCCATCCGGGGGTCTGCTGCAATGCTCTGCGCGTCGATGCGCACGGCGTTATGCGGCCTCATTCAACACCCTAGCGCCCGGGGCGAGCTTTCACAATTCCCTGAATCACCCTGGGCCGGTCCCGATCGCTTGGTTCCCGTCGGCGGCAGCGGCATAATCGATCGACGACGGCGGCGTACGGGCAGATCCAGCCGCGTACGCGGCGTGACAAGAAGCACGACGACCCCTTCAAGATCGACGGGCGGGGCGCTCCCATGACAGTCAACCTTCGCCAGGCAACCTTCAGCGTCTGCATCTGCCTGCTGCTGGGAGCTGCCGGGGTCGCGACGCGGGCGGAGGCTGCGACGACGCTGCTCGCCACCGATTGCGCATCGCTCAGGGGCATTCTGATTCCAGCATCAGCCATCGGCTTGCCCACCGGCGGTGCCGCTGTCGAGCGTGCGACGGCCGTCAGCGCGTCAGCCCCGGGCAATGCAGACGGCGATTTCTGCCAGGTGACGGGAATCATCAGAAACGCGACGGCTTCGACCGCCGTGTTCGAGTTCGAGGTCAATCTCCCGGACCGGTGGAACGGCAGGGTGCTGCAGATGGGTGGGGGCGGTTACGACGGTTCACTCGTAACCGCTCTGGGTCCCTATACGCTGCAGCCGGCGGGCGAGGACACACCGCTCAAGCGCGGATACGTCACGCTGGGCAGCAATGGCGGCCATCAGGGCGGGCGCGGGTTCGACGGCCGGTTCGGGCTCGACGATGAAGCACTGCTCAACTATGGCAAGGAGTCGGTGAAAAAGACGCATGACGCGGCCATGGCAATCATCGACAGGGCATATGGCCGTGCGCCGGAGCACGTTTACTTCATCGGCGGCTCACAGGGCGGGCACGAGGCGCTGGATGCCGCCGCGCGCTACCCGGACGACTACGACGGCGTCGTTGCCGACTACCCGGCCTACGACGTGACGCTGCTGCATCTGGGCTCGTGGAATTTCGGGCGCGCGCTCTATGCGCAGCACGGGGCGGGGTGGATGGACGCGGCACACGTGAAGCTGCTCACGGACGCGGTGATGGCCAGGTGCGACGGACTCGACGGAGCCATGGATGGGATCATTGGCAACGTCAGCCGCTGCGACTCGGTCTTCGACGTGCGGACCTTACGCTGCATGGACGGTGGCACCGGAGAAAGTTGTCTGTCGGACGCCCAGCTGAAGGCTGTCGAAACGATCAGCTCGGCTTACGATCCCGGCTTCAGCATCGAAGGGATGGCCGTCTTCCCGAAATGGGCGCTGCTCGAAGGGTCGAGGTTTGCCGGTCCGTCGAACTTCGGCTCGGTCTCGCAGCCGTCCAATCCCCTGTCCGGGAAGGAGCCGCTGCTCTATAGCGCCGGCGATGCGACGATAAAATACATCATCACGCGCGATCCGACATTCGACACGCTTGATTTCGACCCCAAGCAATACCAGGCCCGCATCGCCACCGTCGCATCAATCATGGACGTGACTGATCAGAGCCTGGAGCGATTTCGGGCCAAGGGCGGAAAGATCATCATCACGCATGGCACCGCGGACGAACTGATCACCCCTTACAACTCCATCGCCTATTACAAGCGTCAGCTGGCCGAATTCGGCCGCGACCGCCTTCACAGCTTCCTGCGCTTCTATGTCATTCCAGGCTTCAGCCATGGTTTCGGTACGTTCAACGCGAAATTCGATGCGCTGCCGGCGCTCGAGCAATGGGTGGAGAATGGCACGGCGCCCGCTGGTCTGGTCGCAAGCGACGGTAATCCTGGTGCACACCGGACCCGCCCGCTGTGCGAATACCCGAAGTACCCGAAATTTTCCGGGGCCCCCGGCACCGACGACTCTGCGGCGAGCTTCACCTGCGTGAGCCAGTAGCGGCTGCGCCGCCATCGCGCGATAGCGGGGCGGGCACGATCGTGACGCTTTGATTGTCGGGGTCGAATAGTATCTGTGCCTGTCCACGCCGCAACTGCTGCAGGACCTGTTCAACTTTTTCCTCGAATGAATGCTGTCGGACGCCGTAGTCTGTGCCTTCCCGCAGCACAAATGATTCCACCACTCCTCGCAGCGCTTCGGCCGACAGTTCGGAGCAGGGAATCTCGATTGCATGCGCAGTCATAGGAACAGAGCACTCCTGAGCGCCGAGGCAGCCACGGCCGCTGCAGACGCTGCTGGAAAGGCAGGACACATGGGTTGTCGCAGCCTGAGGCCTTCCGCTGCACATTGCCAGTCCAGCTGGCGATCCATGCCTGGCGCAAACGCACGCGTGAAAGCATGCGCCTACAGGCAAATCCGGGGTGAACGGCCGGCCGCGGTGTTCTAATCCTTCCGCGAGTCGGTGCCGCGTTTGATGGGAGGGAACACTGATCATGGTCAAGGGAACCCTTGCGGCCGCGGTGCTCGGTATCCAGCTGCTGCCGGTCGTCGCCCATGCGCAAAGCGGTTACTGCTCCGCTCCCGCTGGCTACTACGCCACCAATTGCTTCGGCACGACGTGCGAGTACACCACGGATGCCCTGTACGATGGCTACATCGGCCCGAGCCTCGAAGTATCGACCAGCGGCCTGAACTGCGCGCCGCTGACGAAATGGCCCTACTACACGCTGACATCCCAGCCCGGCACTGTTCCAGCGAGCGTGCAGGTCGGCCCGCCGGTCGCTGCTGCACCGAACCAGGCGCCTGAGATTTCGGCGGACGATGCGCTGACGGGACTTACCCTGATGGCCGGGCTGGTACTCGTCGGGCGGGGGCGCCGCCTGACGCAATAGGCGCCACAGGTTCGCGTGGCCTAGTTGATATCCGCGATGGGCGGCGAGGTTTCGCTCGGGGCGAGGGCGACGGCACCGGGATGCAGCGCGACAGCCTTGCCTTCCCCCGTATCCAGGCAGCGCGAATTGTGGGGATGCACGTCGCACCAGCCGATATAGCGCACCGAGCCATCGCTGCTGACCAGGTCTCCGTGGTCGCCATGGTAGCCGCTGCTGCCCATTACGAGCATGCACCCCGAAAGGTTCAGTGCGCCGATGAGAGCTGCGGTTGCGATCAACGTCTTGTTCATGGCAGTACCTCTTAACTGCCACGTTAAGGGGGAGCTCTGTTTCGGGCCAGACTGGAAGCGCCTAATTGCCGCGGGGAGCCCGCGAGCATGCTCGTAAGACATGCCTGAAGCATAACCGCTGGAAGGGCCTGCAAGTCGGCGGAATCGGCGCGCCGGGGTGTCTCTTCCTACGGCTGGCTCGGTGGATGCTACCTGTGCCGTGCGACCACAGCGTGTGTGGGCGCTGTTATGCAAACTTCGCCCGGATTATGGCAAGAGTCCATGATGACAAGGCGGGTATCGGGCGATGCCACCGCCGGTCCCACCGTTAATCGGCCGTTCAGGTTCGAAGCGGTCTGTCTGCTCTGCGGTGTCGGTAGAGCAATACGTAAGCAATCGTATTCACGGCGAGCAGCCCTGCGCCAAGAGCGATTTGAGCGGCTCGGGTCAGTCCTGTGGGGTAGAGCGCGGCACCGAGGTAGTGCGCGAGAAAATCCCCGCCGTAGGTAGGCTCGCCACTGGCGGCGCGCAGATGGTTTTCCAGTGGAGTGAGCGTACAGATCCACCCCGCGAATTCCACGCTGCAGCCCCACAGCAAACAGGGAAAATGTAGCCACACCAGTGCACGCCAGCGCAGCGCCAGATAGCCGCCGATCACAGTGAACAGGGCAAAGCAACCGTGCGCGAGCAGGACCAGATCGACCAGCGCCTTCACAAAGGCATCAGCGGGAGGCAGTCGTTTTGGGGAATTCGCCGTCCAGGTCAAAATCGGCAATACCTGCGTCATACGGAACGCAGGCCGTGTGGTAGTGCAGATCACGCGCGCTGTAATCGCCGGTCACGACCGGTTTGATCTGTTGCAACAGTTCGCACTCGCCGTAGCCGATCCAGACGGGATTCATGGGTTTGATCGTCACGGGTGCCCACTCGGCGCTCACCGTGCCGGCGGCGGTGTCCGGTGCCGGAGCGAGCGTATAGAAATCGGCCTGGACCGAGGCTAGATGGCCGGGGCTGTTGGCGCCGCGATCGCAGCCGACCTGCTGCACCTTCAGATCCGGACGGGCACCGAGGTACAGCAGTATCGAGCGGACCTGCTCCTGCAGGCCGTCGCAGGTGTAGAGCGCGGTGAGTCCGAAGTAATTGATGGTGGTCTGGTGGTGCTGCCAGACAGCGTCAAACGCAGGGCCGTTCTGGCGGCCGGGGGGACTGGCGGCACACCCTGCCAGTCCCGCGGCGCTGACCAGCGCACAGAGGACGGTCCGAGAGACGGGCGTGGCGGTGTGCATGATCCGGCCTTCTGGTAACACAATAGCATAGGCATGCGTAGCTGCCCCGCTATCAGACAAGCTCGCAACCTCCTTGGGAGCAGCGCAGCAGGACCCCCGGCAGTGCAGCTATATGCGCCAGCACTCCCGTATCGTGCTCGACATGGCCGCCCAGCCGGCGCTGGCTTCGGCCAGGTGCTCTGCGGTCTTGCGAACGACGGCGGCAAATTCGGGTGCATTGGATGCCTTCATCAGTTCGTTGCAATGGCCCAGCAACTCCGCTGCCAGTGAGTTGGTCAATTCGATGAGCCGCAGGCGCGGCAGATCCAGCTGGTGCGCAGCGGGCAGGGCGCTCGGAAAGGAGACGATATTCATCGATGGAAAGCCTCGCGAGAATGGGTTGGCTGGGGCCAGGCATCAGCCTCGCTGCAGCTTACAGCATGCACCGCCTGCGGCATGGAAGCGACATGCGCAAGCGGCCATCATGGGATAATGCGCGCGCACGGCCGCGCTCCTGCGCACGGCCACCGCCCGCAGCCATGCATCCTGTCCTGGAGCTCTTATGCAGCAACGCGAATTGGGACGATCCGGCCTCAAGGTGTCCGCCCTGGGGCTGGGCTGCAACAACTTCGGTTGGCTCATTGATGAGGCGGCCTCGAGGCAGGTCATCGACCGTGCTCTGGAGCTAGGGATCAATTTCTTCGACACCGCGGATGTTTACGGTGATTCCGAGCTTGTGCTGGGCCGGGCGTTTGCCGGCCGGCGCGATCGCGTGATCATTGCCACGAAGTTCGGAATTGCCAGGGAGGGGCTTTCCGGCGGTGCCTCACGCAGCTACGTGCTGCAGGCGGCGGAACGCAGCCTGCAGCGGCTGCAGACCGACTATCTCGACGTGCTCTACCTGCATCGCCCGGACCCGAAGGTCCCGCTGGAGGAGACGCTGCGCGCGCTGGAGGACCTGATGCGCCAGGGCAAGGTGCGCCACGCAGCCGCCTCGAACATGAGCCCCGAGCTGCTGCAGGAGGCCGATCGAACCGCGCGGGCGCAGCAGCTGCACGGGTTCGTTGCCACTCAGGAGCCCTACAGCCTGCTCGAGCGTGGCATCGACAAGTCCCTGCTGCCGGCGGTTCAGCAGCTGCACCTCTCGCTGATTCCGTACTTTCCACTCGCGAGCGGATTGCTGACGGGCAAGTACCAGCGCGGTATCGCACCGGCGCAAGGCACCCGTCTGGCGGCCTGGAAAAATCTGGCCAGTGGTCTCACGGATCAGAATTTCGACCGCATCGAGCGGCTCGAGGCCTTTGCCCGGGCGCGGGGACGATCGCTGGTCGAACTTGCCATCGCCTGGCTTCTGCATCGTCCGGTCGTCGCCAGCGTGATCGCCGGGGCCACCAAACCCTCTCAGCTCGAGGCCAACTGTCGCGCGCTGGATTGGAACCTGTCGGCGCAGGACATGGTGCAGATCGATCAGCTGGCGCCAGCGTAGCGGCCTGCATCATCGCCAGGCACGTGGACATAACCTGGCCCGATCCGCTTGATATCGCGACGCTACGGCCCCGGCCCGCGATGCGGGGACAGCCGCGCGCGCGAACAGCGCGGCGACTCACGCTTTTGAGCGGTTCGAATGCCGGCTGCGTCACGACCCGTGCGAGCTGCGTTCCTAGAATGCGATGAACGCATGCGCGAGGCCAGCGGGGCTATGTCAAGTATGTCCGCCGATCCGTCGGCGACGGGATCTCTGGACGGACTGGCCGCGGTCTACGCGCATCGAATCGTCGCCGCGCTACCGCTGAACTGGGCGCAGCGCGTCTCCATGCACGATGCGCGCGGCCAGGTGTGCTGGCAGTCCGCAGGAGTATGGGGCCCCTCGGATCTGGACGCCGTGCGCCTGGCGCTCGAGCGCTTCGTCGGCAATTCCGCTCCGGCACGCGCCGACCACGAGCTGCCCGAGCAGCGCACCGCGGTGCTGCTGCGTGCCGCCGATACCACGAACGCCTTTCGCGGTTTCGTCATGCTGGTCATGGACAATCGCCGTCTGCGCGGCAAGGGCAAGGCAGTGAATGATCTGCCGGTGCCGGTACAGCGCGCCGCGCACGAGTGGGCGATGCGACTGGCGGCAGCTCCGACCGTGTATCCGCACGTCGATGCAGCCACCGCCGAGCTCACCGCTGCGCAGGCCGAACGGCTCATCGCCTTCGGGCCCACCGTGGAGGAGCCGGAGGTCGAAAAGTTCTTTGCACGCCTGCGCGCCTTTCCGGTCGCGCTGGTGGCGCAGTCGCTCGCCCCGCTGCAGCGTGGCATGCGCATCCGGCGTTACGAGGTGTTTCTGCGCGAGGGCGCCAAGACGCTAGCCGATGCAGCTCCCGTGTCGCTGCTGCGCGCCGCCGATGACCGCGGCCTCGGCACCGTGCTCGACCGGCGCGTGGCCGGCGCACTGATCGTCTGGCTCTCGGGCCGCAACAGCGACTTCGTCGATGAGCCGGCGCAATTTTCCCTGAATCTGTCTGCCAGCTCTCTGGCGGATCCGAACTTCCTGCGTTTCATCGAGCTGTGCCTCACCAAGGCGGGCATCTCCCCGGCATTGCTCGCCTTTGAAACCGATCAGAGTTTCTGGCGCAAGGACCGCGTGTGTCTGCAGCGGCTGAGCCGCGGAATCGAGACGCTCGGTGCCGGGCTCGTGATCGATAACGTCACGCTCAATGACGAGCTCGCGGACCTGCTGAGCCTGCCCGGCGTGCGCCTGGCGAAGATCGATCGGCGTCTGACGCAGGACCTGGCGCAGCATCGCGCGAACCAGATGCGCGTCGCAGGCATGGCGCAGATCGCGCGCGTCGCCGGGGTCCTGACCGTCGCCAAGCAGGTCGAAGTGCCGGCGGAGCAGGCGCTGCTGCGCGCTCTGGGCGTGGACTTCGTGCAGGGGCATGCCGCCGCCGCGCCGGTACCGCTCGATGAGATCGACCGCCAGCGTGCCGAGGCGCTCCTGATCGATGAGAGTGTGCGCGGCTCGGCGAATGCCCCGGTCCCGATCGAGGCCGCGGCCGTCCATGCCGCGGCGGCGCCGCTCTAGCCGCCGCCGCTTTCGCGCCGTGCGGCGCGGCAGCTGATGAAGGCGGCGTAGCTCCAGGCCAGCTGCTTCGCCGAGGTCTGCGCACCGCTGCGCTGATCGAACTGTTCGGACAGCTCCCCGCTTACGGGCGTGAAGCGCCGGACCGTCTCGAAAAAGGCATCGCCGCGCGCGCGGTCTGCGCAGAGGTAGCAGAATTCCGCCGCACCGAGCGTCGCCAGATACCACGCACCGCCGGAGTAATAGCGATCGTCTGCGTAGCGACCCATGGCCGGCCCGATGCCGGGCGCCGCGCGATTGATCGGGTAGGTCGCCGAAAAGAGTGCGCAGAGCCGCCCCAGTGTCGACTGTTGATGCTCGTCCTGCGGGGAATGCGGGCCATCGCGCTCACCGGCGTGTACGGCTGCCAGTATCACCGAGATATCCAGCTCCTTCGCCGAGCGCACGCCGCCAGGCAGACGGCGCGAGCGATAGTACCCCTGCTCGGGCAGCCAGAAATCGTTCAGCAGCGTGGTGAGGGCGCGCGCTTTCTCGCGGCAGCCGCGCGCGAGCTCGAGGTCCCGCGGCCCGCAGTCAGGCTGTGATTCGAGCCATTGCGCCCCCTGCAGCAGCGCCGCAGCCGACACCCGCATGGCGTAGTAGTGCAGACCGATATCCTCCTCCCAGATGTCGAAGCAGGGCTCGGGTGCAAAACGGTGCACGTAGGCCAGATCGGTGCGCAGCAGGGTTTCGAGTGATGCCGCCAGCTCAGCTGGCAGGACGGCATCGCGGCTCCAGCGCATCAGCGTGAGGGCACGCAGCGCCGGCCCGTCGTGCTGGGGGCGACCCCACCGGGAGATGTCGAGGGTGCCGTCGGCGTTCACGCGGGTTTCACCGGCGATGGCAGAGCCATGCACGCGCGCAAGCTCCGCATCATCGCGCAGGTACTGGCGATGATCGGGGGCGACCTGCGCGCGCCAGGCCGGGGATTTGACCAGTGCACGGCCATCGAGCTGCCGCAGAGACAGGCTGAACTGCACGAAGTCGGACAGATGCGCCAGCGCCTCCACCCCGGCGCTGCCATCGAAGAAAGCGATGCGCAGCGCATCCATGATGATCGCAGCGTCGCGAAACCAGTGATAGAAATAGTCCGGATCCGGATCGTATGCACCGAGCACGGGGGAGGCCACGATGGCGCCGCGCTTGGGCACGATCCTCTGAGCGAACCCGGGGCGCTGCTTGAGGATGCCAATAGGGGAGATGCTGCGCATCATCCCTGCCAGCGCGATCGGGTACTCGCGCTCGATCCAGGCCGAGAGCGCGCGGCTCATGCCATCTCTGTCGGCGGACTGCGCTGAAAGCCCAGCAGCGACAGCCCGCGCTGCACTTCGGGCGCACTCATGAACAGCCGCCACAGCAGGCCGCTGCGGTAGTTCTCGATCATCACGATGATCGGGCCCTGGTCGATGGCGAGGAAACTGTCGGCATACCAGCCGCGCGCCGGACAGAACGCATCGACGAATCCGAAGCGGCCCCAGAGCGCATCACCGTGCGTGGCCAGAAAGTAGCGCAGCGCGCGCAGGCACTCTGCGGGCGCATAGGGGAAGCTCGACAGCGCAGCCGTCGGGGACAGGGTGCCATTGTCCACAGTGGGGGAATGCGCCTCGTAGCCGCCTGGATCGTCACTTGCGGTGAGCCCCCAGCAGTCGCTGCCGTAGCCGGGGAAGTGGTGCGGATTGACGATGCAATGCTGCTGATTGATGCGCATGTGATGCAGGTTTTGCCGCCAGTAGTCGGCGTAACGATCCGACAGACCCCGGGGGTCCAGTCCGCAGAAAGAATAGTGGGCGAAAAACAGCGGCCCGCCGAATGCAGGCCCGAGTGGCAGCTCGATGCCGTAGTAATGTGCGCCGTTGCGAAATTCCGGTCCCGAGGCAAAGCCACGGTGATAGAGCTCGGGTTCGATGGCGTGACGCGAGGCACCGGCGGCGAGCACGTAGGTGATGAGGCACTCGTTCCAGCCGCGGATACGATGCTCCAGGGCCCAACCGCAGGTGGGGCTCCAGTGCCAGTAGAGCACCTGCCGGTCCTCGCGGCCGTACCAGTCCCACTCCACGCGCGCAAGCAGAGCGTCAATGCGCTCACGCAGGGCCGCTTCGATCGCGTCCGCGCGGACGAAGTACTGGCGCACGCACAGCAGTCCCATGCACAGAAAGGCGGTCTCGACGAGGTCGCCGCCGTCATCGCGCGGCATGAACGGAATGGTCGCGCCGCTGCGCCCATCGAGAAAGTGCGGCAGGGCGCCGTGATGCGTGCGTGCGCGCGCCAGCAGCTGCGTGGCGTGAGTCAACCGCTCGAGCGCCGCGCCGCGGGGAATCCAGCCGCGTTCCACGGCCACCAGCATCGCCATGAGACCGAATCCGGAGCCTCCGGTCGCGACCAGGTCTGCACGTGCCGCCGTATAGGGGTGCCGATCGCGCGCCAGGCCGCTCGGCTCATGGGCGCCCTCCCAGAAGAAGCCGAAAGTCTGACGCTGCAGGGCCTCAAGCAGCGCCTCATCGCCGAGCGCGGACAGATCCGCGGCACGCAGCCGACTGGCACCGCCACTGTGCTCGGACTGGGCCTGCCGGGTTGGTGACTCATTGCCGTGTTTCCTGGGTGCAGCATCCGACGTCGACAAGGGTGCTCCGGGTTCGGGTGTATCAGGCCTGGCGAAATCACGCGCCGCGCCTATGATGCTCGATTTCCAGCTCCGCGGGCAGGAGGCACGGCAGGCAATGAGCGCAATCGAGGCGCTGCTCGGGCGCATGACGCTGGCTGAAAAGATCGGCCAGCTTACGATGAGTGCCGCCGATCAGGCGGTGACCGGTCCCGTTGTCGCCCGGGGGCTGGCGCAGGACGTGCGCAGCGGCGCCATTGGCAGCGTGCTGAACCTGTATGGCACCGAGCGCGTACGCGCGATGCAGCGGCTGGCCGTCGAGGAGTCGCGCCTGCGTATCCCGCTGCTTTTCGGGCTCGATGTCATCCATGGGTATCGCACGCTCTTTCCTGTGCCGCTCGCCGAGGTTGCCGCGTTCGATGTCGAGCTGTGGGAGGCGACCGCACGCGAGGCGGCCTGCGAGGCGGCGCGCGAGGGCGTGGACATGACCTTCGCGCCCATGCTCGATGTGTCGCGCGACCCGCGCTGGGGACGCACCGCGGAGGGACCGGGCGAGGACCCCGCCGTCGGGTGCGCGCTGGCGCGTGCCAAGGTGCGCGGCTTTCAGAGCCAGGATCTGGCATCACGCGAGGCGCTGGCGGCCGTCGCCAAGCACTTCTGCGCCTATGGGCCGGTGCAGGCCGGGCGCGAATATGCGTCGGTGGACATCTCCGAGCGAACAGTATGCGAGGTGCATCTGCCCGCGTTTGCCGCCGCCGTGGACAGCGACGTCGCCGCCGTCATGCCAGCCTTCACGGATCTCGCCGGTGTGCCCATGACGGCTCATCGGCAGATGCTGCGAGGCTGGCTGCGCGAGCGGCTGGGATTCAGCGGCGTGGTTGTCAGCGACTACAACGCCATCGGCGAGCTGATTGCGCACGGCGTCGCGCGCGATCGCAGCGATGCCGCGGTGCTGGCGCTCGAGGCGGGAGTGGACATCGACATGATGGCGGAAGCCTATCGCTACGGATTGCCCCCGGCGCTCGAGCGCGGGCAGGTGAGCGAGCGGCAGATCGATGCCGCGGTGCTGCGCGTACTGACGCTCAAGGAGCGACTGGGGTTGTTCGATGATCCGTTCCGGCGCTGCCAGCCACAGGAGCCTGCGGCCGCGCTGGCGCGCCGCCGAGCGCTGGCGCGTCGTGCCGCCGCGCAATCGCTCGTGCTGCTGACGCATCGTGGCGCCGTGCTGCCGCTGCAGCAGGCACGGCGTCTGGCGCTGATTGGACCGCTCGCGGATGCCGCCTCGGAGATGCGCGGCTGCTGGGCCCTCGTGCCCGACGAGCGCGCGCCGGTCAGCGTGCTGGCCGGGCTGCAGCATGCGCTGGGCGCCGCCACCGTGAAGCATGCGCCAGGGGTTGGCATCACCGGTGCGGACAGGAGCGGCATTGCCGCGGCCCTGCAGTCATGCGAGGGCGCGCAGGTCATCGTGCTGTGTCTCGGGGAGGCCGCGGCCATGAGCGGGGAGGCTGCCAGCCGCGCGGATCCGCAGTTGCCGGGCTGCCAGCGCGAGCTTGCCGAGGCGGTGCTGGCGCGTGCCGCCGAACTCGGCACACCGGTGGTGGCAATCTTGTTTTCCGGAAGGCCGCTGGTCGTGCCCTGGCTCTTCGAGCAGGCCGATGCGGTGCTGGCAGCGTGGTTTCCAGGCAGTGAGGCCGGCTGCGCCATCGCCGATGTGCTCACCGGACAGGTGGCCCCCAGTGGCCGCACGCCCATGAGCTGGCCGCGCAGCGTCGGACAGATCCCGATCTTCTACGCTGAGCGACCCGGCGGCCGCCCCTACGCAGCCAACAATCACTACACCAGCCGGTATCTCGACGTTCCCAATGATGCGCAGTTTCCGTTTGGGCACGGACTGACCTATGCAGGCTTCGAGCTGAGCAATCTGCAAGTGACGCCGGAGCAGTGCCGTGAAAGCAGCAGCATCGAGGTGCGCATCGACGTGCGTAACAGCGGTTCGTGCACGGCGCGCGAGACCGTATTTCTGTTCGCGCACGATCGGCTCGCGAGCGTTGCCAGGCCGGTGCTGGAGCTCAAAGGCTGGCGACAGGTGGAATTGGCGCCTGGTGCACAGGCCACAGTCCTCCTGCCGCTGCCCTGTCGCGACCTGCGCTTTCTCGGCCCGGATCTGCAGTGGCGCTATGAGCCGGGCGAGGTGGAGCTGCTCGTGGGTCCCAGCGCCGATCGCGCGCGTCTGCTGTCCTCAGTGGTGCATCTGATCTGAAGCGCCACGGGCGGCCTGCTGCGGCCGCAAGCCGGTCATTTCCGCATGAACGCACGTGATTGCGTGGCAGGCAATCGCCAGCTGTTCTCCTAGAGTTCGCTGCACGGATGACGCATCGGCATCCGCGGCTCAGAAGGGAGAAACAAATGGACAGCTTCAAGGTGACCGCCGTGGGGAATCTCGCCAAGAATCCCGAGCTCGAGAACAAAGCCGATCGCGTCTATACGCGCTTCTGCCTCATCGGCAACGACTATGCCGGCAAGGAGGAGGACGGCAGCTCGCGCGAGATCGTGACGAGCCTTTGGTTCGTCGCCTTCGGCGCGCTCGGCGAGGCAATCGCCCATAGCGCACGCAAGGGGGATCAACTCATCGTCGAAGCGCGCATTCGCGCCAACAACTGGACCGACAAGCAGGGCGAACGCCAATACGACCACTCCTTCGTTGTCGACGGCTTCCGCTTCGGTGCACCGGGCAAGGTCAAGCGGGAGGAGTTCGACCGCGAGCAGAGCGCTCGGGTGTGAGTGCCCGGCGGGTCTGGGAGTGCGCGGCGCGGCCGCGCCGGGCAAGTTGCCGTCGACGATTCTATCTCAGCAACCGGAGGTTTCCATGTCCGTAAGGCATGCAGACAATTGGGTCAGGGCCGCAGCCGGTCTCGCCTCGCTCGCCCTGCCGGCATTGGCGTCGGCTCAGGCGTCCCCGTTCCTGACCGGTGCCACGGCACTTCAGACCAACATTCTGGGGTGGCTCACGCCGATCGCGATCATCCTGGTGATGGCGCTGGGCGCCATGGCGATGGCAAACCGGATGTCGTGGGGCTGGTGCATCGGTGCCATCGTGGGGATCGCGATCGCATTCGGTGCGCCGCAGATCGTGACCTGGGTGCGCGGCATGTTCGGAGTGTGACCATGAGCAGCCGAAACGCGGGTCTGACTGCCGAGCCGCTGTTCGTTGGGGCGACGCGACCGCCTATGCGTTGGGGCGTCACCTACGCGGCTCTATTGTGCAATCTGGTGTTCACGATGGAGGCGTTCCTGATCACGCGCAATCTGCTGACGCTGCTCATCTGCCTGCCCATCCACGGCGCCTGCGTCCTGCTGTGCAACCGCGATCCGAGGTTCTTCGACCTGCTGGCGCTGTGGGTGCGCACGCGGCTGCCGGCAAGGCTGGCGAATCTGACGCTCTGGAAGGCGAGCAGCTACAGCCCGCTGACGCTGCCGAGGCGCCCGGGAGCGTTGCGACGCCATCCCGAGCTGATCGCGCGCCTGTAGCAGGCAGCCCTCCATGGCGCTGAGCTATCAAAATGTGCTGCGCCGGGAGCGTCTGGTCTCGGAACAGATCCCCTATACGGTGCACGTGTCGGAGCGCGTGCTTCGCACCCACCTCACCGACTATCTGCAGGTGTTTCGACTGGGGGGAGCCGCCTTCGAGAGCGTAGATGATGAACAGCTCAACAACTGGCACGAGCGGCTGAATATTCTATGGCGGAACATCGGCGCCCCGGGCGTCGCGCTGTGGGTGCACGTCATCCGGCGGCGGGATAACACGCCCGCGCCCGCGGATCTGGGCGACGGCTTTGCCGACACCGTCTATGGGAAGTACCAGCGCTGGCTGCGCGGCGAGACGTTGATGCTCAATGAGCTTTACCTGTCAATCCTGCATCGACCTGCCAGCGTCCGCACGGGAGGGTTGCTGGCGCGGGCACTCGCGGGGAGCCACACGCTGCGCGCAGATACGCAGGCAGCACTGGATGCCTGCGACAAACTCGCGCAGGTCGTGGAGGCTTCGCTGGCGCGCTATGAGCCGCAGGCCCTGGGTGTCTACCGCAGCGGTAACGGCTGGTGCTCATCCCTGCTGGAATTTCTCGGCCTGCTGCTCAACGGGGAGCGGCGCTCCATGCCGCTGGGCGCGATGACAGCCGCCGAGAGCCTGCCGAGCGCCCGACTGCTCTTCGGTACGGAGGCGCTGGAGTATCGCCTGCCGAACCTCACGCGGGTGGGCGCCTTCCTCGGCATCAAGGAGTATGCGAGCCCGAGTGTCGTGGGGCTTCTCAACCGGCTTCTGTCCGCGCCCTTTGCGTTCGTTCTGACGCAATCCTTTCTGTTTCTGTCCAAGGGAGCCGGGCAGGGCCTGTTGCAGCGACAGATCCATCGCATGGCCAATGCTGGCGATTACGCAATCTCTCAGGCGGCGCAGCTCACTCGCGCGCTCGATCAGCTGACCAGCAATGAATTTCTCATGGGAGAGCACCATTTCTCCCTTCAGGTCCTCGCCGATGTCGAAGGCGCCACGGGCGCCGCGGCCACGGCCGCGCAGGCTGCCGAGCGGCTGAGGCCTCTGAACGATCAGCTGGCCCAGGCGCGTGCGTTGCTGGCCGATACGGGCATGACCATCGCGCGGGAGGATCTGGCGCTGGAGGCGGCATTCTGGGCTCAGCTGCCCGGCAACCTGCCACTGCGCCCGCGCAAGGCGCCGCTCACCTCGCGCAATTTCGCCGCGATGGCCGCTTTCCACAATTATCCGGCGGGCAGGCTGCTGGGCAATCACTGGGGTGAGGCGCTTGCCACCTTCATGACCAGCGCGCGCTCCCCGTACCACTTTTCGCTGCATGCCGATGATCCGGTGGCTGCGGAGGGTGGGGCGCGTCGCGATAGCGGTCATACGTTCATTTGTGGGCCGACCGGCTGCGGCAAGACCGTGCTGGTGGGCTTTCTGCTGTGCATGCTGGCCCGACGGCAGATCACCCAGATCATCTTCGATAAGGACAGGGGGCTGGAGATACTCATCCGCGCGCTGGGTGGGCAATACCTGCCACTGCGGGCAGGAATGCCGACCGGTCTGAATCCGCTGCAGCTGCCGGGCACGGCGACCGACGTTGAATTCCTGAAGTCCTGGCTGCGCTCGCTTGCCGGCCCGGCTCAGGCGCGGCAGAACCCGGTGCGCGAGCTGGGCGAACTCGAGCAGGCCCTGCACGCCACGCTGTCCCTGGAGCGGCCGGTGCGCCGTCTTTCGCGGCTGGTGGAATTTCTCGATCCCACCGACCCGGAGGGGCTGCACGCGCGTTTGTCTCCCTGGTGTGTCGCCTGTCAGGGCGACTACGGATGGGTCTTCGATAATCCCCAGGACCTGATCCTGCCCCTGTTGCAGGCTCATCCCACCGTCGGGTTCGATGTCACGGAATTTCTCGACAACGTCATGCTGCGCGAGCCTCTGACGCTGTACCTCTTCCACCTGGTCAGACAGCAGCTCGACGGCCAGCCGTTGGTGTGCTGGATGGATGAGTTCTGGCGGATGCTGGGCGATGAGGCCTTTGCAGCATTCGCCAAGGATGGCCCCAAGACCTGGCGCAAGCTCAATGGCGTGATGTGCCTGGCGACCCAGAGTCCGAGCGATGTTCTGCAGAGCTCGATCAGCCGCACCATCATCGAGCAGACCGCCACCAAGATCTTCTTCCCCAATCCGGAGGCGAACCTGCAGGACTATACGCAGGGGTTCGGTTTGACGGAACGGGAATTCCGTCTGGTCAGGGAGCGGCTGGAGCCCGGGTCGCGCCGCTTCCTCATCAAGCAGGGTCGCTACAGCGTGGTGGCGCAGCTGGATCTGCGCAGCTTCGACGCCGAGCTGCAGGTGCTCTCGGGACGGGCCGCGCATTTGGAGCGCATGCAGGCGCTCATGCAGCTGCACGGCAACGAGGCGGCCCGCTGGGTCGGCCCGTTTCTCGCGAGCGCCTCGGCTGCGGCGCCCGCCCCGCTGAGGGCATGAGGATGACCAGGCATCGCAAAGTCACCGTGTGCGCTGCGCTCGCGGCCGCGTTGCTTGCCACCGGCGCGGTCCCGGTGGCATACGCGCAGTTTGCCGTCATCGACGTGGCCTCCATCGCCCAGCTGGTGCAGCAGGTGCAATTGCTCTCCCAGCAGCTCGCTGCGGCACGTGGGCAGCTGCTGCAGGCGCAGGCGCTGTATCAATCCATGACTGGAAGCCGCGGCATGCAGGTGCTGCTGGGCAACGCCACGCTCAACTATCTGCCCGCTGACTGGAATACGCTGCTGCTTGCCGCGCAGGGGCAGGGGGCGTTTGCGGCGCTGGCCGGGGGCGTCACCAGCGCCGTGGCGCAGAATGCCGTGCTCTCGCCGACGCAGCTGTCCCAATTGTCGCCAGATCAGCAGTCGCTGATCACGGCATCACGCCAGAATGCAGCCCTGCTGCAATCGCTGGTAGAGCAGTCATTGGTCAATGCAAGCGGACGCTTCGCGGACATCCAGCGTCTGAGCACTGCCATCGGCAGCACGTCGGATCAGAAGAGCGTGCTGGAACTGCAGGCAACCGTCGGGGCTGAACAGGGCTTGCTGCTGGGCGAGCAGACCAAGCTGCAGATCCTCAACCGCGCCATCCAGGCCGAGGAATTGACGACGCGAGAGCGGCAGCGCGAGCTGGTCATCGCCGGCGAGGGCAGCTTCCTCTCGCGCTTCGAGCCTTCGCTGCCTTAGGAGTATCCGCGTGGGTTTCTTTGCAACTTTCTGGAGCTGGTTGAACGCACAGCTGGCGGGCTACGTCGGCACCAATACGGCGGTGCTTGCCACGGTCCTGCAGCCCGCGGTGATCGTGCTGGCCACGCTCTACGTCATGATCTGGGGCTACCTGCAGATGAGCGGCCGGATCGATGAGCCCGTCGGCATGGGAATCCGGCGGATCGTGCTGCTGGCGATTGTGCTCGGGGTGGCGCTGCGGTTGTGGCTGTACAACACGGTCATCGTCGATACCTTCTTTTCGGCCCCGAGCGAGCTTGCGGCGGCGGTCGTCGGCGCCAGCGATCCGGTATCGAGCATCGATGCAATCTGGCAGCAGGGCGGCTCGGTAGCCGAGCAGCTCTGGGACAAGGGCAGCGTCCTGTCCGGCGACTTCGGCTTTTATCTGGCCGGCGCAATGGTCTGGCTGCTCATCGGCGCGCTGTGTGTCTACACGATGTTTCTGATCGCCCTGTCGAGCATTGCCTGTGCCGTGCTGCTGGCGTTCGGGCCGCTCTTCATCGTGCTGCTTCTGTTCGAGGCGACGCGCCGATATTTCGAGGCATGGATAGCGCAGCTCGCCAACTATGCGCTGATCACGATGCTCACGGTGCTGGTTGCCGCGCTATTGCTGCGCGTAGTCAGCTCCTACGCGACCCAGACCGCTGCGCTTGGCAGTGCGCTGCTCACGGTCGACGCCCTGGACCTGATGCTGATGGCGATGCTCATACTGATGCTGATGCGGCAGATCATGCCGATCGCGGCCGGCCTGGCCGGCGGCATCGCCCTCAGCAGCTTCGGTCTGGTCAGCCGCGGATTGTCCTGGGGAGCGCGGCAGGCCCTCTCGGGGGCGGGTGGCGCTGCCTCGTGGATGGTGGGGACCGTGGCGCAGGCGTCGATTGCCGAAGGAGCCGTGGCGGGCAACGCCGAGCATCCGAATTCGATGCGCATCGCCGAGCGTGCCCCGAGCTGGCGGGATTCCCTATGAAGAACGCAAGAGCCATGGTCTGGATCCTGGCGCTGCTGGTGGGAGCCTGCAGCGCCTCGCCGTCCCTCTGTCGCGGACCGCTGCATCCCATCAACGTCCAGGGCTCGTTGCCGCAGGCGTCTGCGCCATGAGTGAGACGGGCACCGACGGCACTCTCAAAGCCTACCTGCAGGAGTCCAAGGCCTGGGATCAGGACCGGCTGGCAGCACTGCGCACGGCTGCCCGGCGTGCCTGGCAGGTCGCGGCCACGGCCGGCGCCTGTGCGCTGGTCGCCGGGCTTGCGCTGGTGCTGCTGTTGCCTCTGAAGCGCACCGAGCCATTCGTAATCCGTGTCGACAGCAGTACCGGCGTCGTGGATGTGGTGCCGGTCTATACCGGGCAGCTGCAGGCTGCGCAAAGCGTGACGCGTTATTTCCTGACGCATTACGTGATGGTCTGCCAACGCTTCAACCTCTCCACGGCGGAGAGCGATTACGAGGAGTGCGGAGCCTTTCACACGGCGCGTACCAACCAGAGCTGGGCCGCGCTCTGGAGTCGTTCCAATCCGCTCTCGCCGCTCAATCTGCATCGTGACGGCAGCGAGGTGTCGGTGCAGATCGAGTCGGTGAGTTTCATTCAGCGCGTCAGTGGCATCGATGATCTTGCCCAGGTGCGCTATCTGAAGATCGAGCAATCCATGGATGGCCAGCCACAGCGGGTTACGCACTGGATCGCGACCATCCAGTACGCCTACGCCGCGGCTTCGAGCGATCCGGGCGTGCGGCGCTGGAATCCGCTCGGATTCAAGATCGTCAGCTTTGTCGCAGAGCCCGAGGTCATCCGCGATCCGCCGGCGCAGACGCCGGAGGGCTCGCGTGCGGGCAATGTGCCGCCTGCTGCCCCGGTGAAGGGACTGGAGACGCCGTGAGGGTCACCAATTGGTCGCGAGGCGCAGCACTGCTGCTGCTGGGCTGCACGAGCGCCTGCCTGGCGGACGTGCGCCTGCGGGACGTGCTCTACGACCCCAACGAGGTGTACCGCCTGCCGGCCTATGTGGGTTACCAGACGGACCTCGAGTTCGCGTCCGGCGAGCGCGTGCTCGGACTGGGCGCCGGCGATCTGCAGGGATTGTCCTTCAGTGCACAGGGCAATCATCTGTTCATCAAGCCACGGGCACTCGCCGTCGATACCAACATCACGGTACTCACCGATCGCCGCGTATATCACTTCGATTACGTGACTGTGGGGAACGCGCCCGATCCCAGTCACGCCGACGTCCTGTATGCGCTGCGGTTTCTCTATCCGGCGCCGCTGCCGGCGCCCACGCCAGCGTTGCCAGCCGCAGCCGGCGCCGCGCGCGTCAGAGCGCTGCTTGGCTCGGCGGCCGCGCAGCGGCCGAGGAACCAAGATTATTGGTTTTGCGGAGCCTTGCCGCTGCAGCCCCTTGCTGCCTGGGACGATGGGGTCCAGACGCACCTGCGCTTCGGCAGACGTCAGGACATGCCGGCATTGTTTTTGAGGAACGAGGACGGCTCGGAATCGCTGCTCAATTTTCATGTCGAGCACGATGAGGTCGTCGTGCATCGCGTCGTGCAGAGGCTGATCCTGCGCCGCGGAGCCCTGGTGGGCTGCGTCGTCAATCGTGCCTATGGCAGGCAGACCGGCGTGAGCACCAGCGCTACGATCTCGCCCCAGGTACGTCGCGACCTGCGGGGCGGCGACGATGATTAGACGCCCCCCATCAGCCGCGGGAGAGCCGACGGTCGTCGTCGGAGAGCGCGCTGCCCCTCTCGTAGCCCGCACCCTGTCCCGCCAGGCGCGCCTGGCGAACGCGCTGGCGATGGGACTGATGGTGCTGCTTGGGGCCGGCACGCTGGTCTGGTACTACGACAGGCAGTTTGCCCGGCAGTCGCATTTGCGCCAGTCGCGCCAGGTTGCCGCGAGCGCTGCGGCGGCGACGGAGATGGCATTGCCTCCGCTGGACGATCTCTTTCGCCGTGCGGGCTCGCCCGAGCCGCCCCCGGGCCGTCCCGCTGGCCTGCGCAGTGCAGTCCTGTCCGCTGCGGCGCCTGCTGCAGCCGCCGGCACGCACCTGCCCGTGATACCGCTCGCGCCAGCGCCGTCCCCAGCGCCAAGCGTCGCTGCCCGAAGCGCTGCGTCCGGGCCGACTGCCGCCGAGCGACGTCTGCAGGGCGATGTCTACGCGGCAGCCGCGCCCACGGCCGCAGGCACGCCGGGCGCTCCAGCCGGGGTATCGCCTGCGGCGTTTGCCGTCCCGCTCGCCGGGAGCGCCGCACAGCCGGGATTGCTCGCCAGTCCCGAGAGCGTGCCGGTTGCCGCCAGGCGCTTACGCGGGCGCAGCCTGCTGCTCTCCAAGGGCACTTTTATCGACTGCACGCTGGAGACCGCGATCGATTCGACCCTGCCGGGCATCACCAGCTGCGTGACAGCCAGTGACACGTTCAGCGCCGACGGACGCGTCGTGCTTCTGGAGCGCGGCACGCGTCTGTTCGGTGAAACGCAGGGGCAGGTGCAGCAGGGGTCGGCCCGTGTCTATGTGCTGTGGACGGAGGCACGCACGCCGGCGGGCATCATCGTTCCGCTGCAATCGCCCGGGACCGATGAGCTGGGGCGGTCCGGTCTTCCCGGTGCCGTCCAGCGGCATTTCTGGGAGCGTTTCGGCGCCGCCATTCTGCTGTCCACCATCGACGGCGCGGTCCAGGCGGCCGTCCAGGCCAGCAGCGGCAACTCCGGCGCGGTGATCTACAACCCCGGTGCGACGCAGGACGTCATGACCGAGGTGCTCAGGAGCACGGTGGCGATTGCCCCCACGGTCATCAAGCGCAACGGCGATCGCATCGAAGTGCTGGTGGCCCGGGATGTGGATTTTGCCAGCGTGTACACGCTGCGGGGCGCAGGCCCGTGACTGATGGGCCGCAGACGGACTACGCCGTGCAGAGCCCACGCGGCGCGCAGCACGAGCCCTCGGCGCTGGATCTGACGCTGACGCCGCTGCAATCCTTCCTGCGCGATCCCACCGTCACCGAGCTGTGCGTCAATCGACCCGGGGGGGTATTTCTGGAACGCCGCAGCGGCTGGTGCTACGAGCCGCTCGCCGCGCTGGATTATCCGTGGTGCCGGCGCTTTGCCAAACTGGTGGCCAATTTTTCCAGCCAGCGGGTCGATGAGACCTCGCCGCTGCTGTCCGGCTACCTGCCGGGAGGACAGCGCGTGCAGCTCGCGCTGCCTCCTGCCTGTCCGACCGGCACCGTTGCCATCTGTATCCGGCGGCCTCCGGCGCAGTCCTGGTCGATCGCGGAGCTGGCGGAACATGGCGTATTTGAGGGCATGCAGCGCGCGGCCGAAGGTTGCATCGCGCTGGAAGCGCATCTGCTGCGCCTGCTGGCACAGAGGCAGCTCGAGGCCTTCATGCGCGCGGCGGTGCGCGCACGTCTCAACCTGCTGGTGTCCGGGCCGACAGGGTCGGGCAAGACCACCTGGACCCGCGCTCTCATCCGCGAGATTCCAATCGAGGAGCGTCTCATCACGATCGAGGACACGCCCGAGCTGTCATTGGAGCGACATCCCAATCACGTGCGGCTGCTCTATTCGAAGGACGATCAGGGCAGATCGCGCGTCACCGCGCGGCAACTGCTGGAGGCGTGTCTGCGCATGCGCCCCGACCGCATCCTGCTCGCAGAGCTGCGCGGGGAAGAGGCATTCGACTACCTGCGCAACGCCAACTCAGGCCATCCAGGCTCGATCACCAGCGTGCATGCGACCAGTGCGGAGCTCGCGTTCGAGCAGCTGGTACTGCTGGTCAAACTCAGTGGCGCGGGCCGCACACTGTCGCGCGATGAGATCAAGGAGCTGCTCTACCGTGTCGTAGACGTGGTCATCCAGTTCGAGTCGCGGCAGGGGCAGCGCTATATCCGGGAGATCTGGTACGAGCCTGCACGCAAGCGCTGCGGGCCGAATGGGCCCCCGGGTATCACCGGTGTCGCGGCCGCACGCGCATGAACACCAGCGCCCGGCAGCTCATTGGCGCCGCCGCGCCGGGCGAGGATGCCTCGGGCCTGCAACAGCTCGCCGAGCAGAGCCTTCTGCGTCTGCAATCGCATACCGCCGGACTCGATGAGGTCGTGCGCGATGAGATCCGGCGCTGCTTCATTGCCGAGTGCGGTGCGATGGTAGAGGAGGCGCATCGGGCGAGCGAGGCGCTCATGCATTTGCAGCGGGGTGCGCGCCGGCACTTCGGTGCGTTTGCCGTGCTCACGGTGCTGCTGTCGATCGGGGCCGTGCTGCTGCTGAGCGGTGGCTGGCTGCCATCGCGCGGAGAAACGATGCGACTGCGGGCCGAGCAGGCGCGTCTCGCCGCCTCTGTCGCGGAGCTGTCGCAGCTGGGCGGTCAGGCGCAGCTGCGACGCTGTGGCCGGCAGGCGCGGCTGTGTGTGCGTGTGGAGGTGACGGCACCCAGATACGGCGACGCCGGCGACTTCTATGTGCTCAAGGGATACTGAAAAGGATCGCGTTATCCCATGCAGATGTCCGTAGCAAGCCTCGCCGGCGCGGCGATGCTCGGGCTGCTGATCGTGATCGGAGCAGCGCGAGCAGCCCGCCGCAGCCGTACGGATCGCTACCGCCGCGGCGCACGGCTGCGAACGCGCCGGGTGCGCCCACGCAGCAGCACGCGCTGGCCGCTGCCGATCACGATGGCCGGAGTGCCGCTGCGCGAGTCGGATGAGACGCGTCACTTCAAGCTCATCGGGACGACCGGCACCGGCAAGTCGACCGCCATCCGGGAGCTGCTGCATCGGGCGCTGCTGCGCGGGGACCGCGCCATCATCAGCGATCCGGATGGTGCCTATCTGCGCCGCTTCATGCGCCCCTATCGCCGCGATCTGCTGCTCAATCCTCTGGAACTGCATTCGGTGCGGTGGGACCCGTTTGCGGAACTGGGCCGGGATGCCGATGCCGATCTGCTCGCCGAGGCGCTCATCTGCCCGGGTGCCGACGCCGCGAGCCAGGAATGGCGCGGCTATGCACGTACGTTTCTGGCGGCGCTGCTGCGGCGCTGTCGCCTGTTGCCCCAGCCGTCCGCGGCGCTGCTCTGGCGACTGCTCAGTGCAGCGCCCGTGCCCGAGCTGCGGGGGCTGCTGGCGAACACGGCGGCCCAACCCTTTCTCGATCCGGACAACGCACGCATGTTCGGCTCGATACGCGCGGTGGCCAGTGCAGCGCTGGCCGCACTCGAGCACATCGCGCTGCAGCGCGCAGCACCGCTATCGGTGCGCGCCTGGGTGCGCACCGGTCGCGGCGTGCTGTTCATGCCCTATCGTGCCAACCAGATCGCGGCGCTGCGCTCTTTGGTGGCGGCGTGGATGCGCCTTGCCATCTTCGAGACGATGGACGCTGCGGAGGAAGAGGTCGATCAGCGTCTTTGGTTCGTTATCGATGAGCTGGATGCGCTCGGACCGATCGCGGGGCTGAAGGATGCGCTGGCGCGCCTGCGCAAGTTCGGCGGCCGTTGCGTACTGGGCTGGCAGTCGGCGGCCCAGGTGTCTTCAACCTATGGGGGGGAGGCGCAGGCAATTGTGGAGAACTGCGGCAATACGCTGATCCTGCGGTGTGCCGGCGGTGAGCAGGGGGGAACCTCGGCGTTCGCCGCCCGGCTCATCGGCGAGCGCGAGGTCATCCGCCAGCACCAGAGCGAGACCCGCGAGCTTGCTGCGCTGGGGATTGCACGCGGCAGCCGGTCGCGCCAGAGGAGCGAACAGCGGCTCATCGAGCCGGCAGTTCTGGCCTCGGAGCTCGAGCAACTGCCCGATCTGTGCGGGTATCTGAAGATCAGCTCGGCGAGCTTCTGGCAACGCGTGCGGCTGGTCGCGCCATGACAGCGCCCGTGAGCGGGGCCGATGCGAAGCAGTGCTCGCTGCATCTGCTCGATGCGGCCCGACGCACACAGCATTGCTTCCTCGAGGCCGGGGACTGCTGCCGATACCTCTGGGAGTACCGGCCGGGGCTGCCGCGCAACCGGGCGCAGCGCTGGATCAGCGACCTCAAATGCAGGCCGTCGCAGGCGGCAGCCCGTCCGCTGCGTGCGATCTACAAGGAATGCGCGCTGCTGCGCGCGGCACAGGCGCTTCGCGCCGCGGCGCCACGCGCCTGGGTCGAGCAGGCGAGCTGGTGCCCGATACCGCCGTCGGCGCGGGCTGGTGCGAGTGACTACGATGATCGCCTATTGCGGCTGCTGCGCCTCGCCTTCGCTGGCTATGACGTCGATATCCGTCCGCTGCTGCGGCAGTCACAGTCGCTGCCGGCTGACCACTGCGGGCGGCAGCGCGTGGCGTTCGCTGCGCTCTATGAGGCCATGACTGTGGATACGTCGCAGTTGCTCAGCTGCACATTGCGCATGGAAGTGGTGCTGTTCGATGACGTGCTGACAACCGGAAAGCACCTCAAGTGCGCGCAGCTGCGCCTGCGCGAGCGCTTGGGCCCGCTCAGTATCAGTGCCTGCGTTCTGGCGCGCCGCGTGCTCGTGGCGAAGCGTCGTGGCGTGGTCGGGGCATCGTGATTATGGAAAACGTTCGTACCCGCGCAATTGTAGGACTTTCCTGACGCTCGGGCGTTTCGCGGCCTGGCTGTGCTCCCGGGGCGCCGCATGAGGCGCAGGCGCCACGCAAACTGTGCGCCGCGCCCGCGAGATACGCACCGCGTTTAGCCAGACTGTCACGGCCCGTAACAAACACCGGAAAGACGTTGACGCCGGCAGCGGCCGCTCAACACCAGGGAGAGAGGGCCTCGTTGCTTGAGCGCGGAATCAAGGGAGCCGTCGCGGTGATGGCCGAGATAACCAATATGCCGTTCGTGTGGCAGCGGGCGTACCCATGTGGGTAATCGGCATCCTCACCGGCCTGCTGCTGGCTGCAGCGGGCGGTGCGCTGGCCGCCTCGTACGTGCTGAGCCGGCAACGCAGCGGCCGGCAGGCGGCGCGCTATAGCGCGAGTCTCGAGCAGTCGCCCAACGGGGTGCTGATGGTTCAGGCCGAGACCCTGCGCATTGTCGATGCGAACCCGGCCGCGCAGCGAAGCCTGGGCTATTCATTCTCCGAATTGCGTGCCCTGACGCTGCTGCAGCTGTTCGAGAGCGAGGGCATGGACGCGGACACGATCGCACGGCTGCGCGCTCCGGATTCGGGCGTGGCGCTGCAGCTGCGCCAGCTCTGCCGGGACGGCAGCTTGATGGAGGTCGAGGTGACGGGCCACCCGCTGCGCGTGGGCGATGAGGCCATGCTCGCCTTCACGATCTGCGACGTCTCGCTGCGCCGGCGCGTCGAGGCGCAGCTGCTCGAGAAGCAGCAGCATCTGGATCACCTGGCGCATCATGACCAGCTCACCGGGCTGCCGAACCGGCTGTATCTGGCCCACCATCTGCCCGGGGCGATCGAGGAGGCCAAACGCAATAACAACATGCTCGCCGTCCTGTTCCTGGATCTGGACCGCTTCAAGCACATCAACGACTCGCGCGGTCACGAGACCGGCGACAAGCTGCTCAAGAAGGTCGCCGAGCGCGTGCGTGCCACGGTGCGCTCCGAGGACATGGTCGTGCGCATGGGCGGTGACGAATTCATCGTGGTGCTGCAGGCCATCCGCAAGACCGAGGTCATCAGCGAGATGGCCGAGCGCATCAACCGTGCGCTGAGCACCCCGATCGTCGTCGATGGTCGCCCGCTGGTGGCCACGGCGAGCATCGGGGTGGGACTGTATCCGCGCGATGGCACGGACATGGGCGAGTTGCTGCGCCATTCCGACACCGCCATGTACCAGGCCAAGGATCGCGGCCGCAATAATTTCCAGCTCTTCAGTCCCGTCATGGCACGCAAACTGCGCGAGCGTGTGGCCATCGAGGCCAGCCTGCGCAGCGCCCTCGAGCTCGGCCAGCTCGACGTGCACTACCAGCCGATCGTCGACATCCTCAGCAACCGTGTCATGGGCCTGGAGGCCCTGCTGCGATGGAAGCAGCCCGGACAGGGCGGATTCATTCTGCCCGGACGTTTCATCGACGTGGCCGAAGAGACCGGCCTGATCGTGCCGGTGGGCGAGTTCGTGCTGCAGCGGGTGCTGGAGGACCTGCAGTACTGGCGGCGCGAGGGAGCGACGCTGGTGCCCATTGCGGTGAATATCTCCGCCGTGCAGCTGCAGCGCTCGAACCTGCGCGAGAAGATCGAGGCGCTCACCAGCGCCCATGGCATGAGCCCGGGGCTGCTGCAGCTGGAGCTGACCGAGAGCACCATGTTCGAGCGGCGCGAGAGCCGCGGCGGTGCCTCACGCCTGGATGCCATCACGCAGCTGCGTGAGCTCGGCGTCAGCATCGCGATCGATGATTTCGGCACCGGCTATTCGAGTCTCGGTTACCTCAAGCGCTGGCACGTCGACTATCTGAAGATCGATCGCAGCTTCGTGCGCGACCTGGTCACCGACATGAGCGATCTGGCCATCGTCGGGGCCATCATTGCGATGGCGCGCCATCTGAACATCAAGACCGTTGCCGAGGGCATCGAGGGCTGGCAGCAGCTCGAGAAGCTGCGGCAGCTGGGCTGCGGGCTTGCCCAGGGGTATCTGTTCGCCAAGCCCGCACCCGCCTCGCACTGCCAGCGGCTGCTGACCGGAGCGCCGCTGAGCCTCATCACCGATGGCACTACCCAGCCGCTGCTGACCGACAGCGGCACGCACCGGCTGCTCACCGACAGCTACCAGATTCTGGCTTCCTGACGCCGGCGCAGGCGCCCACCATCACCGGCCCCCGACGGCTGTCTCAGCGCAGCGCCGCGAGCACTGCGGCGCCGGCCTCCTGGGTGCTCGCCGGCCGATGTCCCGGTGCGGCGATGTCAGGCGTGCGAACGCCATCGCCGATGGCGCGCTCCACCGCGTACTCGACTGCACGGGCTTCCTCTTCCAGGCGCAGCGAATGGCGCAGCAGCATGGCCACGCTGAGGATCGCCCCGTAAGGGTTGGCGATGCCCTGGCCGGCGATATCGGGCGCCGAACCATGAATGGGCTCGTAGAGCCCGCGCGTGCCCTCGCCGAGCGAGGCCGAGGGCAGCAGCCCGAGCGAGCCGCACAGCATGGAGGCTTCGTCGGTGAGGATGTCGCCGAACATGTTTTCGGTCACTGCGACGTCGAAATCGCGCGGTCGGCGGATCAGGTGCATGGCCGCCGAATCCACCAGCATGTGCTCGAGCTGCACGTCAGGAAACTCGGCACGCATCACACGCTCGCAGACCTCGCGCCACAGCCGCGAGGTCTCCAGCACGTTGGATTTGTCGATCGACAGGAGCTTTTTGCGGCGAGTGCGCGCCAGTCGAGCGGCCGCGCGCACGATGCGCTCGATCTCCTCGGCGCTGTACTGGCACAGATCGCTCGCCTGGGTGGCATCGCGCGTCTTGGGACCGAAGTAGATCCCGCCCGTCAGCTCACGCACGAACAGCAGGTCGACTCCATCGATGACTTCAGACTTGAGCGTTGAAACGTTGCGCAGCGCCGGATGCACGACCACGGGGCGCAGGTTGGCGTACAGCCCCATGAGCTTGCGCAGGCGCAGCAGGCCGGATTCCGGACGCACCTTGGCCTGCGGCGAGGACCACTTCGGTCCGCCGATCGCCCCGAGCAGCACGGCATCGGCGCTCTGACAGGCGGCCAGGGTGGCCTCCGGCAGCGGATCACCCTGCAGGTCGATCGCCGCGCCGCCGAAGGGGACTTCGGTGAGCGTGAGCTCGTGATGAAATCGGTCGGTCACGGCGCGCAGCACGCGCACCGCCTGGGTGGTGACCTCAGGGCCGATCCCGTCGCCGGCAATGACAGCGATGTGCGCCTTCATACGTACTGCTGCCGCAGGCGTGCGCTGCGGGCCTCATAGGTTTCGATGGCGGGAAGCTTTCCGAGCAGGAAGCCGAGCTCATCCACCCCGTTCAGCAGGCAGTAACGGTCGAAGCTGCCCAGCGGAAACTTCACTCGCCGGCCGTCGGGCAGCTCGAGAGTGGTGCTGTCGATATCGATCGTGACTTCGGCGCCCGGATGGACCAGGAGCCATTGCGCGGTGGCCTCATCCACCACCACCGGCACGAGCCCATTCTTCAGCGAGTTGTTGCGAAAGATGTCTGCGATCTCGGTGCTGATCACGGCGCGAAATCCATAGTCCAACAGCGCCCAGGGCGCATGCTCGCGTGAGGAGCCGCAGCCGAAATTGCGTCCGCCGACGAGGATGTGGCAACCGGTCGCCGCCGGGGTGTTCAGCACGAAATCCGCGCGCGGGGCGCCGCTGGCATCGTAGCGCCAGTCGTTGAACAGATTCTGGCCCAGTCCCTCGCGCGAAGTCGTGCGCAGAAAACGCGCCGGGATGATCTGATCGGTGTCGATGTTGGGGGAGGGCAGTACTGCGGTTCTCGAGCGGATCTGTCGAATCGGTTCCATGCTCTACACTCCCATCAGCTCGCGCGGGTCGGTCACCCGACCGCGCAGTGCACTGGCCGCCGCCGTCAGCGGGCTCACCAGCAGCGTGCGCGCGCCCGGTCCCTGCCGGCCCTCGAAGTTGCGATTGCTGGTGCTCAGTGAATACTGGCCCTTCTCGACCGTATCGCCATTCATGCCGATGCACATCGAGCAGCCCGACTCGCGCCACTCGGCGCCGGCGTCGCGGAAAATACGATCCAGCCCTTCCGCTTCCGCGGCTTTCTTGATCTGCTGGGAGCCGGGCACGACCAGCGCACGCACGCCGTGGGCGATCTTGTGACCGGCCATGAGCCGCGCGGCGCTGCGCAGGTCCGAGAGCCGCCCATTGGTGCAGCTGCCGATGAACACCACGTCGATGGGTTGATTGGCGATCGGCTGTCCGGCCGTCAGTCCCATGTACGAGAGCGCGTGTGCAAACACCGGATCGCTGCTTTTTTCGGGGATCGAGCCGGTGACCGGCACCGCCATGCCCGGATGGGTGCCGTACGTGATCATGGGCTCGACCGCCGAGCCATCGAGGCTCACCTCGCGGTCGAACTGCGCGCCTGCATCGCCGGGCAGGCAACGCCAGTACTGCAGCGCCTCCTGCCAGGCCGCGCCCTTGGGAGCGCGTGCCCGGGACTCCAGGTACGCGTAGGTGATGTCGTCGGGCGCGATCATGCCGGCGCGGGCTCCTGCCTCGATCGACATGTTGCAGACGGTCATGCGCTCGTCCATCCCGAGCGCCGCCACCGCGCTGCCGCGGTATTCGATCACGTGACCGGTGCCGCCGGCGACACCGATGCGACTGATAATGGTGAGGATCAGATCCTTGGCCGTCACCCCGTCACGCAGCTTGCCGCCGACGCTGATGGCGAGCGTGCGGGCGCGACGCTGCAGCAGGCACTGCGTGGCAAACACGTGCGCCACCTCGGTGGTGCCGATGCCGAACGCCAGGGCGCCCAGGGCGCCATGCGTGCTGGTGTGACTGTCGCCGCAGACCAGCGTGCACCCCGGCAGAGTCAGGCCCAGCTCCGGTCCGATCACGTGAACGATGCCGCGCTGAGGATCCTTCAGTCCCAGCAGCTGCACGCCGAACTCGGCGCAGTTGCGCTCGAGCTCGCCGATCTGCCTGGCCGCCGACTCGATGGCGATCGGCGCGCCGCCGAAGATCTGCTCGGTGCGCGTGGGACTGGAGTGATCGATCGTGGCGAACGTCAGCTCGGGGCGGCGCAGCGGCAGGCCTCGCTGGCGCAGCAGGGTGAACGCCTGCGGTGAGGTCACCTCGTGAATGAGATGGCGGTCGATGTACAGCACGGCCGGAGTGTCGGCGCTCTCGGGTACGACCTCGTGCTGCTCCCAGATCTTCTGATACATGGTCTTCATGGATGAGGTCCTGCGGTGCGCGGCTCAGGCCGTCGCGGTGCGCGCCTGGCGCTGCATGTCGACGAAGTCCAGCCAGTGCCAGCTGTCGGTGGTGTTGCCTGAGAACAGGCCGAAGAAGGCCTGCTGCAGCCGCTCGGTGATGGGACCGCGCCGTCCGGTGCCGACCTGGATGCGATCCACCGAACGGATCGGCGTGATCTCGGCGGCCGTGCCGGTGAAGAAGAGCTCATCGGCCAGATACAGCAGCTCGCGCGGGATGGACGACTCGAGCACCGTGAGTCCGAGCTGGGCGGCCAGCTTCATGACCGTATCGCGAGTGATGCCACCGAGCACCGAATGCGCCAGGCCCGGCGTGTAGATGATCCCGTCCCTCACCAGGAAGAGATTCTCACCGGCGCCCTCGCTGACCGTGCCATCGGGGGCCAGGCCGATGCCCTCGGCGAAGCCCAGGCGCTTGGCCTCCATGCTGATGAGCTGGCTGGAAAGGTAGTTGCCGGCGGCCTTGGCCAGGGCCGGCAGGGTGTTGGGAGCCACGCGCTGCCAGGAGGAGATGCACACATCGACTCCCGAGGCCTCGCTCTCGTGGCCGAGATACTTGCCCCATTCCCAGGCGGCCACGGCCACATCGACCGGCGGCTCGATCTTGGGAGCGACGCCGATCTCGCCGTAGCCGCGCAGTGCGATGGGACGCAGGTACGCGCCCTTGGAGAGCTCATTGGCCGCGAGCACCTGATGGCAGGCCTCGTTCATCTGCTCGGGCGTGAAGGGGATCTGCAGGCGATAGATCTTCGCCGAGTCGAACAGCCGACGCGTGTGATCCTGCAGGCGGAAGATCGCCACGCCGCGCGGTGTGGCATAGGCGCGCACGCCCTCGAACACCGAGGAACCGTAGTGCAGCGCATGTGCCAGCACGTGCACCGTGGCGCGCTCCCAGGGAATGAGTTTGCCGTTGAACCAGATGAAGGGCGTTGCGGGGATGGGCATGGGGCCTCCTACACGGCGCGCTGGGCGACGACGCGGGTACGATCGGACGGCTCGCCGCCATGGCGGGCGTGGGAGTGGCGCGAGAGCTCGATGCGATTGACGACTTCCAGCAGCGCGCGGCTGGCGGCCTCGACGATGTTGGTGCTGACGCTCGAGCCGCGGTAGCTGCGGGCATCGTAGTCGACGTACAGGATCGCCTCGCCCTGCGCATCCTCGCCGACAGTGACCGCGTGCACCTCGAATTTGCGCACGACCACGGCGACACCGGTGGCCTGCACGATGGCCTTGTAGGCGGCATCCACCGGCCCATCGCCCGTGGCTTCGCGCTCGAGGGAGCGGCCGTCGGTGTGATGCAGACGAACCGTTGCGACAGCCTGCGAGCCGCTGTGGACCTCGACGTCGAGCTGCTCGAGGGACCAGGGACCGGACGCCGCGCCGCCGGCACGCAGCACCAGCGCTTCGATGTCACCATCGAAGAGCTCCTTCTTGCGGTCGGCCAGCGCCTTGAACTCCTCGAAGACACGCGTGAATTCCAGATCGTCGAGCTCGAATCCTAGCTGCTTGACGCGCTCGCGCAGCGCATGGCGTCCCGAGTGCTTGCCGAGCACGAGGTTGCTGCTCGGCAGGCCCACATCCGTGGGCTGCATGATCTCGTAGGTGGAGCGATGCTGGAGCATGCCGTGCTGATGAATGCCCGATTCGTGCGCGAAGGCATTCTCTCCGACGACGGCCTTATTGCGCGGGATCGGCATGCCGGTGATGTTCGATACCAGCCGCGAGGTCGGATACAGGCGCGAGGTGGTCACGCCGGTCTTGAGGTTGAAGAAGCCGGCGCGCGTGGACAGCGCCATCACCACTTCCTCGAGCGAGCAGTTGCCGGCACGCTCGCCGATGCCATTGATGGTGCATTCGATCTGCCGGGCGCCGGCGACCACGGCCGTCAGGCTGTTGGCGACCGCCATGCCCAGGTCATCGTGACAGTGCACCGAGAGGGTCACGCGCTCGATGCCAGGCACGTGCTGGCGCAGGTAGCGGAACAGCTCGCCGAACTCATCGGGAACGGTGTAGCCCACCGTATCGGGAATATTGATGGTGGTCGCGCCGGCCTCGATGGCCGCCTGCACGACCTGCGCGAGAAAGTCGAGCTCGGTACGCGAGGCGTCCTCGGGGGAGAACTCCACGTCATCACAGTACTCGCGGGCGATCTTCACGCCCTCCACCGCGCGGCTGATGATCTGCTCCTGTGCCATGTTGAGCTTGTACTGACGATGAATGGCGCTGGTGGCGAGAAACACGTGCAGGCGGCGGCGGGCCGCGGGAGCGAGCGCGCGGGCGGCCAGCTCGATGTCCTCACGCGTGCAGCGCGCCAGACCGCAGATGATCGGCTCGCGGACCTCGCGTGCCACGGCATTGACCGCTTCCCAGTCGCCGCGCGAGGCGGCGGGAAAGCCGGCTTCGATGACGTCCACACCGAGCTCGGCAAGCGCGCGCGCCACGCGCAGCTTCTCCGGCTGCGTCATGCTGCAGCCCGGGGCCTGCTCTCCATCACGCAGCGTGGTGTCAAAGATCACCACGCGATCGGCGGGACCCAGGGAAGCCCCTGCGCCGTTGTCACCGTTTGCCGTGCCTGGCGTTGCCGTCGCTGTCGTCATGGCTGCACTCCGTGAATCTGACATCGATGCCGGTATGACCCTCGTGCTCGCTCTATGTTGCGTGGCCCGCGCGAGCGCTCAGCGTGCTTCCTTCAGCCAGGGCATGCGGGCGCGCAGCTTCTCCCCGACGCGCTCGATCGGATGGCTCGTGTCCTGCTTGAGCAGGCGGCGAAAATTCTTCGAGCCATTCTGGTGCTCTTCGATCCACTGGCGGGCGAACTTGCCGCTCTGGATCTCCTTGAGGATCTTGCGCATTTCCTGCTTGGTGCGATCGTTGACCACGCGCGGGCCGCGCGTGAGGTCGCCGTACTTGGCGGTATCGCTGATGAACTGGTGCATCTTGGCGAGACCGCCCTCGTGCAGCAGATCCACGATCAGCTTCAATTCGTGCAGGCACTCGTAGTAGGCGACTTCCGGCTGGTAACCGGCTTCCACCAGGGTCTCGTAGCCCTTCACGACCAGCTCCGTAGCGCCGCCGCAAAGCACCGCCTGCTCACCGAACAGGTCGGTTTCGGTCTCCTCGGCGAAGCTGGTTTCCAGCACGCCGCCACGCGTGCCGCCGATGCCGTCGGCGTAGGCGAGGGCGCGTGCCTGGGCACGACCGGTGGCATCCTGCGCGACCGCGAGCAGGCAGGGCACGCCGCGACCCTGCTGGTACTGACGTCGCACCAGCCCACCCGGTCCCTTGGGTGCGATCATGACCACGTCCAGATCACGCCGCGGCTTGATCTGCTTGAAGTGGATATTGAAGCCGTGTGCAAACAGCAGCGTCGCGCCGCGCTTGAGCGCCGGCTCGATCTGCTCGTACAGCTCAGCCTGCGCCAGGTCCGGGACCAGCATGGCCACCAGGTCCGCCCCGCGCGCCGCCTCGAGCGGATCGGCCACGGCGAGGCCATCACGCTTGGCGGCGCGGGCGCTCTTGCCGCCCTTGCGCACGCCCACGACGACATCGAAGCCGCTGTCCTTCAGGTTCAGCGCATGCGCGCGCCCCTGGCTGCCATAGCCGAGCACGGCCACGCGGGCACCACGCAGCGCTTTGCGGTCGACGTCCTTTCTGGAATACAGATGCATCATGTTCAAACTCCCAGTTCAATCCGGCGTTCCATCAGGCACAGGCGCGATCCGGCACAGGCGGCGGTCCACAGCGATCAACAAAAAACCCCGCATCGGTGGCCGAGGCGGGGTTTCGGTGCTGTCCGTTTCCTTGCAGTCAGAAACGCCGGCAGTACCCGTCCCGCCTGCTGCCGGGAAGCAGCAGATCTACCAGCAGTAGAAGCGGCGGGAACGAGCGCATCGGTCGTTTGCGATCGAGCCTTGCGATCAAGCAGAAGACTTGCGATAACACCATACGATCAACGACTTGTCAACGCGCGACGACTGTGCTGGAGCACGCTGCCCAGACGGTGCATCGGGCGCATCGCGCCGGGGCGGCAATGCAATGCCCGCACGGGGTGAGCGACGCGCAGCATGCGCAGCCGGCGCCGCGGCAGAGTGGGACGCGGCGCCTCGGACGGCAATTGGTTAAGCTTGACGGATGCGGAGACTGATCGGCGCAGCCCCCGGGGGAAAAACGGCCGCTGAGGCGGCTGCCCTGATGACCCTGCGGCTGGTCACCGAGTCGGACTGGGGGGCCCTGCGTGCGGCACTGCCTGCCCACCAGGCGCGGTGGGCGGAGGCGCAGGGCTTCAATGGTCAGAGGCACCGTCTGCTGCCACTGCCCGAGCCCGATGGCAGTCTCGCCGGCGCTCTGTGGGGATTGGGCGATCTGGCGCACCCCGACGCTCTGGCTGTCTGGGATGCAGCGCCCCTGAGTGAGCGATTGCCGGCCGGCACCTATGAGCTGGCGACAGCACTGCGGGCGTCGGCAGCGACGCAGTTCTGCCTGGGCTGGCTGCTGGGCAGCTATCGCTTCGATCGCTCGCGCCCGGTTGGCCCGCGCCCCGCTCCCGGCGCAGCCCTCGTAGTACCCGACGCGGCGGACCTGCGTTATGCCGAGGCCACCGCTGCCGCCATGAGCTGGACGCGCGATCTGATCAACACCCCCGCCAACGAGCTCGGACCCCTGGAGCTCGAGGCCGCCGCACGCGAGCTCGCGCAGCAGGGCGCCGAGATCACGGTGGTCAGCGGGGCAGAATTGCAGCGCGAGTATCCACTGATCGCGGCCGTGGGCGGGGGCAGCCATCGCCCGCCCCGCCTCATCGACTGCCGCTGGCGGCGCCCCGGTGCACCGCGCGTGACGCTTGTGGGCAAGGGCGTGTGTTTCGATAGCGGTGGACTGGACCTCAAGAGCTCCGCGGCCATGCTGCTGATGAAGAAGGACATGGGTGGGGCGGCCTGCGCCCTCGGGCTGGCGCGCCTGCTGCAGCAGCTGGAAGCCCCGGTGGAGCTGCGCGTTCTCATTCCGGCCGTCGAGAACAGCGTTGGCGGCAATGCCTATCGGCCCGGCGATGTCTGGCGCTCGCGTAAGGGTTTGCGCGTCGAGATCGGCAACACCGATGCCGAGGGTCGGCTGGTGCTGGCCGATGCGCTGGCCGAGGCCGACGCCGGTCAGCCCGATCTGCTCATCGATCTGGCCACGCTGACGGGTGCGGCGCGCACGGCCCTGGGGCCGGATCTGCCGGCGGTCTTCAGCTCCGATGAGTCGCTGGCGCGGCGGCTCGCAGCGCTCGGCGCCGAGCACAGCGATCCGCTCTGGCCGATGCCGCTGTGGCGCTCGTATGACGAGGAGCTCAGCAGCCGCGTCGCTGACCTCAACAATGTGTCTGCTTCACCCTTCGGTGGCGCCATCATCGCGGCGCTGTTTCTGCAGCGCTTCGTCAGCAGCAGCACGCGCTGGCTGCACGTGGATCTGTTCGCCTGGAATCCCAAGGAGCGCCCCGGGCGCCCGCTGGGGGCGGAAGCCCAGTGCGTGCGAGCCATCTACCAGCTGATCCGCAGCCTCTACGGCTGAGCGGCAGGACCCGACGAGCTTCAGGGCCGGCTGACCTGCCTGCCGGTCCGCTTGCTCGCGCCTGGCGCCACTGCGCCGTCTGTACGGGCGAGCAGCCGTTGGGCTACAGTGCGCGGCCCGCCGTCCCGGGGCGACAGGTACGCGCTCCGAAGGACAGCGCCCAAGCAAGAGAGCCCGATGACGGAACGAAAGACCAGCCGCCGACCCGGCGCATCGCGCGCCCGCTCCTCCACCGCTAAGGCGGCTTCCGCCCGCTCACCGTCCCGACCACGGCGCGATCCGCGCAGCTACTCGAGCCTGGTGGTGGACGGTCTGAAGCAGACCGCTTCGCGCGCCATGCTGCGCGCGGTGGGCTTCCAGGATGAGGATTTCGCCAAGCCGCAGGTCGGAATCGCCTCGACCTGGGCCGATGTAACCCCCTGCAATATGCACATCGATGCTCTGGCGCGCGAGGCGGCCCGAGGCGTCGATGAGGCCGGGGCCAAGAGCGTGCTGTTCAATACAGTCACGGTGTCGGACGGCATCTCCATGGGCTCCCCGGGCATGCGTTACTCGCTGGTGTCGCGCGAGGTCATTGCCGACTCCATCGAGACGGTGGTCGGGGCGGCGGGTTTCGACGGGCTCGTGGCCATCGGCGGCTGCGACAAGAACATGCCCGGCTGCGCCATGGCGATCGCGCGCCTGAATCGGCCTGCGGTCTTCGTCTACGGCGGCACCATTCGCCCCGGTCCACAGCGGCGTGACATCGTGTCGGTGTTCGAGGCCGTTGGGCAACGCGCTGCCGGCGCCATCGATGATGCGCAGCTGCTGGAGGTGGAGCGCACGGCCATCCCCGGGCCCGGCAGCTGCGGAGGCATGTACACCGCCAACACCATGGCCTCGGCCATCGAGGCGCTCGGACTGTCGCTGCCGGGCAGCTCGGCGCAGGAAGCGGTGGGCGAGGCCAAGCTCGCCGACTGTCGACGGGCGGGAGCGGCCGTGATGCGGCTGCTGCGGGAGGACATCCGGCCACGGGACATCCTGACGCGGCGCGCCTTCGAGAACGCCATTACCGTGGTCATCGCGCTCGGTGGATCGACCAACGCCGTCCTGCACCTGCTGGCCATGGCGCAGGCCGCCGGCGTGCGTCTGGCGCTGGATGACTTCACGCGCGTGGGCCGTCGCGTGCCGGTGCTGGCCGATCTGAAGCCCAGCGGCACCTATCTGATGTCAGAACTTGTCGCCATCGGCGGCATCCAACCCCTCATGAAGCGCCTGCTGGATGCGGGGCTGCTGCACGGGGACTGTCTGACCGTCACGGGTCGGACCCTGGCGGAAAATCTTGCTGCTGTGACGGACTATCCGGACGATCAGCGCATCGTGCATCCGCTGTCCGATCCCATCAAACCCGACAGCCACCTGGTCGTGCTCTACGGCAATGTCGCACCGGAGGGCGCGGTGGCCAAGATCACCGGCAAGGAGGGTTTGTCATTCAGCGGGCGGGCGCGTGTGTTTGACGGAGAAGAGGCGGCCACTGCCGCCATTCTGTCCGACAAGGTGCGCGCCGGTGACGTCGTGGTCATCCGCCACGAGGGGCCGCGCGGCGGGCCTGGAATGCGCGAGATGCTCAGCCCGACGAGCGCCCTGGTGGGGCGCGGCCTGGGCAAGCAGGTGGCATTGATCACCGATGGGCGCTTCTCCGGCGGCAGTCATGGCTTCGTCGTCGGACATATTGCGCCGGAGGCGGCCGTAGGCGGGCCCATAGTGTTGCTGCGCAACGGTGACCGCATCACTATCGATTCTGCGCGCCGGCGCATCGACGTCGATTTGACAGCTGCGGAGCTGACTCGTCGTCGCCGCGCCTGGCGGCCACGGCGCTCTTATGTGGTGCAGGGCGTGCTGGCGAAGTATGCACGCGTGGTCAGCAGTGCCTCGCTGGGCGCGGTGACCGACGTCAACGAAGACTTATGAGTGTTAATGGTTGTAACGGTTGCGGTGAGCAGTTAAAGTTCACCGGCCTGAGTCGACCCGCGTACGCGTTCTGTGTCAAGCGACGGCGTGAGCCGGCGACACCGCGAAAAGGAGTCACAGTTCTCCTTTTCGCAGGTTGATCGACCAGGTAACGCAGGGATCGACGGCATGGGCTCGGGGCCTCTCCAGAGGAGGTCCCGAACGGCGAAGTAGATATGAAGAGACGGTTTGGGGGACGAGCACACCGACAGTACGACGTAGGGACAATCGCGCTCGCGCTACAAGCGCCGCTGTGGTCCCCCGCGCGTTACTCACCCGCCACTTTCTGATCAGAACCACTACGCACGAACTTATGAGCGCCTACTACCCGCAACAGTCACAAGGC
The DNA here is from genome assembly GCA_035502275.1 of Steroidobacteraceae bacterium. Classification (GTDB taxonomy): domain Bacteria; phylum Pseudomonadota; class Gammaproteobacteria; order Steroidobacterales; family Steroidobacteraceae; genus FEN-1191. Next base: position 42,702 of record DATJUN010000123.1, read on the forward strand.
CTTTTCTCGAAGCGCGCGATCGTGTTCATCGCGATCATCGCCTTCCACGCACTGATCATCTACGCGTTCGCCACCGGCCTGGCCAATAATGGCGCGCGCATCATCAACACCATTCTGCAGACGAACATCATTCAGACGCAGAAGGTGCAGGAGCTGCCGCCGCCGCCGCCGCACGTGGATCTGAAGGTCCCGCCACCGGTATCGGTGGTTGCGCCCGAGGTGACGATCAACATCCCGGTTGCGCCGCCGGTGATTCATGTGGCCCCGGTGGTCAAGGCGGCGCCGGCGCCGATTCATGTGGCCCCGGTGCCGATCATCCCAGTGAGCACCAAGGGTATCTCTGAGCCGGACACGAACGACTACTACCCTGATGCATCCCGTCGCAATAATGAGGAAGGGCGCGGCATCGTGCACATCTGCGTGGATACACGCGGCCGTGTGAGTGAGGCCCGCATCGCCACCAGTACCGGGCACCCGATGCTGGACGATGCCGCCGTCAATCTGGCCAAAGCCTATCGCTTCAGACCTGCGACTCAGGGGGGTAAGCCCGTCACCGAGTGCACGGGCCTGCCGGTCCGGTTCAACCTCACCGGGGGCTGAACGTGTGGCTTGAGCCACTGATCGCAGCATCAATCCACAGTCAACCACGGGTCATTTAACCTACCGAGTCTGATCCGCCGCGCTGGCGCGCGACGGAATTGCTACAAACGAGGAACTTCAATG
>DATJUN010000124.1:0-4108 GCA_035502275.1 Steroidobacteraceae bacterium
GTCCTTGGTGAAATACGGCAGCAGGCCCCACTGCAACAAGTCAAGATGCCGCTCACCCGTCTCGGGATGTCGGCGGACCACGGGCGCCAATTGAGTCGGTGCCACATTCCAGGACGGCTCAAGGCTCAGCAGCGGATTGACGAAAGGGGGAGATCCGGCATTCAATTGGCATACCGAATGCATGCCGAGATGGGATGGTTCATGCAGATAAGCTCCGATCAGCAATCCCAATTGCCCCCGGCGAGCGTCAGCTTGGCGGCCTACGAGGTCCTGCGAGGCAAGCTTCTGTCCGGCGCTCTCCCAGGTGGCTCCGTGATTCAGGAGCGTCGGTTGGCTGAAGAACTCGGCTTTTCACGCACCCCGATCCGGGAAGCACTGCAGCGGCTTGAGGGCGAAGGCCTGCTGCAGCGACAGAACCGGTTCCTGCGGGTCGCGGAAGTGACCGTGACCGAAGTCATGGAGATTCTTGCCATCCGCCAGTCGCTGGAGAGCGACGCCATTCGCGCCGCCTGTGGCCGGATGTCCGCAGCGCTGCTTCAGAACATTCGTAGTGCAATCAATGCGATGTCTGATCCCGGGTCAGTCAGCGACGACGCACATTGGGCGGTGGACGACCTGGTGCATTTATCGATTGCACGGGAAAGCGGCAACAAGCTCCTCCTCTGCATGATTTCTAATCTGCGTCAGAAGACCAGACTTTTCGGGCTGCATAGAATCCCATCCCGCTTTGAGCTCGGAAAGGCAGAACATCTCTCGATCATAGAAGCGTTGGCGACCGGAGATGCCGAGCTAGCCGTCGCACGAATGCGTAATCATATCAACAACGCCCGTCAGGCGATCTTGGCGACGCTGGCTATGGGACGGGCATGATGCGCCTCGACGAGACTACATCCGGAGTCTTCGTTATCGCCCCGACACCGTTCCGCGAGGATGGGGCGGTTGATTTCGGTTCTATCCCGCGAATGGTGGATTTCTTCTTGGCCCGTGAGGTGCAGGGTCTTACGATTCTCGGCGTGATGGGGGAGGCATCGAAGTTAACTGAACAGGAAGCGCTGCAAATCACTCGCGCAGTCCTGCACGCAGTGGCAGAGCGCGTTCCGGTTGTAGTTGGCCTCCCGGCCAGTGGGTTTGCGCCTATGCAGTCGTTGGCGGCTGCAGTAATGGACGCTGGTGCAGCGGGCGTGATGGTTGCGCCGGCACCTTACTTACGCGGCGATGCAGCGATCCTGAAATATTTCGAGACGGCCGCCGAATTCTTGGGGCAGGCGCAATTCGTGCTGCAGGACTACCCGCAAGGCAGCGGCGTCCAGATCCCACCCACGCTGATCCGCCGAATAGTCGACACGATCCCGATCTGCGTCATGCTGAAGCATGAGGACTGGCCCGGCCTGGACAAACTCACATGGCTGCGCACGGCGAGTGAGCGTGAAGGGATGCGTCGTATCTCCATCCTTACTGGGAATGGCGGACTCTTTTTGCCAGATGAACTGCGCCGGGGCGCCGATGGCGCAATGACCGGCTTTGCTTTTCCCGAAATGATGCGTGACGTGATCCGCGCCCATGGCGCCGGTGACATCCAGGGAGCGGCGGATCTGTTCGATGCGTACCTGCCGCTGGTGCGGTACGAACAGCAACCAGGGATCGGCTTGGCGGTGCGGAAACAGGTATTGGCGCAACGTGGCGCGATCTCCAGCCCGGCGCAGCGTCGCCCATGTGTGCAGCTTGGCTCGCATGACGTCGAGGATATCTTGTTCCTGCTCGGACGGCAGGAAAAACGGCTCGCGGCACTCGGAGCCGCGCCATGAAACGGTTGCTGTATCTCTCGAATGGTCCGAGTAAACGCTCGGTATCGAGACTGGAGGAACGCTTTGAAGCTTGCGGCCTGACGTTGGACCTGCATTGGGCGTTTGATAACGACTTCCCGGGCGCACTCGACGACTATTGTGGGATCTTTCTCTCAGGAAGTCCGCATGCTGCCTATGAGGATATCGGTTTCATACATCGCGAGCACGAGCTGATCGCGGAGGCTGCTCAGCGTGGTTTGCCGATGCTTGGAATCTGTTTTGGCAGCCAGATTCTTGCTTCCTCACTCTGCGGTCGTGATAAGGTTTTCCGTCGCCCGCAGTGTGAGGTGGGTTATAAAATCCTCGTGCTCTCCCCGGTGGCGGTTGCAGATCCTCTGATGGGTACGCTCGGGTCAACGGTGCGAATGTTCGTCTGGCACAATGATGAGGTACGCGCCGACCATCCTGAGATGCGCATCCTCGCGCGAAGCGATGAATGCTTGAACCAGATCTGGCGCTTTCGGGATTTGCCGGTGTGGGGCATCCAGGGTCATCCCGAAATAGACCGAGAGCAGGCGCTGCATTGGTTTGAGCTGGCCCGCCCGCGACTGGAGGCGGACGGTGCTGTTATAGCCGATCTGATGGCGGATGCGGACGACGCCGTTGAAGCGAAAACCATGTTGCACGCGTTCGCACAGCTCTGCCTGGCCGACGAACGGTAAAACTTGGAAGAAGGAGACTAGCATGATCCCCCGCTTCCTCATGCTCACCGCAGCACTCGCTGTGCTGATTGGTATTCAGGTTCCTCTGTCTGCACAGGAGCTAGATTTTGCGAGTTGGGGCGGTGCCTATCAGGACGCGATACGCAAAGCCTGGATAGAGCCCTTCACGAAAGAGACAGGCATCAAGGTCATCGAAGATACTGGGCCAGAGACCGCTAAGATCAAAGCCATGGTTGATACCGGCACTGTCTCTTGGGACGTTGTAACGGGAGGCGGCGCTGGGCTGATGCTCGGTGTCCAGCAGGGACTCTTTGAGAAACTTACCGGCCTTGTCGACGAAAGCCATGCATTCCAGAGCGCCCGCAACGATTATGGTGCACCATCCGAAATCTTTTCCACGTTAATTGGATTTTCCACCAAAGCGTTTCCGTCCGGCGGTCCCCAGCCGCAGAGCTTTGCCGATTTCTGGGATGTAAAGCGGTTTCCTGGCAAACGCGCTTTACCCAATAGCCCCGATACAGTGCTGGAGGCCGCGCTCCTCGCTGATGGGGTCCCGGCGAATCAGGTCTACACCACTCTCTCGACACCGGCAGGTTTCAAGCGCGCGATCGAAAAGGTGCGCGCCCTGCGACCCGATGTTGCGATTTGGTGGTCGAATGGTGCGCAGCCTGTGCAGGCACTGGGCAGCGGGGACGTAGTGATGGCGCTGGGCTGGAATGGCCGTTTCCAAGCGGGGACCGATCAGGGCCTGCCGATCGCCATGGCCTGGACACAGAGTGTCGCCCAGGTCGGGTACTTCATGGTTGTGAAAGGTGCGCCGCATCGCGACGCAGCGGTCAAGTTTCTCAACTTCATCGAGACTCCACAGGCGCAATCCCGCTTCAGCCAATATGTCGCATATGGGCCAGTAACGCCGGAGGCAATGCCGCTGATCGATGCCGCGCGGGCAGCACGTCTCCCGACCACGCCAGAGCGTATCAAGGGCGCGCTATTCGAGGATATCGCTTGGTGGGCGACACACGGACAGGCGGCGAACGAAGCCTATACCGCGATGATGCAGGGCGAGTGATGGCCACGCAGGCATATTGGTTCCCACGGGAAGAATATCTGGCGCGCCTCGAGCGCGTGCAGAGGGCGCTGACGGCTCGGGGCCAGGACGCGCTCCTGGCCTTCCTACCCGAAACAGTTACCTATCTTACGGGTTTCTTTACCCGAGGCTATTCTTCGTTCCAATTTGCAATCATTCCTGCCGCCGGTGAGCCGGCGGTGGTGTGCCGGGATGTCGAGGAATATTACCTCGACGCGACGTGCATCTTTCCGGGTCGCTTCCTCTGGCGCGACTCCGACGATCCTGTAGCAGTCGGCGCGGATGCGATTCGGCATGTGGTGGGGTCTCGTGCGCGGGTGGGGGCGGAGCTTGGTGCGTGGCCGCTCAATGCGGCCCGCTATGCGGGGTTCACCAGCATTCTGGCTGATCAGGTCTGGGAGGATGCGACGAATCTCGTCACTTGGATGCGGTTGGTGAAATCAGCGGCGGAAATTGAGTATCAACGCCGAGCGGGGGCGGCGGCTGAAGCGGGGATGGCAGCCGGTCTTGCGGCG
>DATJUN010000125.1:0-11179 GCA_035502275.1 Steroidobacteraceae bacterium
GCACGCAGCCCTCGCAGTACGCGCCTCTGCGTGCTGGCAGCCAGGGGCTCTGGGCGCGCGATCTAACCCCTGAAGCGGTCGCGGCGCGCATGCGCGAGCTGCTGTTTGGCGCCGCCGGGCGCGCGGCCGGCTGAGACGGCCGGCTGAGGCAGTCGGGTTGGGGCCGCGGCAGTCAGCCAGATCCTGCCTCAACGGCGCATCTGGAGGAACTCACCCTGGAACAGGCCCTCGACGCTGTCGAGCTCGATGATCAGCGGCACACCCTTCTGTTCGGGGTCTCGCGCACGCTCGCCAGCCGGTGCGCTGTCGTAGACCTGGCGTCGCTCGGCATCGGAGTTGTCGATGCGACCGCGGCCGCGGAAGGCCAGAAAAGAGCGCGGGGCCGTGGGATCGCCGTAGAGCGCCGCGATGTGCACGTGGCCGGCGCGGACGGCCTTGAGAATGCCGCTGTCCGGATTGCGCACCCAGATGGCCAGCGCGGTGTCGCTGTGGGGCTGCAGACTGCCGCGAAAGGACAGCTGGGGGTGCCCCTGGGGATCCGTATACGCAACGCTGAGCGGGCGACCGCGATCGAAGGCCGTTTTGACCAGCTCCTGCAGCGTCGTGCTGAGCTTGAGCTCGCGGGGTGCTTTGGGATCGGTCGCTGCGCTCATGATGTCTCCTGTGCAAAGAGCCTTTATAGATAGGGATCGGCCGCCGACAGATGGCGGCTCACGTAGTCGGTCACGCCCGCCTCCAGGCTGGTGAAAGGCCGGTGATAGCCCGCCTCGCGCAGACGCTGCATGCGCGCCTCGGTGAAGTACTGGTAGCGGCTCTGCAGCGTCTCGGGCATGTCGATGAACTGCACGTTGCACGGTCGGTCGCAGGCGGCGAACAGTGCTGCGGCCAGGTCGAGCCAGCTGCGTGCCTGACCGGTGCCGACGTTGAAGAGGCCGCTGACGCGCGGCTCGCCCAGCAGCCACTCCATGACATCGATGCAGTCGCGTACGTAGATGAAGTCGCGCAGCTGGCCGCCGTCAGCGTAGTCGGAGCGGTAGCTGCGAAACAGCTGCAGTGCCTCGCCGGTGCGGGCGCGTGCGAAGTTACGCGCGATGACGCTTTGCATGCTGCCCTTGTGGTATTCGTTCGGGCCGTAGACGTTGAAGAACTTCAGCCCCACCCACTGCGGGGGCAACGGTGCAGCTTCGCGCACGAGGCGCGCAATGCGCCGGTCCACGACATGCTTGCTCCAGCCGTAGGCGTTGAGCGGACGCAGCGTGGCCAGCGCCTCGCAGCGGCCGTCATCGTCAAAGCCGGCGCTGCCATCGCCGTAGGTTGCGGCCGAGGAGGCGTAGATGAAGCGCACCTGGTGCTCGGTGCACCACTGCAGCAGCTCCAGGGTGGAGCGGATATTCCAGTGCGCGAGCCGCTCGACGTCAGTCTCGGTGGTGGTGCTGATCGCGCCCATGTGCAGCACCGCCTGCAGCGGTGCCGGGGGTCGGGCGAGCCATTGTGCCAGCGCCTCAGGCGCCACCACGGCGGCGAGCTCGTGATGCGCAAGATTGCGCCAGCGCTCATCGTGCCCGAGCCAGTCGCAGACCGCCACGGCCGCGCCGCGCGCAGCCAGGCGCGCGACCAGGTTCGAGCCGATGAAGCCGGCACCGCCGGTGACGAGGTACATGGTGAGTGGGTGGCGCGATGAGTGGGTTGGCGCGATGTAGCGGGCAGATCGCCGCGATTATCGCCTATCCGGGAGCGGTGGGAGCCTTTCGATGATCCGAGCAGCCTCGAGCAGGTCCGCGGCCACGTGATCTGCGGGCGCGCCTGAGGCACTCGAGGCCGGCGTCATCTGCGAGGCGGCTTCGGGCAGCAGCCGGATCGTCGTGGCGCCGATGCGCCGGCCCAGCTCGATGTCGCTGTCGCGATCGCCGATCATCACGGCAGCGGCAGGATCGAAGTGCAGCTCCTGCGCGGCCTGGCGCACCAGCTCGACCTTCGGCTTGCGGCAGGCGCAGTTTTCATCGGGGTGGTGCGGGCAGCTGTAGATGCCCGCGAGCTCCGCGCCGGCCTCGCGCACCATCTGGGTGAGCCGGGCATTGATCTCTCTCAGGCGCTCGAGCGAGAAGAGGCCGCGTCCCACGCCCGACTGATTGCTGATGATGACGAGCCGGTAGCCGCGCTGGTGCAGTTGCCGCAGTGCCTCGGCGGCGCCGGGAAGAAATTCAAGCCCGGTCGGATCGGCGAGATAGTCGCGATCGACGATGAGGGTGCCGTCGCGATCCAGCAGCACGACGCGTTCGACACTCTGGGCAGGCGACACAGCGATCAGCGCTGCAGCGCTGCCGTCATGCGCTCGATGGTGCCGGTGGTGCTGTGCGCGGGCACCAGGTCGATGAGCACGACCCTGCCTCCCCGCTGCAGCACCAGGTCCGCGCCCACCACGGTGTCCACCTGGTAGTCGGCTCCCTTGATGAGCACATCGGGTGCCAGGACATCGATCAGCTCGAGCGGGGTGTCCTGCGGAAAGATGACCACCGCATCGACGGATTTCAGTGACGCGAGCACCGTCGCCCGTGCCGCCTCGCTCTGCACCGGACGCCCAGGTCCCTTGAGCCGCCGCACCGACAGGTCGGAGTTGAGGCCGACCACGAGGCGATCGGCGCTGGCACGGGCCTGCTCGAGCAGGCTCACGTGTCCGGGATGCAGCAAGTCGAAGCAGCCATTGGTGAAGGCGATCTTGAGGCCCCGCTCGCGCCAGCGTCCCACGAGCTCGCCGACCGACTCGAGCGTGAAGTGCTTGGGCAACGCCTGGCCGCGACCATCCCCGGCGCGGGCGTTCGCGGCCTCGAACGATGCCAGGCCCAGCTGTTCCAGGTGGGCGATGATCTCCCCGGTCGTCACCGTGGCCGTGCCGCGCTTGCCTACGACGATCGCCGCGGCGATGTTGGCGAGGCGCACTGCATCGGGCAGTGCGGCGCCGCGGGCCATGCCCAGCGCCATGACTGCCACGGCCGTATCGCCCGCGCCCGAGACGTCGAAGACCTCGCGCGCCGTCGTGCGCATGTGCTGCGGGCTACCCTGGGCGGGAATGATCGACATGCCGTCGGCGCCGCGCGTGACCACCAGGGTGTCGCAGATGCCATCGGCGAGGATCGCGCGGGCCCCGGCGAGCACCGCCTCATCGCTGCTGCAGGCGTGGCCGCAGGCCACCTCGAGCTCCTGCCGGTTCGGGGTCAGCACGGCGGCGCCGCGGTACTTGGCGAAGGTGCGGCTCTTGGGATCCACCAGCACCGGGCGCCCGGCGCTGCGCGCCGCAGCAATCAGCGCCGCGGTGACGTCGTCCGACAGCACGCCCTTGGCATAGTCGGAAAGCACGACGACATCGGTGTGTGCCAGTGCCGCCTGGAAGCGCTCGAGCAGCGCGTCGGCGATGGGCGCTGCGAGCGGCGCGCGCTCCTCGACGTCGGTGCGCAGGATCTGCTGGCGATCGGCGATATGACGCGTCTTCAGCGTCGTCGGGCGTGCCGCATCGACGATCAGCTCCGGGCGGATCGTGGGCAGGGAGACAAGCTGCTGGCGCAGCTCCTCGGCGGCTGCATCGGCTCCCACGACACCCAGCAGGATCGCCTGGGCCCCGAGAGTCGCGACGTTGCGGGCGACGTTGGCGGCCCCTCCTGGCATGACCGCGGTGCGGTGGATGGTCATGACGGGCACCGGGGCTTCGGGCGAGATGCGCTCGACCGACCCGTAAATGAAGCGATCCACCATGAGATCGCCGACCACGAGCGCGCAGGTGCGGTGGAAAGAATCGAGCAGGTCCCAGAGATCCAGCGCGCTCATCGACCCTGAACGCCCAGCAGTCCCAGCCGCTGCTCGAGTGCCTTGCAGAGCATGTGGCCGAGCATGATGTGCATTTCCTGGATGCGCGCGGTGGTGCGCGAGGGCACGACCAGCAGCGCGTCGCAGAGCGCCGCGAGCTCGGGAGCAGGGGAGGCGCCCGATGCCGCTGTCGTGCTGCCGGCGGCGCCCGGTGAAGAGCCCGGCGGGGGCCGAAGCGCACCGGTCAGGGCGATCGTTGCAAGGCCGCGGGCACGGGCGACGGCGAGCGCAGCAAGGACATTCGGGCTGCGCCCCGAGGTCGTGATGCCGACGGCCACATCGCCCGGACGCCCCAGGGCTTCGACCTGACGGGCGAATATCTGCTCGAAGCCCATGTCGTTGGCTCCGGCGGTGAGCGCCGAGGTATCCGTATTCAGGGCAATGGCGGCGATCGCAGGGCGATCGGCCTGATAGCGGATCACGAGCTCCGCGGCCAGGTGCTGCGCGTCGGCTGCGCTGCCGCCGTTGCCGAAGAACAGCAGTTTGCCGCCGCCGCGCACCGCGCGTTCCCAGAGCGTCAGCACGTCGCCAAAGGGCCCGGCGAGCTGGGGTAACAGCGCTTCGAAGGCCTCACGATGCTCGTCGGTCTCACGGCGCAGGAACGTCGCCAGGGCGTGCGGGGAGGAAGAGGAATCTGCGGGCTGCGCGGACATGCGCCGTGAATGATAAGCCACAAGCCCTTGTCCGGGCAGCAAGTGCGGCCGCTGATCAGCTTGAATGGGCTCAAGGGGTCGCGAATAATCGCCGCTTCGATATGCCGCTGCCGCCAAAACAACAGGGTCGTCCGCGACCGGTCGTCATTCAGGCGGGGGGCATTGGCGACATGGTCATGGTGACGCCGCTGATGGCCTGTCTGCACGAGCGCTACGGCAAGGCCCCCTATCTCGCCTGCAGCCACGCCGGGGTGCCCGAGGCGCTGTTCGAGGGCGAGCACCCGCATCTGGGTGGCCTGATTCGCATGGGCGGCTGGAAGAAGCGCTATTGGCTTGCGCCGCGGCAGTGGAAGTTCGTCGAGTACCTGCGAGACGGGGATGCCGGGCCCGTCTACGTCTGTGACGCGCGGCGGGAGAAGGTCGACGAGCTGCTGCGGCGTGGCGGCGTGGCGCCGGAGCGCTGCCTGTATTCGGCTGATTTCCCCGAGGATGCGGCGCTGAATCGTTACGTGCGCTACGTGGCGCTGGGGCGGCGCACGCCACCGGCGTACCAGGCGGCCGGGATTGCGGAGGCGCCGCCGGATACCCCCTATTGCCCGACGGTGCACGTGCGCCAGCGGGACCGGGAAGAGTTAGACGATTGGCTGCGGGCGCGCGGCCTGGTAGCGGAACAGCTGATACTGCTGCGTCCGTGCACGCGCAGCCCGCCGACGGACGGGAAATCGTGGCCGGCGGCGAGTTGGTCTGAACTTTGTCGCCGCGTGCAGGCTCACACATCGGGAATGCGGCTGCTGCTCACAGGATCTCCGGGTGAGGCCGATCTGGTCGCCGCATTGCGCGCACAACTGACGGTCGAGGTAGAAACGGCCGCAGCGGATCTGCCGCTGCGCCGGCTGCTTGCCCTGCAGGAGCGAGCCTTCGCGATGATTTCACTGGATACCGGACCAAGTCACACCGCGGCAGCGCTCGGCTGTCCCGTCATGATCTTCTACGCCAGGGCGCACCCGTGGGAGTACAAGCCAATGGAATGCCCGCGGGCAGGCGCAGGCCCTGGCGCGCGGCCGAGCCCCGTAATCGCGCTGAAGGCCTCGTCGGAGTCCCAGAAAGCTGACGATATCTCCGTCGAACAGGCATTCGAGGGATGGAAGCGGCTCGTTGCGGCAATCGGCGAGCCGGCAACAGTATTGGGCGCTCATCTGAAGGTTGCCCCCTCAGCGTCGCACGATGCTCCCGCCCCCGCTTCGGCCTGAGCGATGCGCGTGCAGCTGATCGGGGAAGCCAACGGCGGCGGGATATCACGGGATCTCGCCCTGCTGGGCGCGGCGCTGCGGTCGTGCGGCTGCGACGTTTCGGTGCGTGCGTGCGGCAGGCCGGATCGACGACAGCGGCGTTCGATGCTGGTGGGATGGCGGGTACAGGCAGAGCGCCTGCGCCGCCGCGCATTCGGCGGCGCCCGCACCGATCGCGCCGCTAACCGCTTCGATGTGAACGTGATGCTCGAGCATATCTGGCCGCAGTTCATGGCCGACGCACGCCATAACGTGGTGGTGCCGAATCCCGAGTGGTTCGATCCACGCGACCAGCGCTATCTGGCTGCCGTCGACTGCGTTTGGGCCAAGACGGCATTTGCGGAGCGCTTGTTTCGCGAGCGCGGGTGCGTCACCTCGCTCATTGGTTTCGACAGCGAGGATCGGGAGGAAAGAGCCGTGGGCCGCGTGAGCCAGTTCCTGCATATTGCCGGCCGCAGTCCGCTGAAGGGCACCGCGCGATTGATCGCGCTCTGGAAAAGACATCCCGAGTGGCCCACGCTGACGCTGGTGCAGGATCCAACCATGCCGGGAAGCGTCGTGAGCGAGGGTGCCTGGCCGGGGAATATCGCCTGCCATGGGCGATACCTCAGCGATGAGGCAGTGAGAGCTATGCAGAATTCCCACCGGTTTCATATGTGCACCTCTGAGGCAGAGGGTTGGGGGCACTACATTCTGGAAGCGCTGAGCGTAGGCGCAGTAACGCTGACGTGTGACGCTGCGCCAATGAACGAGCTCGTTGCGCCAGGGCGCGGGGTGATCATTGCGGCGCGGCCAGGTGCAGTCCACAACCTGGTACGCCTCGCGTTGTTCGACGAGGCCGCGCTCGAGGCGGCGGTGGGGCGGGTGATACGGCTTGCTTCGGGGGAGCTCGACTCGATCGGCAAGATGGCTCGCGGCTGGTTTCTGCAGAACAAGGCCGGGTTCGTCGCGCGAGTGGACGGGGCACTGAGCAGGCTCCAGCCCTCCACACCGCACTGATCGGTTGTGCCGGGCGTGGCGATGTGAGTACGACAGTGGCGGGACAGAATCTTTCTGCTGCAAAGCGCACTAGAGCGGGCCCGCCGGTCATCCTGCAGGCCGCAAGCCACGCCGCCGGCCCTGTGCGGCGAGGTGGCCCCCAGTGACCCGGCCGTTGGTGGTGCGCTTCGGCGCGCTCGGCGACATGGTACTGATGACGGTGGCCATCAGGCGCATTTACGAGCGCTTCGGCTTGCCCGTCGATGTCCTCGGTTCGGGCAACTGGACCGCGCCGCTGCTGCACGGCCAACTGGGTGTGGGGGACATCCACGTCCTGCACAGCCGCAAGCGACCTTACTGGGTTGGCCCCGACCAATGGCAACTGATACGGCACTTGCGAACCAGAGGCGTTGGACCCACCTGGTTGTTCGACGCGCAGATCGAGAAGCCGTGCTGGCTGCTGAGGCGTGCTGGCTGGGGAGAAGCGGACCTGCTGGCGCTCGACAAGCTGCCGGACATCGCCGGTGAGCATTTCTGCGACCGCTGGCAGCGATTTGCGGAACTGAGCCCCGAATCGGCACTGACGGCATCAACGACGGGAGCAGCCGCCACGGTACGCACGGATGGCGCCGTCCCGGCGCTGAGCGTCTCGCCTGCGCTGCGGACGCAGGTTCTGGCCTGGCTACGCAGCCTTGGGGTCGAGGCATCGAGATGCATTCTGATCCAGCCCGGGAACCAGCGGACGATGCGCTGGGGCGATCGGCGACGCGCCAGCAATACAAAATACTGGCCCGAGGAGCGCTGGGCTGCGCTGCTGCGCGGGCTAAGAGCGCTCCATGCGGATCATGCGCTGCTGCTGCTGGGAATTGGACCGGAGGCGCGCATAAATGATGAGATCCTGGCCCTGGCCAAGGTTGCCAATGCCCACAATCTGGCGCGCAGCATGACCGTGCCGCGATTGATGGCACTGGCGGAGCTGGCTTTTGGCATGATTTCGGTAGACACCGGGCCGGCCCACGTCGGCGCGGCCCTGGGCTGCCCCGTGCTCACGCTGTTCGACAGTCCGAGCAAGCTCACGATGTATGCGCCACGCGGCCCCGCCGCGCTCGTCTCCTGTATCGTCGGTGGTATCGATGCCGAGCCGTCGATGCTCGGCCTGACAGCGGAGGCGGTGCTGGCTTCCTGGCGGGGTTTGTGCCTGCAGCAGGCGGTGCGTCGCAAGAGAGCCTGAGCCGTTCCTTACGGATGGCGATTCAAGCCTCTGACCCGCAAGCGGGTCGGTGGACAGTACAATGGTCCGCTTTGGCGGGGAGCTGAACGAGTGACAGTGTATTCGACGACACGGCGACGGCTTGGGGGGCTCGGCATTGCCATTGCAGCCGTGGGGCTGTTCGTCGTCGGGCTTGCACAGGCCCAGCAGGGCAACGTTCAACAGGAGTTGCAGCTGTTTCAAAACATGTCGCCGGACCAGCAGCAGGCGATCCTGCAACAGCTCGGCGCCGGGGGGGGCGGGGGAAATGGTGCCGGGAGCGGTGGGCTGGGTGCTCTGCTCGGCGGCGGCACGACGTCCGGGAGCGGCCTCGGCGGCTTGAATTCGCTGACGGGTTCCCAGGCGAGTCTGCTTCAGCAGCAGCTGCTGCAGCAGCAGCGACAGCAACAGAGCCAGACCGAGGGTCAGAACACCGTTCCCGTCTTCAAGCCCGGCGATACGGTTTTGGTTGAGCTGGCCGTGCCTGCGCAACCGGCAAACAATCAGGCGACAAACGCCCCGGCGGCCACGCAAAACGGCACCGCACAGGCAGGCAACGCTGGCGCCTTGCCGCTCACCGCAGCCCAGCTGGCGCAATTGACTGGTCAGACAGGCTCGACGACGCAAAATATGCAGGAGGCGCCTCAGCCCCGAGTCGAGGAGCTGCAGGCCACCGAGCGCCAAAAGCTCCAGGACCTGGTCGATCTCATCCAAATCCACAATCCCTACCAGCTCGACGGCAACGGTGAGCTGCTGCTGCCGGGCATCCCTCCCATTGCCCTCGATGGCCTGACCGAGGCGCTTGCAACCCAACGCGTTGCCGCGGAACCTGCACTCGCAAAGCTCACGGTTCGCCTGACTCGATTGCCCCTCACCAAGACCGGTCCGGAGGCATTGAAGCCCTTCGGTTATGACTTGTTTGAAAACTCTACGCTGAGCCTGTTGCCGACGCTGAATATGCCGGTCCCTGCCGACTACGTCATCGGGGCCGGAGACGTGCTGCAGATTCAGCTCTACGGCAGTCAGAACCGCACCTACTCGCTGTCCGTCGGGCGCGATGGCTACATCCACTTTCCCGAGATCGGCCCTATCGATGTCGGCGGACAGCGATACAGCGACGTAAAAAACGATATCGAGGCCCAGGTCGCCCGCCAGATGATCGGCGTGCGGGCCAACGTGTCACTGGGCGAAACCCGCACGATCAATGTCTTTGTACTCGGAGGCGCCAAATATCCCGGGTCCTACACGCTGACTGGTCTTGCAACCGTGACGACGGCATTGTTTGCCGCGGGAGGAGTCGAGAAAACCGGCTCTCTGCGCAACATTCAGGTCAAGCGCCAGGGACAGACCATAAGGAGCCTGGATCTGTACGAGCTGCTCATGCGCGGAGACAGTTCCGGGGACATCAAGTTACTGCCCGGTGATGTCGTATTCATTCCCCCGGTGGGGCCCACAGTCTCACTCGATGGCCAGGTACTTCGCCCCGCTATCTATGAACTGAAGGGCGCCGAGACCGTCGCAGATCTGATCCGGATGGGCGGGGGAATGACGCCCGACGCCGACCGTGCCCGGGCGGCACTCGTGCGCATCGACTCACAGCAGCAGCGCATCGCGCTGGATATCGACCCTTCTGCGCCATCCGCAGCCACGACGACGTTGCGCAACGGCGACGTCGTCCAGATCGAGCGGCTGTTACCGCAGCTGGACTCAGGTGTCACCCTGCAGGGCTATGTCTATCGGCCGCGGTCATTTGCATGGCATCCCGGGATGCGATTGAGCGAGGTCATTCCCACGATCTACGAGCTCAAGCCGGATGCGGACCTTCATTATCTGCTGATCCGTCGCGAGACGCTTCCGGATCGGCATATCGAAGTCCTTTCCGCCGATCTGGCCGCAGCACTGGCGGCGCCCGGCTCGGCTGCCGATCTGGTGCTGATGCCGCGCGATACGCTCACCGCGTTTGATCTGGAGACCAGTCGTGAGTACGTCATCCAGCCCCTCATGAACGAGCTGCGGGTGCAATCGAACCTGCGCCAGCCAACACCGATCGTCCATATCGATGGACGGGTAAAAGTGCCCGGAGACTACCCGTTGGAGCGCGGTATGCGCGTCAGCGACCTCATTCGTGCCGGTGGGGGCCTGCTGCCCTCCGCGTACACTGGCCGCGCCGAGCTGTCGCGGTATATGGTACTGAATGGCGATGAGCGGCGTACGCAGGTGCTATCCATAGATCTGAATGCGATCCGCAATGGGGATCAAAGAGCAGACATGCCTCTGGAGGCGTTCGATCGTTTGTCGATCAAAGAGATTTCCGGATGGACAGAGCAATCGGAAGTAACCCTCATCGGCGAGGTACGTTTCCCCGGGATCTACGCCATCAAGCGTGGTGAGACTCTGCGCTCCGTCATCGAGCGGGCAGGCGGTCTGACGGATCTGGCCTTCCCCCAGGGGGCCGTTTTTTCTCGCGTGGAGCTCAAGCGGCAGGAGCAGCAGCAGCTCGATCAGATGGTCCAGCGGATGCGCCTGGACATCGCAGGCATGGCCCTGATGACCACGCGTGCAGGTCTCATTGGCGGGGAGTCGGCGATCAGCATCGGCCAGACCCTGCTTTCCGAGCTGCAGTCAACCACGGCAGTGGGACGCCTCGTGATAAATCTCGATGCGGCGATTCATGCGCGACCTGGCTCCAGCAACGACATCCTGCTGGAAAATGGTGACGAACTGATCGTGCCGCGACAGCAGCAGGAAGTCATGGTGCTCGGCGAGGTCCAGGATGCGACTTCGCATCTGTATCATCCCAACCTGTCGCGGGATGACTACATCAATGAAAGTGGAGGGCTGACAGATCAGGCGGACCGGCGGCGCATCTATATTGTACGAGCGGATGGCAATGTTCTGACCGGGAACCGCGGTTGGTTCCGTGCCGGAGCCGACGTGGAGATCCATCCGGGTGATGCGATAGTCGTCCCATTGAATGCAGAGAAGCTTCCTGCACTGACGTTGTGGCAGTCAGCCTCGAGCATCATTTTCAATATTGCGTTTGCCGCCGCCGAAGCGAGAGCTGCGATTCCCTAGCGATGCAGATCAGGGCTTGCCGATGTCGCACGCACCAGCATGCAGGTCACGCCTTCTTCACGGCGACCGCGAAGGAA
>DATJUN010000126.1:0-108013 GCA_035502275.1 Steroidobacteraceae bacterium
CGTGGGGCGCACGATTGCCGAGCGCGCGCGCGCCGCGGGCATCACCCGCGTGGCGTTCGACCGCGCAGGCTTCCAGTACCACGGCCGCGTCAAGGCGCTGGCCGATGCGGCGCGTGAAGCCGGGCTTGAATTTTAAGGAACCGCGCACATGGCAAGAGTCGAAAGATCGCAGAGCGCCGATGACCTCATCGAGAAACTGGTGGCCGTGAACCGCACCGCCAAGGTGGTCAAGGGTGGCCGGCAGTTTGGCTTCACCGCCCTCACCGTGGTGGGCGACGGCGCCGGGCGCGTGGGCTTCGGTTTCGGCAAGGCGCGCGAGGTGCCCGTGGCGATCTCCAAAGCCATGGCGCAGGCGCGCAAGAATCTCATCAACGTGAATCTGCGCAATGACACGCTGCATTACGCGGTCAACGGCACGCACGCGGCCACGCGCGTGTTCATGCTGCCCGCCTCGGAAGGCACGGGTGTCATCGCCGGGGGCGGCATGCGCGCGGTGCTCGAGTGCGCCGGGGTGCGCAACGTGCTCGCCAAGAGCTACGGCTCGCGCAATCCCATCAACGTGGTGCGCGCCACCGTCAATGCGCTCGCCAGCATGCGCTCGCCCGAGGAGATCGCCGCCAAGCGCGGCAAGAGCGTCGAGGACATCCTCGGGGGCTCGGCATGAACGCCGCGGCTGGCAAGTCCGGCGGCAACGCCAGTGGCAAGGCCGGCGGCTCGATCGCCGTGACGCTGCAGAAGAGCCTGCACGGGCAGCTCAAGCACATCGCCGCCTCGGTGCGAGGCCTCGGTCTGCGCCGCCGTCATCAGACCGTGCAGGTGGCTGACACCGTGCAGAATCGCGGCATGATCCGTGCGGCCTCGCATCTGCTGCGCGTGGAGGAGAAGTAATGCGCCTGAACGACATGCGCCCCGGCGAAGGCTCGCGCAAGGTCCGCCTGCGCGTGGGTCGCGGTGCCTCGGCGGGTCAGGGCAAGACCTGCGGCCGCGGCGTCAAGGGACAGCGCGCCCGCAAGGGCGGCTATCACAAGGTCGGCTTCGAGGGCGGCCAGATGCCATTGCAGCGTCGCATGCCCAAAGTCGGCTTTCGCTCGGCCATGAAGGCGGCGCACGCCGAAGTGCGGCTGCACGAGCTGTCCGGTCTGACCGACGGGGTGATCGACCTGGACGCGCTCAAGCGCGCCGGCATCATCGATGCGCGTGCCACGCACGCCAAGGTGGTGCTGTCGGGCAAGCTCGAGCGTGCCGTGAACCTCAAGGGCATCGGCGCCACCCGTGGCGCGCGCGCCGCCATTGCCGCCGCCGGCGGCAAGCTAGAGGAGTAAATGGCCAACAGCGCACTGTCCAGTCCGGCCGCCTCGCTGGCCGATGTCGGACGGCTCGGAGAGATCCGCAGCCGCGTGCTGTTTCTGGTGGGCGCGCTGATCGTCTACCGCATCGGCACCTACATTCCCGTGCCCGGCATCAATCCGGCGGCCGTGTCGCGCTTCTTCGGCGGGCAGGGCGGCAACACGATCCTGGGCATCTTCAACACCTTCAACGGCGGCGCGCTGCAGCGCCTGTCGATCTTCGCCATGGGCGTCATGCCCTACATCAGCGCCTCCATCATCATCCAGATGCTGGCGATGGTCGTGCCCTCGCTGATGGAGGCGCGCAAGGAAGGGGAGGCCGGGCGCCGCCATATCACGCAGCTGACGCGCTACTGGACCGTGGCCCTGGCGGTGTTCCAGTCCTTCGGGGCTGCCGTGGCGCTGCAGAGCGGCGGCATGACGCTCGTCACGGGCTTTCAGTGGCTGTTCAACGCCACGATTACCATGACCACCGGCACGATCTTCCTGATGTGGCTCGGCGAGCAGATCACCGAGCGGGGCATCGGCAACGGCATCTCCATGATCATCCTGGCCGGCATCGTCGCCCAGATGCCCGCCGCGCTCGGCCGCACCATCGACTCGGTGAGCACGGGCCAGCTCAATCCGCTGTTCACGATCCTGCTGATCGGCATCGTCGTCGGCGTGACCGCCTTCTGCTGCTTCATGGAGCGCGCGCAGCGCAAGATCACGGTCAACTACGCCAAGCGCCAGGTGGGCCGGCGCATGTACGCGGGCCAGTCCACGCACCTGCCGTTCAAGATCAACATGTCGGGCGTCATCCCGCCGATCTTCGCCTCGAGCCTGCTGCTGTTTCCGGCCACGGCCGCAAGCTTCTTCGGCAGCAATCCGAACTCGCGTCTGGCCGGCGTGCTGCAGGATGTGTCGACCTCGCTCGGCTATGGGCAGCCGCTGCACATCGTGCTGTACGCCTTCCTGGTCATTTTCTTCTGCTTCTTTTACACAGCGCTGGTGTTCAACTCGCGCGAGACCGCGGACAACCTCAAGAAGTCAGGGGCGTTCATTCCGGGCATCCGTCCCGGCCAGCAGACCGGCGAGTACATCGACAAGGTCCTCACGCGCCTGACGCTGTGGGGCGCGTTCTACGTCACTGCCGTGTGCCTGGTGCCCGAGCTGCTGGTGTCCTCGCAGGGCGTGCCGTTTCAGTTCGGCGGCACCTCGCTGCTGATCGTGGTGGTGGTGGTCATGGACTTCATGGCGCAGATGCAGGCGCACCTGATGTCGCATCATTACCCGGGGCTGATGAAGAAGGCGAATCTGCTGGGCGGCCGCGGCGGCGCCTCGCAGCAGAGCTGAAGACACACAGAGCGCAAGCGCAGGTATCAGGATGAAAGTACGTCCCTCGGTCAAGAAAATCTGCAAGCACTGCAAGATCGTGCGGCGCCGCGGAATCGTTTACGTGATCTGCACCGACGCGCGCCACAAGCAGCGTCAGGGCTGAGGCTTCGAGGTCGCATATGGCACGCATCGCCGGCATCAACATTCCGATGAACAAGCACGTGAGCATCGGGCTCACGCACATCTACGGTATCGGCCGCGCCCGTGCGCTCGACATTCTCGAGCGCGCGGGCATACCGCCGGAAACCAAGGTCAAGGACCTGACCGAGGCGCACGTGGCGGCGATCCGCTCGCAGGTGGCCAGGGTGCCCGTGGAGGGCGACCTGCGCCGCGAGGTGTCGATGAACATCAAGCGCCTGATGGACCTGGGCACCTGGCGCGGGCTGCGTCACCGCAAGGGTCTGCCGGTGCGCGGGCAGCGCACCCGCACCAATGCCCGCACGCGCAAGGGGCCGCGCAAGCAGGCGGTCAAGCTCAATGCGCCGCCGGGCAAGGCCTGAGGGCCGCGGGCAGTGCAGCGGAACATGTCAGTGGACTTGAATAAGCAGGCGGACAACCACACATATGGCTGATCAGAAGTCACAGCAGCAGGGCGGCGCTGCCGCAGCGGGCGGCGGGGCCAAGAAGCCCAAGAAGGCGCGCAAGAACGTGCTCGATGCAATCGCGCACGTGCATGCCTCCTTCAACAACACGATCATCACGATCACCGACCGGCAGGGCAACACGCTGTCCTGGGCGACCTCGGGTGGCTGTGGCTTTCGCGGCTCGCGCAAGAGCACGCCCTTCGCTGCGCAGGTCGCAGCCGAGAAGGCCGGAGTCGCCGCGCAGGAGCACGGCGTGAAGAACGTGGAAGTGCGCGTGGCCGGCCCGGGACCCGGGCGCGAGTCGGCGGTACGGGCGCTGAACGCCTGCGGGCTGAAGATCTCCAGCATCTCGGACGTCACGCCGATCCCGCACAACGGCTGCCGGCCGCCCAAGAAGCGGCGCGTCTGAAGCAGCGCCCTTAATCGAGGAAGCAAGACATGGCGCGTTACATCGGTCCCACGTGCAAGCTCGCCCGCCGCGAGGGCACGGATCTGTTCCTGAAGAGCGGCTCGAAGCCCCTGGAGAGCAAGTGCAAGCTGCAGGTGCCGCCGGGCGGCATCAAGGGCGAGCGCCGCCAGCGCCTGTCCGACTACGGCACGCAGCTGCGCGAGAAGCAGAAGCTGCGGCGCATGTATGGGGTGCTCGAGCGCCAGTTCCGCAACTACTACCAGTCGGCCGCCCGGCGCACCGGTTCCACCGGCGAGACGCTGTTGAAGCTGCTGGAGTCGCGCCTGGACAATGTGGTGTATCGCATGGGGTTCGCCGCCACGCGCGCCGAGGCGCGCCAGCTGGTCGCGCACCGCGCCGTGGACGTGAACGGGCAGACCGTGAGCGTGCCTTCCTACCAGTGTCGCGCGGGCGATGTGGTGCAGATCCGCGAGAAGGCGCGCAAGCAGCTGCGCATCTCGAGCGCCCTGGCCGTGGCGGCGCAGGTCGGCTTCCCCGAGTGGGTCGAGGTATCGGACAAGGAGTTTCGCGGCGTGTTCAAGACGGTGCCGGGACGCGATGAAGTGCTGCCCGACATCAACGAGAACCTGGTGGTGGAGCTGTACTCGAAGTAAGCCCGGTCGCCGCCGCAGCGCAGCGGCTGCGCAACCGCCGTGTCAAATCGTCAATGAACTGATTGAACTGATCGTCAGCTCTGGCGTTCTACAGGCCTGGAGTGTCTAGCATGCAAGCATCGGTATCGGAGTTTCTGAAGCCTCGCGTCGTCAAGGTACAGCCCGTCGCCCCGCGTCAGGCGCGGGTCGTCATCGAGCCCTTCGAGCGCGGGTTCGGTCATACCCTGGGCAATGCCCTGCGGCGGGTGCTGCTGTCCTCCATGCCCGGTGCGGCGATCACCGAGGTCGAGATCGACGGTGTGCTGCACGAGTACACCAGCATCGAGGGCGTGCAGGAGGATGTGGTCGACATCCTGCTGAACCTCAAGTCCGTGGCGCTGCGCATGCATACGCGCTCGAGCGCGGACCTGCGCCTGCACAAGAAGGGCCCCGGCCCGGTGACCGCCGGGGATATCCGCGTGGATCACGACATCGAGGTCGTCAACCCGGACTTCGTCATCGCCAATCTGACCAAGGCCGGCGAGCTGAACATGCAGCTGAAGGTCGAGCGCGGCCGCGGCTACCGTCCGGCGGTGCAGCGTGTGAGCTTCGAGGAGCAGAGCCGTCCGATCGGCCGGCTGCTGCTGGACGCCTCCTTCAGCCCCGTGCGTCGCGTGACCTATGCGGTCGAGGCGGCGCGCGTGGAGCAGCGCACGGATCTGGACAAGCTGATCATCGATATCGAGACCAATGGCACGATCGAGCCCGAGGAGGCAATCCGGCGCGCCGGCGGGATCCTGAAGGATCAGCTCTCCGTGTTCGTCGACCTGCAGGGCGAGGAGGAGGCCGCTGCCAAGACCACGGAGATGCAGTTCGATCCGATCCTGCTGCGTCCGGTCGATGAGCTCGAGCTCACGGTGCGCAGTGCCAACTGCCTCAAGGCCGAAAACATTCACTACATCGGCGATCTCGTGCAGCGCACCGAAGTGGAACTGCTGCGCACGCCGAACCTCGGCAAGAAGTCGCTCACCGAGATCAAGGAAGTCCTGCAGAGCCATGGGCTGATGCTCGGCATGCGCCTGGATGGCTGGCCGCCGGCGGGGCTGAAGCACGAAGAGGAAAGCAGCAGCGGCCTCATCTGAAGCCGCTGCCTTAAGACCACGACAGTTACACGACGGAGACGAGAGACGCCATGCGACACAAGCTTTCCGGCCGCCAGCTATCGCGCAACAGTTCGCACCGGCATGCGATGTTGCGCAACATGGCTGCCTCGTTGCTGCGGCATGAGACCATCCGCACGACGCTGCCCAAGGCCAAGGAGCTGCGCCGCGTGGTCGAGCCGCTGATCACGCTTGCCAAGAGCGACACGGAGGCCCGGCGACGCCTGGCGTTCTCACGCCTGCGCGATGCGGAGGTGGTCACGAAGCTGTTTGCCGACCTCGGACAGCGCTTTCGTGCGCGCGCCGGTGGCTACACGCGCATTCTGCACATGCTGCCCCGTCCGGGCGATGCGGCGCCGATGGCGCTGATGCAGCTGGTGGAGCGCACGCCGGTCGCCCAGGTGGCGCAGCCGCCCGTGGCGATGGGCGCACCGACGGCGGCCACGCGCGGTAAGCGTGGCTCGAAGAAGACGGCAGCTGCCGAGAGCCCGGCCGCGGCGCCAGCCAAGCGCGCGCCCCGCAAGAAGAAAGCGGCGGCCGCCTGACCTGCCGGTGCGAGTTTGCCGTCGGAGCGTGTTAGTTTAAAATACCATTAAGACGCTATAGAATGCTGCAGCATAGATTGACAAAATCGCATTCGTCTCGTCATTGCTCCGTTCCGCTTTCTTATCCACATCTGGGGACTCATCGATGAAAACAAAGCTCGCTCTCAGCGCTCTGGCGGCGGCCCTCGTGCTTGCCGCGTGCGGCAGCGGCCAGCAGGACAACTCGGCGCCGGCCGCAGCGCCGGCGACCCCCGCAGCTCCCGCCACGCCTCCGGCCACACCGCCGGCGGACAACAGCGCGGCGCCCCCGGCAGCCCCCGCTCCGGATAATGGTGCTGCAGCCCCTGCGGCTCCGGGTGCCGCTCCGCCGGCCGCTC
Source organism: Steroidobacteraceae bacterium (assembly GCA_035502275.1). Lineage (GTDB taxonomy): Bacteria > Pseudomonadota > Gammaproteobacteria > Steroidobacterales > Steroidobacteraceae > FEN-1191. Next base: position 6,431 of record DATJUN010000126.1, read on the forward strand.
CGCCGGCTGGGAATCCTCCGCCGCAGCAGTAACGGCGGGGGCCGAGCAGCCCAAGAGCCTTTGGCTCACGGGAAGCCCGCGCAGGCCGGCATTGCCGGTCTGCCGGGCTTTCCTGTTTTTGGGGCTGGAGGACGTGCACGATGCCGCAAGTCAGTGTCAGGGAACCGCGCGCCCAGGATCGCGCGTGGATCCGCGGCGTCTATCGCGATTACCTGTTCGATCTTGCACCCGCGGCGACGGGGTTGTTCCCGTTGCTGTCCGATGCCGGACAGCGTGAGACGGAACAGGCCGATCGGCTCTTTGCCGACGCGCAGGTGCGGGTGCTGGCGATCTGTTACGCCCACGAGCCGGTGGGGTTCGCGCGCATCAGCATGCGAGGGCAGTCACCGCCCGAGTTCTCGATGGCGGATTTCTTCATCGCACGCGCCTGGCGGCGCCGTGGCATTGGCGCAGAGGCGGTGCGGCTGATTCTGGATCGCTTCGAGGGGGCGTGGCTGATCACCGAGCACCTGCGCAACGATCCGGCGGTGCAGTTCTGGCGCCAGGTCGTCGGCGGCTACACCGCGGGCAAGTACCAGGAGCGTATCGTCAACGGCGAGGTGCAGCAGCGCTTCGCCTCGGGGCCGCGCCGGACCCGCTAGCGCTCGCGGGGCGCCGCGCAGTGGCGCCCGCGCCCCTCCCCGGGGCAGGCACCGGGGCAGGGCCCTGTGTGCGCGCCTCTGCCAGCAGGGGCGCCAGATAGTGCCCGGTCAACGACTCGGGTACGGCGCAGATCTGCTCGGGAGTGCCCTCCGCGATGATGCGCCCGCCGCGCTCACCGCCCGCGGGACCGAGGTCGACCACCCAATCGGCGGTCTTGATGACGTCCAGATTGTGCTCGATGACCACCAGCGTATTGCCCGCGTCGCGCAGCTGATGCAGCACCGCCAGCAGCTGTGCGATGTCGTGGAAGTGCAGCCCCGTGGTGGGCTCGTCGAGAATGTAGAGCGTATTGCCGCTGCCGCGCTTGGCGAGCTCGCGCGCGAGCTTCACGCGCTGCGCTTCCCCGCCCGAGAGGGTCGTGGCGCTCTGCCCCAGGCGCACATACGAGAGACCGACGTCCATCAGGGTACGCAGCTTCGCGGCCGCCGGCGGCACGTTTTCGAACAGGCGCAGCGCCTGCTCGACGGTGGCCTCCAGTACCTGATGGATATTGTGGCCGCGATACTGGATCTCGAGCGTCTCGCGGTTGTAGCGCTGCCCGCCGCACACGTCGCAGGGGACGTAGACATCGGGTAGGAAGTGCATCTCCACGCGGATGACGCCGTCACCCTGGCAGGCCTCGCAGCGGCCGCCCTTGACGTTGAAGCTGAAGCGCCCGGCGTCGTAGCCCCGGGCCCGCGCCTCGGGCACCTGCGCGAACAGATCGCGGATGATGGCGAACAGACCCGTATAGGTCGCCGGATTGGAGCGCGGCGTGCGGCCCAGGGGCGCCTGATCGATCTCGGTGATGCGCTCGAAGCGCTCGAGCCCGTCGATGCCGTCGCATTCGGCGGCCTCCTCGGCCGCGCTGTCGTTCAGGCGGGCGGCGGCGTGACGGTACAGCGTGTCGTCGACCAGGGTTGATTTGCCCGAGCCGGACACGCCGGTCACGCAGGTGAGCAGGCCGATGGGGATACGCGCGGTGACGTTCTGCAGGTTGTTGCCGCGCGCGCCGCGGATCGTCAGCCACTGACCGCGCGCCGCGGTGCGGCGCCGCTCGGGGACGGCAATGCGCTCGCGCCGCGCCAGATAGGCGCCCGTCAGCGAGGCGGCATTGGCTTCGATCTCACCCGGCGTACCCTCGGCGATGACCATGCCGCCGTGCTCGCCAGCCCCCGGGCCGAGATCGACCACGTGATCGGCTGCACGAATCGCATCCTCGTCATGCTCCACGACGATGACGGTGTTGCCGAGGTCGCGCAGCCGCTTCAGCGTCATGAGCAGTCGTTCGTTGTCGCGCTGATGCAGCCCGATGGAGGGCTCATCGAGGATGTACATCACGCCCGTGAGACCGGAGCCGACCTGGCTCGCCAGGCGGATGCGCTGCGCTTCGCCGCCGGAGAGACTGCCGGCGCTGCGATCCAGGCTGAGATAGTCCAGACCCACATCCACCAGAAAGCGCAGCCGCTCGCCCACTTCGCGCGTGATGCGCAGCGCGACGTCGGCACGCCAGCCGGGCAGCAGCAGCGCGGCGAAGTACTCGAGCGCGCGGCCCACCGTCAGGTGGGTGACCTCGTGCAGTGCCCGCCCGTTGATGAGCACCGAGCGCGAGGCTTCGTTCAGGCGCGCACCGCCACAGGCCACGCAGGCACGCGTGCCGAGATACTTGCGCAGCTCCTCGCGCACCGCCTGCGAGTCGGTCTCGCGGTAGCGACGCTCGAGGTTGGGCATGATGCCCTCGAAGCGCTCGCGCAGGCGCCGGCGCCGGCCGCGCGCCTCGCGGTAGTCGAATTCGATCTCGTCCTCACCGCTGCCGTTGAGCAGTACATCGCGCACTCGCGCCGGCAGCTCCGTCCAGGGCGTCTCCACGTCGAATTGGTAGTGTCGCGCCAACGACTGCAGCATCTGGAAGTAATGCTCGTTGCGGCGGTCCCAGCCGCGCACCGCGCCGCCGGCGAGCGACAGGTGCGGATGCACCACGACGCGTTCCGGGTCGAAGAATTCCTGCGTACCGAGCCCATCGCAGGTCGGACAGGCCCCGGCCGGATTGTTGAACGAGAACATGCGCGGCTCGAGCGGGGGCACCGAAAAGCCGCAGACGGGGCAGGCATGGCGATTGGAGAACAGCAGCGGCGCGAGCGCCGCGTTATCGGGAAAGATCACCTCGACGATGCCACCGGACTGGCGCAGCGCCGTCTCGAATGACTCGGCCAGCCGCTGAGCCGCCTCGGGGCGCACGCGGAAGCGATCCACCACCGCCTCGATGCGGTGCTTGCGCTTGGGGTCCAGCGCCGGGACGGCATCGATCTCGTGGACGACCCCGTCGATGCGGACCCGGACGAAGCCGCGACCGGCGAGCTCGGAGAGCAGCTGCAGGTGCTGGCCGCGCCGCTCTTCCACCAGCGGAGCGAGCAGCAGCGCGAGTTCTCCAGCCGGCACCGCGAGCACCTGATCGACCATCTGGCTGACCGTCTGGGCCGCCAGGTCGATGCCATGATGCGGACAGCGCGGCACGCCGGCGCGTGCGTACAGCAGGCGCAGGTAATCGTAGATCTCGGTGACGGTGCCCACGGTGGAGCGCGGATTGGGCGAGCCGGTTTTCTGCTCGATCGCGATGGCAGGGGAGAGTCCTTCGATACTGTCCACGTCCGGCTTGTCCATCATGGCGAGGAACTGCCGGGCATAGGCCGAGAGCGACTCGACATAGCGGCGCTGCCCTTCGGCGTACAGCGTGTCGAATGCCAGGGAGGACTTGCCCGAGCCGGACAGACCGGTGATGACGGTCAGCCGCTCGCGCGGCAGCGTCAGATCGATATTGCGCAGGTTATGCGTGCGCGCGCCGCGGATGCGGATGGTCTGCATGTCCTGCTGCGTGTGGGTGGTGTGCGCGGGCCGGTGAACGCGTAATGGGCCAAAGAGCCACTATAAACGCTTCCGCGGAAAGCGCTCAAAAGCACTACAATGGGGTCTCCCTTCAGCGAATTCACGGCGGCAGCCATGGCGCGCGGCGTCAACAAGGTCATTCTGATCGGGCACCTGGGGGCGGATCCGGAGACACGGGCGATGCCCTCGGGCATGACCGTGGCAAACCTGCGCCTCGCGACCACCGAGAACTGGAAGGACAAGCAGTCCGGCGAAAACCAGGAGCGCACCGAGTGGCACTCGGTGGCCCTGTTCGGCCGCCTCGGAGAGATCGCCGCCGAGTACCTGCGCAAGGGCTCGCAGGTCTACATTGAGGGCCGCCTGCGCACGCGCAAGTGGCAGGACAAGGAAGGTCGCGACCGCTACACGACCGAGATCATCGGCAGCGAGATGCAGATGCTCGGCGGCCGCGGAGGTGGCGCAGGCGCCGGTGGCGGGGAAGGTCGCGCCAGCGGTGGCGGTACCGGCATGGGCGGCGCCAGCGGCTTCAGCGAGGGCCGGGGGGGCAGCGAGCCGCCGGGGGCCCCGCCCAGCGGCGACTTCGACGACGACATTCCGTTCTGAGGCCTCGCAGACGGTCGATGGGGGCGGCGGGGGAAGGGTGGCAAGGGCACTCAGGACTGTCTCCTCGTGGCCGCCGCGCGCCTGAGCGGTAACATATTGAAGATACTGGGGTTTCCTTGAGGGCGTCCTACCTCGAGGTCGCCGGCAGAACCAAAAACGGGTACCCTCTCCCACTTCAAGGACTCATGGCCGGCCGCTTCTACATCAAGACCTTCGGTTGCCAGATGAATGAGTACGATTCCGCCCGCATGGCGGACGTGCTCTGCCAGCGTCTGGGACTGACGGCCACACCCGATCCGGCTTCGGCCGACGTACTTCTGGTCAACACCTGCTCGGTGCGCGAGAAGGCGCAGGAGAAGGTGTTCTCCCTGCTCGGGGAATGGCGGCTGTTCAAGGCGGTGCGCCCGGAAATCCTGATCGGAGTAGGCGGCTGTGTGGCGAGCCAGGAGGGCGAGGCCATCACGGCGCGGGCGCCGTTCGTCGATCTGGTCTTCGGCCCACAGACGATCCATCGACTCGCCGAGCTCATTGCCGAGCGCCGTGCGCAGCGCGAGCGCCTGGGCGTGGCGATGCCCGGAGCAGCGCACCGCGGTGCCGTCGTGGACGTGAGCTTTCCCGAGATCGAAAAGTTCGACCGGCTGCCCGAGCCGCGTGCGAGCGGCGCTCGTGCCTACGTCTCCGTCATGGAAGGCTGCAGCAAGTACTGCAGTTACTGCGTCGTGCCGTACACGCGCGGCGATGAGATCAGCCGGCCCTTCGATTCGGTGCTCACCGAGGTGCGTGTGCTGGCCGCGCAGGGGGTCAGCGAGGTGACGCTGCTGGGCCAGAACGTGAACGCATACGCGGGCGCCATGGCTGATGGGGCGGTGGTGGATCTGGCGACGCTGATCCATCACGTGGCGGCCGTGCCGGGCGTGCAGCGAGTGCGCTTCACGACCTCCCATCCACTGCACTTCGACGACAGTCTCATCGAGGCTTACGCGAATGTGCCGGCGCTGGCCAATCATCTGCACCTGCCGGTACAGAGCGGCTCGGATCGCGTGCTCGCGCTGATGAAACGCGGCTATCGGATCAGCGACTATCGGCAACGCATCCGCGCGCTGCGCGCCGTGCGACCGGACATCGCCATCTCCACCGACATCATCGTGGGCTTTCCAGGGGAGAGCGAGTCGGATTTCGAGGCCACGCTGGCACTGGTGGCCGAGATGGGGTTCGACCAGTCCTTCAGCTTCCTCTACAGCGCGCGGCCGGGGACCCCGGCAGCGGCGCTGCCCGATGAGGTGCCGCACGAGGTCAAGCAGTCACGTCTCGCGCGCCTGCAGGCAAGGCTCGATGCCCAGGCGCTCGACATCAGCCGCGCCATGGTCGGCAGTACCCAGCGCGTACTGGTCGAGCGGCGCGCCAAGCGCGACCGCACCGAGCTCGCCGGCCGCACCGAGAACAACCGCTGGGTGAACTTCACCGGTCCGGACTCGCTGCTGAACCGATTTGCGGCCGTCACGGTAACCGCGGCGCTGGCGCATTCGCTGCGCGGCCGGCTCGAGGCGGCGTGAACGCTCCGCACCCGAACCGTGCGCACTCGGCGCCCCGGACGCATGCGGGGCAGGGGACCCAGGCGGGAATGCGCGAGTTCGCGCTCGAGCCGGCGGACAATCGACGCCTGGCGAGCCTGTGTGGGCCGCTCGAGTCGAACCTGCGGCTGGTGGAGTCGCGCCTGGGTGTACAGATCCGCCGCCACGGACATTCCTTTCGCGTGCGCGGCCAGCACGCCGCCGGAGCCGAGAACATCCTGCGCGATCTGTTCGCGCAAACCGAGCACCACGAGGTCACCCCCGAACAGGTGCATCTGACTTTGGTCGAACACGCGGGGGAGCTGCCCGGCGACGAGGAGGAGAGCGTGGTCGTACTGCCGGGTGCGGAGCGCGCCGAGCGCGACGGACCAGGCGGTGGCGGCGGCGGCTCCTACCGCGGACGCGAAACCATCCGCGCGCGCGGGACGCATCAGCGTGACTACCTCGCGAACATTCATCACCATGATCTCTCGTTCGGCATCGGTCCGGCCGGTACCGGCAAGACCTATCTGGCGGTCGCCTGCGCGGTCGAGTTCCTCATGGCCGAGCGCGTGCGGCGCATCGTGCTGGTGCGACCGGCGGTGGAGGCGGGCGAGCGGCTCGGATTTCTGCCAGGGGACATGGCGCAGAAGGTCGACCCGTACCTGCGTCCGATGTACGACGCGCTCTACGAGATGATGGGCTACGACCGCGTGTCGCGCTTCATCGAGCGCAATGCCATCGAGGTCGCGCCCCTGGCGTTCATGCGCGGCCGCTCCTTGAACGAATCATTCATCATTCTCGACGAGGCGCAGAACAGCACCATCGAGCAGATGAAGATGTTCCTGACCCGCATCGGCTTCGGTTCGCGCGCGGTAGTCACGGGGGATCTGACTCAGACTGATCTGCCGCCCGGTCGCATGTCCGGCTTGCACCACGCACAGCAGATCCTGCGCGGCGTCGCGGGCGTTGCCTTCACGACCTTCGACGCAGCCGACGTCGTGCGTCATCCCCTCGTTCAGCGCATCGTGCAGGCCTACGAGGCACATGAGCGCGCCCCCGGTGCCGCGACTCCCCTGTGAGCGCCGCACCCAGGCGCCCCGTCATGCGCAGCCACCGCAGCCCTCGCGCCCGAAGCGTCCGGGGTGCCGCCGTGAGCGTGCGCGCCGCCGTGAGCCGCGCCGCCCATCCACCGGGCCGACAGCTCGCGCGCTGGATGGACGCGGCACTCGGCCGGCGGGCACGCGGCGCGCAGATCTCGGTGCTGCTGGTGGGCCCTGCGCGCAGCCGCACGCTCAACGCGCGCTACCGCGACCGTGACCGCCCGACCAACGTGCTGTCCTTTCCGGCCACCGGCGAGGCGCAGCGTCACGAGGGCCTGCTCGGAGATCTGGTGATCTGCCCGGCCGTTCTCGCCGCCGAGGCGCGCGCGCAGGGCAAGCGGCTCTCGGCACACTGGGCACACCTGGTGGTGCACGGGGTGCTGCACCTGGTCGGGTTTGATCACGAGCGCGAACGGGACGCGGTGCGCATGGAGCGCCGCGAGATCCGTGTGCTGCGCGGCCTCGGCTTCGATAATCCCTATCGGATGAGATGAGCATGGCCAAGAACACCGGCAGCACGGGACGCTGGCGATCGCGCCTGACACGCACGCTGGCCGCCCGGCTGTCCGACCGCGGCTCGCTGGTGGAGCTGCTGGCCGAATCCAAGCAGCGCGGCGTGCTCGATGCCGACGCATTCGCGATGCTCGAGGGGGTGCTGGAGGTCGCGGACCTGCAGGTGCGAGACATCATGGTGCCGCGCGCCCAGATGATCTGTCTGCGGCGTGAGGAGCCGCTGGCGCGCATCCTGCCGGCCATCGTGGAGTCGGGGCATTCGCGCTTTCCGGTCCTGGCGGACGATCGCGACGACGTCGTGGGCATCCTGCTCGCCAAGGATCTGCTGCGTCAGTTTGCCGCCGCGCCGACGGAGAAATTCGATATCCGCGAGTACCTGCGGCCAGCGACCTTCATACCCGAGTCCAAGCGGCTGAACGTGCTGCTGAAGGAATTCCGCGTCAATCGCAATCACATGGCAATCGTTGTGGATGAGTACGCGGGCGTTGCGGGGCTGGTGACCATCGAGGATGTGATCGAGCAGATCATCGGCGACATCGACGATGAGTTCGACGTCGAGGACGATCAGGATATCCGCCGCGAGGGCGAGCGCCAGTTCAGTGTGCGTGGGGGAACGCGCATCGCGGAGTTCAATCAGTACTTCAACGTGGAGCTGCCGGAGGACGAGTTCGATACGATCGCCGGACTGGTCATGAAGCAGTTCGGGCGCATGCCGCGGCGGGGGGAGAGTGTCCACCTCGCAGGCCTGGAGCTGCGCGTGACGCGCACCGACCGGCGCCGCATCGATGCGCTGCGCGTGATCATCCCAGGGATGGTCCATCCACCGGTCGCGCGGACCGAGTAGGCGGATCGCATCGTGAGCGAGGCGGTCCCCCCGCTGGCCGAGGGCGCGCCGCCGCCCGCGCATGCCACGGCAGCGGCCGCCCAGGGTGATGCGGCCGCCCAGGCTGCCGCTGCGATACTTCAGGCGCCCCAAACCCTGTGCGCACCGGCACGCTCGTCGCTGGCGGCGAGGCTGCCAGGACCGGTGCGCGCGCTGCTGGCGCTGGCGGGCGGGGCGGCACTCGCCTGCGCCTTCGCGCCGCTGTCGCTCTGGCCGCTCGCGGTGCTCTGTCCGGCCTTGCAGTTCTGGCTGTGGGAGGATGCCAGCCCGGCCAGTGCCGCGCGCTCGGGCTTCTGGTTCGGCGCCGGCACCTTCGGCGCCGGGACCTGGTGGCTGTATATCAGCATCCACGGCATCGGGCAGGCGCCGGTCTGGCTGTCGCTGGGGCTGGTGCTGGCGCTGGTGGGCATCATGGGCCTCTACCAGGGGCTGCTCGGGTGGCTCGCGGCCCGGCTGCTGCCCGGCCGCGGCGCACTGCGCTGGCTCGTGGGACTGCCCGCACTGTGGGTGCTGGTGGAATGGTGGCGCGGCTGGTTCCTGTCCGGTTTCCCGTGGCTGTCGCTGGGCTATTCGCAGACCAATACAGTGCTGGCCGGCTTCGCTCCGATCGCTGGGGTATATGGGATCTCGGCGCTGCTGCTCGTGGGCGCGGGGGCCCTGGTGGCGCTGCTGCGCGCGCCCCGGCGCCTGGCGCCCTGGGCGCTGCTGCTGCTGCCCTGGGGCGCGGGCTGGCTGCTCGAGCGCGTCTCCTGGACGCATCCGGCAGGTCCGCCGCTGAGCGTCGCGGTGCTGCAGGGTGCGGTACCCGAAGACCTGAAATGGCAGGCGGACAACATCGGTCCGATCCGCGACCTGTACTCGCGGCTGCAGCAGCAGGCGCTGGGGGCCCGGCTCATCGTCTGGCCCGAGGCGGCCATTCCCGAATTCGCCAACGACGATGCGCAGTTTCTCGGCCAGCTCTATTCACGCGCCCGGATGCATGGCTCGGATGTCATCATGGGCATCCTGCGCGCCGATGAGTCCGATCATGAATACAACTCGCTGATGACGCTCTCCGACGGCGTGAGCTTCTACGACAAACATCATCTGGTGCCCTTCGGCGAGTACTTTCCGGTGCCGCAGTTCGTGCGCACCTGGATGCGGCTGCGTAATCTTCCCTACCTCGACTTCACGGCCGGCGCGGCGGTGCAGCCGCCCCTGCACGCCGCCGGCACGCTGCTTGCGCCCAGCATCTGCTATGAGGACGCCTACGGCAGTGCCATGCTGCCCGATCTGCGCCGGGGTGCGACGCTGCTCGTGAATGTCACCAATGATTCCTGGTTCGGCCGCTCCTGGGCCCGTTATCAGCACTTTCAGATCGCTCGCATGCGTGCGCTGGAGGCCGACCGCCCGCTGATCCGGGCCACGCAGGATGGCATTTCAGCGATCGTGGACGGCCACGGGCGCGTCATCGCCGAGGCGCAGCAGTTCCGGCCGGTGGTGCTGCGCTCGATGGTACAGCCGCGCGCGGGGCTGCCACCCTACGTGCGCCTGGGCAATACGCTGGTTGTAGTCCTGGGACTACTGGCGACGGCTCTGGCCGCCGGGATGCGCATGACGCGATCAACAGGAACCGGCTGAGCCTCAGCTGGTCTATGATTCGCCACTTTACCGGCCCCGGAGTGAGCCATATGTTTCATCGGGACGTCAGCCCGCGTCTGCTGGGCGCCATCCTCTTCATTTCCCTGTTCGCGGCTTGCTCGCCGCAGTCGGGCGCAGCCGCGCCGACGGGCGAGGCAGATACGTCGAACGTAGCCCATGGCGGCACGGGGGGCAATGCCCACCTGTTTCAGACCGGTGTGGTCACCGCCTCGCCGGCGGCGGTCGCCGCCGCTTCGCGAGGCCTGCCGGATTTTTCCGGCCTGGTGCAGCAGGTGGGCTCCGCGGTCGTCAACGTGCAGGTGGTGGAAAAGCAGCAGCAGGAGGAGGGCGGCGGCGACGAGCAGGGCGGTGGCGGTGGTGACAACGACGACCCCTTCGGCGATTTCTTCCGCCGTTTCGGCATCCCCACGCCCAACATGCCTCCGCGCAACAGCGCGCCGGTACGCGGTGTCGGCTCGGGCTTCATCATCAGCCAGAACGGCTACATCCTCACCAACGCGCACGTCGTCAACAACGCCACCAAGGTCACCGTCAGGCTCACGGACCGGCGTGAATTCGATGCCAAGGTCATCGGCGTCGATGAACGCAGCGACATCGCCGTCATCAAGATCAGCGCGCAGGGCAATCTGCCGGTCGTGAGCATCGGCAATTCCGATTCGCTCAAGCCCGGCCAGTGGGTGCTGGCGATCGGCTCGCCCTTCAACTTCGTCAATACGGTGACGGCCGGCATCGTCAGCGCGACAGCACGCACGCTGAACAACGGCTTCGTACCCTTCATCCAGACCGACGTGCCGGTCAACCCAGGCAACTCCGGCGGCCCGCTGTTCAATCTGGAAGGCCAGGTCGTCGGCATCAATTCCGAGATCTACAGCCAGAGCGGTGCCTATGAAGGCATCTCCTTCGCGATTCCCATCAACGTTGCCACCAATGTGGCCGACCAGCTCGTGCGCACCGGTCACGTCGTGCGCGGGCGCATCGGCGTGACCATCCAGACGGTCACTGCGGCAACCGCCGACAATCTCGGACTGCCATTCCCGCGCGGCGCGGCCGTGGCCTCGGTGGAACCGGGCGGGCCGGCGGACAAGGCCGGCATCCAGCCGCTCGATGTCATCCTGAGCGTGAATGGCAAAGAGGTCCCCGACTCGGACGAGCTGCCCTCGATCATCGCCGAGATCCCGCCGGGCAACGTCGCGCACCTGCAGGTCTGGCGCGACAAGAAGACGATTTCCGTGGACGTGCGCGTCGGTGTGCTGCCAACGAGCGGGGAAACGGCCGGCTCGACGGGCCCGGGCGGCGGCGGCTCGGCCGTGGAGCGCAACGTGGGCCTGTCGGTACGCACCCTCAGTGCCGCGGAGAAAACCCAGCTCAAGACGCGCGGCAATGTGGTGATCACCAATGTGTCCGGACCGGCTGCGGAAGCGATGCTGCAGCCCGGAGATGTGATCCTCAGCATCAACCGCGCGCCCATCAGCGACATCGCGCAGTTCCAGCGTGCGATCCGCAGCGGCCACGAATGGACGCTGCTCATCCAACGTAGCGTGGATGGCATGCCCCAGCAGCTGATCGTGACGATCTCTCTGCAGTAAAGGGCGTGGTGGCGGGGCTTGCGGCTCCGCGGGCGCGGCGCATCCGCCGCCCCCGCAGCCGGGCGCGCCGCTCGTGTATTCTTGCCGCATGCAGGAGCGATACGAGGCGGCCGCCGTCGAGCGCGCGGCCCAGCAGTACTGGCAGCAACAGGGCGCTTTCAGCGCGCGCGAGCGTGCCGGCGCGCGCAAGTACTACTGCCTGTCGATGTTTCCGTACCCCTCGGGGCGGCTGCACATGGGGCACGTGCGCAACTACACCATCGGAGATGTGCTGGCCCGCTTCATGCGCATGCAGGGCTGCAATGTGCTGCAGCCCATGGGCTGGGATGCGTTCGGACTGCCGGCCGAGAATGCCGCGATCGCCAACAACCGCCCTCCCGCTGCCTGGACGCGCGAGAACATCGGCTACATGCGCGGTCAGCTGCGCTCGCTGGGCCTCGCGATCGACTGGTCGCGCGAGCTCGCCACCTGCGATCCGGACTACTACCGCTGGAATCAGTGGATGTTCCTGCGCATGCGCGAGCGTGGGCTCGCCTACAAGGCGAGCGGCGTCGTCAATTGGGATCCGCTCGATCAGACCGTGCTCGCCAACGAGCAGGTCATCGACGGGCGCGGCTGGCGCACCGGTGCGCTGGTGGAGAAGCGCGAGATCCCGATGTATTACCTGCGCATCACCGCCTACGCGCAGGATCTGCTGTCGGCGCTCGATACGCTGAGCGGCTGGCCCGAGCGCGTGCGGCTGATGCAGGCCAACTGGATTGGCCGCAGCGAGGGTGTGGAGCTGTCCTTCGACTATGCCGCGGATGCCCGCTCGCTGCTCGCCCCAGCGCGCGATTCCGCCGCCGCGGCTGTGCCCACGGGACTGAAGGTGTTCACCACACGCGCCGACACGCTCTTCGGCGTGACCTTCATGGCCGTGGCCGCCGAGCACCCGCTGGCGCAGGCGGCGGGCAGGCGCGATGCGCGCCTGGCAGCTTTCATCGAGGAATGCAGGCGTGGCAGTACCATGGAGGCCGACGTGGCGACGGCCGAGAAGCGCGGCATGCCGACGGGCGTGCACGTGCACCATCCATTCACCGGCGAGCTTCTTCCCGTGTTCGTCGCCAACTACGTGCTGATGACCTACGGCGAGGGCGCCGTGATGGGCGTGCCCGCCCACGATGAGCGCGATTTCGAGTTCGCGCGCCGCCACGAGATTCCGATCCGTACCGTGGTGGCCGCCCTCAACGGCGCCTACGAGAGTGTCGGGGGGACCTGGCAGAGCGAGTACGCCGAGTACGGCGTGCTGGTGAACTCAGGGCCATTCACCGGCCTGCCTTCACTGGCAGCGGTCGATGCGATCGCCGATACCCTCGAGCGCGAGGGACGCGGTCGCAAGCGCGTGCAATGGCGGCTGCGCGACTGGGGCATCTCGCGCCAGCGCTATTGGGGTTGTCCGATTCCCCTGATCCACTGCGAGCGCTGCGGTGAGGTGGCGGTGCCGGATGATCAGCTGCCGGTGGTGCTGCCGGAGTCCCTGGTACCCGATGGAGCCGGCAACCCACTCGCGCGCTGCGCCGAATTCGTCAACTGTCGCTGCCCCGGCTGTGGCGGCGCGGCGCGGCGCGAAACCGACACCATGGACACCTTCGTCGACTCCTCCTGGTACTTCCTGCGCTACGCCAGCGCGGATCAAAGCGCCGCCGTGGTGGACGAGCGTGTGGACTACTGGTTGCCGGTGGATCAGTACATCGGCGGCATAGAGCACGCCATATTGCACCTGCTGTACTCGCGCTTCTGGACCCGCGCCATGCGCGATCTGGGTCTGGTGAAGATCTGCGAGCCGTTTGCCAATCTGTTCACGCAGGGAATGGTGCTGAACCACATCTGGTGCCGCAGGCTCCCCGACGGGCGACGACAGTACATCAATCCCACCGATGTCGAGCCGCAGTACGACGAGAACAACCAGCGCGTGGGCGGGGTGTCGCTGGTGGACCATCAGCCCGTGGAGTATGAGGGGCTGGGAACCATGTCCAAGTCGAAGAACAATGGCGTGGACCCGCAGGCGCTCGTGGAGCAGTACGGCGCCGATACGGCGCGGCTGTTCGCGATGTCCGCCGCGCCGCCGGAACAGACGCTCGAGTGGTCCGACGAGGGCGTGATCGGTCAGTACCGCTTCCTGCACCGTCTCTGGAAGAGTGTGCACGATCACGTCAGCGCAGGCGCGCTGCCACGCTACGGCGGCGCGCAATCGGATGGCACGCCGTCGGGCGGCTCACTCAGTGACGCTGCGCGCGAGCTGCGACGCCTCGCACACCACACGCTCGCCAAGGTCACGCACGACATCGGCCACCGGCGGACCTTCAATACCGCGATCGCGGCCGTGCGCGAGCTGTTCAATGCAATCGGCCATTACGCCGAGGACGATGCGGTGGGACGTGCCGTGCGCCAGGAAGCGCTCGAGATCGCGGTGATCTGCCTCTCGCCGATCGCGCCTCACGTCTGCCACTCGCTCTGGCACGAGCTCGGTCATGAGCGCGCAATCATCGACGAGCCCTGGCCTGAGGCCGATCCGCAGGCGCTCGCGCAGTCCCTCGTGGAGCTCGTCGTGCAGGTCAATGGCAAGCTGCGCGGTCGCGTGCAGCTGCCGCCGGGGACCGGATCGGAGACCGCCATCGAAGCGGCGCTGGCCGACCCGACCGTACAGCGCTTCATCGCCGGCAAAACCGTGCGCAAAAGCATCCACGTGCCCGACAAGCTGGTCAATCTGGTGGTATGAACATCCCGCGCGAGCGAGGGCGGTCCGGGGTTGCCAGGCGCGCAGGCGCCGTCAGGGTGCTGGGCGCGGGGAGTCTCGCCGGGATCACGCTGCTGCTGTGCGGCTGCGGCTTTCATCTCGAGGGGCGCTATGCGCTGCCCCAGGCGCTCGCCACGGTGCGCATCGATGCGGTGGATCCGCAGTCGGAGTTTTACTTCGGCCTGCGCCGTGCGCTGCTCGCCTCGGGTGCGCACCTGACCGACGACATCAAGGATCCTGGCGCGGCTGTAGTGCACGTGCTGGCCGATTCGACCACGGATGTCATCCTGACCGTCTCCAGTCTCAACGTTCCGACCGAGTACGAGCTCACCTATCTGGTGCGCTTCTCGGTGGAGGGGGCGGGAGGCAAGGTCCTCGTGGCTCCCGAGCAGCTCTCGCAGGTGCGCGATTACAACTACAGCGAGAGCGACCAGCTCGCCAAGCAGCGCGAGCAGCAGATTCTCAGCGCCGCTCTCGGCGATGAGCTGGCCGGCGTGGTCATGCGGCGGCTCTCGAGCCTGCAGCAGAAAGGCTAATCGTGTCCCAGACGCTGCGATGATGCAGCTGGCGACGGTGGATGCCGCTGCGGTCACGCGACTGCTCGGGCGCTACGGGCTGTCCATGCAGGTGCTGGCGGACACAGCATCGATCCCTGGCTCCTATTGGGGCGAGAGCGAGGCGGGCCTGCAGGGCGATCGATTGTTTGCGCGCCCGGATACGCCACTGCACTCCATCCTGCACGAGGCAGCGCATTACATCTGCATGAGCTCACAGCGTCGCGCCCGACTGGATCGTGATGCCGGCGGTGATGACGCCGAAGAGAGCGCCGTGTGCTACCTGCAGGTGCTCATGGCCGGGACGCTACCGGGCGTGAGTCGCGCGACCCTGTTTGCCGACATGGATGAGTGGGGCTACAGCTTCCGGCTCGGATCCAGCGCCGCCTGGTTCGCGCAGGATGCCGAGGATGCGCAGGCGTGGCTGCTGCGAGCCGGGATCGTTGATGGCTGCGGCGCGCTCACGGGGCGATGCCGCGGCTAGTTGCGAAACAGATCGCGCAGCCTGCTGAAAAACGAGTGTGAGCGCATGTGGCGCAGTGTGGCCGACCACTTGTCCTCGGCGAGGAGCTTGCGCTGCAGGTCCTCCTCCTCGCGTTTCATGAGCTCCAGCACGCGCGTATCTTCATCGTCATCGAGCCAGTAGCCGTGCTGGTTCGGACAGAACTCCATCTCCAGGTCGTAGAAGCGATAGCGGAAGCGCCGCAGCAGCGCGGTGCACTCGGGACACTTGTGAGGCGTCGCGGAGGAGCTGAAGATGAGAGTGCCCTTCCAGCGGTCACCGAAGTCGAACACTTCGTCCTCGAGCTGCTGCAGCTCGGGGCTCTCGAGCCAGATGCCCCGACAGGAGGGGCAATGATTCACGGGCAGCTGATGGCGCACCACGGGCTGCAGGTCGACATTGCATCGGGGACACTTCACCGCAGCCTCCGGGCAGGCAGTTGCCACGCTTTGTCATTGAAGCCTATACGGCACAATCCCGCAATGTCACGGGCGCCTACGACGCGTCGGCCCCCGGGCCCTCCAGGCGTGGATTATCGGTCCGATTCCGGATAGGTTGGGGCGGTCGTGCCCGCCAAACCACGCGTCATCGTCATCGGAGGCGGCTTTGCCGGGCTGCAGACTCTGCGGGGTCTGCGGCATGCCGCGGCCGACCTGCTGCTGATCGACCGCGCCAATCATCACACCTTCCAGCCGCTGCTCTATCAGGTGGCCACCGCCGGGCTGGCAGCGCCATCCATTGCGGCGCCCCTGCGTCATATCCTGCGCGATCAACGCAACGTCACGGTGCTGCTCGGAACGGTGGATGGCATCGATCTGCTCACGCGCCGTGTGCAGGTGGCACAGCGCAGCTACCCCTACGACTACCTGGTAGTGGCCGCTGGCGCAGCCCACGCCTACTTCGGTCACGATGAATGGGCCAGCGCGGCGCCGAGCCTGAAAACCCTCGAGGATGCGCTCACGATGCGTGCCCGCATCCTTACCGCCTTCGAACGCGCGGAGGCCGCGGTGGAGCTGGACGAGCGACAGGCGTGGCTGACGTTCGTCATCGTCGGTGGTGGCTCGACCGGCGTGGAGCTCGCCGGCACCCTGGCCGAGATCGCCCGCCACACCCTGCGACGCGAATTCCGCCACTTCGATCCGACAGCGGCGCGGGTGCTGCTGGTGGAAGCCGGCACTCGCGTGCTTCCCGGTTTCGCCGAGTCACTGTCGGCAGCCGCGCAACGCCAGCTCGAGCGTCTGGGTGTCACGGTGCGCACGGGTCAGCCGATCACGGCCATCGACGCCGAGGGCGTGCGCGTCGATGCAGAGTGGATCCGGGCCCGCACGGTGCTCTGGGCCGCCGGCGTGGCAGCCTCGCCGCTCGGCCGGCAGCTGGGAGTGGCCCTCGATCGTGCCGGACGCGTCCCGGTGGCGCCGGATCTGAGCCTTCCGGGTCATCCGGAGGTCTTCGTGGCCGGTGATCTTGCGCAGGTCACGCAGGGCTCGCGCGCCGTGCCCGGCATTGCCTCGGCGGCCAAGCAGATGGGCCATCACGTGGCACGTGCGCTGCGTGCGCGACTGCGCGGAGCGGTGTCACCCGCCTTCCGCTACCGGCACTATGGGCTGCTCGCCACGGTCGGCAGGCGCTCGGCGGTCATCGAGATCGGACCGTTGCGTCTCGCCGGCATCCTTGCCTGGTGGATATGGCTGAGCGCGCATATTTTCTTTCTGATCGGCTTTCGAAATCGCCTGGTGGTGCTGATCGACTGGGCGAGCGCGTATTGGACTTACCGACGCAGCGCGCGGATCATCGTCCAATGATCGCTACGGTGCCGCACAGGGCTGCGGGAGCGCTGCTGATCGTTCACCTCGCCGTTGCGGCGATGTGGCTGGTGTTGGTGTGCTACTGGCTCGTGTCGGCCAGCAAAGCCAAGCCCAACGTTACCCGTCAGCGATACTACGGACTGCCGCTGCGTGTGGCGTTGATAGCACTGATCATCGTCCTGCTGCGTTCGCCGCAGCTGCGGCTCTGGCTGCGGCAGGCGCGTGCCGTGCTGATGCCGCATGGGTCGGTTGCGCTCATCGGCCTGGCGCTCTGCGCGCTCGGTCTGGGCCTCGCCATGGCGGCGCGCATCCAGCTGGGCCGTAACTGGGGCATGCCGATGTCGCAGAAGGTTGAGCCGCAGCTGGTCACGGGCGGCCCGTATGCCTATGCGCGTCATCCCATCTATGGCGGTTTGATGCTCGGCATGCTCGGATCGGCGCTGTCAGACGATCTGTTCTGGGCGCTGCCGCTGCTGCTGTTCACGCCGTATTTCATCGTCAGCGCGCTGCGCGAGGAAAAGCTCATGCTGGAGCAGTTTCCGGCCGAGTATGAGGAATACCGGTCGCGCACGAAACTGCTGATACCGTTCGTCATCTGACATAATCCACCATTCTGCGGTCGCACAATGACTGCGCAGTGTCCTGGCACTGTGCTAGCGTTGCCGATCCTGCTGCGTATCTGGACTCGCCGTGGCCAATATCCATCTCATCGGTGGCGAAAAGGGCGGTGTCGGCAAATCCGTCGTCGCCCGCCTGCTCGCCCAGTACTGCATCGATCGTTCCATCCCCTTTCTGGGTTTCGATGCCGATCGTTCGCACGGTGCGCTGATGCGCTTCTACGCGGACTATGCCTCTGCGGTGCTCGTGGATCGCTATGAGAGTCTGGATGCGATCGTGGAATCGGCGACGGACAATCCCGAGCGACGCATCATCGTGGATCTTGCGGCGCAGGCCGAGGAGCCGCTGACCCAGTGGATGGACGAGTCGCAGCTGCTCGAGGTCGCGCGCGAGATCGGGCTGAACATCCGCTACTGGCACGTCATGGACAGCGGACGCGATTCAGTGGATCTGCTGCGGCGTCTGTTCGATCGCTATGGGCAGCGCCTGAGCTACGTCATCGTGCTCAATCAGCTGCGCGGTGATGACTTTCATCTGTTCCGCAGCTCCGGCTTACCCGAGCGCGCGCACGCCTTCAACGCGGCGACGGTGACGCTCAAGCATCTCTCCGACGCCACCATGCTGAAGATCGATGAGAACAGCAGCAGTTTCTGGTCGGCTGCCGAGGGGGAGAGCAGTGGCGGCCTGCGCTTCGGCATGCTGGAGCGACAGCGCTTCAAGACCTGGCTGAAGAGCGCCTATGAGGCCATCGAGCCGCTGGGGGTCTGATCGGCGTATCGGCCATGGCTGTCGGCCGAAATCCCTGCGTGAGATCCTCGCGCCGTTGCCAGCGCACCCGCTCTGCTAGAGCGCGTCGGGCGCGTGCTGAGCGAGCCAGTCGCGGATCAGGTCGAACAGCACGCGGTTGTTCTTTTCCAGCGGCATGACATTGGTGTTGTAGGGCAGGCCGATGTGACTGAGCTGCACGCACTCGGCGCTGCAGCCGGCCTGCTTCAGAAAGGCGACCTGCGCCGGGCCGGATCCGGGCCCGTAGGCATCATTGACGATGGAGATGATCGGGATGCCTTTGAGGTTGACGAGCTGGCGCGCCGGCTCGGCCTGCAGCTGGTAGGGCATCAGCGGCCGCGGCCAGTCCGAGGGCATGCTCTTGCGCACCAGGTTGAATTCCTGCGCAGAGCGCGCCGGCGGATCGTAGGTCATCGGCAGCGCGGTCAGGCCCCAGGGGCACTGGCTATCGAACGGTCGGCCATTGACCTCGGCAGCCACGATGGCCGCGACGCGATCGGGTCGATCGTCGGCCAGCTTCCAGCCGAAGAAACCGCCGGCGGCATACGTCAGGACGATGCATTTGCCGATGCGATCGAGCAGCTCATTCAGGCCGCGCGCGCAGAACTGGCTGTGCAGCGGCAGATCCTCCACGTTGCCGACCTCGCCAGCGGCGAACTGCGCCAGCAGCGGATCCTCACCGGCCACCGCGCTGCCGGGCCACTCGCGGCCGGCGCCGGCGATGCTGGCCATGATCTCGAGCGTCGCGAACGGCCGCATCTGCCCCGGACCCAGCGCGTCGGGATGATAGGGAGCACGTCCATAGCCCGGCCGGTCGTACAGGTAGACCCGATAGCCTTCCTGCAGCGCATAGTGCAGCCATCCAGGCCGGCGGCCGATGCCGATGAAGTTCGTGATCTGCGAGCCGCCGCCGTGGATCATCACGATGGGATAGCGGTGTCGGACCTTCGCAGGCACGAAATACTGTACGTACGACTGACCGGCGGCGATGGTTCCGTACGGCATGGGCTTGCGCCCGATTCCGACCCAAAAGCAGCCCTGCTCGGCAATGGACAGGCCCAGTGCGGCCTGTTCCGGATGCGCGCTCGCCGCGGGTGCGGTTGCGCCAGCGCCGTCATCGCCGCCCGTTCCCGCAGCTGTCCCCTCGTGCGACGTCCACCAGTCCGTCAGTACTTGCAGCACTTGGCGATGATTGCGCTCCATCATCATGTAGTGGCCGTTGCCATGCAGGCCGCGATCGGCCAGCTGCACATGTTCCGCGGCGCAGCCAAGCTGACGCAGCGCCTCGACGGTCTTTGCGTCGCCCTGGGTCGAATCCGATGCCTCGGCGCTGATCACAGCGACCGGCAGAGCGCCCAGATGCTTCAGCGAGGACAGGGGCACGCCCGGTGAGGCGAATCCGGAAACGTCGGGGACCGGTGCCCCGGGCTCCAGCAGCAGCAGCGCTTTGACCCGCCCGGGGCGTGCATCCGCCGCCAGCCAGCCAAATGCAGCGCTGTCGCCATGGGCCACGATGATGGCCGGCCCGATGTCATCGAGCAGCAGCGCCGCGCGCGAGCCCCATACCTGCTGAGCGCGCCGCGAGCCCGCGAAGGCAGGACCCTGGGCGGCCATGAACTGATCGAGGCTCGGATCATCGATCTGCCCGCTGCCGGGCCACTGTGTGTGCAGCCCCGCCGCGCCCGCCGCGCCCGTATAGGCGTGCGCAATCTCCTCGTAGGTCGGCGCATTGCGAAACGCACCGTGAAACTGCGGCTCATAGGGTGCCCGCCCCTGGGCGGGGCGATCGACCAGATACACCTTGTAGCCCTGCTCGAGCAGCAGCACCGCCCAACCAGGGCGCCCATCCGGCGTGCTCATCCAGTCGCTGCCCTGACCGCCGTGGCCGTGCACCAGCACGATGGGATAGGGATGGCGAACTTCGGCTGGAATCTGGCACTCCACCGAGATCTGCGTGCCATTGACCACGGTGCCGCGTGCCAGCTCCACGCCCTGGGCGCCGATGAAATACTGGCTGTATTCCGCGAGCCTCACCGCAGCAGGCGGGCTCGTCTGCCCGGCATCCTGCCGATGATGGCGTGCAGCCGCTTGCGCGCGGGTGGCAAAGAGCGCCGGGCCGAGCAGTCCCGCCATACCGATGACTGCCCCGTCGCGCGCAAATTCCCGGCGCGTCATCGTGACATCGTCAACCTGCGCGGTGCGCTCGTCGTTGGACTTCATGACCGCCCCCCGGCGGTATGCCGGACCTGGCTATCGAGTCATCCTGATCAGTGCGGCGGCGCAGCCGGGGCCACGCCGGGCGCCCCAGGGGCGGCGGCAGGGGCCGGCGGCAGAACGCCGAGCAGGTGCACTTCGAAATCCAGTGTCGCGCCGGGCTTGATGACATCGCCGACGCCGCGGTCGCCGTAGGCGAGCTTGGCGGGGCAGACAATGCGGGCGCTGCCGCCGACTTTCATCAGCTGCAGGCCCTCGTCCCAGCACGGGATCACGTGGCCGAGCGGAAAATTCACGGCGCCACCGTGCTGTGCCGAGCTGTCGAAGACGGTGCCGTCGGCCAGGCGACCGGTGTACTGCACGCGCACCTGATCACCGATCTTCGGGTTCGGGCCAGTGCCGGCCTGCATGGGGATGAATACCAGGCCGCTGCTCGTCGTGCGGGCGTGGGGCAGCGCAGACACCTTGCTCAGGAAGGCCGTGCCGGCCTTCTCTTCCTGCTGTGCCTGGGCCTGGCCGCGCGTGCGTTCCAGCGCCTGCAGCTGCGCCACGTAGCGTTGAGCGGTCTTGACGGTCTCGGGATGGTGCACGCCATCGCTGATGCCGGCCAGCACGGCACGCAGCTCGCGATCCGAGAGCTGAAAGGATCCGAGCTGACGGCTGAGCAGCAGGCCGAGCGCATGCATCTGCGCGCTGTCGTTGTCGGCGGCGCCGGCGGCAGAGCCTGCGGACGCCGCATGATGGGCATGGCCGCTCGCTGGCTCGCTGGCAGCCTGGGCCAGTCCACAGGCGGCGGCGCTGGTGAGCAGTCCGAAGCTCAGCAGGAAGACGATGCGGCGCATCGGCATGGTTGAGATCCTTGAATGACGGGCCTTCAGTGGAACAGGATCAGCTGGCGGATGCAACCGACCAGTGCAATGAGAATCAGCACCAGGATCGGCAGCATGCTCAGCCCGAAGCCCGGTCCACGCTGGCGCGGATCGGCGACGTAGCCGCGCAGGTACAGCAGACGACCGAGCAGATAGAGCACGCCGAGCAGCAGCGGCCAGATCGGCGCCACGTAGAACGAGGCGAACCACAGCGCCGGCAGAAACATCACCAGCAGCTCGAGCGTGTTCATCTGCACGCGGAAGTAGCGCTCGAAGATCTCGTGGCCGCTGACGGCTGGGGCGCTCACTCCATAGCGCGCGCGCGCCCGCGATACCAGCGTTCCAAAGAGAAAGTACTGCAGCAGTGCCAGTAGCGACACCAGCACCAGCAGCGGAAATCCCCAGCCCCTGGCTAATCCCATGGCAACCTCCCTGTTTTCCGTGTCGTTGCGTTTCCGGTTTCGTTGCGATTCTGTGTCGTTATGGGCGGCGCGGCTCAGCGCGCGAAGCGATCGGTCGCAGCGACCAGCTCGCGCGTGATGCCCGGCTCGAAGGCCGAGTGCCCGGCGTCGGGCACGATGCGCAGCTGCGCCTCGGGCCACGCCCGGTGCAGGTCCCAGGCACTGCGCAGCGGACAGACCACATCGTAGCGTCCCTGCACGATGACACCGGGGATGTGGCGCATGCGTGGCACCTCACGCAGCAGCTGGTCATCGTGCTCTAGAAAGCCCGCGTTGACGAAGTAGTGCGCCTCGATGCGCGCAAACGCACTCGCATAGTCGGCGTCGTCAAACTTGGCCACGTAGGCGCTGTTGGTGCGCAAAAAGCTCGTCGCGCCTTCCCAGGTCGACCAGGCATGCGCGGCCTCGCGCCGCGTGGTGGCATCCGGGGAGGTGAGGCGCCGATAGTAGGCGTGCATCAGATGCGTGCGTTCGGCGGGCGGGATGGGCTGCACGTAGCGCTCCCACAGATCGGGAAAAAGCGAGCCGGCCCCCTGCGGATTCTCGTAGAACCACTCGAGCTCCGAGCGGCGCAGCAGGAAGATTCCCCGCAGCACCAGCTCGCTGACGCGCTCGGGGTGGCGTTGCGCGTAGGCCAGCGCGAGCGTCGAGCCCCACGAGCCACCAAACACGAGCCAGCGCTCGATGCCCAGGTGCTCGCGCAACGTCTCGATGTCGGCCACCAGGTCCCAGGTGGTGTTCTCGCGCAGCTCTCCGTGCGGTCGGCTCTGTCCGCAGCCGCGCTGATCGAACAGCACGATGCGGTAGCGTCGCGGATCGAAGAAACGGCGCATCGCCGCCTCGGTGGCGCCACCGGGACCACCGTGCAGGAACAGCGCCGCCTTGCCGGCACGATTGCCGCTTTGCTCGTAGTAGAGCTCGTGCAGCGCCGAGACGCGCAGGTGAGCGCGCTGGTAGGGTCGGATGGAGGGATACAGCCCGTCGCGCGGCTGTGGCTTGTGGCGGCCGGCGCGCCTGGCGGCGCTGCTCACCCCGACACCATGGGGCCGAGCGGCCTGCCACCCAGCAGGTGCACGTGCAGGTGATAGATCTCCTGCCCGCCGTGCTCGCGGCAGTTGACGATGAGCCGATAGCCACTGGCGGCAATGCCCTCGCTGCGCGCGATCTGCGCGGCCACGACCAGCAGGTGCCCGAGCAACGCTTCGTCCGCGGCGCTGACGTCATCGGCGCTGGCAATCGGCTTGATGGGCACGATCAGAATGTGGGTGGGTGCGCGCGGATGAATGTCGCGGAAAGCGACCACGCGCTCGTCGCGGTAGACGAACTGTGCCGGGATCTCCCCGCCGATGATGCGTTCGAAGAGAGTCGGCATGTGCAGAAGCTTAAGATAGCGCCCACAGGGAACACAACCGATGAGCTGGCGATGAAACTGACGCTCGAGGCGCTGGCCGCGCATCTGGCCGGGCAGCTGCTGCCCGCCTATCTGGTGTCCGGCGATGAGCCGCTGCTCACCGGCGAGGCGCTCGATGCCATTCGCGAGCGCGCACGCGCCGCAGGCGCCAGCGCGCGCGAAGTGTTCTTCATCGAGCGCGGCAATGCCGTCTGGGATGCGGTGCTGCAGGCGGCGCAATCGCTGTCGTTGTTTGCCGAGCATCGCATCGTGGAGATCCGTATGCCGAGCGGCAAGCCCGGCACGGTCGGCGCCGCCGCGCTGCTGAAACTGCTCGAGGCGGCTGGCCCGGACCTGCTGGTGCTGATTGCCACCGACCGGCTCGATCGGGACAGCCAGGAGGCCGCCTGGGTGCGGGCGGTGCAGAGCGCCGGCGCGTGGCTGCCGATCTGGCCGGTCGAGCGCGCCCGCCTGCCGCAGTGGCTGCGCGGGCGGCTCGCCCTGGCCGGGCTCACGGCCGATGCCGAGGCGCTGGCGCTGCTCGCCGAGCGCAGCGAGGGCAATCTGCTCGCGGCCAAGCAGGAGATCGACAAGCTCGCACTGCTGTTGCCGCGCGGCTCGCGGGTGGGGATGGCCGAAGTCATCGCCGGCAGCACGGATGCGGCGAGATTTGACGTATTCCAGCTCGGCGAGGCGCTGCGCGGACGCGATACCGGGCGGGCGCTGCGTATCCTGGCAAGCCTGCGGGCTGCCGGCACCGAGCCGACGCTGGTGCTCTGGGCGGTGCTGCGCGAGATACGCGCTGCGGCGGCCGAAGGCCCACGGGCGCAGCGCTGGATTGCCCGCGCCGCCGCCGTCGACCGCCTCGCCAAGGGTCTGGCCAGCGGCGATCCCTGGGATGAGCTCGCCTGGCTCGCGCTGGAGCTCACCGGCACTGCGCGCGCGCCGCTGCTGGCGCCGATGCGGGCCGAGGCCGCTGCGCGCACGTGACGCGTGCAGCTTGCGCCTGATCGCGCGCCCCACCACACTTATCAGCGATGCCAGAAGCTCCCATAGGCCTGTTTGGCGGCACTTTCGACCCCATCCACTACGGCCATCTGCGTACCGCCTTCGAGCTGCTCCAGACCCTCAAGCTCATGCAGGTGCGCTTTCTGCCGACCGGAAACCCGCCGCACCGCGAGGTGCCGCTTGCGCCCGCGCAGCTGCGGCTGCAGATGGTGCGCGCCGCGGTGGCCGGCCAGGCCGGCTTCGTCGTCGATGACCGCGAAACCAACCGCCAGGGCCCGTCCTATTCCATCGATACGCTGACGCAGCTGCGCGCCGACTATCCGCAGCACCCCCGGTGCCTGCTGCTGGGCATGGATGCCTTCCTCGGGCTGCCGACCTGGCACCGCTGGCGCGACATCTTCGAGCTCTGCCACGTCGTGGTCGCGCATCGTCCGGGGTGGAAGGCGCCGATGATGGGCCCGCTCGGCAAGCTCATGGTGGACCGCGGCACCGGCAGCGTGCGCGAGCTGCATGGCTCACTCGCCGGACGCATCTACGTGCAGGCGGTCACGCAGCTAGAGATCGCCTCGACGGACCTGCGCGCCGTGGTGAGCTCGGGGCAGGACCTGCGCTACCTGGTGCCCGACGCCGTACGCGACATCATCGCCGGCACCGGATGCTATGCTGCGCGCAACATGACCTGACGGAGGCAACCCTAACGCATGTCCACACCTGCTCGTCCCCGCCGGCCTGCGCGCCGCAAAACCGCTCTGGAATCCCTGGTCATTGCGGCACTGGACGAGATGAAGGCAGTCAATATCAAGGTGCTGGACGTACGCGGCCTGACCGATTTTGCCGATGCGATGGTGATCGCTTCGGGCAATTCCGACCGCCATGTGCGCGCCATCGCGCAGCACGTCGTCGATCGCGCCCGCGAGCGGCAGCGCCGCCCCATGGGGGTGGAGGGCGGCCGCGACGGTGAATGGGTGCTGGTGGATCTGCAGGACGTGGTGGTCCACGTGATGCTGCCGCGCGTGCGTGAGTTCTACGCGATCGAGCAGCTTTGGGAGCAGCCTTCACTCGCGGCGCAGACCGCTGCCGCTGCCGCCTCCGTTGCCGCAGGACCGGCTGCCGGGGGCGCAAGCGCACGTGCGCGCGCGCCGGGCCGTGTTCAGAGCGCGCGGCCGCGGCGCACGCGCAGCGCCACGCGCTGAGCCTCGCCCTTGCGCATGCGTGTCATCGCCGTGGGCACGCGCATGCCGGGCTGGGTCGATGAGGCCTGCGAAGACTACCGCCGCCGCCTGCGGCCCCCCTGGCGCCTGACGCTGACCGAGCTGCCCGCGGTTCGGCGCGCAGACGGTGCCGATGCCGCCGCCCGCGCCCGCCTGGCCGAGGGCCGGCAGATTCTCGCCCAGCTCTCCGAGCGCGAGCGGGTGGTGCCACTGGATGAGCAGGGCAACGAGCTGTCCACCGCGGAACTGGCCGCGTGGCTGCGCGCCCAACAGGCGAGCGGCGTCGAGCTCACGTTCATCATCGGCGGAGCCGACGGGCTGGACGCTGCAGTGCTCGCCCGCGGCGAGCGACGCTGGTCGCTGTCGCGCCTGACGCTGCCGCACGGCCTGGCGCGCGTGCTGCTCATGGAGCAGCTGTATCGCGCTGCCAGCCTGCTCGGCGGTCATCCCTACCATCGCGCCTGAGCCATAAGAGCGTCGGATACGCCGTGCGACTGATCCTCGCCTCCGCCTCGCCCCGGCGCACGCAATTGCTGGCACAGATCGGCGTAGCGCACGAGGTCATGCACTCGCAGCTTGCCGAACGACGCGAACCGGGCGAGTCCATCGCCGATTGCGTGCAGCGCCTGGCCGAGAGCAAGGCGCGCGTGGTGCTCGAGCGGGTGTCCTCCCCGCGAGCGCTGGTGCTCGGCGCGGATACGGCCGTGGCGATCGACGGACAGATGCTCGGTAAGCCCGGCGACGAGCGCGAGGGCCTCGAGATGCTCGCGCGTCTCTCGGGACGAACCCACGAGGTGTACTGCGCGGTGGCGCTGGTGGATGCCGGGGGCGTACGCTCGGCGCTGTCAGTCAGCCAGGTGTGCCTGCGACGCATTGCCCCGGCCGAGGCGGCGCGTTACTGGGCCAGCGGCGAACCGCACGACAAGGCCGGCGCCTACGCCATCCAGGGGCTCGGCGCAGTCTTCGTGCAGACGCTGCAGGGCAGCTATTCGGGTGTGATGGGACTGCCGCTGTTCGAGACCGCGCTGCTGCTCGAGCAGGCCGGCGTGCCTGTGTGGAGAGACTCAACGTGAAACCATCCAGCACTGCGACCGTCGCGGCGTTACAGATGAGCTCGGGTCCGGATGTGGCGGCCAACCTGGCCACGGCTGCGACGCTGCTGGCACAGGCGCGCGACGCCGGCGCGCGGGTCGCCGTGCTGCCGGAGAACTTTTCCTTCATCGGCCGGCGCGATGCGGACAAGCGCGCCATCGCCGAGCGCGATGGGGACGGGCCCGTGCAGCGCTTTCTGTCCGAGCAGGCGCGCACGCTCGGGTTGTGGATCGTCGGGGGAACCACGCCGCTGTCTGCTTCGCCCGAGGAGCGCGTGGCGGCCGCCTGCCTGGTGTATGCGGACGACGGCCGGCGCATGGCGCGCTACGACAAAATCCATCTGTTCGACGTGGACATTCCCGATCGCAACGAGAGCTATCGGGAATCGGCCAATATCGCGCCGGGCTCGCGTCCCACGGTGGTGCCCACGCCGGCGGGCATGCTCGGCCTGTCGGTGTGTTATGACGTGCGCTTTCCCGAGCTGTACCGCTTGCTGGCAGCCGCGGGGGCGCAGTGGCTGACGGTGCCGGCGGCGTTTACCGTGCCCACGGGACGGGCGCACTGGGAGACGCTGCTGCGCGCGCGCGCCATCGAGAATCTGGCGTATATCGTGGCCGCTGGGCAGTGGGGGCGGCACGACAACGGCCGCGAGACTTATGGCGACAGCCTGATCGTGGACCCCTGGGGGGTGGTACTGGCGCGGCTGCCCGAGGGCACCGGTATCGTCACGGCGACGCTCGATCTGGCGGCGCAGGAGGAAACGCGCCGGCGTTTCCCCGCTCTAACCCATCGAGTATTGTGATCCGGGCCAGGCGCCCTCAAGAAACCAATCGGAACCCCATGAGCACACCTTCCGCCGACATGAGCTCCACCGCCCCCGCGACCGCGCTGGTGGCCGACCCGCTGCGCCTGGCGCGCGAGGGGATCCTGGCCCCCGCCGGGCTGGATGACGGCCGCATCGAGAAGGCGCTCGGGGTCGTACTCGGCTCGGCCGTGGATGCCGCCGACCTGTACTTCCAGCTCTCGCGCGAGGAGAGCTGGGCGCTGGAGGACGGCATCGTCAAGGAAGGCCACGCCGCCATTGAGCAGGGCGTGGGGGTCCGTGCCCTGGCCGGGGAGAAGACCGGCTTTGCCTATTCCGACGAGATCATGCTGCCGGCGCTGGAGGAGGCGGCACGCGCGGCGCGCGCCATCTCCGCGACCGGAGCGTCCCAACCGCTGCAGGCCTGGCGCCAGGTCAGCGGCCATCGGCTCTATCTGCCGGTGGACCCGCGCACCGCGCTGGCCGATGAGGCCAAGATCGCCTGGCTCGAGCGCATCGACCGCGAAACGCGGCGGATCGATCCGCGCGTCACGCAGGTCATGGCCAGCGTCCACGCGACCTACGAGCTGGTGCTGGTGGCGCGCAGCGACGGGGTGCTGGCGGCCGACGTACGCCCGCTGGTGCGCATGAACGTCAGTGTCATCGTGGAGCAGGGCGGACGACGTGAGCAGGGCTATTGCGGCTGCGGTGGCCGCTACACGCTCGAAGAGCTCGTGGCGGAAGATCGGCCGCTCGCGCTGGGACGCGAAGCGGTGCGCCAGGCGCTGGTGAACCTGGAAGCGGTGCCCGCGCCGGCCGGTCCCATGACCGTGGTGCTCGGCCCCGGCTGGCCCGGCGTGCTGCTGCACGAGGCCATCGGCCACGGCCTCGAGGGCGATTTCAACCGCAAGGGCACCTCTGCCTTCACCAATCGTATTGGTGAGCGCGTGGCGGCGCCGGGCTGCACGGTCGTGGACGATGGCGCCCTGCCGCGCCGGCGCGGCTCGCTCAACATCGATGATGAGGGTACCCCGACCCAGTGCACCGTCCTCATCGAGGACGGCGTGCTGCGCGGCTACATGCAGGACCGGCTCAATGCGCGCCTGATGGGCATGCGTCCGACCGGCAATGGCCGGCGCGAGTCCTTCGCGCACGTGACCATGCCGCGCATGACCAATACCTACATGCGCCCGGGCTCCTACGATCCGGCCGAGATCCTCGCCTCGGTGCCGCGCGGCATTTACGCCGCCAACTTCGGCGGCGGTCAGGTCGACATCACGTCGGGTAAATTCGTGTTCTCGGCCAGCGAGGCTTATTTCATCGAGAACGGCAAACTGGGCGCACCCATCAAGGGCGCAACGCTCATCGGCAATGGCCCCGACGTGCTGATGCGCGTGGCCATGGTCGGCAACGATCTGAAGCTCGACGAGGGCGTGGGTGTCTGCGGCAAGGAAGGCCAAAGCGTGCCAGTCGGGGTCGGGCAGCCGACGCTGCGCATTGACGGGCTCACGGTGGGCGGCACGGCCTGAGGTTTCGCGCGCCGCAGGCGGTTCAGCGGCGGCGCGCCTTCCAGATGCGGTGCATCCAGGCTTCCACCTCGTCGGCCTCGCTGGGCAGGCTCGCCGAGAGCACGCGGTGGCCCCGGGCCGTCACGAGTACATCGTCCTCGATGCGCACGCCGATGCCGCGGTAGCGGCGCGGGACCGTCAGATCGTCGGTCTGGAAGTACAGTCCCGGTTCCACCGTCAGCACCATGCCGGGCTCGAGCTTGCCGTATTTGTAATTCTCGGCCCGCGCCTGGGCGCAGTCGTGCACGTCCAGCCCGAGCATGTGGCTGACGTTGTGCAGCGAGTAGCGACGGTAGAACTGGTTCTCATCGCGCAGGGCTTCTTGCGCAGATACCGTCAGGATGCCGAGCTCTTCCAGGCCCTGCGCGATCACGGCCATGGCCGCCTTGTTCGGGGCCATGAAGTCGTTCCCCGGCCTGACCAGCTGCAGCGCTGCGCGCTGGGCCGCGAGCACGATCTGATAGACGGCGCGCTGTTCGGGGGTAAATTTTCCGGAAATCGGCAGCGTGCGCGTGACGTCCGCGGTGTAGAGCGAATGGCCTTCGATGCCGGCATCCAGCAGCAGCAGGTCGCCCTGGCGGATGGCGCCGTCGTTGTGCTTCCAGTGCAGCGTGCAGGCATGCGCGCCCGAGGCGACGATCGAGGTGTAGCCGACGTCGTTGCCTTCCATGCGCGCGCGCGTCCAGAACACCCCTTCCAGTTCGCGCTCACTGCTGGCCTGCCTGAGCCGCGCGATGACGTCCTCGAAGCCGCGTCGGGTCGCCGCGACGGCGCTCTGCAGCGCGCGCACTTCCCCTGCGTCCTTGATCAGGCGCATCTCCGACAGAAAGGTCGCCATCTGTGCATCGCGCTGCGACTGGTCGCTGGCCGCCGCGCCCAGCAGCGCCTCGGTCGTGGCGGAGAAGCCGCGTGCGATGCGCGCGTGGCTACCCGGTAACGCGGCCGCCGCCTGCAGCACCGAGGCCAGCTCGGGCAACGGACGGCACGTGATGGCGTAGCGCGCCTGGCTTTCCGGCACGCCTGGCCGGTAGCCCTCCCACAGCTCGCCCTTGTTGCGGTCGGTGAAGAAGGTCGCGTCGGTCTTGCCCGGATTGGGCTCGACGAACAACAGCGCCTCATGACCGGCGGCACGCGGCAGCAGCACCAGCACACAGTCGGGCTCGAGCGCGCCGGTCAGGTAGAAGAAATCCGTGCCGGGCCGGAAGGGGTAATAGGTGTCATTGGCGCGCACCTTGCGATGTCCGCTGGGCACCACCAACAACTCGCCCGGAAAGCGCTGCGACAGCCGACGCCGACGCGCGGCGAAACTGGCTGCGTGGGCGATGACGCGCGGGGGCTTGCGGGTGCCGGGAGCCCAGCTGCGCAGCATGAAGTTGAGCAGGTTACCGGGCACATCGGCGTCGTAGGCATTGCGCGCCGGGGCCTTGGTGGCATCGAAGGTGGGCATCGAAGGGCACTCCGCGGAAAAGCCGACTCCGGCAGTGTACTGCTTCAGTGCACGCTGCGGCGCATCAGCTGCGCGTCGCGGTATCCAGGGCGTGGGAGGTGTGCGTATCGAGCGTGTGATCGGGCAGCACGGTGGTAGAGGTGTGGCCGTGTTCCTCGGCGGAAGGGCGCTGCGAGCTGCGCTCATCGATGTAGAGCAGCTCGTGCTGGCCGATGATGACCACGTCGCCATCGTTGAGGTTGTGATAACGCACGCGCTTGCCCTGAACAAACATGCCGTTGGTGCTGTTGAGATCCTCGATGATGCTCGCCTGGGCCGACGTGACGATCTGACAGTGATGACGGCTGACGAAGCGGCTGTCGATCTGCAGGTCATTGGCGGCCGTGCGCCCGATGATGAGCCGGCCCGCGTGCAACAGGTGTGTGGCGATCGTGTGTCCACCACTGGCCAGGAGGATGCGCGCATAGGCCGGTCCGCTTTCGGTGCCCGGGGCACGCTCATCGCCGTTCGCCGGGCTGCCCTCGATGGGCAGCTGCATGAGCTTGGTACCGGTGCGCGAGGCATACTCGATCCACTGCAGCTCGTTGATCGCCCCCTGCACATCCTCGAGATGCACCTGGTCGCGGTTCTGGTTGAACGCGGCGAGCATGGCGGTATCGCACAGGGTGTTGATCAGCCTCGGCACCCCGCCGGTGTAGCGAAACACCAGATCGAAGGTGTCGGGTGCGAAGATCTCGCGGCCCTGCGATCCGGCCACTTCCAGCCGGTGCCGGATGTAGGCAATGGCGTCCGCCGGGGACAGCGCGGGCAGGTGAAAGCGCAGCCGAATGCGCTGCGCCAGCTGCTCGAGCTCGGGGGCATCGAGCTTGTCGTTGAGCTCGGGCTGGCCGGCCAGGATGATGCGCAGGACCTTGTCCTTGGTCGTCTCGATGCCCGAGAGCAGCCGCACCTCCTCGAGCACGCGCTGCGAGAGGTTCTGCGCCTCATCGATGACCAGCACGACCTTGCGCCCCTCGTCGTACTGCTCGATCAGGAAGTCCTGCAGCGTGGCCAGCAGCTCTGCCTTCTTCATCTGGAAGGGCTTGAAGCCGAACTGCACCAGCACGGCCTGCAGGAACTCGACCGAGGACACCTGCGTCTGGTTGACGCGCGCCACGACGATCTCGTGTTCCAGCTCGGCGAGGAAGGTTTCGATGAGCGTCGTCTTGCCGCAGCCGATCTCGCCGGTGATGACCACGAAGCCGTCGGCGAACCAGACCGTGGACTCCATGTACGCCTTGGCGCGTGCATGGGCCTTGCTCAGGTAGAGGAACTCCGGATCGGGCGTCAGCCGGAACGGTAGTTCCCGGAGGTTGAACAGTTCCGGGTACATGCCCGGCCAGAATACTACGGCCGGGGGGACAGATGCGGATACAGTCGCGCTAGCAGGGATCGCGCCCTACGATCGCGTCGGCTGGCGCTGGCCTCCACCACCGTACAATGTCCTACTTTGCGCCCGTGACGCGCGTGCTTGTCATAGTCATGCCAGTGCAGGCCTGGCTCGGCCAGCCAGGAGCGCACGGGCGGCAGGGTTCCGATGAGGTTGATCATCGCGGCATGGCCGCGCGCGGCCGTCAGTCCGAGCGGTAGCCCCACGATGGCGCGCAGGTGGTTCTCGAACTGACTGGTCAGCGCGCCCTCGATGGTCCAGTGGCCCGAATTATGTACGCGCGGGGCCATCTCGTTGGCGAGCAGGCGCCCGCGGTGCACGAAGAACTCGATGGTCAGCACACCCACGTAGCGAAACGCCTCGAGCACGCGCGTCAGACTGCGAGCCGCCGCGCGGGCCAGCCCTGGCACGCTCCAGGGTGCGATCGTCAGGCGCAGGATGCCGTCGCTGTGGTAATTGCGATTCAGCGGATAGATGACGATGCTGCCATCGCGCGAGCGCGCGCCTATGATCGACACCTCGTAGTCGAAGGGCACGAACTCCTCATAGAGCAGGGGCGCGGTTCCGAGCCGCTGCCAGGCGGTGTCGATATCTTCCGCCGCGCGCAGCACGAACTGACCTTTGCCGTCATAGCCCAGGCGGCGTGTCTTGAGTACGCCCGGCAGGCCGATGCGTCGCACGGCACGCTCGAGAGCTGCGCGACTCTCGACGTTCGCAAAGCGCGTGGTGGCGATGCCCAGGCGCTCGAAAGTACGCTTCTCGCTCAGGCGATCCTGAGCGGCGGCCAACGCACGCAGCGGTGGGGCGATGCGCGTTGAGCGCGCCGTGCGCGCGGCGGCTGCCAACGCGTGCACCGAGACATTCTCCCAATCAAAGCTTACGACCTCACTGCGCCGGGCGAGCTCGCCGAGCAGCGCGGGATCATCCATATCACCCGCCAGCAGCGGGGCCAGCCTGGCCGCGGGCGCATCTGCGCTGCGATCGAGGAACAGGAAATCGAGCCCCAGCGGATAGCCGGCCAACGCCAGCATGCGGCCGAGCTGGCCGCCTCCGACGATACCGATGGTCATGGTGCGGCCGGTGCGATGGCAGGTGGACGACGCGCCGTTCAGGCCGGCGAGCGCGGATCGGGACGAGCCAGCACGGCTGCCGTCTGCGCGCGGCGCTGATCAGCCAGGGCCTGCGCGATCTGCTCGTGGCGCGGGGCGAGCAGCGCGGCGGCAAACAGTGCGGCGTTGGTCGCGCCGGCCGGACCCACGGCAAAGGTCGCTACCGGCACGCCGGCGGGCATCTGCACGATGGACAGCAGCGAGTCGAGGCCACCCAGGGAGCGCGTGGCCACCGGCACACCGAGCACCGGCAGCAGTGTCTTGGCGGCGGTCATGCCCGGCAGGTGCGCGGCGCCCCCCGCCCCGGCAATGAGCACTTCCAGGCCGCGCGCGGCGGCGCCCGAGGCGTACTCGAACAGCAGATCCGGGGTGCGGTGCGCTGAGACCACGCGTGTCTCGAATCCAACGCCCAGCTGCGTGAGGGTATCGGCGGCCGCGGCCATGGTTTCCCAATCGGAGGTGGAGCCCATGATGATGCCGACCAGGACCTTCATCCGGTCAGTTTAGCATTCAGTGCCTGCAGAGCCCGCTCGATCGGCGCCGCATCGACCCGGCGCATGATGCGGCCGATATATTGTTGCTGACGGGCCAGGGCCGCGCGGCTGCGAAGCCGCCGTGACTCCCCTACCGCCTCGAGCAGCTCCTCGGGCAGCGTGACCATCGTCATGAGCAGTGCCAACTGCGTGGGGGTCAGCCGCGTGAGCGCGACTCCGAGCTTCTGCAGCGCCAGGGCCTCGCGCTTGCGCTGACTGCGGCTGGGGCGCTCCTCGAGCGCGGAGACGTCGGAATCATCGTCGATCATCGGCGGGTAATCCGGGCAAGGGGGCCCGCACTGCTACAATCGGTGCTTCGATCATGGCATAGGGAAGCGCATGGCGCAGCAGGTGGACGGCTCGCGCATCGACGAGCTCAAGCAGGTCATTGCCGGAGCACTGGCCGAGGCCGAGAGCACCGGGGCCAGTCAGGCCGATGCGGACGCGAGCCTGCAGCGCGGGCTCACGGCCACGGTGCGTCTGGGCGAGATCGATACGCTCGAATATCACCGCGACCGCGGTCTGTCGGTCACGCTGTACTTCGGCAAGGCCAAAGGCTCGGCGAGCACGGCGGATCTGTCGCCCACGGCCGTCCGCGAGACCGTGCTGAAGGCCGCGGCCATCGCCCGCCACACGACCGAGGATCCGTGCGCGGGGCTGCCCGACCCGGCAGACCTGGCGCGCGACATTCCCGATCTGGATCTGCACCATCCGTGGGAGCTCGAGCCGGAGCAGGCGGTCGCGCTGGCGCGCGAGTGCGAGGCGGCTGGGCTCGCGCTGGATGCACGCCTGAAGAACAGCGAGGGTGCAACCCTCACCACACACAGCGGTGTGCGCGTTTATGGCAACAGCCTCGGCTTTCTGGCGGGGCTGGCGAGTACCAGTCATTCCCTGAGCTGCGCGCTGCTGGCACAGGATGGCTCGGACATGCAGCGCGACTTCTATTACACCGTCGCGCGCAACCCCACGGCGTTGGAGCCCGCGCAGGCCGTCGGGCGGCGCGCAGCGGAGCGTGTGCTCGCGCGGCTGGATGCGCGGCGTCTGAGCACGCGCCGCGCACCGGTGCTGTTCTCCGCCGAGCTTGCGCGTGGCCTCTTCAGTCACTTCATCGGTGCGATCCGCGGACCCAGCCAGTATCGGCGCGCCTCATTTCTGCTGGATGCGGCGGGCCAAAGCGTGTTCCCGGCGTTCATCGACATCATCGAGCGGCCCCACATCCGCCAAGGGCTGGCGAGCAGTCCGTTCGATGGTGAGGGCGTGGTGACGCGCGATCGCGATCTGGTGCGTGCCGGTGTGCTGCAGGGCTACGTGCTCGGCACCTATTCGGCCCGCAAGCTCGGGCTGCGCACCACGGGCAATGCCGGCGGCATCCATAACCTGCTGGTGAGCTCCGGGCAGTCCGGCAGCTTCGAGACGCTGCTGACGCGCATGGGCACGGGCCTGTACGTCACCGAGCTCATGGGCCAGGGCGTCAATGGCGTGACCGGCGATTACTCGCGCGGCGCCAGCGGCTTCTGGGTCGAGGGTGGCAGCATCGCCTATCCGGTGCACGAGCTCACCATTGCCGGCAATCTGCGCGAGATGCTCTCAGGGATCGTCGCGGTGGGCAGCGACGTGGACGTCAAAGGGGCGATTCAGACCGGCTCGGTGCTGCTGTCGGAGATGACGATAGCAGGGGAGTGAGCTTTACCCTGCAGGCGGGCCCGTCAGCCGATGCAGGGCCTCCTGGTACTTGGCGCTGGTGGCCTCGATGACAGCGGCGGGCAGGTGCGGTCCCGGCGCCCGCTTGTCCCAATCCAGGGTCTCGAGATAGTCGCGAACGTACTGCTTGTCGAAGGAAGGCGGGGAGCTGCCGATCCGCCACGTCTCTGCGGGCCAAAAGCGCGACGAATCGGGGGTCAGCACCTCGTCCATCAGCACGAGCTTTCCGGCGCCGTCGAGGCCAAACTCGAACTTCGTATCCGCAATGATGATGCCACGCTCGAGCGCATGCGCGCAGGCACGCCGGTAGATCGCCAGCGCGGTATCGCGCACCTGTGCAGCCAGCGACGACCCGATGAGCTCGGAGGTGGCGGCGAAACTGATGTTCTCATCGTGGCTGCCGAGCGCCGCCTTGGTGGCCGGCGTGAACAGCGGCTCCGGCAGCGCCTGCGCCTGCTGCAGGCCGGCGGGCAGCGAAATGCCGCACACCGCGCCGGTGCGCTGATAATCGCGCCAGCCCGAGCCGGCCAGATAGCCGCGCACCACCGCCTCGATGGGCAGCGCCTTGAGCCGGCGCACGATCATTGCCCGCCCTCTCAGACGCTCACGCTCGAGCGGGTCGCGGATGACCGAATCCAGGGGACGATGGGTCAGATGATTGGGCACGAGCGCCGCCATGCGCTCGAACCAGAACAGTGAGATCGCCTGCAGCACGCGCGCCCTGCCGGGGATGGGATCGGGCAGCACCACGTCGAAGGCGGAGAACCGATCGGTCGTGACGATGAGCATATGTTCATCGTCGATGGCGTACAGATCGCGGACCTTTCCGCGGTGCAGGAGCGCCAGACCGCTCAGCGCGGTTTCAAACAAGGGTGCATCCGCGACCAGGGGTGTCTGGGCCAAGGCTTGCTACCATACTGTGCCGCGCGCACGTGCCGCGCCGGCAAGGGGCGCGCATCTTGCCGTCTGCGCCGCGGCGGGGTCAAGCAGTGGACCGGATCGGCTCATGAACTGGACTGGCAAGCTCGTCGGAGGCGCGGTCGGACTGCTGACCCTGGGGCCCGTGGGGGCGGCGATCGGCGTGGTCATCGGACACCAGTTCGACTCGGGCGCGGCACAGTCCGGTTTTGGCCTGGGCTTCTTCGGCGCCGGACCCGACCCGCTGCTGGTCAATCAGCTGTTCTTCCCGACCACCTTTCGCGTCATGGGTCATATCGCCAAGGCCGACGGGCGTGTCTCGGAGCAGGAGATTGCCTCAGCGCGCGCCGTCATGCAGGCGCTGCACCTGCAGGAAGGGCAGGTGCAGGCCGCCATTGGCTATTTCGGTGAGGGCAAGCAGGCCACCTATGACCTCGCGGCGGATCTGCGCCGCCTGCGCGGCGCGATCGTGACGTATCCGGAGCTCGCCTATTTCTTCGTGCAGATCCAGCTGCAGGCGGCACTGGCGGGCAATGGCCTGCCGGCGCTGCTGCGGGCACGGCTGCAGCGCGTCGCGGCGACGCTCGGGGTCGGGGCGGCCGACTTCGATCGCATGGAGAGCGTGCTGCGCTTTCGGATGGGCGCCGCAGCCGGTGGCCGCGCCGGCGCTGGCGCGGACCCGTTTGCGGGCCTGCGCGGCGGGGCAGGCGGGGTCTCCGAAGAGCAGCGGGTGGCTCAGGCCTACCGCGTGCTGGCCGCCGAGCCCGCGATGTCCGACGAGGAAGTGGTCAAGTGTTATCGGCGCCAGATGAGCCGGCACCATCCCGACAAGCTCAAGGCCAACGGCCTGCCCGACTCGATGCTCGAGCGTGCCAAGGAAGAGGCGCAGGAGATTCAGGCGGCCTACGAGCTGCTGCGCATCCGGCGCGGCATACGCTAGCGGCGCACGGCGCATACGCTAGACTCGCGCGTCATGAGCACCGCCGAGCCCCGTTCCGCGCAGTCCCTGCCGTCGGCGCAGCCCCTGCCGTCAACGCAGCCCCTGCCGTCGGCGCGACACTGGATTGCCCCCTCGATCCTGTCGGCGGACTTCGCCCGTCTGGGGGAGGAGGCGCAGGCCGTGCTCGCCGCCGGTGCGGACCTGATCCACTTCGATGTCATGGACAACCATTACGTGCCGAATCTCACCGTCGGCCCCGTCGTGTGTCAGGCGCTGCGGCGCTATGGGATTCGAGCGCCGATCGATGTGCACCTGATGGTGCGCCCGGTGGATCGCATCGTGCCGGACTTTGCCGCAGCCGGTGCCACCTATATCAGCTTTCACCCCGAGGCGAGCGATCATGTGGACCGCACGATCAATCTGATCCGCGAGCACGGCTGCCGCCCGGGTCTGGTGCTCAATCCGGCGACACCGCTCGAGTGGCTCGATTACACCCTGGAGCGGCTCGATCTGGTGCTGCTGATGTCGGTCAATCCGGGATTTGGCGGGCAGCAGTTCATTCCCTGGGTACTCGACAAGGTCCGCCGCGTGCACGCGCGCATCCGCGCCAGCGGTCGCGACACGCGCATCGAGGTCGATGGAGGGATCAAGGTCGACAACATCGCCCAGGTCGTGGAGGCGGGAGCCGATACGCTGGTGGCCGGATCGGCCATCTTCGGCAGCACCGATTACGCGGCG
This sequence comes from Steroidobacteraceae bacterium, assembly GCA_035502275.1. GTDB lineage: Bacteria > Pseudomonadota > Gammaproteobacteria > Steroidobacterales > Steroidobacteraceae > FEN-1191. The sequence continues at coordinate 44,345 of DATJUN010000126.1, forward strand.
ACGATTCGTGCCATGCGTGGCGAGATCGCGCGCGCCGAGGCCGCTACGGGCAATCGCGCCGCTGGCTGATGCGCGCTGGAGTGACGTGCCCGCGATAGAGGCGCTGTGTTTCTTGCTGCAGCAAGAAACGGGGCGGATTCTTTCTACGGAAACGAGATTGCGCTGTCGCGCTGCGCACCTGCCCAGCCGGTAGCCGCGCGGTCAGTTCTCAGTCGTCGTCGTCATCCGCGAGCACGGCCTTGTGCCGCTCGCTCTGGCGTGCGGACATGCCGCCGGCCATGGCGGCGCCCACGCCGGCACTGCGTGCCGGCACGATGACCGGACGTGTCTTCATCTTCGGACGGGCATTGAAGACCACGATGGTCTTGCCGGTGGCCCGCAGCAGTCCCTGCTCTTCGAGCACCTTGAGCACGCGGCCGGCCATCTCGCGCGAGCAGCCGACCAGGCGCGAGAGCTCCTGGCGTGAGACCTTGATCTGCATGCCCTCCGGATGGGTCATGGCGTCGGGCTCTTCACAGAGATTATTGATCGCGTGGGCGACGCGGCCGGTCACATCGACAAAGGCGAGGTCGCCGAGCTTGCGGTTGGTGCGATCCAGGCGCGTGGCAAGCTGGGTTGCCAGTTCAAAGATGAGTCCCGGACTTTCGGTCGCGACCTGGCGGAAGCGCGGATAGGTCATCTCCGCGAGCTCGCAGGCGGTGCGGGTGCGCACCCAGGCGCTGCGCGTGGGCTGCTCGTAGAACAGGCCCATTTCGCCGAAGAATTGCCCCTTGTTGAGGTAGGCGAGGACCATCTCATTGCCTTCCTCGTCCTCGATCATGACCTCGACGGAGCCGTTGATGACGTAATAGAGCACGTCGGGCAAGTCGCCGGCGTGGATCAGCACGGTTTTGGATGGCACCGTGCGGATGCGGCAGTAACTCAAGAAGCGGTTGATCGCCGGAATGTCGCTCAGCGGTCTGACATTCTCTTCCATGTTGAACGTGCCCTGTCGTTATCCATATTCTGGACTTGGGGCGCTATTTATACATAAAGCGTCTCGGCTGCAACAGACGGAGCGGCGGGACTGCGGCGTGCGTCACGCTCCGGCCCGCGCCCGTGCGCCCCGGTGTGGGGGTCTCGCAGCTCAAATCCAGTAAGCGGTACCGGTCATGATGCGGGCGACCGAGCGCATGAGCCACGGCAGGGGCGGTGGCAATTCCGTGCCCCCCTGCGTGCTTGCGGCCTGGCCGTGGGCGAGCTCATCGGACTTCATCTGCTGCAGGATCTGGCGGCTGCGCACATCGGCGACCGGCAGACGCTCGAGGTGAGCGGCCAGATGGCCCTCGACCTGGCGCTCGGTCTCACTGACGAACCCCAAACTGAGCTCATCCCCCAGTGCGCCGGCCAGGGCACCGATGGTCAGCGAGCCGGCGTACCACAGCGGGTTCAGATAGCTCGGCCGCGCCCCGAGCTCCGAGAGCCGCCGCTCGCACCAGGCCAGGTGGTCGCCTTCCTCGCGGGCGGCGCGGCGCAGCAGCTCACGCGTCGCATCATGACGCGACAGCAGAGCCTGGCCCCGATACAGGCCCTGGGCAGCCACCTCCCCGGCGTGATCGACGCGAATCAGCCCCGCAATGTGGCGCTTTTCCGGTTCCGTCATGGGCGGATCGGGCGGCAGGGGCAGCGCGCGGCTGCTCCGCGAGGGCGCAAACAGGGTGCGCAGGCCCTCATCGGCAACGCTCAGCAGCGAATCGAGCAGACCGCGTCGGGGCATGGGGGCAGTCATGCGAGCAGTATATATGAGAGGGTCCGGCCAGCCCGGGAAGGGAAGCACCCACCCCAAGGCCGGCACGGCGGCGCTCCCGGGCTTTTGCAAAGCCGCCGGCCCTTCAGTAAACTTCCGCGCCCTTCGGCAAGGCAGCCCCGGCGCGGGCTGGAGAACCTCTAGGATCATGCAGACCCAATTCACAAAGCCCGCGACGCCGCGGAGTGACTGGTACGTCGTGGACGCCAGCGGCAAGACCCTGGGGCGCCTCGCCTCGCAGATTGCGCTGCGCCTGAAGGGCAAGCACAAGGCCGACTACAGCCCGCATGTGGACATGGGTGACCATATCGTGGTGCTGCACGCCGAGAAGATCGCGGTCACCGGCAACAAGCTGGATGACAAGTTTTATCATCACCACACCGGCTACCTGGGTAACCTGAAGTCGATCGCGCTCGGCAAGCTGCTGCAGCAGCACCCGGAGCGGGCGCTGGAGTTCGCGGTCAAGGGGATGCTCCCCAAGACGACGCTCGGCCGGCGCATGTTCCGCAAGCTGCACGTGTTCGCGGGCGACAAACATCCGCACACGGCACAGCAGCCCAAGCCGCTGCAGATCTGATTTCGCCCAGTTTCCTCCAGCAGGATCGATATGCCAGAGAACGCGAATTACGGGACCGGACGGCGCAAGACTTCCACCGCGCGCGTCTATCTGCAGCCGGGCACCGGTCGCATCACCATCAATGATCGGCCGATCGAGGAATTCTTCGGCCGCGAGACCGGTCGCATGATCGTGCGCCAGCCGCTCGAGACGGTACAGCTGGCGGACAAGTTCGACATTCAGGCCCACGTGGACGGCGGTGGCATCACCGGACAGGCCGGTGCGATCCGTCACGGCATCGCCCGCGCACTGATCCGCTACGATGAGACGCTGCGCAAGCCCCTGCGTCAGGCCGGCTTCGTCACGCGCGATGCGCGCGAGGTGGAGCGCAAGAAGGTCGGTCGTCGCAAGGCACGTCGCGGCCCGCAGTACTCCAAGCGCTAGTGCATATGCGCTGGCGCGGCAGCCCACCGGTGATACCTTGCCGGTGCGGCACGCCGGAGCGCTACTGCTGGGGGATCGTCTAGTGGTAGGACAGCGGACTCTGACTCCGTTAACCTAGGTTCGAATCCTAGTCCCCCAGCCAATTGATTTGCTCCGCTGGTGGCGGTAGGCCCCCGGCACCGCACTGGAAGACGTTCGGCGTACAGTGAGGCTTGGCTGCCGGAGCAGGCCGATGGAATCGAAACCCAGCATCGAAGACATTCGGCGCCGCCGCGTTGTCTACAGCGTGCCCGGAATGGCAGAGGTGCGTAAGCGGGAAGCGCAGCCGTACAAGAGCACCGCGGGCTCGCCGCTTTGCTTCGATCTGTATACCCCGAATCACGCGCCGGAGCGGTGCCCCGCCGTCATTCTGGTGCATGGCGGACCCATTCCGGTTCTGGGTGCGCGCCGCGCGGGCGTCTTCGTCTCCTATGGCGAGCTTCTTGCCGCCTCGGGGATGGTAGGTATCGCATTTGATCATCGCTACCTGGAATCTGACGCTGTGCCGGTCGCCGCGGCGGACCTTGCCGATCTCATATCCCACATTCGTGAGCACGCCACCTCGCTCGGAATCGACGAGAACAGGCTTGCCGTGTGGGCTTTCTCCGGCGGTGGGTTGCTGCTCGCTACAGTCCTTCGGGAGCGGCCGAGCTGGTGCAGGCTCGTCATCGCGTACTACGCGCTGATGGAGCCTATCAATGCGGCGCACGATGGAATGCATTCAGCGATTGCCGCGCTGGGGCGGGATGCGGCGGATGATCCTGCGATCCTCGTGGCACGTGCAGGACGGGATGATCCGCAGATAAATGCGACACTCGACCGCTTCGTCAGCGCTGCGATCGAGGCCGGCGCTACGGTCGATCTCCTGACCCACCCTACGGGCCATCATGGGTTCGATATTTTTGATTCTGACGAGCGTTCCCGGCAGATAATCCGGCGCACGCTCGATGCACTGCGCAGTTCTTTGGGGGTCTGAAGCCGATCGTTGGCCAGAAGAGAAACTGAAGGAGTGAGCAAATGCCGGACGATACGATCGATCCGATTCAGAACTACTTATTGCTGGAACCCGACGGTACCGCGGTACCGCTTCCAGGCGGGGGGGACTTCTGGCGTCAGTTGATGTCCGGCCATCCAACCGATTCGGGCATCCGGCGGCTGATGAGCAGCGAGCAGGGACGGCTGCTGTCGGCGCTGTCCATGCAGGCCGACTGGACCAACTGGGAAATGCATCCAGCGGGCGATGAAATCCTATTCATGGTTGAAGGTAGGGCGACGTTTATTCTGGATTTGCCCGACGGCTCGAGGGACGTGGATCTGACTGCCGGTCGGCTGCTGCTGATTCCGAAAGGAGTGTGGCACACAGCCAGGGTGAGCGCGCCCGCTCGTTATCTGGCGATCACCGCCGGCTCGGGCACCCAACACCGGCCGGCCTAGGACGGCGATTCTGCCGGGCGTGATCGGACAGCGGACAGTCGACACAATTTTTTCGGTCCGGGTGTCCGGCGGTCCCGTCCATAGGCGCATACGGTGTTGATGAAGCCCGTATTTGACCTTGAGAACTGGCCACGCACCCACGACCTCGTGCGTGAAACGCCGGCCGGACAGGCGCGCGATGCCGGGCTCGTAAACGATACGGATCTGCTACGCCTGAAGGCCATCGCCCGTTTACATGCCCGAGGGCTGCCGCCGCATGTGGGCTGGTCGGACCTGCTGCAGGAAGCCTTCACGCGCATGCTCGATGGCTCGAGGCGACAGCCGGCGGACATTCCCACGGTGGCATTTCTGGCCGGCGTCATGCGAAGTCTGAAAGAGCAGTACTGGCGACAGAGTCGCAGAGCTGCACGCCAGCTTCCCAAGCTGCTGGCAGAGCTCGCGCCCATTGGTCTCCCAGACAGTGAGCTTGTCGATCCAGCGCCCAGCGCCGAACGCCGGGTCATCGCCATCGAGCAGATGGAGCGCATTGGCGCGCTGTTCGAGGCCGATAGTCGGGCCCGACAGGTGATCGCCGCGCTCTATGAAGGACAGAATCCGGAAGAGACCTGCATGAGGTATGGCATCTCACGAACCGACTATGACTCGACACGCAGACGCATACGGCGTGCACTGATACGCGCCGGCCTGAAGTTCCTGCAGCCATGAGGACATCAGCGGAACTCGGCTTTGAGCGCCTGCTGGCAGCGCTGGCAGAAGACATGCTCAAGGCGCCCGATGAGGAGATTCTGGCGGTCGCGGACGAACTGGGACAGAAGCCAGCCATGAAGGGCTCGATCGCGCTGGCTGGAATCACTTTCCTGGTTCGGCCGAAGCCCCGGCACGAGCAATCGACACAAAAAACGGCGGCCGTCCCCAGCGAAGCGGATGCCATCGGTCGCGCCCGGCGGCGGCCGAAAGGGGGCACTCCGTCGGGAAGCTGAGCTCGAGGGCAACGACCCGCTCACTCGCCGGGTTGCAGTGACTCGTCGAGAAATTGCTGCACGCTCTCGAACAGCTGCATGCGATTTTTTTCCATCATCACGGTGTGCGTGCCCTCGCCGATCTGCACGTAGCGTTTGTAGGGCGCATGAGTGAGGCGTGCAAAGACTGCATACAGCATGTCGTCCGGAGCATCGGCATCCCATTCACCGTGCGCCAGAAAGGTCGGGACTTGGATCTCTGCCGGGTCATACAGCGGTTTGCCGGCATTCCAGTACGCCCGGGAATCGGCCAGCACGCCATTGGGTGCTCGCAGAAGGCCGAGCTCGGTCGAGCCGCTGGCGGGCGGCGGAAACGTCGCGCGGGCCCAGGCCTCGAACCATCCCTGTGGAATGAGATCTGCCTGTTTGTCTGCCGGCACGCCGTGCAGCCAGCGTGCCTTGGCGCTCGCCACCGACACCGTGCGATAGGCGCCCAGCGCCGATCCGCTATCGGTCAGCGAGCGACCCGCGGTGCGTACCCAGATAGGCGCGTACAGCACGAGCTTTTCGACCTTGTCGTTGTGCTGTGTCGTGTACCACCCCATGATGATCGTTCCCCACGACCAGCCCATGAGGTCGAGCTTCTGCAGGTGGCGCCGGCGCAGGATGAAATCTACGGCGGTGCCGACATCGGTCACTGCGGCGGCGGTATCCTCGAGGGGCGCGTGGCGCTGGGGCGGCTCGTTCATGGCCGCCGGATGGGTGGAGCGGCCGTAGCCGCGCAGATCGATGAGATAGACGTCATAGCCGTGCGAGGCGATGTAGTCCATCCAGGACAGCCCGTTCAGTCGCAGATCGAAGCTGCTGTCGGCCGGGTAGGTGGCCCCATGCACGAACAGCAGCGTGCGCGCAGCACTGAACGCATGCAGACCCGCTGGGTGCTTGTTGCGCACATACAGGCGCAAGCCCGGATCGGCGCTCGGCAGCATGAATTCCTGCGTGACGATGGCAGCCGCGCGCGGCGCGGTGGCCGGCGGCTGCACAGGCGTCAGCGGGTCTGTGGCAGCCGCAGCCGCAGCCACGGCCGCGGCGCAGGCGATCGTCGCTGCCGCGCCACGAGGAAGCAGGCGATGCATTGCGGTCCCCCTTCAGCTCATCTTACCCGGCCCGTTGCTCTATTCTAGCGAGCACGGAGGCCTGCATCATGAGAGCTGATAAGTGGCTCGAGATCAATCTGCTGGGGCTGGTGATTCTGGCCGGCCTGGCGTTCGTTGCCGCCCGGCTCATGGACATGCATACGACGCTGGGCGAGGTTCAGGCCGACCAGGCCGCTACGACACGGCGCGTCGACCAGATCGCTGCCGCCCTCCCCAACGCCACGACGCTGGACGAGAAGCGACTGGAGCAGTGGCTGGCGCAGGCCGCTCACCGCACCGCTCAGGTGTATGCGATCGAGGGACCGGACTCGATCGATGACGCTGGCTATGTGCCCATTGACGGGATGGATCAGTGGATCAGCATCCAGGGCGAGGACCGCACGCGTCCGGTGCTGTTGTTCGTACATGGTGGCCCGGGGGACGCGACCAGCGCCTGGTCCTATCCCTACTTTCGGGCCTGGGAGCATGATTTCGTCGTCGCGCAGTGGGATCAGCGCGGCGCCGGGCGGACGCTCAGCCGCAGCGGTGCGCCATCGGCGCTGAGCCTCGATCGCATGGTCGAGGATGGGGTGCAGGTGGCGCAGTATCTGCATGAGCGGCTGAAACAACCCAAGATCATCCTGGTGGGGCAGGGCTGGGGATCGGTGCTCGGGCTGCTGATGGTCAAGGCGCGACCGGACCTGTTTCTCGCCTATGTGGGCACTGGCCAGATAGTCGATCCGCTGCAGGACCAGCGCGAGGCTTATGCGCTCGCGCTCAAGACCGCCCAGGACGCGCACGATGAGCAGGCAGTGACGGCGCTGAAGGCCGCGGGCATGCCGCCGTATGTCGAGGGCAGCCCAGCGCAGCAGATTCTGGCGCGCTGGCGCGATGTCTGTGAGGGTCCCGAGAGCGAGCGCTTCCGCGATGCGCGCCTGGGCTTCGCGCTGGCGGCCCCCGGCTATTCGGTGCATGACCTGGATGACTGGCTCGAGGGCAGGGCGCTCTCGGCGCAGCTGCTCGCCCGCCAGCAGCGCGAATTCGCGCCGCGGCGGCTGCAGGGCAGCTTCGAGGTACCGATATTCGTGATCCAGGGTGCCGTCGACTGCACCAGCCCCGCGCCCCTGGCGATGCATTGGCTGCAGGAACTGCAGGCGCCGCGCAAGCAATTCCTGACGATCTCGGATGCGGGACACTATGCGGCGTTCGTGCGCTCGGACGAGTTTTTGCACGTCATGTCCGGGGTGCTTGCCCCGCTGCTATCCTCCCCCCACGCCGCCGCCGCGGCCGCGGCCTCCAGGACGCACCATTAGGAACGGCTAGGAACGGCTAGGAACGGCTCAGCTTTTGCGCGGGATCAGTGCGTCGTCGATTTCATCGGCGCGCTGCTTGGCGGGGCGAGCATTCAGGCGCGACCAGTAGCGCTCGAACGCGCCACGTTTCTCGATGGTGCCAAATTGCATGCCGAAACCGATGTGCGAGCCGAGATAGACATCCGCGGCCGAGAAACGATTGCCCACCAGATAGTCAACGCTCGAGACCGCCTGCTCGAGCACCTGCATGGCCAGCTCGTAGGTGCCGTAGCCCATCATGGCCTCGCGACCGGCCGGGACGTTCAAACCCAGCGCACGGTTGCTCGCCGCCGACTCGACGGGGCCGGCGGCGAAGAACAGCCAGCGGTAGTAGGGACCGCGCAGCATATCGGTGCTGGGGGGTGCCAGCCCTGCCTGCGGAAAGGCATCGGCCAGGTAAGCGCAGATCGCCGCCACCTCGGTAACCACGGTGCTGCCATGGCACAGGGCGGGGACTTTACCCATCGGGTTGATGCGCCGGTAGGCCGGTGACTTCATCGCAGCGCCGAACTCGAGCACTTCAGTGCGGTAGGGCTGCCCGACTTCCTCGAGCATCCAGCGCACGACGCGTCCGCGCGACTGCGGATTGGTATAGAACACCAGTTCATCGCTCATGAGACCTCCTCGGGGGCCGTCCGGGACATTCAGGGCCATCCAGGGAGTCTAGTCAACATGGAACGCCCGGCGCGGGCGCGTGCGCTCAGCTGCCTACGCGGTTGGGATCGCGCCAGGCGCGCTCGAAGGGCAGGCGCCATGCGTGGGGCGCGATAAGCTGGTGAATCGCGTTCGGTCCCCAGGAACCGGGCGAATACAGACGGACGGGCGGTGGGGTCTCCAGCAGCGGCGTGGCCGCCTCCCAGAGCCGCTCGATGCCCTCGGCGCTTGTAAAGAGGGTGTGATCGCCGCGCATCGCATCGAGAATCAGCCGCTCGTAGGCTTCCAGCACATCGCCGATGTGGCCGGTGTCATGCATGGCGAACTGCAGGCTGAGCTTGTCGAGCTGCATGCCGGGCCCCGGGCGCTTGCCATAGAACGACAGCGACATCTTGGAAGCATCGGCCAGATCGAAGGTCAGATGGTCCGGACCCTGCGCGCCGACGCCCGAACCTGCGGGGAACATGCTCTTGGGCGGCTCACGGAACGCGATGGAGATGATGCGCTGGCCCTCGGCCATGCGCTTGCCGGTGCGCAGATAGAACGGCACGCCGGCCCAGCGCCAATTGTCGATCGAGCACTTGAGGGCCACGAAGGTCTCGGTGTCCGATTCGGGATCGACGCCTTCCTCGGCCCGATAGCCGCTGTACTGGCCACGCACCACGTCGCTGGGCTGGATCGGCAGCAGGCTGCGAAACACCTTGTTCTTTTCCTCGCTGATGGGCGAGGGCTCAAGCGCCGTGGGTGGCTCCATGGCGACGAACGCCAGGATCTGAAACAGATGCGTCACGACCATGTCGCGAAACGCGCCGACGGTCTCGTAGAAGGCCACGCGTTTGCCCAACGCGACGGTCTCGGGGACATCGATCTGCACGTGATCGATGAAGTTGCGGTTCCAGATCGGCTCGAACAGGCCGTTGGCGAAGCGGAAGGCAAGAATGTTCTGCGCCGGCTCCTTGCCGAGGAAGTGATCGATGCGAAAGATGCGCTCCTCGTCGAAAACCTCGTGCAGCCGCCCGTTGAGCGAGACAGCGCTGGCCCGATCGACGCCGAAGGGCTTCTCCATGATGATGCGCGACCGCTCCACCAGGTTCGCCTCCCCAAGCAGATGTACCGCGGAGAGCGCGGCACTGGGCGGCACGCTCAGATAGTGCAGGCGCCGGCTCTCTCCAGGCAGTGACTGCTCGGCATGCTGCACGGCCTGACGCAGGGGCAGGGCACCGGCGGACATGGGGACATAGTCCAGATCGCGCGCGAAGCTGTGCCAGTCCTCATCGACGATCGGTCGGGTGCAGAACTCATCGAGTGCCTGGCGCACGAACTGCCGGAAGCCGTCACGGTCCAGATCGTCGAGCGATACACCGATGATGCGACAGCCGGGAATGAAACCCGCTGTTACCAGGTGGAACAGGCCTGGCAGGAGCTTGCGGCGGGCGAGGTCGCCCGTGGCGCCCACGAGCACCAGAACCTGGGGAAAGCGCGGGCCGACGCCCGAAGTAATCTTCGCCAAAGCAGAGCCCCTTTCGCCGGGTGCGATACCCTCGAGGCCCGAATGTAGCAAGCCGCCGCGCCGTCGCTAAGGACGTGCACCACAATTGGCTCTGTAGAGTGCCGGGTGGTTCACACGTGCACCAGGACGGACACGGGAGCACCTGCGCCCTGATCGGAATAGGCGACGACCCGCTGATCGACGCGGTGGAAGTGCAGCGTGATGTGTCCCTGGCCGACCGGCAGGTTTGCAATCGTCAAGCGATCGATGCCGGTAGGCAGGCGTGGATGTTCGATGCGGACCTGACCGTCCCAACCATCAATCGTCACCCCGAGGCAGGCCTGCAGCAGCATGAAGGCCGATCCGGCGGCCCAGGCCTGCGGCAGACAGGCGACCGGGTAGGCGATCGGCGCTTCTCCGGCGACGCGCCGAAAGCCACAGAACAGCTCGGGCAGCCGCATGCCGAAGTGCACCGCCGCTTCGAATACCTCGTCGGCGATGCGCACCACCCCATCGCGCTCGCCGTAGCGTGCCAGTCCGGCCGCGCACAGCGCCGTATCGTGCGGCCAGACAGAGCCGTTGTGGTAGGACATCGGGTTGTAGTGGGCCTCGCCTTCGGCGAGCGTGCGGATTCCCCAGCCGGAATTGAATGGCGCCGACAGCAGCTGGCTGGTCACCGCGCCAGCGCGCTCTCGCGCCGGCAGGCCGGCGAACAGCAGCAGCCCGGCATTGGAGGCGCGCACGCGGCAGAGGGCGCCTTCCCCATCTTCGGCGATGCCGTAAAAGCTGGCATCCGTCATCCAAAAGCGCTGTTCGATCTCGGCACGCAACGCATCGGCGCGCATGCGCCAGCGCATCGCGGCCATCGCCTCGCCACGCCGCTCGGCGAGCTGTGCCATGCCTGCGAGCGCCGCATACGCGAAGCCCTGCACCTCCACCAGCGCGATGGGGCCGACGGGGTAGCGTCCATCGGCATGGAAGATCGAGTCCTCGCTGTCCTTCCAGCCCTGGTTGGCAAGTCCCGTGCGTGCCGCGCGCGCATAGCCGACGAAGCCGTGGGGATGCACATCGGCGGCGCGCTCGAGCCACGACACCGCTGCCAGCAGCGCCGGCCACAGCTCGTTCACCAGTGCGAGGTCTCCGGTGCGGTCGGCGTAGGCGCCGGCGAGCATGACGAACAGCGGCGTGGTATCGACCCCGCCGTAGTAGCGGCCGAAGGGCAATTCGCGGGTCGCAGTCATCTCGCCCTTGCGCGTCTCGTGAATGATCTTGCCGGGCGCGGCATCCTGAAAGGCCGAGGTCTCGGTCGCCTGATGCTGCGCCAGGAAACGCAGCACGCCGCGGGCGATGCTCGAATCGAGCCACAGCGTCTGCAACGCCGTGACGATGGCGTCGCGACCGAACGCCGCGGAGAACCACGGGATGCCCGCATAGGGATAGGGCCCGGTGGGCAGGTCGGAAGTCAGCATGGCGAGGTCGGCCTGTGACTTCTGCAGCCACTCGTTGAACAGGCGCGCAGAAGTGCGCGGGCGGGACCCGCCGCGCATGCGCGCGCGCATGGCGCGACGCGCCCGCGAGGCGGCCTGGCGGAAGCTGCGCCGATCGGCAGCGATGACATCGGGCTGCGTGCCGATGCATAGAAACAGCTCACGCCGCTCCCGCGGCGGCAGGATCACGGTGAAATCCGCCCGGCTCACCGACAAGCGGCTCGGTGGCTGCGAGAAGCTGATCACCATGGCGCGCAGGAGCCCGTCCAGGCCCTCGTAACGGTAGATGACGCGGTTACCTTCCACCAGCGCCGGCCATAGCTTGCCGCGGGTGCTGCGGCTCTGACCGCGCACCTCGAACATGTCGCGAAAGTCGGCCGCAAAATGCAGCCCGAGGGGCACCAGGGTCTCCTGGTCACCATAGTTCGTGAACTCGATGTGCTCGTAGAGCCGCTCGTTGGCAAGGAAGCGGGCGCGCTCGATGTGGATCACGCCCTCGGGGATGGAGCGTCCGCCGAGCAGCGGCAGGGGACGATTGCTGAGGTGCGCGGCAAAGAAGACATTGTCGCGGCTGATCGCCGCTGACAGCAGCGACGGCGCCGCGCCCGCCAGCGTCAGCCGCAACTCCGAGAGAACGCGGGTGTCGTTGTGGAACATGCCGTCGCCATCGCCGTAGATATCGCCGAAGGCATCGGCCACGACGAAGGTATCGCCATCCTTGAGTGCGTGCAGGCGCGCGGCAACACGGCCCTGGGACGCTGCGGGTTGGGCCGGCAACGGGGTTGCCGATCGCCCGTCCGCTTCCGAGGGGCTGGCGTTCACCGAGCCTCGCGCCTCAGCTCAGCCCGGCGGGCACCGGTGCACCGACGGCCGCGGCGGCGGCCCCGCCGCCTCCGAGAACCTCGAGCTTGTGTCCGCGCATCAGGTGCCGGTAGATGTCCAGATAGCGTCTGGCCATGATGTGGGAGCAGAAGCGGCGCTCGAAGACCTGGCGGATGCAGGCACGATCGGCGAGTTTGGCCCAGTCGACCGCATCGATCGCCTGCTGCTCGGACTCGACGATCCTGCCGGTGAGGCCCTCATCGATGACCTCGGGCACCGAGCCCCGATTCCAGGCAATGACGGGTGTGCCGCAGGCCATGGCCTCGATCATGACCAGGCCGAAGGGCTCAGGCCAGTCGATGGGAAACAGCAGCGCCAGCGCGCCGCCAAGAAATTCCTGCTTGTCGGCCTCACCGATCTCCCCGACGAACTCGATCAGTGGATCGTCCAGCAGCGGCCGGATCGATTCGCGGAAATAATCGCTGTCGGTGTTGTCGACCTTGGCGGCGATCTTCAACGGCACGCCTGCGCGCTTGGCGATGCGAATGGCCACGTCGGGACCCTTCTCTGGCGACAGACGGCCCAGGAAGGCGAGATAGTCGCCGCGCCGGCGCGTCTGCCCGTGATACAGATCCCGTGGAATGCCGTGCGGCACATTGCCGACCCAGTGGGCGCGCGCCAGCGGCAGGCGCTGATCGAGCGAGATCGAGACCAGAGGATAGTGCGGCCAGGCCTGCAGCAGCGGACCGAAATCCTTGACGTCGAGCCGGCCATGCAGCGTCGTGAGGGTGCGCGGGGCCAGCTCCTCGAACATCGCGAAGTGCAGCGGGTCGATGTGAAAGTGCAGCACGTCGAAGCGATCGGACAGCTCCCGTACGCGCTTGAGCATCGCCACGTGCGCCGCCCATTCGCACTTCAGGGGGGTCGGATCCAGGCGGATAGCCTGATCGCGCATCGGCATCAGCGTGGCGAGCGTGTGCGCCTCGGCGCTGGCGAACAGTGTGACCTCGCACCCGAGCTGCACAAGGGCATCGGTCAGATAGGCGACTATGCGCTCGGTGCCGCCGTAGGTCCGCGGCGGCACGGACTCGCAGAGCGGTGCAATTTGAGCGACTTTTATCGGCATCGGAGCCCTCCCGGCTGGCGCGCGAACGTGCGAACACTGTCGATGCAAATGCCTGTCGTAACCCCAAACTGTCAATAGGATAGGACTGAATCGCGCCGCTCGCGCGTGCGCGCGCTGCGCCGCGAGCGCCGCAGACATCACGGACTGTTTGCGATGGGTCGCAGCGAGGATCGACTGCGATGGGCGCACGCAGCGCCGCTCAGAGACTGTCGACGCCCTGCTCGGTGCCAATCAGCAGCAGGTCAGCGGGCCGCGCGGCGAACAGTCCTACCGATACCACGCCGGTGATCTGGCTGATGCGCGCCTCCAGACCCACGGGGTCAGCGATCAGGAGGCCATGGATGTCGAGAATATGATTGCCGTTGTCAGTGACGATGCCCTGGCGCCATACCGGTCGTCCGCCCAGGTCTGCCAGCCGACGTGCCACCCAGGAGCGCGCCATGGGGATCACTTCGACGGGCAGCGCAAAGGCGCCGAGGCGCTTCACCAGCTTGCTGTCATCGATGATGCAGATGAAGCGTTCGGCCGCCGCCGCCACGATCTTCTCGCGCGTCAGGGCCCCGCCGCCGCCCTTGATCAGCTCGCGGCGCGCCGTGGCCTCATCGGCGCCATCGATGTAGAGAGGTAGCGCCGCAACATCGTTGAGGTCCATGACGCGAATGCCGGCGGCCTGCAGACGTGCCGTGGAGCGCTCGGAGCTGGAGACCGCGGCGCGCAAGCGGCGCGCCTCACCGGATGAGATCAGCAGATCGAGGAACGCTTCCACGGTGGAGCCGGTACCGACCCCGAGGATCATATCGTCGCGCAGATGCACCAGGGCCTGCGCCGCGGCGTGCTGTTTCTTCCTGAGAGCAGCGTCGGACATGCGCGGTGCAGGTGGAAGTTACGGGGTGGAAGTTACGGGGTCCAGATGTGACAGTGCCCGCTGGAAGCGGGCACTGTTTGCAACTTGTGAGGCGCGGCGAGCGAGGATGTTATCCGCGCCCGCCGGCGCCGAAGGCCTTACTTCTTTTTTGAAGCTTTCTTCTTGGCCTTCTTCTTTGCTTTCGCCATGACAAGATCTCCATATCAGGTTAGTCCGGGGCCCGAGTATATACACGCATTGCAAAATTACAAGCAACTCATCGACGTGAATGCATCTGTGATCACATTCACATCGACTCGATGCATGCGTGATGCGCGCTCTGAAGTGCGTGCACGCGACACATGATGCGTGAGCCACGCTGCCCGGCGACGAGATCACGCGACTCATCACGGCGTCGGCATGCATCGGATCTGAGGTCGTTGCGGGTGGCGCAAGAGGCAGGAAGGGAAGGGGCGTCACCCGCCGATGCCGGTGCGAGCCGTTGCTCTCGACCGGAGCAACAAGTGGAGCCGCCTGGGTCAGGTAAGGCTTTCTGCTGCGAGGCAGACTTGCACAATGCTGACCGCGAGGCCGTTGGCTCCGTGGGTGTTTCAATTAGGGTCGAGAGGTAACCCAGCCCACTGTCGAACACCGCAGGTGACGCTTGAGGTGACTGTACACCAAAGCCAGCATGCGGGTGGAGACGCAGATCAAAGCTCGAGCTGTTGACCGTTCTCCAGGGCTGCTTCGACACGCTCGCGCAGGTGGCGCAGGCGGTGCGTGGTCTCCTGCTCGCTGCCGCTATCGCGCGCCCGCAGCCGGATGACCTCATGGGCCAGATTGAGCGCTGCCATGACGGCAATGCGGTCCAGTCCGACGATCTTGCCGCTGTCGCGGATCTCCTTCATGCGTCCGTTGAGCAGCTCGGCGCTGTCGAGCAGAGCGGTGCGCTCCTCGGCAGGGCAGGCGACAAAATATTCCTTTTCCAGGATACGCACGCTCAGGGGGCGGCTCGAATCGCGTTCGCTCATGCGCTGTGCTCCATTGCCTTGAGGCGGCCGATCATCGCTTCGACCCGCGTGCGGGCCTGCTCATTTCGCTGCAGGAGGGAGGTGCGCTCTGCGGTGAGGATATCCTGCCGCTGCCGCAGTGCACGATTTTCTTCCTTCAGCTGATCAATTGCCTTGATGAGCTCCTCGATGCGTTTGTCGAGTCGACGGAGCTCTGAATCGATCGGCGAAGTGCGTGTGGAGTCGACCATGTAAAACTATAGTTCCGCGCCGTTCGGCAGGTCAATCTCGGAGGCTCGAGCCGCTCAGATGCCGATGCGCTCACGTACGCGGCAAGCGCGGGTTGCGGGTCCCCCGGCGGGTGAATACTATCGATGCGTGCCCACGCCCCACGATTACGCCGAGATCCAGCGAAGGCTCAGTGCCTCGCATGCGCTGGCAGATCCTGCCGAAGCGCACGGCACGCTGGCCGGTGCCCTGTGCGCGCTCGGCCCCTACCGCCTGGAGGACTGGCTGGCGGAAATATTGCCCGATGGCGCCGGCGCCGGTCCGACGGACCCGGTCCTCGAGACTTTGTACGCGGCCACGGTCTCCTCCCTCAGCGGCGCCGATATGGACTTCGATCTGCTGATTCCCGACGACGAGCAGCCGATCGAGGAGCGTACCCGGGCACTGACCTGCTGGTGCACGGGGTTCCTCTATGGCCTCGGCATCAACGGCGCAGCCGATCCGCAGCGCCTGCCGGGTGATCTCGGCGAGATCCTGCGCGACATGACGGAGATCACTCGCGCCGGGGTCGATGCCACCGACAGCCTCGAGGCGAATGAATCGGCGCTGGCCGAGCTGGTGGAGTTCGTTCGCGTCGGCGTGCAGCTGGTGTTCGATGAGCTGCAGCCCCTGCGCGACCGGGAACCTCCGCCGCGGCCGGTACTGCACTGACGCCGCCGCATCTGTGCCTGCAGCCGCTCGCGCAGCGCACTGCATTAGACTAGGGTCGCAGTCACCGTAGGCGGATCAATCATGGCCGAGCCACTCCGCGCGGAATTCACGCGCCGTCGTGCCCAGCTCATGCGCCTCATGGGCGCCGATTCCATTGCGATCGTGCCGGCAGCTCCGGTGCGCCAGCGCAACAGCGATGTCGAGTACGACTATCGCCCGGACAGCGATTTCTACTACCTCACCGGCTTCGCGGAGCCCGATTCAGTCGCGGTGCTGATTCCGGGGCGAGAACCGGCACAATATGTCCTGTTTACGCGCGAGCGTGATCCGGAGCGGGAGGTTTGGGACGGCAAGCGCGCGGGTCCCGCCGGCGCCACCGCCGAATACGGTGCCGACGATGCATTCCCCATCAGCGATATCGATGAGATCCTGCCGGGGCTGCTGGAGGGGCGCGAGCGCGTCTTCTACACGATGGGCCTGAGCAGCGAGTTCGACCAGCGCGTCATCGGCTGGGTCAACCGCCTGCGCGTTCAGGCGCGCAGCGGGCTGCACGCGCCACAGGAGTTCGTCGCGCTCAATCACCTGTTGCACGACATGCGCCTGTTCAAGAGTCGCGCCGAACTGACGCTGATGCGCCGCTCCGGGGCCATCGCCGCCGGCGCGCACGTGCGCGCCATGCGCTTCTGTCGTCCCGGACGCATGGAATTCGAGATCATGGCGGAACTGCTGCACGAGTTTCACCGCCATGGCGCCGACATCTCCTACCACCCCATCGTCGGCGGTGGCGCCAATTCCTGTGTACTGCATTACCGCGCCAACAATGCGCGGCTGAATGCCGGGGAGCTGCTGCTCGTGGACGCCGGCTGCGAGGTGGGCTACTACGCCTCGGACATCACGCGTACCTACCCCGTCGATGGCCGCTTCAGCGCCGAGCAGCGCGCCATCTACGAGATCGTCCTGGAGGCGCAGCTTGCGGCCATCGAGCGCGTCAGGCCCGGCAATCACTGGAACGAGCCGCACGATGCGGCCGTCCGTGCCGTCACGGCCGGACTGAAGCGCGTGGGCATCCTCAAGGGCTCTTTGCCTGCGCTCATCAAGAGCGGCGCCTATCGCAGGTACTTCATGCATCGTACCGGGCATTGGCTCGGCCTGGACGTGCACGACGTCGGTGACTATCGCATCGAGAACGAGTGGCGCGTGTTCGAGCCCGGAATGGCCCTCACCGTGGAGCCGGGCATATACATCCCAGCCGGGACAACGGGCGTCGCGCGGCGCTTCTGGAACATCGGCGTGCGCATCGAGGATGACGTCGTGGTCACGCGCAGCGGCTGCGAGGTGCTCACCGCCGAGGTACCGAAGGAAGCGGATCAGATCGAGGCGCTGATGGCGGCGGCCTGAGCCTGCCGCGGACACTACGGCCGTGAACGATCAACCTGCCCTGACCTGTGACGTGGCCATCGTCGGCGGTGGCATGGTGGGCGCCAGCCTCGCCCTGGCGCTCGCCGCCACGCCGCTGTCGGTGGTGATGATCGAGGCGGTGCCGCCCGATCCGCCAGCGATCGCAGCCGGCAGCGAGGGCGATGCGTCCGTCAGCTTCGATGATCGCACCACCGCGCTGGGCAACGGTGCGCGGCGCATCTTCGAGACCCTTGGGGCGTGGGAGCAAATCGCCAGGCAGGCGGCGAGCATCCGCCAGATTCACGTCTCCGATGCCGGCCGCTTCGGCTTTGCGCGTCTGCGCGCCGAGGAGCATGGGCTTGCTGCCTTCGGCTACACCGTTTCCAACCGGCATCTGGGGCAGGTGATCTGGCAGGCACTGCGGACCCATGCTCGCGTGCAGCTGCTCGCGCCGGCGCGCGTGCGCGGGGCGCAACTGTCCGCAGCGCAGGCGCTGCTGACGATCGATCGTCAGGGCGCGCCGACGACACTGCGCGCCCGTCTCGTCGTCGCGGCCGACGGCGCCCATTCACTGGTCAAACAGGCCGCCGGCATCGGCTCGCGCAGCAGCGATTACCGGCAGGTCGCGGTGGTGTGCGTGGTGCGCACCGATTCTCCTGCGACCGGCGTGGCCTTCGAGCGCTTCACGGATACCGGGCCGCTGGCACTGCTGCCACGCTTCGACCGCAGCTTCGGGGTCATCTGGACGCTGCCACCCGAGGCGGCCGCCGAGCAGCTCACCTGCACGCCCGATGAGTTCTGTCGCCGCCTGCAGCAGCGCTTCGGCTGGCGTGCCGGACGCATCGTCTCGGTGGGTACGCGCGCAAGCTATCCGCTCTCACTGGTGCACGCCGGCTCGAGCATCGGCGAGCGCGTGGCGCTCATCGGCAATGCCGCGCAGGCGCTGCATCCAATCGCCGCACAGGGCTTCAATCTCGGACTGCGCGATGTCGCAGTGCTGGCCGAACTGATCGGCCCGGCCGACGACCCGGGCGCGGCGAGCGTGCTCGAGGACTATGCTTCGCGGCGCGCCGCAGATCGTCGCGGCATGATCCGCTTCACCGACCAGCTGGTGCGCGTGTTCGGTGAGCGCAGCGCGCTCATCGGTGCGGCGCGCGATCTGGCGCTGCTGCTGTTTGATCTTTCACCGCCGGCCAAACAGGCGCTGTCGCGCCTGAGCTGGGGCTTCGGTGCGCTGCCACGCCTGTCACGCGGGCTGCCGCTGCCGGGGCGTCGCGGACAGGAGCACGGCTGAATGGATTGCGACGTCGCCATCGTCGGTGCGGGGCTCGCCGGCGCGTGCACCGCGGCGCTGCTGGCGCGCACGGCTGGAATCGCGGCCGGGCGAATCGTGCTGCTGGCGGCGGATCTCGCCGAGGCGCACAGCGAACCCGCCGCGGCGTCGTCGCCCCCGCAGCTGCGCGTGGTGGCGGTGTCGCGTGCCAGCGAGCGCATTCTCGACGCCGCCGGTGCCTGGCAGCGATTGCCGCCGGCGCGTGTGTGCGCCTACGAGCGCATGTGGGTGTGGGAACACGGTATCGATGCCGCCGGGGCGCTGCGCTTCGATGCCGCTGACGTCGGCGAGCCCAATCTCGGCTACATCATCGAGAATTCATGGCTGCAGTGGGCGTGCCTCACGAGCTTTCGCGACAGCGGCGGGCGACTGCTGGCCGGAGCGCTGCAGGAACTGACGGTCGATGAGAATGCGGTGCGCCTGACGCTGGCCGACGGCACGAGCGTGACGGCCCGTCTCGTGATCGGTGCCGATGGGGCGCAGTCCGCGGTGCGCACGCTGCTGTCCATTCCGGCGCAGCGGCGCTCCTTCGGGCAGCTCGGCGTGGTCGCGAACGTCGCAGGCAGCCGCGGGCATCAGCACACCGCGTGGCAGCGCTTTTTGCCCGGCGGGCCGCTGGCACTGCTGCCGCTGTTCGATGGCAGCTGCTCGATGGTGTGGTCGCTCGACGAGTCGCGCGCGCACACGCTGCTGCATTCGGGCGTCGCGCAGTTCAACGCCCAGCTCGAGGCCGCCACCGAGGGCGCACTGGGCGCAATGACGCTCGTCGGCGCACGTCACGGTTTCCCGCTGCAGCGGCTTGCGGCGCGGGATTTCATCGCCCCGCGCGCCGCGCTCGTGGGCGATGCGGCGCATGTCATCCATCCGCTGGCCGGTCAGGGCGCCAATCTCGGCCTGCTCGACGCCGATGCACTCTGCGCGGCGGTAGCCGGGGCGCTGACCGTGCGCGAGGATCCGGGCGCACTGCGGGCACTGCGACCCTATGAGCAGCAGCGGCGCACGCACAACCGCTTGATGGATGTGGCCACGCGGGCGTTCCATCACGGCTTTGCACTCACCGGGCCGGCGCGATGGCTGCGCCAGCGCGCGCTCGAGCAGGTCGACCACAGCCTGCTGCTCAAGCGCCTGTTCGCGCGCGAGGCCCTCGGTCTGGGACTGTTTCGGCCGCGGCAGCGCGCGACGGGGCCGGGCGCGGCAGCCCCAGGCGCGGCGGGCGCGGCAGGGTCGGATGTGGCGGGGACGGATGCGGCTGGGCAGGATCAGCGCGTCGGGATCTGATCGATCTTTGCCGCGCAGATGAAGTCGTTCTCGCTCAGCCCGCCGATGGCATGGGTCGAGAAGCGCACGTGGCAGTAGCTGTAGCCCACGGACAGATCGGGGTGGTGATCCTCGATATTGGCGAGGTGGGCGACGGCGTTGACGAAACTCATGGTGTGGTAGAAGTCGCGGAAGCCGAACTCACGGCGCAACGCCTTGTCATCCTCGACCAGGTGCCAATCGGGCGATAGCTGGGCGAGTGCGGCGCGCGCCTGCTCGGGCGTGTAGGGCGCCACGCCGCCCTCGCAGGGGCGACAGCGCTTCTCGGTCAGCGCGGCGGCCGCACTCACGCGACACTCTGCGTGGACAGCGCGCGCAGGTCGATGCCGTCGGCGCCGCGACGCGGATAGCTGCGCGCGACATACTGCTCGACCAGCTGCTGGAATTCCTCGGCGATGTGATCGCCCTTGAGCGTGACGGTCTTCTGACCGTCCTCGTAGACCGGGGCGACGGGACGCTCGCCGGTGCCGGGCAGGCTGATGCCGATGTTGGCGTGCTTGCTCTCGCCGGGCCCGTTCACGACACAACCCATCACCGCCACCGTCATGGTCTCCACACCGACGTAGCTCTTGGACCACTCGCGCATGCGTTCGCGCAGCTGCTTCTGAATGCTCTCGGCCAAGGTCTGGAAGAAGGTGCTGGTGGTGCGCCCGCAGCCGGGGCAGGCGGTGACCAGGGGGGTGAAGGAGCGCAGCCCCATGGTCTGCAGCAACTCCTGCGCCACGATGACCTCGCGTGTGCGCGCCCCACCCGGCTCGGGCGTGAGCGAGATGCGGATGGTGTCGCCGATGCCCTGCTGCAGCAGGATGCCCAGGGCAGCGGAGGAGGCGACGATGCCCTTGGAGCCCATGCCCGCCTCGGTCAGGCCCAGATGCAGCGCAAAGCTCGAGCGTGCGGCCAGCTCGCTGTACACGACCACGAGGTCCTGCACCGAGCTCACCTTGGCCGACAGCACGATGCGATCACGCGGCAAGCCCAGGCTCACCGCACGCTCGCCATTCTCGATCGCCGAGCGCACGATGGCCTCGCGCATGACCTGCTGGGCCGTCAGTGGCTGTTCGCGTCGGCCGTTTTCATCCATCAGGCGCGCGAGCAGGTCCTGGTCGAGACTGCCCCAGTTGACGCCGATGCGTACCGGCTTGCCGTTGCGGCAGGCGGTCTCGATCATCTCGGCAAACTGCGGATCACGCTTGCTGCCGCGCCCGACATTGCCCGGATTGATGCGGTACTTGGCAAGCGCTTCGGCGCACGCGGGATGTTGCTGCAGCAGCTTGTGGCCATTGAAGTGAAAGTCGCCGATCAGGGGCACATCGCAGCCGAGCTGATCGAGCCGCTCACGGATATGCGGTACCGCCGCGGCCGCCTCGTCGGTGTTCACCGTGACACGCACCAGCTCCGAGCCTGCAAGCGCCAGCTCGTGCACCTGCTGCACAGTCGAGGCGATGTCGGCGGTGTCGGTGTTGGTCATCGACTGCACGACGATGGGCGAGTCGCCCCCAATGCGGATGCCAGCCACATCCACAGGAACGGTGCGGTGGCGGTGGCGGAGGCTTGCGGCTGCGCTGCTGGGCATGTTCATGGCGCCATTGTAGTGGGCGGATGTCGCACGCTGCTATCATTCCCGATGGACCCCGGGTTGAACATGCCGGCGGCCCGTCGGGCCTCATGAAGCGGTTTTTTCCTTTTGGATCGCTGGCTTGCCCCTGCCGCGACCGGCGCCGGCGGGGCCAGGCCGGCGGCTCCCGACGCCTGATGCGACGCACTATACAGATAAGTGATGGCAAGCGGCAGCAGAGGGATTGCTAGGTGGGCCGCCACACCTGTCTCTACGGTCTGCACGTCGCGCTCGGCGCCCGCATGGTCGATTTCGGCGGCTGGGACATGCCCGTGGCGTACGGCTCGCAGATCGAGGAGCACCAGGCCGTGCGCCAGAGCGCGGGCGTGTTCGATGTCTCGCACATGTGCATCGTCGACCTGAGCGGCGCTCGCACGCGCGAGCTGCTCGAGCAGCTGCTCTCCAACGACATCGGCCGGCTCACTCGCGACAATACCGCGCTCTACAGCTGCCTGCTCAACGACGCGGCCGGCATCATCGATGACCTGATCGCCTTCTGGCTGGGCGGGGACCGCTTTCGCCTGGTGGTCAATGCCGCCACGCGCGACAAGGACATCGCCTGGATCGGCGCGCACGCCGAGCGTGTAGACGTGAAGCTGCTCGAGCGGCGCGATCTGGCGATGCTGGCGGTGCAGGGGCCGCAGGCACGCCAGCGCTGTGCAATGCTGCTGTCGAGCGAATCCGCTTCGGCTGTCATGGCGCTCGCGCCCTTCAGCGGCCTCGCCATCGGCAGCTGGTTCGTCTCGCGCACCGGCTACAGCGGCGAGGACGGCTTCGAGATCATGCTGCCAGCGGGCGAAGCGGGCGTCGTCTGGCAACGGCTCAATGCCGCCGGCGTGCGCTCCTGTGGACTCGGCGCGCGCGATACGCTGCGGCTGGAGGCCGGTCTGCATCTGTACGGCAACGACATGGACGAGCAGACGCACCCGCTCGAGTCGGGCCTGGGCTTCACCGTCGCGTTCGATCCGCCCTCCCGTCAGTTCATCGGTCGCAAAGCGTTGCAGGCGATCCGCGAGCACGGCAGCGAGCGGCGCCTGGTCGGCCTGGTGCTCGATGAGCGTGCGGTGCTGCGCAGTCATCAGCGCGTGGTCGTGCCGGGAATCGGTGAGGGAGAGGTTACCAGCGGCAGCTTCTCGCCGACGCTCGGCCGCTCGATCGGCTACGCGCGCGTACCACGAGGCGTCGGGGAGCGGGTGCAGGTGCAGGTGCGCGAGCGGCTGCTGCCCGCCCGCGTGGTGCGCACCCCGTTCGTGCGTCACGGCCGGATCATGGTGCCGCTGTAACGATCACTATGCTGGCGCTCTTTTTAGTCATGCAGGAGCAACCGGATGAGCAGAATTCCGCCCGACCTTACCTACACCCGCAGTCACGAGTGGCTCCGGTCCCTGCCCGACGGCAGCGTCGAGATCGGTATCAGTGATCACGCCCAGGAGCAACTCGGTGACCTGGTGTTCATCGAGCTGCCGCAGGTCGGACGGCGCCTTGCGGCTGGCGAGGCCTGTGCGGTGGTGGAATCGGTCAAGGCGGCCTCGGACATCTATGCACCGATCGCCGGCACGGTGCTGGCCACCAACGAGCAGCTTACGCAGGCCCCCGAGCTGGTCAATCGCGATCCCTATGGCGGCGGCTGGCTGATGCGGCTGAAGCCTGCGCAGGCCGAGAGCCATGCGGCGCTGATGTCGGCACAGGATTACAGCGCCTTCGCCGAGGAAGGCTGAGCCCTTGCCCTATATCCCGCACACCGATGAGGAGGTACGCGAGATGCTCGCGCTGCTCGGAGTGCGTGACATCGAGGCGCTGTTTGATGAGATTCCCGCATCGCTGCGCAGCGGCGAGCTTGCCGGCATCGGCCCGGGGCTCTCCGAGCAGCAGCTGATGCAGCTCATGCGCGAGCGTGCCGCCGCCGACGGGGCGCCACTGTGTTTTCTCGGTGCCGGCGCCTATGAGCACCACATCCCCGCCCCGGTGTGGTCGACGATCACGCGCGGGGAGTTCTACAGCGCCTATACTCCGTATCAGGCCGAGGCCAGTCAGGGCACCCTGCAGAGCATCTACGAGTACCAGAGCATGATGGTGAGTCTCACCGGCATGCAGGTCTCCAATGCCTCCCTGTACGACGGCGCCAGTGCGGTGGCGGAAGCGTGCCTCATGGCCGTGCGCGCCAACCGTCGCTCGCAGGCCGCGCGCATCCTCTGGCCACGCACGTTGCATCCGCATTACCGCCAGGTGGCGCTTACCACGGCTGCCGGGCAGGGCCTGAGCTTCCAGTCGCTCGACTACGACCCTGTCAGCGGCCAGTGCGTGCTGCCGCAGCTCGCGCCCGACGAGGATGTGACTGCACTGGTGATCGCGCAGCCTAACTTCTTCGGCGTGCTCGAGGATGTGAATGCATTGACGGACTGGGCGCACGCACGTGGCGCGCTGGTGATCGCGGTGGTCAATCCAATCTCCCTCGCTGTGCTGTCCGCGCCCGGACAGTGGGGCAGCCGCGGCGCCGACATCGTCGTGGGCGAGGGCCAGCCGCTGGGATGTCCGCTGTCGTCAGGTGGACCGTATTTCGGCTTCATGACCACGCGCCTGCAGTTCGTGCGGCAGATGCCCGGCCGCATCGCCGGGCGCACGCTGGATCTGGACGGGCGTCCCGGCTTTACGCTGACGCTGCAGGCGCGCGAGCAGCACATCCGGCGCGCCAAGGCTACCTCCAACATCTGTACCAATCAGGGCCTGCTGATGATGGCGGGCACGCTGTATCTGGCGCTGATGGGTCCGGAGGGACTCGAGCGCGTGGCCCAGGCGTGCATGGCACGCACCGAGGAGCTGGTGCAGGCGCTGTGTCGGCTGCCCGGAGTGCGCGCTGCGCTCTCGGGCGCACGCTTTCACGAGGCCGTGCTGCAGCTGGATCGACCGGCAGGCCCGGTGCTGCAAGCGCTGGCGGCGCGCGGGATCCTCGGGGGACTGGATCTGGGTGCGCAGTATCCCGAGCTCGGCGCGGCGTTGCTGGTGTGCGCCACCGAGATGCGCAGCAGCGAACACATCGAGCGCTACGCGCAGGCGCTCGGCGAGCTGCTGCGCGCCGCGCCGACACCGGTGCCATCGGGCCCGATCGACAGGACAGTGAGCGCATGAGCCCTGCGAGCGCGTCGGATCCGCCCCCGACACAGCCAGCCGCCACGGCCGGCGCCGCGACGCGGCTGCCGCTGCGCGAGAAGCTGATCTTCGAATATTCGCGGGCCGGCCGTGGCGCACGCTCGCAATGGCCTGACGTGCCCGCCGGCGCACCCGGTGTGCCCGCGGCGCTGCGCAGGAAGAGTCGCGCGGCGCTTCCCGAAGTCAGTGAGCTGGACGTCGTGCGTCACTACACGCGGCTGTCACAGCTGAACTTTTCGATCGATACGCATTTTTATCCGCTCGGCTCGTGCACCATGAAGTACAACCCCAAGGTGTGCAATGCGGCGGCATTGCTGCCGGGGTTTACAGGGCGCCATCCGCTCGCGCCCGCCGAGCTCGGACAGGGATTTCTCGCCTGTCTGTACGAGCTGCAGGAGATGCTCAAGAGCATCACCGGCATGCGCGGCGTGGCGCTCAGTCCGCTGGCCGGCGCACACGGGGAGTTCGCGGGCGTGGCCATGATCCGCGCCTATCATCGCGCCCGCGGCGATGCGGAACGTAACGAGATCCTCGTGCCCCAGGCGGCTCACGGCACCAATCCGGCCACCGCGAGTATGTGCGGCTGCGTGGCACGCGAAATCGCCGTCGGTGCGGACGGGGACGTGGACCTGGTGGCGCTCAGCGCCGCGCTCGGACCGCGTACCGCGGGCATCATGCTCACCAATCCTTCCACGCTCGGGGTGTTCGAGCGGCGCATCACGGAGGTCGCGCGCCTGGTGCACGCGGCCGGCGGACTGCTCTATTACGACGGCGCCAATCTCAATGCGCTGCTGGGCAAGGTGCGGCCCGGGGATATGGGCTTTGATGTCATGCACGTGAACCTGCACAAAACCTTCTCGACCCCGCATGGGGGTGGCGGCCCGGGTGCCGGCCCGGTCGGCGTGTCCGAGCGGCTGCTGCCGTATCTGCCGCTGCCGATCGTTGCGCGCGAGAGCGGCGCGAACCTGCGCAGTCAGTACCGCTGGCTCACGGAAGCCGACCTGCCACACTCGATCGGCCGGCTCGCTGGCTTCGGCGGCAACGCCGGTGTACTGCTGCGCGCTTACGTGTACATGCGCCTGCTCGGGCAGGCGGGCATGCGCCGCGTCGCCGAGTACGCCACGCTCAATGCCAATTACCTCGCGGCCCGCCTGCAGCGGATCGGCTACGAGGCGGCCTATCCGCAGCGGCGCGCGAGCCATGAGTTCGCCCTGACACTGCGCCGCCAGGCGCAGCAGCTCGCAGTCACCGCGATGGACGTCGCCAAGCGGCTGTTGGATCTGGGTTTTCATGCACCGACCACCTATTTCCCGCAACTGGTCAGCGAATGCCTGCTCATCGAGCCGACCGAGACCGAAAGCAAGGAGACGCTCGATGCCTTTGCCGAGGCGATGGCGCGCATCCTCGAAGAGGCGCAGCAGGATCCTGAGCGCCTGCAGCGCGCCCCTTACAGCTTGCCGGTGCGGCGCCTGGATGACGTGCGCGCTGCACGCGAGCTCGATCTGGCTTATCGTGGCGCCATCGACAACGCGAGCTGAACCTTTTGCGCCTGCACCGGGTCAGTGAAGGACCGTCCGTGAAGGGCGGCCAGTGAAGGACGTTATGCATCATTCGCCATGGTTCCGCGCCCTCACGAACGGCGCTGCAGTATTGGGCCTGCTGTGGGTCGCCAGCGCGGGCGCTGTCGATGGAGCGCCCGTACCACCGGCCAGGCGGCCGGCTCACGTGGCGGTGCCCGTGGGCGCGGAGGCTTCGGCGGCCGACTGGGCGGCGACGCTCGAGCGCATCGCCGGCAGTGTGGTGGCCATCCAGATCGACCAGGCACGCTCGTTCGATACCGAGCGCAATATGTCGGCGCAGGCCACCGGCTTCGTGGTCGATGCAAAGCGCGGACTCATCCTGACGAACCGTCACGTCGTGACCCCAGGGCCGGTGACGGCCATGGCGACCTTTCTGAACCG
This sequence comes from Steroidobacteraceae bacterium, assembly GCA_035502275.1. GTDB lineage: Bacteria > Pseudomonadota > Gammaproteobacteria > Steroidobacterales > Steroidobacteraceae > FEN-1191. The sequence continues at coordinate 71,193 of DATJUN010000126.1, forward strand.
TGAGGAAGTGCAGCTGTACCCCGTGTATCGCGATCCGGTGCATGATTTCGGTTTCTATCGCTACGACCCGAGCAAGCTCAAGTACATCGCACCCCAGGCGCTGCAGCTCGCCCCGCAGGACGCGCAGGTGGGCCGCGAGATCCGCGTCGTGGGCAATAATGCCGGTGAGCAGCTCTCGATACTGGCCGGTACGTTGGCGCGCCTGGATCGCGAGGCACCCGATTACGGCATTGGCCGCTACAACGACTTCAACACCTTCTACATCCAGGCGGCCTCGGGCACCTCGGGCGGCTCCTCGGGTTCGCCGGTGGTGGACATCCAGGGGCATGTGCTCGCGCTCAATGCCGGCGGCGCCCAGGGTGCGGCCTCGAGCTTCTATCTACCCCTGAGCCGGGTGCGCCGCGCGCTGAAGCTCATTCAGGAGGGCAAGCCGGTCACGCGCGGCACGCTCGAGACCGAGTTTCTCTACCGTCCCTACGATGAGCTCGAACGGCTCGGACTGTCTTCGGACACCGAGGCGCTGGCGCGCCGGGCCGATCCCGACGGCACCGGCATGCTGGTGGTCAATGATGTGCAGCCCGGCTCCATGAGCGATGGCGTACTGGAGCCCGGCGACGTACTGGTGCGCGTCAACGGCAAGCTGGTGACGCAGTTCGATCCGCTCGAGGCGGTGCTCGATGATTCGGTGGGCCACACCGTGACGCTGACGCTCTCGCGCGGCGGCAAACTCTACGACGCGACCCTCAAGGTCGGTGATCTGGATGGCATCACTCCCGATGCCTACCTCGAGCTCGGCGATGCCGTGGTGCATACGCTCTCCTACGAGGAGGCGCGTGCCTTCCACATTGCGATCCGTGGCGTGTTCGTCGCCGCCCCGGGCTATCTGTTCGAAGCCGCCGAAGTGCCGCGCGGTGCAGTCATCACCAACGTCAACTCAAAGCCGGTGAGTTCGCTGGATGACTTCATCGCTGCGATCGAGCATCTGGGCGACGGCACTGAAGTGGCGGTGCGCTACAAGACCATCGATGATCCGAACAACAGCCAGCTGCGCTCGGTGCGCATCGACCGGCACTGGTTTCCGGCGCGCCGCTGTCAGCGCGACGATCAGGCCGGTTACTGGCACTGTGTGAGCCTGCCGGCCGTGGCAGCCTCCCCGCCACCGCAACCGGTCACGGCGCTGCTGCCGCAGGTGGATGATCCGCGCGCCGCGCCGATAGCGCCCTCGCTGGTCTACATCACCTTCAACATGCCTTACACCATCTCGGGTGTGACCGAGCGCTACTACCATGGCACCGGCCTCATCGTGGATACGCAGCGCGGGCTGATCGTCACCGATCGCGATACCGTGCCCGAATCCCTCGGCGACGTACGCCTCACCTTCGCCGATACCATCGAGATTCCAGGCAAGGTGGTCTACATCCATCCGCTGCACAATCTGGCGGTCATTCAGTACGACCCGCGCCTGATCGGGGGCACCCCCGTCAAGGCGGCGCAGTTCGATACCACACCTCTGAAGGCCGGCCAGACCGTCAACGTCGTCGGCCTGGACAGCAACGGGCAGCTGCGCGCACGCACCACGGCGATCTCGGATGTCGCGCCCATGGAGCTGCCGCTGTCTCGCACGGTGCGATTCCGCGAAAGCAATCTTGACGTCGCCTCGCTGGTTGACCCGCCCGATGACGTGGTCGGCGTGCTATCGGGTGACGATGGACGCGTGCGTGGTCTGTGGGCCAGCTTCGCCGCCGACAACGGTCAGGATCTGGTCCAGGAGATGCGCGGCATCTCCAGCGACCTGGTCGCCGAGACTGTCGACCTGGTGCGCTCGGGACGCCCCCTGCATTCGCTCGAGGCGGAGTTTGTGCCCCAGACGCTGGCGTCGGCACGCCAGCTCGGTCTGTCACAAAGCTGGGTACAGCGTATCTCCCAGGCCGATCCGAGCACCCGCGAGGTACTGAGCGTGCAGCGGCTCGTGGGCGGCTCGGACGCCGCCGCGCAGCTGCAGCCCGGGGACATCCTGCTGGCCATCGATGGCCATCCCGTCACGCGGTTTCGTGAGGTCGAACGCGCGGTGGAAGACAAGGAGCAGGTGCGTGTGAGCGTCTGGCGTGCGAGTGCCGAGAAAGATCTGATGGTGCAGACCGCCGCCCTCTCGGGCAACGACCTCTCCCGCGTCGTCGAATGGGCCGGGGCGACGCTGCAGGCCCCCTACCGGGCCATGAGCGCTCAGCGCGGGATCGCACACGACGGAGTTTATGTCGCCTACTATCAATACGGCTCGCCGGCCTCGCACTATGGGCTGATCCCCGGCCACCGCATCGTGGAGGTCGATGGCCATCCGACCCCCGACCTCGACGCTTTTTTGCGACAGGTGCAGGGTCGCGCCGATCTCTCCTCATTGCGCATCAAGCTGTTGGATTGGAATGGAGCGCCGCAGGTCATCACGCTGAAGCTCGACCGGCACTATTGGCCGGCCTATGAGCTGCGGCGCAGCGCCGACGGCTGGCAGCGCACCGCCCTCGAATAGGTCGAATCAGCCGGCGCCGCGCCGGTACAATGCGTGCCATGGTCACCGTGGTGCGCGCGACACAGCTTGAGCTCAATACAGCCGTTCAGGCGCTGCGCGACGGGGAACTGGTGGCGTTCCCAACCGAGACCGTCTATGGCCTCGGGGCCCATGCCGGGCATCCCGGGGCTCTGCGGCGTGTGTTCGAGCTCAAGGGGCGCCCAGCCAACCATCCGCTCATCGTGCACCTGGACAGCATGCGCTTCCTGACGCGCTGGGCGCGCGAGGTGCCCGTGGCCGCCGAGCGGCTGGCCGAGCGCTTCTGGCCCGGACCGCTCACCCTGGTGCTGCCACGAACCCCGCAGGTGCACCCCCTCATCACCGGCGGCCAGGATACCGTGGCCGTGCGCGTGCCTTCCCATCCGATGGCGCAGCAGCTGCTGACCGCCTTCGGCGGAGGCATCGCGGCGCCCTCGGCCAACCGCTACGGCCGGGTGAGCCCCACGCGCGCCGATCACGTGCGCGAGGAGTTCGGCAACGCCGTGCACACCATCCTCGATGGCGGGGAGTGCAAGGTCGGACTGGAATCGACCATCGTTGCGTGTGTGGGCGGCCAGGTGCGGCTGCTGCGGCCCGGGGCGATCAGTCTCTCGCAGCTGCGTCGCGTCGTTCCCGAGGTGCGCAGTGACGCTATCGCCGGAGAAGCCACACCGCGCGTGCCCGGCAGCACGCATGCGCACTACGCCCCGCTGACGCCGCTGGCGATCGTGCCGGCCGATGAGATCGAGGAGCTCGCCGAATCGCTTTCGGAGGGTGGCCAGCGCATCGCCGTGCTGGCACAGCGGCCGCCGCTGGGTACCTATCAATCGGTGACATGGATCAATGCGGGGCCACGCGTGGATGCCTATGCGCATGATTTCTACGCGAACCTGCGCACGCTCGACAAGGCAGGCTGCACGCGCATCCTGGTGCAGGCCGTGCCGGCGGATGAGCGCTGGGATGCGGTGCGTGACCGGTTGCGACGTGCCGCGGCGGCCTCAGCGGCTCCGATCCCCGTGGATGACGACAATTCCATCGCGGCAGGCATTCTGCCCTGAGCGGGGAGCGCCCATCGCCGACATAGCCACGCCGCGCGCTGCCTCACGCCTCCCGCGCGACCCGCACGGACGCGCCGTACCCCGCCGGTCGAAAGCCATCGATCCGTTCCTGCCCGACCAGATCCGAAGACTGGTGCGCGAGTTTGGCTCGCCGCTGCTGATCATCGACTGCGAGCGCGTGCGCACGCAGTATCGACGGCTGCAGCAGGCGCTGCCGGGCGTGGACCTGCACTATGCGCTGAAGCCATTGCCGCACGCGGCGGTGGTGCGCGCCATCTGCGGGCTCGGCGGCTCCATGGACCTGGCCACCACCGGGGAGGTACAGCTGGTGCAGTCGCTCGGCATCGAGCCGGCGCGCTGCATCCACACGCATCCGATCAAGCGCGAGCGCGATATACGCAACGCGCTCGAGTTCGGCGTGCGCACCTTCGTCGCCGACAACCCCGACGAAGTGCGCAAATTCAAGCGCTACGGCGAGCGCGCAGCGCTGCTGCTGCGTGTCTCCTTCCGCAGTCCCGGGGCAGTGTGCGATCTGTCGCGCAAGTTCGGCTGCGATCCGGAGGATGCCATCGAGCTCGCGCGCCTGGCGGCCTCGCTCGGTGTGGACGTGCGCGGCTTCTCGTTTCACGTCGGCTCGCAGGCCGCCGATGCGCTCAAGCACGTGGAGGCGATCGAAGCCTGCGCGACGCTCATCGGCGCGGCGCGGCGTGAGCGGCTCGGCACGCTCGATACGCTGGACATCGGCGGAGGCTTCCCGATCGACTACCTGCAGCACGCCGTGGACATCAGACAGTTCTGTGCACCCATCCGCGCGGCCCTGGCGAAGCTGCCGCGGCGTGTGCGGGTACTTGCCGAGCCCGGCCGCTACATTGCAGGCCCCTCGGCCGTCGGCGTCGCGAGCGTCATGGGACGCGCGCGGCGCGAGGGACACTGGTGGTACTACCTGGACGACGGCCTGTACGGATCGTACAGCGGGCAGCTCTATGACCACGCGCGCTACCCGGTCGAGTCGCTGCGCAAGGGCACGCCGCTGCTGCCATCGGTGCTGGCGGGTCCGACCTGCGACAGCATCGACGTCATCGCCGAGAACCTCATGCTGCCGCAGCTGCGGGCGGGCGATCTGATCGTGGGGCGCGCCATGGGTGCCTATACCTGGGCAAGTGCCTCGGAGTTCAATTTCTTTCCGAAGGCCACCGTGGTGGCCGTCAATCGCACCGCGGGGGATCGGGGCGCAGTGGAGTAGGACGCGAAGGGCGGCAGCGGGGGACCAACTGGCGGGCGGGCGGCCCGAGGCTCGACTACAGCGACGCGTGTGCGCTGAAATTCGACAATGCGAACGACAGGCACAGCACACTCATTCGGCGTGCCCGTAGTGCGCCAGCCTGGCATCGATCAGCGCCCGCAACCGCGCCGCCTCGGCCGGCTGGTCTGCGATCAGATTCCGGGTCTCGCCGGGGTCGCCTGCCAGGTCATAGAGTGCGTCGTGCAAGACCGGCATGTCGGGGTAGTGCGGATGGCCGATGAAGTGCACCAGCTTCCAGGAGCCGTCGATGACGGCCACGGAGCCGGTTGAGAGTGCGCCATGGCGCGGCGTCTGCTCGAAATTCATGCTGAAGACGGGCTTCGCCGGCAGCGGTACGGAGCCCGCGTAGCCCCAAACGCCCAGCAGCGAGCGGCCCTCCCAGCTGGGGGGTGCATTGATGCCCGCAAGCTGCGCCAGGGTCGGGGCGATGTCGACCTGCTCGACGTCGCTCGTGCTGGTCAGCGCCTGCGTCTGACGCGGCAGCTTCACGATCAGCGGCACGTGGATGATCTCGTTGAACAAGCCAATGCCGGTGTGCGCACCGTAACCATGGTGGAAGCTCTCGCCGTGATCGGCGGTGACTACCACCGCGGTGTCGCTGCCCAGGATCTGCAGGGCCTGCTGCAGGAACTGACCGGCGTAGTAATCGACGTACAGCACCGCCTCGTCATAGCGGTCGTTGAGCAGCTGCACTTCGGCGGCCGGCTGCGTCCCCAGCGTGTAGCCCCAGTAGGGTTCGGTCTGGGCGATGTTGCGCGCGCCGGTAGAGCTGTTGAAGCGGCCCAGCCACGGTGCCGGCACGGCGTAGGGGGAATGCGGCGGAAAGAGATGGACCCACAGAAACACCGGGCGGCTCTTGTCCACGCGCCGCAGCCACGCCAGCGCCGGGTCGGTGGCCAGCCGCGGGTCGTAATGCGCGTTGCTGCGGCCACCCGAGAGGCGGTCGGCCAGAGCGACGAAGGTGCCGAACAGCGGCATGTCTGCAATGGCGCAGGCATATTTGAAGCGCGCCGACAGAGTGTCGGTGCAGAGATTCACGTCCTGCACACGGTCGCGCGCGGCGAAGTCGAAGTAGCGGCCGAAACCGTTCTTTGCCGCGCCGGCCACGGCATTGGTGGAGACATAGCCTGTCTGGTAACCCGCCCGCTGCAGCAGCGCGGGCAGGGAGCGGGCGCGCTCATCGCTGTCGGGCCATGCCTGCAGCTGCAGTGCGCGGTGCAGCCAGGGTCGCGTGCCGGTCAGGATCGAGGAGATGCCTGGCGTCGTAAAGTTGCCGTCCGCGTAGGCGTGCTCGAAGGTCGTGGCGCCCTGTGCGAAGGCCGACAGCATCGGTGTCGTGGGACGTGCCGCGCCGTACAGGGACATGTGCTGCGCGGACAGAGCATCGATGCTCAGCAGGACGATGTGAGGTGCATGAGCTGGCGCTCTTGCGCGGCTGGTCGCGAGCGCGTGCGCCCCGCGCGCGTCGTGTGCCCAGCCGAACAGGGGGATCGTCAGCGCACACAACGCACCGAGCACGCTCACCGTGCCGAGCAATCCGCGCAGACGCCCCACGCGCGCCGCGCCGGCGCGTGTGCTGCCGAGGATGCCTGCCGCCAGCAGCACCGGCCAGAAGAGCTCATGGCGAAAGGACAGGTGGCGCAAAGCGCCGAAGGTCTGCAGCCAGACCAGCAGGCAGAACACCACGGCGGCGGCGGTGAGCGCCGCTGCAAGCCCATGGAGCGTGCGCTCGAGCCACACACGTCGCCCCGAGAGGCGCCAGAGAGCCTGGGTCAGCAGAACCAACAGCAGCCACAGGGGCAGGGCGAGCGCAGCCAGGAACACCCAGGCGGTGCCGTATGCGGGCATCAGCTCCGCAGGCCTCACATAGAAGAGAAAATCCTCGATCTGCGCCAGGAAGCTCAGTGGCAGTACTGCTCCGAGCAGCGCCCAAAGCGGCAACACAGTGCAATGCCACAGGGGCCCGGCCGTTGCGGTGGCGGCATCGCCGGGCCGGGCCATGCGAGGTTCAACTATCGCGGCGTGTTCCCGAGGGCGGGCGCTCGCCGCGCACGGCGGTGACCACGGCCTGCACCAGGCGGCTCCAGAGCCGCGCGATGTAGCGACGCAGCGCCGCCAGCGCAGAGACCGCGGCAATCAGGAACGGGAACAGGAACTGATACAACGGACCGGCCGAGTTGGGGTCGATATAGGCATGCGCCTCGCGCCATGGCGCCAGTGCCAGGGCGGTCACCATCAGCACTGCGGCAGCGCTGACGGGAGGCCGGGTCGCGGGTCGTGCGGTGCAAGAGCTGGATCCTGAATGCGCCACGTGAAGACTCCTCTGGACAACCGGAACGCGGGCCGCCCGCCGCGCGTTGACGCAGGAGACATTAGCAACGGCCGAATCAAGGCTACAGCAGGTTTGCGCGAGATACGAGGGGTCAAATCGCTGACACCCTTTGACGTCCTCGCTGGCCGGTGCCTGTATGGACGCCCTACTATGGACGGCCTGGCAGCCTGTGACGGCGTCGGATTACTGCGCTGTTATCGTCCAAGGCTGCGATGCACCATCGTATCCCCGCTCCCGAACCGGCTACGCGCGGCAGCCATGAGCGTCTCGAGGTTGCGAATGAAATCATCCGCCGGCAGGGCGGAGCGCTCACCCGCGTGCACCGGGATGCGCCCGAGCGCCTGCTCCAGTCGCGCCGCCAGCGTACTGCCGGCGCTCGCAGGGCCGACGCCGGCGAACTCGAGCACGCGCGCCAACGTGCGGCGCGGCTGCGCGCGCAACTCCTCAAAATCGACCCACAGCAGCCGCTCGCGCGGCAACTCATCCAGACAGCGCGCGAGCACGCGGCTGCACTCGTGCATGGCGGCGCGCAGCCATGCCTCCAGGGCGCCCGGCGGGCACTCCCACAGGGCATGCAGCTCATGCATCGCCTGCCACATGCGCAGGTTGGAGGCGAGGACCTCGCCGCTGTGGCGTGCAATCCAGACGAACTGCGCATGCGGATACCAGCTGGCCAGCTGCGCCACCCGAAAGGTGTGATTCGGCGATTTGATCAGCAGACGCGTCTGGCTCGCCTGGGCAGCGATGCCTCGCAGGAAACTGCGCCAGCGGGGCAGCTCGGGCGCCCCAACTTGCTCCACGGACATTCCGGCCTGCAACAACTCGGTGCATTCGGGCAGGCGTCGTGGATCGATGAAGCCGCGATAGACCGAGGACTCGCCCAGCAGCAGCAGCGCGAACTCGTCTTCCTGGGGGCCGTGCGTGGCGATCCGGCCGCTATCCATGGGCCGCTCCACGGTGATCTGCCGCGCCGGTGCGCCGGTCAGAAAACAAGTCGAGGGATGAAAGCACTGCCAGGTATGGGGCGTATTCCACCCGGTGCACGCGGCCAGCAGCTCGTGCAGCACCGTGGTGCCCGATCGCCACAGTCCCAGGATGAACAGCGGATCCTGCGGCGGGGGCAGGGGTGCAAGCCGCTGCTCAGCGGAAGCCCAATTGCTCTCGAACCAATGTGCATGCCACCACAGCCGCAGTGCCTGCGCGGGAATGCGCCGCTGCGGTCGTCCGCCGGCACGAATCCAGTCGCGCAGTGCGTCGGCGCCATACCAGATCGGAGATGTCCGCTGCAACATGTCGCTCCCCACGTCCGTCACATGTTACCAATGATTAATTCACGCGCCTGCACTTGACGCCCACCTCCCTGCACGTCAACGTGATCGCTCCAGCGGCGTTGTGGTACGAACGCCCGCAGAGAGTCCAACATTTTCCAGGATTTCACGATGGCATCAGCGATTGCGTCACGCGGCACCGGCATCGGCAACGGACGCACGGTGGCCTGACGCATGGAACGACGTCTCGAGATCGATGCGCTGCGCGGTCTGATGCTGGTATGGATGACGCTGGTGCACGTGCCCACGCTGCTCACGCCGTGGGTCAACCAGCCCTTCGGCTTCCTGTCCGCTTCCGAGGGCTTCATCTTCCTGTCGGCGCTGTTCACCGGGCGCATCTACTACCGCGTGCTCGTGCGCGATGGCGCCTGGCCGATGCAGCGCAAGCTACTGCAGCGGACTTTCCGACTGTACTGCTTTCACGTCGTCCTGCTGGTGCTGCTGTTCACCGTCGCTGTCGCGGTTGCCCGTGGCGGTCACGCGCCGGCGCTGGCGCACCTGCTCAGTTATTACTTCAGCGTCGGACCGGTCAGGGCACTGCGCGACGGTCTGCTGCTGCTCTATCGACCACCGCTGCTCGACATCATTCCGCTTTATGTGACCTTTCTGTTTCTCTCGCCGTTCCTGCTGCTGCTCGGCGGCACGCGCGCGCAGCGCTGGCGTTATCTGCTCGGCGCGAGTGTCGCGCTGTGGATCGCAGCGCAGTTCGGCGTGTCACGCCTGCTGTATGCGGGACTGGCGGATTGCTGTCACGTGCGCGTGCCGATCACGGAGATGGGGGCATTCAACCTCTGGGGCTGGCAGCTCATGTGGACCTTCGGCATGTGGTGCGGCGTGCGCTGGGCGCGGGGTGACCTGCCCGCCGAGCGCTGGGCCGAGCGCGCCTGGGTCCCGGGTGTGTGCGTGGCGCTGACCCTGCTGGGGCTGCGCTATGCGGAGACCGTCTGGACGCAGATCACCGGGGTCGATCCCGGCCCCATGGCTCTCATCGACAAGTGGCATTTCGGCGCGGTGCGGCTCATCGATTTCGCCGCGGTCGCCATGGTGGTCATCCGCTTTCGCCGGGCGCTCGAGCCGCTCGCCGTGCGTCCCCTGGTGCTGCTCGGTCAGTCCTCGCTGTACGTGTTCTGCGCGCACTTCCTGTTCTGTTTCGCGGGACTTGCCATGAGCGGAAACGCTGATCACGTACTGGGCTGGCAGCAGTTTGCGCTGCTCGCGGTGACTTTCGCCGCGTTGCTCGGGGTGGCCAAGCTGTTCGCCCGCAGCGAGCTGCCGGCCGGCAGGGCCCGCCCGCCCGCCACCGACGGCGCACTCGGGCTCGCGTTGCGCGCCCGGCCGCGCCAGGGAGTGCCGCCCTAGCTGCCTGCCGGACTCGGATCGCCCGCTGGCAAGGGCAGGCAGTCTGATCCGATCCGGTTCGACGTGCGCCGTCGAACGGTCGCACGTCGAACCCCGGCCAAAGGGCCAGCTCAGAAGGTTCTATTCACCTGCAGACCGAGCTGTCTCGGCGCGCCGTAGTACTCAGAGGTCGCGGCTACGCTCGTCAGGTATAGCTTGTTGGCAAGGTTGGTTGCGTAGATCGTCGTGGTCCAGGAACCGGCGGTCCAATCGACGTACGCATTCACCAGGCCATGCGGTGGCAACAGGTAATAGTTGTCACTCTGAAACAGGCTCGCATAGCTCTTGCCGATGTACGAGTACGTCACTCTGGGCGCCAGGTTCGTTTCACCCACGGGAATGGAGTATCTGAGTGACGCATTACCCTGGAACAGCGGCGAAAACGGCAGCTGCTCGCCGGACAGATTCACCAGGTATGGCAGATAGTTGGTGCAGTTGGTGTTCCCGGCGTTGGGAGTTGCACCCGGTGCGCACTGATTCGTGATCCCGTAGTCGCTGGGAAATGCATAGGTTTTGGCCGTTATGACCGATCCCAGGATGGATTTGTTGACGTCTGCACCGATGTTGAAAGTCAGCGGTCCGACATGCGACTGCACCGACGCTTCGAGTCCCTTGACGATGGAGAAGGGGATGTTCCCGTCCACCGTCCCCGCCACGTTGTAGATGTTGAAGAGGCTCTGGATGAGATTGTAATACTGCATGTAGTACCCGCCGACCTGAGTCAGCACGTGCCCGTCGGCCAGCGTGCCCTTCCATCCGAGCTCATAGTCGTTGACCACCGACTTGGTGGTAGGCGGCTTTTCGCCGAGGTTCTCCAGGCCCGGTGTATAACCGCGCGCATAGAATGCATAAAAGAACTCGCCCGGCACCGGCGTCCAGTTCACGCCAATCTTGCCGGTCGGCACTGCGTTGTCCCCGGCTCCAGCGATCGAGCCGGCACCCGTGGCCTGCGAGTAGATCGGTGGCAGGCCAAGATTTCCCCGGTACGATTCCAGTCCTCCATGGCCATTGACCCGGTCCCAACCCACACGTGCCCCGATCTGAAACTGCAGCGTGGGATTGATCTGCCAGGTGGTCTGACCAAATACGCCCTCTGTCTTGGTGTACACCTCTTCGCCGTCGTCATAAAACGAGTAGGCAGGCTTTGTAGACGAATACGGAAACGCGGTGTTGGTGCTGAAGCTGGCCAGCTGGCCGGCCGAATACAGCCAGGATGCGCCGACGATCCAGCTGAACCTGCCCGTCGTGGGCGATATCAGGTCGAATTCCGAATTGTAGATGTGATAGGTGGTGGTTGAATCGTTGGGCTGTCCGTTTTGAATATCGATCGAGTCCGCAGTGGAGTTCGACAGGCTGGTAAGGTCTATCGTGTCGTCACCCGCGATAAAACGCGCCACGGTACCACCGGGCAACGTGTATCGCAGCTCGTCACTGAACAGGTCGACCTGTTGATTATCCAGTTCCGCTGCCAGCCAGCTGTTGAGTACGAATGGCGACCCCGAATAGCCCGCGATGTACAACTCGGTGCAATTGGGCGCCGTCCCGTGCCCGGTCGGACACGGTTGTCCGGGGCCGATGGGTGAGAAGGTATGGGTATTGGGCTGTGTCGGATCGCCCTCGGTCTTGCTGTCGTCAATCTCGATCTTCGTCAGCGACTGGAAATTATCAGCCGGCTTCCACAGCAGGCCGAAGCGCATATCCTTGTCGTTCACGTCGCCCGGATCGATCTCGGTCTTATTCGTGACCGGAGAGCTTGCGCACGGCGTATCGGTGACCAGATACGAAGGGCAGGTCGGACTGGCCGGTGTGTACAGATTTCCCGACGTATTGGGCCCGTCGAGCGACGTTCCCTCGTCGTAGAAGAAGCTATTGCGCTGCTCCTCATTGAACGCAAAGCGCATTGCAAGGGTGTCGGTCACGGGCAGATTCACGGCACCCTGAAGCCCTTGATCACTGTATGTGCCCACCTTGGCGGTGATGTAACCATTGATGCCGCGGAAATTTGGACTGGCCGAGTTGATATTGACGGCACCGCCGGTCGAGTTGCCGCCAGAGAAGGTGCCTTGCGGGCCACGCAGGACCTCCACGTCGGCGATATCGTAGAAGGGCGTATTGAGTCCCGTCCCACCCGTGACGTTTGGGATGCCGTCGCGAGTCACGACGACACCGCTGACCTGAATGCCAACCGCCTCTGTGCCGAGTCCGCGAATGTCCAGCATGCTGCTGTTGCCAGCGGACTGGACCGTCAGGTCTGGCGCCACCTGCACCAGCGTGTTGACGTTGAGCACGCTATTGGCCTGCAGGTCGCCGCCCGTCACTGCGACCACTGAAATTGGCGTGGTCTGCACGTTTTCGGCGCGACGCTCGGCGGTGACCACCACCTCCTGCAGCTGGGCAGTACTCGCATCAGCGCTCGTATCGGCAGCGGCATCCTGGCTATAGGCAGGTCCGGCCGCGAGCAACGGGCCACACACTGCGCATAATCCGGCGATACCCCCTAACAACCCTTTTTTCCGCAAATTGAGCATCAAACATCTCCCTTGGCCGGTACGTGGAAAATTTGGCCGGCGGATTCTACAGGATCTCGTGACGGTGTCCGCGCTAGAGAGGGCTGCTGCCCGAGCGCTGAACAGGCTCGGAGCACTGAAACTCCTCATGGACTTCGCCCACCAGCGCCGCATTCCCGTCCCAGGTGCATTCGTGAAACTGCGCGCGCCCATCGGCGTCGATCAGCAGAATCGTCGAGCAGCGCGTGCCGTAGCCGGGTGCGCGGATGAAGGCGCTCGACAGCAGCCGTTCCCATTCCAGAGACAGCCCCGTGGCCGGCAGTCTCTCGTCCTGAGCTTGCGACTCATCGCGCAGTAGCCTGAGCAGTGCCTGCCAGTCGGGCAGATGCACCAGTGCGGCGCTCAGGGCGCTCTTGGCGGCCAGCACCTTCGGCCAGGGGGTGTCGAGCAGATGATTGGAGAGTCCATAGACACCTGGCCCGAGCACCCGACCCTTATCCGGCACGCTCTCGTAGACGGCGAGCTCCGCCCCGTCGCTGAAGAGCAGATTGAAGCCGTTATAGGCCTGCGCACGCCTGTGCAGCTCGGCAAGCTGTGAACGTACGGGCCGCGGCGAGGCAAGCGCGTCTGCGACGAGGGCGCCGCGGCTCGGAGCGTCGCTGCGCACTCGTGCCGGATCACGGTAATTGGTCAGTACTGCAAAGCGGCCGTGTCGATCCACGCCGAGCCAGGTGCCACCGGCCGAAAGATCGCGACCGGCGAGCATGGGAGGTGTCTGCCACCAGCTGGCGCGGGCCGCGGGGCGAGCGAAGAACTCATCGCGGTTGGCAGCCAGCACCACCGGAAAGCGTGGGTGTGCCTGCCAGGCGAGAAGGATCAGGCACACGTGTCGCGGGCCGGTCGTTGACGATAAGTCAACGCTGCTTAGCGCTGCACGCGCGAGATCGCAAAGCCGTCATAGCCCTTCTCACCGACGGTCTGCAGCGCGCTGGAGAGCAGCCGCGGCTCGGCAGCAAGCATCTGGATGTAGCGGCGGATGCCCCGCACATCCACATCGCTGCTGGCCTCATCGAGCACACGGCCGTCGCGTACGACGTTATCGGCGACGATCACACTGCCGGCATGCGTGAGCTGCAGGGCCGCGGTCAGGTAGTCCGGATAGCCGCTCTTGTCGGCATCGATGAAAACCAGATCGAAGTCGGCGCCCTCGGCAATGAGCTGCCTGAGAGAGTCGCTGGCCACGCCGACACGCACCTGCGCACGATCGGACACGCCGGCCCGCTGCAGGTTGCTGCGGGCTACTTCGGCATATTTCTCATTGCGCTCGAGCGTCAGCACGCGGGCGCTGGCGGCGATACCGCGCGCCAGCCAGATGGTACTGTAGCCGGCGAGCGTACCGATCTCCAGCACCGAGCGCGCGCCGAGCGCGGCCGCCAGCACCATGAGGAACTTGCCCTGCGTCGGGGAGACCTGGATCTCGGGGATGCCCGCGGCGCGCGTGGCCTCGACGGCCGCCTGCAGCGCCGGATCCGCGCCCACCAGGCGCTCATCGAACCAGTGATCCATCTTCGTCCAGGTCTCGATATCCATGAGCCTCTCCCGGATCCTCTATCCCGGATCCACTCCTTACTCGTCGATGTGCGCGTAGCCCTGCAGCTGCAGGTTCGCGAGGGTGCTCAGGGCCCATAGATCCATCTGCACGCCTGGCAGCAGCTGCGCGGGAGTCAGGTGGCGCGCCAGCATCGCCTGGCCGCAGACACGAAATTGCACCCCCGCGGCATGCATGCGCGCGATGAGCATCGTATTGGGATTGGCGTGAGCACCGCCGTGGGCAGCGTAGGCGGCGTCATTGAGCACCAGCGGCGTGGCTGCACCATGCACCAGCACGACCAGATGGCGGCGCAGCGGCGGTACGCCATACTCGGCCAGCGAATTGAGGTAACGGGCCACGGTCTGCAGGCGCGGATCGGGCCCCCTGGCCGGTGCGGCGCTCTGCAGATCGAACAGCACGCGGTAGTCGAGCCCCGGATCGGGGACTTCCTTCATGCCGGCGATGAAGCCCGGCAGGCCCGCGGAGGGCACCGGCAGACGTTGTGCGTGCGCGGCCTGAGAGCCGAGCAGCCCCAGCAATCCGCCCAGGCACAGGCCCAGCGGCAGGCGCCGCAGTGTCAACGAGAGGCGCCGTACCGAGCGCCCGGGCGCACGCGACAGGGTGGGTATAGGGCGCATGGTCTCAATCTCCCTTGTCCGAATTGCGGACAGCGTCTTCGTGGTGCGGCGTGCCGGAGAGCTCCTGGGCGAGCTGCGTCAGTGACTCAAACGGCGCGCTGCATTGCAAGCCCCGACAAATATAAGCCAGGGGACGATCGCCGGCGGGCTTCTCCGCCAGCGCCGCAGGCAGACCGGCCATGTCCCCTGGAACCGCGAGCACGCGCCGCCGCGGGTCGAACCCGGCCTGCAACTCGCGCTGCCAGGCATCGATTTCCCCCGCTGGTCCGCGCAGGATCACGAGCGTGGGGGGCTCGAGAAAATCCTCCAGTGCCTGCAGCATCGAGGCGTGGCCTTCCGGATAGCGCAGCAGCGCATCCCAGCTGGCCCGCAGCGTGCGCTCGGCGGCCGCAAGGTAGCGCGGCTGCCCGAGCAGGTAGCCGAGCTGGCACAGCACCTGCGCTGCGATGGCATTGCCTGCCGGCAGGGCCTCATCGCCGAAGGACTTGGAGCGGCTGATCAGCGTCTCATGATCGTCCGCGGTGAAGAAAAAACCGCCCTGCGCGCTGTCCTCGAAGTGATCGAGCAGCACCTCGGCCAGCTGCACGGCCCAGGCAAGCTCCTGTGGCACGAACCGCAGGCACGAGAGCTCGAGGATCGCATCGATGAGGAAGGCATAATCGTCCAGGTAAGCAGGCAGTCTCGCCGGACCCGCGGCAGCGCTGACTGCGAGCAGTCGCCCGTCCCGCCAGTGATGCCGTTGCAGAAACTGCAGCGCGCTGCGCGCCGTATCGGCCCAGGAGCGCTCATCCAGGCAGCGTGCCGCACTCGCCAGCGCACGGATGGCGAGCGCGTTCCAGCTGGTGAGCAGCTTGTCATCGAGTGCCGGGCGCGGGCGCAGCGCGCGCAGCGCGAAGAGTCGCCGCCCGGCGCTGTCGATGGCCGCCGCCGCGGCGTCGGTGGACTCGCCCAGCGTCGAGGCGATCGCCTCGAGATCGGAGCGCACACACAGATGCCATCGACCTTCAAAATTGGGCGCGTCGGTGAGGCCGTAGCGCGGCGCAAACGCCTGCCACTCTCGCTCGGAGAGCGCAGCGCGAACCTCCTCGGCGCCCCAGACATAGAAGCGACCTTCATGACCTTCCGAATCGGCATCGAGGCTCGAGTAGAAGGCCCCCGCGGCACTGCTGAGCTCGCGGCGCAGGAATTGCACCGTGCGTCGCGCGCACTCGGCGAACAAGGCCTCGCCGGTGGCGGATGCGGCCTCGGCGTACACCGTGAGCAGCTGCGCGTTGTCATAGAGCATTTTCTCGAAGTGCGGAATCTCCCAGCGCTCGTCCACTGAATAGCGGAAAAACCCGCCGCCGAGCTGGTCGAAGAGCCCGCCCTCGCCCATGCGCGTGAGCGTCAGCCCCACCATGTACAGCGCCTGCAGGTCAGGCACGTCCTCACGCGCGCTGGCGAACCAGCTGCGCAGCAGCCGGGCGAGCGCGGGCGGGTGCGGAAACTTCGGCGCCGGGCCGAAGCCGCCGAACTGTGCATCGAAGCTGCGCTCCATCTGTGCGCGAAACGCCGTCAGCGGCTCACGCGTGAGCGGTTGGGCACTGGGCGCGGGATTCAGATCGCCCAGCGCGCGCACCAGCCGCTCGGCGCCGGGCCGCAGCGCCTCGCGATGCTCGGCGTAGTAGGCAGCGACCTGCTCGAGCAGATCGGAGAATGCCGGCAGGCCGAAGCGTGATTCGCGCGGGAAATACGTGCCGCCGAAGAAGGGACGTTGATCCTCGTGCATGAGAAACATCGTCAGCGGCCAGCCGCCGCTGCGGCCGGTGAGCATGTGCTGGGCGAGCTGATAGAGCCGGTCCAGATCCGGCCGCTCCTCGCGATCGACCTTGATGTTCACGTACAGTGCGTTCATGCGCGCGGCGATCGCCGGATCCTCGAAGGATTCGTGCGCCATGACGTGACACCAGTGGCAGGCGGCGTAGCCGATCGAGAGCAGGATCGGCTTGCCGGTCGTGCGCGCGAGCGCCAGCGCCTCCTCGCCCCACGGATACCAGTCGACCGGATTGTGCGCGTGGGAGCGCAAATAGGGACTGGTCTGGGTGGCCAGGCGGTTGCTGTACTGTGCCGACGCGGCTGTGACCGGCGCCGCCGGCCCGACCGCACGCTCGTCCATAGACCCACCGCTTACAGTAAGATGGCTCGATATTCGTCTGATGCCCCACTATAGCCGATCGTCCCCTGAGCCTGATGCCAGCGAACGCCCATCCCAAGGCCCCCTTCGGGGACGAGGCCGCTGTCGGCGGCAGCCCAGGGGAGCTGCCGGCGCTGCGACTGAAGCGCGGCGAAGACCGCCGTCTGCGGGCGGGACACCTCTGGGTCTTCTCCAACGAGGTGGACAATGAGGCGACGCCGCTGCTGTCGCTGCCGGTCGGCGCGGTGGTGCGGGTACTGTCCGAGCGCGAGCAGTTTCTTGGCTACGCCTACGTCAATCCGCACGCGCTCATCTGCGCGCGCATCCTCAGCCGCAGCCCCGTGCATCCGCCCGACCGCTCGCTGCTGGTGCATCGCCTGCGCGTTGCGCTCGCGCTGCGCGAACGGTTCTACAGCGCGCCCTACTACCGTTGGGTGTTCGGTGAGGCGGATGGCCTGCCCGGTCTGGTGCTGGATCGCTACGGCGAGGTCATCGTCGGCCAGATTGCCACGGCGGGCATGGAGGCGCTGCGCAGCGAGGTAGAAGCGGCAGTGGCGAGCGTGGCCGCACCGGGCGTGCTGGTCTGGAAGAACGACGGCGCGGCGCGCGAGCTCGAGCAGCTGCCACGCCAGCTGCTGACGCCCATCGGACGGGCCCCCGAGGCGCTCACCGTGCTGGAGGGTAATCTGAGCTTCAGCGTGCCGCTCGGCAGCGCGCAGAAGACCGGCTGGTTCTACGACCAGACCGGCAATCGCGCACAGTGGCGCCGCATGATCAGCCCCGGCGCGCGGGTGCTGGATGTCTGCAGCTACGCGGGCGCGTGGGCCATCGCTGCGCTGGCGCGGGGTGCCCGCGAGGCCGTGTGCGTGGACGCCTCGGAGGCGGCGCTCGAGGTGGCGCGCCGCAATGCCACGGCCAACGGCGTGGTGATCAGCACCGAGCGTGGCGATGCGTTCGAGGCGCTCGATGAGCTCGTGCGCCGCGGCGAGCGCTTCGATGCCGTGGTGCTCGATCCGCCGGCGTTCATCAAGCGCAAGAAGGATATCGCCCGCGGGCAGGCGGCGTATCGCAAGCTCAATGAGATCGCGATGCGCCTGCTCGAGCGCGATGCACTGCTGGTGAGCTGCTCGTGCTCGTACCATCTGGCGGCCGAGGAGCTGCAAGGGCTGATTCAGGCCGCGGCACGCCACGCGGGACGTTTCGTGCAGGTCCTCTACAGCGGCGGGCAGTCCCCGGATCATCCGGTGCATCCGGCCATCCCCGAAACGCGTTATCTGAAGGCCTTCTTCTGCCGCGTCACACGCGAGTAGCCGCGCGCGCCTGCACGCAGCGCCCCGCCCAACCCGGTAGAATGCCCGAATGATCGTCTATCCGCGGATCAACCCCATCGCCGTCAGGCTCGGACCGCTTGCCGTGCACTGGTACGGCATCATGTACCTCGTCGGATTCGCCGCGGCCTGGTTGCTGGCGCGGCGCCGCGCCGCGCAACCGGCCTCCAGCTGGCGTGCCGTGGACGTGGATGACTTCGTGTTCTACGCGATGCTGGGCGTGATCCTGGGCGGTCGCATCGGCTACGTCCTGTTCTATGGATTGCCACTGTGGCGCGGCGATCCGCTCTATCCGCTCAAGATCTGGGAGGGCGGTATGTCCTTCCATGGCGGCCTGCTCGGCGTGCTCGTGGCGGTCGCGATCTTTGCGTTTCGCCGTGGACGCCACATTGGCGATGTGTTCGATTTCACCGCGCCGCTGCCGGGAATCGGCCTGTTCTGCGGGCGGCTCGGTAACTTCATCAACGGGGAGCTCTGGGGCCGTCCGACCAACGTGCCCTGGGCGTTTCTGGTCCCCAATCCAAACGGTGGCCCACCCGTGCCGCGCCATCCCTCGCAGCTCTATGAAGCTTTCTTCGAAGGGCTGGTGCTGTTCACCATCCTGTGGATCTTTACCCGCCGCCCGCGCCCGCGCTACGCGCCGGCGGGTTTGTTCCTGCTCTGCTATGCGCTGGCACGCATCGGCGTCGAGTTCGTGCGCGAACCGGACGTGGGCATCGGCTATCTGGCCTTCGGCTGGCTGACCATGGGACAGCTGCTGTCGCTGCCGATGCTGCTGGCCGGGATCCTGCTGCTGTGGGCGGCCTACTACTACCGCATCCCTTCGGGCAATTTCGGCCAGCGGCCCCCGAGTGCCGCGGACCTGCCAGCACACGGCAGCTCGGCGCGCTGATCGCGGCATGGTCGCATGAAACCCTACCTGGAGCTGCTGCGCGAGGTGCGTGAGCGCGGCACGCGCAAGCAGGATCGCACCGGCACCGGCACCCTGTCGCTGTTTGGTCGACAGCTGCGCTTCGATCTGGCGACGGGCTTTCCGCTCGTGACCACCAAGAAAGTGCACCTGCGCTCGGTCATCTACGAGCTGCTCTGGTTCCTGCGCGGCGAGACCAATGTCGCCTGGCTGCGCGAGCATGGCGTCACGATCTGGGACGAGTGGGCGGATGCAAACGGGGAGCTCGGACCCGTGTATGGTTACCAGTGGCGCAGCTGGCCGGCGGCCGATGGGCGTCATATCGATCAGATGCGCCACGTGCTGCAGCAGCTCACCACCCAGCCGGATTCACGCCGGCTGCTGGTGAGCGCCTGGAACGTCGCTGAGCTGCCAAAGATGGCGCTTGCACCCTGCCACGTGCTGTTCCAGTTCTACGTCGCCGACGGCCGCCTGTCCTGTCAGCTCTACCAGCGCAGCGCCGATCTGTTCCTCGGCGTGCCCTTCAATATCGCCTCCTATGCACTGCTGACGCATCTGGTGGCGCAGCAGTGCGACCTGGCGCCCGGAGAATTCGTCTGGACCGGCGGGGATTGCCACCTGTATCTGAATCACCTCGATCAGGCCGATCTGCAGCTGTCGCGCACGCCCTTTGCGCCGCCCCGGCTGCAGCTGCGCCGCCGGCCCCCGACTCTGTTTGACTACGCATACGAGGACATCGAGATCATGGATTATCAGCATCATCCGGCCATCCGCGCACCGGTGGCGGTATGAGCAGCGCGCCTCGTCGGCGTCTGTCCGCGCCCGGCAAGCGCGCGCGCAGCCCGCGCCGGTCCGTCTCGCGCGTTGGCAAGCGCGTTGGCAAGCGCAGCACCCGCACTGTCACGCGCCGCTCCAGGAGCGGGCCGGCTCGCCGCACACGCCGGGGCGCGCTCGCGCGTGCGCGCTCACGGCGCGAGCGGCACGTCGCAGCCATTCCCGCGCGCCCCGACATGCTCGAGGTACGCGCCTCAGCGCTGCACGGAAAGGGGGTATTTGCCCGCCGGCGCATCCGCAAGGGCACGCGCATCATTGAATATCTCGGGGACCGCGTCTCGCACCGGGAGGCGGACCGCCGCTATGAGACCAAGACGACAGATGATGGGCATACCTTCCTGTTCATCGTCGATCGCGGCATCGTCATCGACGGTGGCAACAACGGCAACGATGCGCGCTTCATCAATCACGGTTGCGACCCCAACTGCGAGTCCGCCATCGAGGACCGGCGCGTCTTCATCGAGGCGCTGCGTACCATCCAGCCTGGCGAGGAGCTCACCTACGACTACCAGATCGGACGCGATAAGACCGATCCGCCCAACGTCGATGAGATCTTCGCCTGCCGCTGCGGGGCGGCCACCTGCCGCGGTTCCATGCTCTGGCCACCTCGGCGCAAGCCACGTGTGAGCCGCGAGCGGCGCGCGTGAAGCCAGCCGGGTCCTCGCTGTCCATCGTGATCGGTGCGATGGGCGTGGTCTATGGTGACATCGGCACCAGCCCGCTGTATGCGCTGGAGACGGCGGTGACGGCCGCGGGCTCGCCCATGAATCGATCCGCGGTTCTCGGGGTGCTGTCGTGGATCTTCTGGAGCCTTGCCGTCGTGGTGACCCTCAAGTACGTGGTGCTGATCATGCGCGCCGACAATGAGGGCGAGGGAGGCATCCTCGCACTGTTCGCTCTCGTGCAGCGCACGCTCACGGCCGGCAGCCGCTGGCTGCGCGTGGTGGTGATCCTGGCGGCACTCGGCGCGGCGCTGTTCTACTGCGACACGCTCATCACTCCGGCCATCTCGGTGCTCAGTGCCGTGGAAGGGCTGGAGAATCTAAACGCGCGGATGACACCGGCCGTGGTGCCGGTGACGCTCGTCATCATCATCGTGCTGTTTGCCATCCAGTATCGCGGCACCGAGAAGGTTGGCCGGCTGTTCGGTCCGGTCATGCTGCTGTGGTTCTTCGCGCTCGGTGTGACCGGGACCAACGCGCTGGTGCACAATCCCGCCGTGCTGGTTGCACTCAATCCCGCCTATGCAGTGATGCTGCTGGCGCGCCGTCCCGGAGTGTCACTGGCGATTCTCGGCGGGGTGTTCCTCGCGGTCACCGGCGGTGAGGCGCTGTACGCGGACATGGGGCAGTTCGGCCGCCGCCCCGTGCGCATCGCCTGGACCTGTGTCGTCTGGCCGGCGCTGATCCTGAGTTATTTCGGGCAGGGGGCGCGCATTCTCATCGATCCGCGCGCCGCACATCTGCCGCTCTACCAGCTGGTCTCCCCGGCGCTGCTGCCGCTGATGATCGTGCTCGCGACCGCCGCAACGATCATCGCCTCGCAGGCGACGATCACCGGCGCGTTCTCCGTGACGCGCCAGTGCATCCAGCTCGACCTGCTGCCGCGCCTGCGGATCACGCAGACCTCGGCGCAGGAGCACAGCCAGATCTACGTTCCCGTGGTCAATTGGTTCGTGATGATCGCGGTCGGCCTGTTCGTGCTGGCATTTCGCTCCTCCGCAGCGCTCGGCGCCGCGTACGGGGCAGCGGTCTCGGGCACCATGCTCATCACGACCCTGCTGGGCATGCAGCTGGCCATGGCGCAATGGCGCTGGCGGCGCGGCTTCGTCTCCCTGGTTTTCGGCCCGCTGATGCTGGTGGACACCATGTTCGTCGTCGGCAACCTCAGCAAGTTCGCACAGGGTGCCTGGGTACCGCTGACGCTGGCGGTGCTGCTGTTCTCTCTGTTCATGGTCTGGCGCAGCGGCCGGCGGCTGCTGCGTCTGGCGCTGCGGGCCGTGGCGGTGCCGCTTTCGGAGCTGCCGCAACTGCTTGCCGGCATTCCACGCGTTCCGGGCACGGCGGTGTTCCTCGCCAGCGATCCGAAGTACGTGCCCACGGCGATGCTGCGCAATCTCGAGCACAATCACGTGGCGCATCAGCGCATCGTGCTGCTGAACATGGAGATCTCACGCACGCCGCGCTTCGACCCTGCAGGTCGCGTGCGCATCGATCAGCTGATGCCCGACATCTACTCGGTCACGGCGCGTTTCGGTTTCATGGAGCGCCCCGACGTCAGCGAGGCCCTCAAGCAGTGCCGCGCGCGCGGCCTGAAGCTCTTCGCCCAGGACTGCTCGTTCTTTCTCGGCTGGCATCTGGTGGTACCCCGGCCGCGCGGTGGCTACGAGGGGTTGCGACGGCGGCTGTTCGCGTGGATGCAGCGGCGCTCGACACAGGCGGTGGAATTCTTCCGCATGCCCGATCAGCATGTGATCGTCCTGGCGACTCAGGTGGAGCTGTGAAGGATGCACATCTCGCTGGTGGTTGCGATCGCGGACAACGGTGTCATCGGCCGCGCGGGCGCTCTGCCCTGGCATCTGCCCGATGACCTGAAGCATTTTCGCGCCCGTACGCTCGGCAAGAGCGTGCTGATGGGAAGACGCACCTTCGAGTCGATCGGGCGACCGCTGTCCGGTCGCCAGAATCTCATCATGAGTCACGCCGCGCTGCCGCTGGCCTTGCCGCCGGGCGCCGACTCCGACCTGCAGGTGGTCGCAAGCCTGCAGCAGGCGGCGGCCTGTGCGCGCGCGCGCGCGGGCGAGCAGGCGGAGCTGTGTGTCATTGGCGGCTCGCAGATCTATGCGCTCTCCCTGGCCTACGCCAGTCGGATCTATCTGACGCAGGTGCACGCGAACGTCGACGGCGATGTGTATTTCCCGGGGTATCAGCCAGCCTCTGCCGGCCCCGGCAGCCTTGCCGGATGGCGGGAAAGCGAGCGCTCCTTCCACCCGCCCGATACACGCCATGTCTATGGCATGAGTTTTGTCACATGGGAACGTACGGCGGCCCCCCCGGCAGTGTGACCTGGGTCAACCGTTCACACGCGCCGTCCGTTCATGCTTGCAGATCGAGATCAGACGGAATGGGAGTTCTGCATGAAAATTCACAAGATGGTAGTGGCTGCGATGCTGGCAGTGGGAACGGTGGGCCTGAGCCTGCCGGTAACGGCCCCCGCGGCGGTCGGCATCGATATCGATATCGCTCCGCCGGCACCGCGCGATGAACCGCCCCCTGCACCGCGCGCGGGCTTCGTCTGGGCGCCGGGCTATTGGGAGTGGCGCGGGCATCGGCACTTCTGGGTCGCCGGTCATTGGGTGCGCGAGCGGCGCGGTTTCCATTGGGTGCCAGCCCACTGGGATCAGCGCGGCCCGCACTGGCATTTCGTGCCCGGTCACTGGCAGCGCTAGCAGGCGCCGCCGGCAAGCCCCTCTGAGCCTTCCTCCGGCGCCCGCCGCCGGAGGATGTGCTAGATTGAGCCCATGCGCGCGATGGCTGGATGCTGGCGTTACCCTCACCCCGATGGCATCGGCGGGAGGCGGACGGGCGTCTAGGCAGTGGCAGCGCATCGGATCGACCAAAAACCGCCGCGATGACCGGCGGTTTTTTTTTACACGGCCACTTCACGGCCGTCCGGATGGGCAGGCGAGGAGCAGAGATGGACAGCAGCCAGAGGGCACAGGAACCGGTCGCGCACGCGGCGCCCCCTGTCGATAAAACCGGGCCGACGGATGATGAGCGCGTCAAGGCACTGCGGCCGCTGCCGCCACCCGAGCAGCTCGTGCACAGCATGCCGATCCGCGGTACCGAGATCGAAACGCTCATCAGCGCAACGCGCCGGCGTATCCAGCGATTGCTGCGCGGCGAGGACGACCGGCTGCTGGTGGTCATCGGGCCCTGCTCGATCCATGATCCCATCGCCGCCATGGACTACGCGCGGCGGCTGGCAACGTTGCGCAGCCAGCACGCGCAGACGCTGGAGATCGTGATGAGGGTGTATTTCGAGAAGCCACGCACGACCATCGGCTGGAAAGGCCTCATCAACGATCCTGGACTTGACGGCAGCTTTCGCATCGAGCGAGGTCTGCATATCGCGCGCGAGCTTCTGGTGCAGATCAATCGCGCCGGCGTGCCTGCGGGCGGTGAGTTTCTCGACGTGATCTCCCCGCAGTACATCGGCGACCTGATCAGCTGGGGCGCGATCGGAGCTCGTACGACCGAAAGCCAGGTCCACCGGGAGCTCGCCTCGGGAATCTCCGCACCGATTGGCTTCAAGAACGGGACCGACGGCAATGTGCGCATTGCCGTGGACGCCGTGCAGGCGGCCGCGCGCTCGCATCACTTCCTCGGCGTGCACAAGAACGGCCAGGTAGCTATCGTCACCACCACCGGCAATGCCGACTGTCACGTGATACTGCGAGGCGGCAAGCAACCCAACTACGATGCCGGGAGTGTGGCGGCAGCCTGCCGTGAGCTCGAGAGCGCGCGGGTTGCCTCGCGGGTGATGATCGACTGCTCGCATGCCAACAGCCGCAAGCAGTACCAGCGGCAACTCGAGGTCGTGGGCGACGTGGCTGCACAGCTCGCCAGCGGCTCGCGCCACATCTTCGGCGTGATGCTCGAGAGCCATCTGCACGCCGGCTCGCAGGCCTTCACCGCCGGGCGCGATGACCCCTCCACCCTCAGCTACGGCCAGAGCATCACCGATGCCTGCATCGGCTGGGACGATTCGGTGGCTGCGCTGGCAACGCTGGCCGACGCCGTGCAGGCAAGACGCGCGTCGCCTCGCGCCTAGCGTGCCTCGATTGCGCACAGCTGGCAGCTGACTGGCCGCAGGCGCGGATCCTCAAGCGAACCCAGATCCGCTATGCTTATGTCGCTGGCGGCTGCGCGCGTTGCGGCGGCGTGGCGGCATTGAGAAACAACTACCCGCGCAGCGAAGAGGGACAAAGATGTTCAGGAAGCCAGCATTGCCATGTGGATCCAGCGTGCCAGTTCATCGATTCTGGCCCGTCACGGCCGGCCTGTTCCTCATGCTGGCGGCTTGCGGCGGCGGGGGTGGGAGCAGCAGTGGCAGCCCGTCCTCCCTGCTCGCCTACACGATTGGTGGCACGGTGAGCGGGCTGAGCGGCACCCTGGCTCTCCAGGACGACCTGGCCGACAATCTGCAGCTTTCCAGCAGCGGCACGTTCACGTTCCCGACGCCGCTGGTAACGGGTAGCGTCTACAGCGTTACCATCGCCGCGCAGCCCAGTGGCTCCACGTGCGCAGTCAGCTACGGCGAAGGAGCCGTCAGCGCCAACGTGACCAGCGTGGTGATCGAGTGCAACCCAACCGCCGCGAGCGGCCGCTGGGCCTGGTTTGGCGGGTCCAGCAGCATCGACGCCTCGAGCGTTTACGGCACAAAGGGGGTGACTGCGAGCACCAACCAGCCCAGTGCCCGGGAGGCGCCGAACGCCTGGACGGATGCCAACGGCAACTTCTGGTTGTTCGGTGGCCTTGCTTACGATTCCGGCAGCAACGGCGGCCTGCTCAACGATCTGTGGGAGTATCAGCCGGCACTCGGCCAGTGGGTCTGGATCAGCGGCTCGTCGTCGTTCGGAAGTGCAGGCAGCTATGGCACGCAAGGCCAGGCAGCCGCAGCCAATACGCCCGGAGCGCGTGAGGCGGCCGGTGCATGGACCGATTCGACGGGCCAACTGTGGCTGTTCGGTGGACTGACTGCCGGCAGCTCCAACAGCACGGTCCAGTTCAACGATCTGTGGCGATTCCAGCCCACCACGGGTCAATGGACCTGGATGGGCGGATCGAACACCTCGAACCCAACGGGAAACTACGGCACGCAGGGTGTGGCAGCCAGCGGTAACGTACCGCCGCCGCGCGGCTACCCTGTCACCTGGGTCGACAAGGCCACGGGAATTCTCTGGCTCTTTGGCGGCGAGCAGGCCGATTCTTCCGGTGTCACGGCGCTGTTCAATGATCTCTGGAGCTACGATCCGACCACCGGGCTGTGGACCTGGGTGAGCGGCCCGAGCTCCCCCAATGCAGCCGGCACCTATGGCACCGAGGGAACTGCCGCCACGACCAATGTGCCGGGGTCGCGCGCCGCCGCGATGGGTTGGGTCGATTCATCCGGCAATCTCTGGATGATGGGCGGCAGCGGCACGGATCAGGCCGGCAGCACCGGGCTGCTCAATGATCTGTGGCGCTACAGCCCCACCAGCGGGGAGTGGACCTGGATGGGCGGAGCGGCCACCGTGCGCGCCACCAGCGTCTACGGCTCACAAGGCGTGGCGGCAGCGGGCAATGCTCCGGGGTCACGTGCTGCCGCGATGAGCTGGACCGACCCCTCCGGCAACTTCTGGCTCTTTGGCGGCATTGGCTACGACCAGTCGGCCAATCTGGACGACCTGAGCGATCTGTGGGAATACAACCCGGGCGTGGGCCAATGGACCTGGGTGAGCGGCTCCGCACATGCCGCTGCCAGCGGTAACTACGGTGCACAGGGTGTCGCAGCGTCGGGCAATCTGCCCGGCGCGCGCGAGCAGGCGGCCGGTTGGCTCGACGGCCAGGGAAATCTGTGGCTGTTTGGCGGATATGGTGTCGATTCGATGGGCTCGCAGGATGATCTGAACGATCTGTGGAGCTTTGCTCCCTAGACTCGCACGCTCAGAAGTGGGCGCCATAGCGCCGTGCCCGGCCCGCGCACAACTCGCGCCCCGCGGTGCGCGCAGGGCGCGGGGTCCGCAGCCTCGAGGCAGAGGGTGGTCTAGGTACCGGCGACGCCGGGGGTGGTCGCGGCCACGCGGGTTGAGTCGCCATGCGCCGCGGCTGCGAAGGCGGCGAGCAGCAGATGGTGGGCGACCCACCAGCGCTGGCGCGAGTCGAGCAGCACCAGCCACACGCGATGTCCCGACTGTTCGGCCAGTGCGATCAGGCAGCGGCCGGCCTGTGCGGTGTAGCCGGTCTTCAGCCCCAGCACGCCCGGCATCTCGCCGAGCAGATGATTGGTGCTGCGAAAGCTCAGGTGGCGCACGCGACGGCCGGATGCCGCTTCCGCGACGATGGAAGCATGCTCCTGCGAGACGATGGCCGCGATGCGCGGGTTGCCATGTGCTGCCTTCGCCAGACGCAGCAGATCGTTGACGGTCGAGTACTGGCCGGGCTCGTCATAGCCGCAGGGATGCACGAAGTGCGAATCGTGCATGCCGAGCTGCGCGGCACGAGCGTTCATGCGGGCAGCAAACGCGGCCAGCGAGGGCGAGGAGTTTTCGACCAGCACGAGGCAAGCATCATTCGCCGAGTGCATCAGCATGGCGGTCAAGGCATCCTCGGCGCGCACGCGATCGCCCGTGTGCAGCCCGACCCTGGAAGGCGTGGTATGCGCCGCGTCGTGGCTCACCGTCAGCATCGCGTCCGGATTCCAGTTCGAATCCAGCAGCACCAGCGCGGTCAGCAGCTTCGTCAGGGACGCGGGGGCGCGGGGCGTATCGAGATTGCGGCTCCACAGCACATCGCCGTCCACGACGGTCGCATACGCTACCGCGGCGAGCGGGTAGGGATTGTGATGCGGATCAGGATGGGCGTGGCTGTGATGCGGCTTGGCCCAGGCACTGGTCACCATGCCCACACAGGCGATCACCGCCAGCGTATACCGCCTTGCAGCCAGCGGCATCATCGAAGCTGCGAGGTCAAAACCGGCTGATGCCGGCGAGTGTTATTGCGCATGAACCTGCCAGCGCCTCCCGTCGTGCCAGAAGTCTAGCGGCGCGTGCGCAGGTTGTGTAGGGATTTGTGATAGGAACTTGAACTAGTGCGCGACACTCGTCGCCGCGCCCTGCGCGCCTGTGCCTCGCGCTGCTGGCTGCGCATGACTGCGCGGCAGATGATGGATGGTCAGGATCCGGCCCCGGGCAGCGGTGGGTGAGGAGCGCGTGTCCGACGTAGCGGAACCCTTGGCGGGCTTGCCCTGGGCGGGGGGCTGGACCAGCAGGGCGACGGGGGTTGCGGCATCCAGCAGCTGCTTGCCGGTGCTGGCATCCACGCTGAAGTACCACGGCTGGCTCGAGGCCTTGAGCACATAGTACTGGGCGCCGGCTGGCTGCGAGATCACCCAGCTCTGATCCGCATGTTGCATCCGATGCAGCGTCAGGGTGAGCAGTGGATGTGCCTGCTGCCAGTCAGGCTGCGCACTGGTGCCGAGCACGCCCTGCAGCCGCAGGTCCCCGATGGTATGGGTGAGCGCCTCGACCTTCGCTTCATCCAGATGACGGCCCGCCGGCACATCGGCCGCACTCCAGGCCGGCGTGATTGCGGAGACTGCGGGGGCCGCCGTCGCTGCCTTGGCTGTCTTTGCTGCAGCAGGGGTCTCGCTGGGTACGGTGCCCGGCTTGGCCGGCTCGCTCTGTCGCGCGAGGTGCAGGGCTCCCTGCGGCATCTGGATGTCCACGCCGGTGAGCTGGTCCGGCTGGCTCTCCAGCAGATCGTTGGCGAACCATGAGCTCAGCTGGGTCGGCAGCTCGTAGGTCGCCAGATCGACGCTGTAAACGGCGTGGTCGGAGGCATTGCGCGCATCCGTGCGACGTGCGCCGGCGGAGGTGCCGAAATACAGTTTGCCCACGGTGTGCGAGCCCTGGCTGAGCGTCAGGCGACGCTCGAAGTCATCGTCTGCCAGTTTGAAGCGCTCCAGCGCCGATGAGCTGGTGGCGATGGGCAGGCCACGGCGCAGGTCTGCGAGCTCGGAGAGCAGATCCTCGACCTTGAATTTGTCGGCCGGTGCATTGAAGTAGCCTGGCAGTACCCACTGGCCGTTGCGCTTGGCGATCTCCACGCGTGCGGGGGCGCCTGGGTCCGCATGGCCCTCGAGCAACAGCCGGTCGGCACTCTGCGCGGCCGGACCGATCAGCGGAGACTGCGGCGGGATGGAGGCGAGGGGGTTGCGACGCATCGCCAGCAGACCAGCCAGGCCCAGCTGCACGGCCAGCAGCACGATCAGCAGCGGAATCGAGCGGCGCATTCTTTAGCCCTCCTGCAGCAGCTGCAGATGCCGCGCCGCCCGTCGTGCGCGCCGACGCCGGTTCAGCGCCCATACCAGCGCGAGCGCGCCCAGCGCCACGCCGTAGTTGAGATATTCCCAGAACTGTTCGGCGCCGCGACTCAGGGGCGCCAGCGTGCGCGCGAACTGCTCGCGGCCGCGAATGCCCATCAGCCCCTGGTCGGCGAGTGACCAGTCGGCGATGTTCTGCACGAACTGCACCGGCTTGTCATAGGTACGGCCCAGGGCCTGTCCCAACAGCTGCAGCACCTGATCGCTGAACATCGTGCTCGAACCCACCAGGATCAGACGTGCCGAGGCTGGAGAGTGATCGAGCACGCTGTTGATCGGCGCGGGGGACGCGGCGGCGGCTGTCGTGGCTGACACGGGCGTGGCTTTGCTGCCCGAAGCGTCGGGCGCGGCTGGCGGCGGGGTGTCCGACGCTGCGGCCAGCAGCGGGGAGGGCCGGCCGGCGAAGGCCGAATCGAAGCGACCCTCGAGCATCACGGCCAGCGGATGCGAGCCGATCGCACCGGTGGGGGCCACATCGAAGTCCGTGAGGTTGGTGGAGCTCGATACCCAGCTGCGCGGCGAGGAGCGCAGCAGCACGGTGACCTTGCGACCCTGATTGCGGCGCGCGTCCACGACGATCGGGGCGGCCCAGGGCACATCGATCTGCTCCAGATCGCGCGTGATCGGATTATCCGACAGTCCGGCACCGCGCACATCGACGATGTACGGGTAGCTTGCGAGCTCGAGCTCCTCGATCATCGCGCCGCCGACATTGCGGCGCACGGGGATGGGCAGCGCACCGCTCTGGCGGTCGAGCACGAGCTCACGCTGCTCGGAGAGGCCATAGCGCCCCAGCCAGTCCGCCAGGCCGCTGCGGATCGGGCGCGCGCTGAGGTTATCGCCGCTGGGCGCGACATCCTCCGGTGCGGTGGCGACCACGACCGTGCCGCCCTGCATGAGAAACTGATCGATCGCAAACACCTGCTTCTGATCGAGCCCCATCGGCTCGAGCACCATCAGCATGTCCGCATCGGCGGGGACGCGCCCGTCCTTCAGGTCGGTATCGAGCCAGCGCGCCGAGCCCGAGAGTGACTGGCGCAGTGTGGAGAAGCTCTCGCCCCCGAGTCCCTCGCTGAGGGCGGCAGCCGGCGGACTCACCACGGCCACCGTCTTGAGCAGACCGGGCGAGAAGCGCTTGACCACCGCGTCGATGGCGTCCTTCAGATGCGACTGATCGAGATTGGAAGGCAGCGGGACCTGCTCGGTCTGATGCCCGTCGCTCAAGGTCATGTAGAACCAGAATGGATGCGCATCGTTGAGACTGAGCACCATGGGCCGAAAGCCGTAGTCATGCGAGAGCTCGCCGCTGAGCTTCGTGTCCGCATCCGGATCCTTGAACATCACCTGCAGCTTGCCATGGGCCTGTTTCTGCAGATCCGAGAGCACCCCGTCGAGCGCGATGCGCGCGCTCTGCAGCTGCTCGGGGAGATTCGCGCTGGCGGAAACGTAGCCGGTGAAGGTCAGCGGACTGCGCAGCGCGTCGAAGACGCTGCCGCCGCCCTGATAGCTCAGCAGCACCTTGCGGATCGCGCTGGTGATGGCGTACTCGGGATCCTTCAGCTCGACATTGATGTTGGTCTCGTCGCGCGCCTTCACGTCGATCAGGTCGCGGAAGGTGAGCACCTGGTACTGATCGCCGTACGAGACCAGGATGTCGAAGTAGGTGTTCACCACCGAGGCGCGATACTTGCCTGCGACCTCGAAGGGCACGGGACGGATGTTATAGCGGTCGTTGGCCTCGGCCTCGACCTTTGGGTCATCGTGCGGATCGACGAATTCGACGCGCACGCGGCGCCCGCCCGCCACGGCGTATTCCTGCAGCAGATCGCGCAGCTGCGGCACCAGCGGCGCAAGCAGCGGATGCGTCGCGGCGCTGAAGTAACCGCGGATCAGCAGCGGCTCCTGCAGCTGCGCGAGGTAGCTGCGCGTCGCATCCGACAGCGTATAGAGTCGACCGGAGGTCAGATCGAGGCGTGCCGAGCCGATCTGGCCGAGCCAGAGATTGGCCCCCAGCAGGTTGGCCGCCAGCAGGGCCGCGGCCGCATACCAGCCCCGGTGCGCGGCGCGTGCGGGGTTGCCCGCCCAGCGCAGCCGCTCGAGCGAGAGGCGGTTGAGCACGAGGAAGGTCGCGGTGATCGAGAAGTAGTAGTACAGATCGCGCAGGTCGAGCACCCCGCGCGTGATCGAGGCGAAGCGCGAGCCGGCGCCCAGGTCGCGCAGCCACTCGCCGGCGCGATAGCCCACCAGGTTCGTGAGGGTATCCGAGCCGATCAGGTAGAACGCCCCGGCGATCACCACGGTGAGGATCAGGCTGACGATCTGGTTGTCCGTGCGGCTGGAGATCCACAGACCGATCGAGACGTAGGCAGCCGCCAGACAGATTGCCGCGGCGTAACCGCCGATCACCGGGCCCCAGTCGAGCGGACCGAGGAAGGACACACTGATCGGCAGCGGCAGGGTCAGGGCCAGTGCGATCAGCACCAGTACCAGCACACCGAGAAACTTGCCGAGCACCTGTTCGGTGGGCGCGGTGGGCGCGGTGAGCAGCAGCTCGAGCGTACCGGAGCGGCGCTCCTCGGCCCAGGTGCGCATGGTCAGCGCCGCGACCAGGAAGATCAGCAGCACCGGCATCCACTGGAACAGCGGACGGACATCGGCGAGGTTGCGCTCGAAGAAGGCCGCTGCCCAGAAGAAGACGAACAGCGTCACGCCGAGGAACGCCGCGAGAAACAGCACGGCGGCCGGAGAGGCGAAGAAGCCGGTGAGCTCCTTGCCGGCGATACGGACGATCTTACGCAGCACGGGCCACCTCACTGCCGCGGGCAGCGGCGCCCGCGATCGTCAGGCCGGCATTCACGTCCGCGAACAGCGCCTCGAGAGTGCGCTGCTCGCGCAGCAGCCCGTAGAGAGCGAAGCCGGCGGCGTTCACGGCGCGTGCCACCTCGGGGGTCGAGGCCTCCTCGGCGGAGAGCGCGTATTGGTAGCGCGCGGCGGAAGAACCTGGCAGGGTCGAGAGCAGCCTCACGGCGCTCACGCCCGGGACGGCCGAGAGGATCGGCCGCGCGCGCACCTCATCGGCATCGAGCGTGACCAGCAATCGTGCATCCTGCTGCAGCTCGGCGAGCCGGGCGTCCACCACCTTGCGGCCGGCACGCAGGATCAGCACCCGCTCGCAGACCGCCTGCACCTCCTGCAGGATGTGCGTGGAGACGATCACGGTGGCGCTCTTGGCCAGATCGCGGATGAGCTCGCGCATGTGCAGGATCTGCGTGGGATCCAGGCCATTGGTGGGCTCATCGAGAATGATGATGTCCGGGGAGTGCAGGATGGCCTGCGCCACGCCGACGCGCTGGCGATAACCACGCGAGAGGGTGCTGATCGATTGCGTCACCCGATCGGTCAGCTCAGTACGCCGGATCGCCGCGATGATGGCGCTCGCACGGCGCTGCTCGGGCACATCGTGCAGCAGCGCCTGATACTCCAGGAACTCCAGCACACTCATCTCGGGCCAGGTGGGACAGTTCTCGGGCAGGTAGCCGATGCGCCGCTGGATCGCGGCAGTGTCGGACCCCATGGTCAGATCATCGATGCGGATCGACCCGCTGGTCGGCTCGAGAAATCCCGTCAGCATGCGCATGATGGTGGTCTTGCCCGCGCCGTTGTGGCCCAGCAGGCCAACCACCTCGCCGCGCTCGATGCGAAAGCTCACGTCGTCCACGGCCGCGAAGCTGCCGTAGCGGCGCGTCAGGTTGTCGATCTTGATCATGGATGCACCCTGTCTATGCGCTCACCGAGACCATCGCCGCGCCCCAGAGTTCCCGCGTCCGGGTCACGGAGCGAAGGTTCGGGGGCGCACACCCGCCGGCTCCCCGGCGAGACCGCGGTACTGGAGCAGCGGGTCGATGTCGGGCGGGCCACCGTAGAAGTCGCGGAACAGCTGCTGCGTATCCTGTGTCCAGCCCCGCGACAGGATGGCCGCGCGAAAGCGCTCCCCGCTGCTGCGCGAGAGGCCGCCATGGTCGTGAAACCAGCGGCCGGTATCGCGCGCGAGGACCTCGCTCCAAAGGTAGGCATAGTAGCCGGCCGAGTAGTCATCGGCAAAGATGTGCAGAAAATAGGGCGAGTGGTAGCGCGGTGCAATGCCGGCGCAGAGCGCGCCGCTGGCCGCGAGCGCCTCGGTCTCGAAGGCCATCACCTCGCCTGCGGATGGGCAGCGCTCGGGCGCGAGCTCGTGCCAGGCCTGATCGATGAGCGCGGCCTGCAGGTACTCGAGAGTCTGATAGCCCTGATTGAAGTTCTGCGAGGCGAGGACGCGCTCGAGCAGTGCGGCGGGCAGCGGCTCACCGCTCGCATGATGGCGCGCGATGCGCGCGAGGATATCGGGGTCGCGGGCCCACATCTCGTGGAACTGCGAAGGATACTCGACGAAGTCGCGCGGCACGTTGGTGCCCGCCAGCAACGGATAGTGGACCTGCGAGAGCAGACCATGCAGCGCATGGCCGAACTCGTGGAACAGCGTGGTGACCTCCTCGAAGGTCAGCAGTGTCGGCTCGCCGTCGGCCGGTCGAGGGATGTGGAGACAGTTGACCACCACGGCGCGCTGCGCGAGAAGGGCGGACTGGGCGACGAAATGGCTCATCCAGGCGCCGCCCTGCTTGCCCTCACGCGCGTAGAAGTCGGCCAGGAACAGGCCGAGCGGCGCGCCGCCGGCATCGAAGACCTCGAAGATCTGCACCTCCGGATGATAGGTCGGCAGGTCGAGCCGGCGCCGAAAGCTGAGCCCGTAGAGCTGCGTGGCCATGTAGAAGACGCCCGTCTCGAGCACGCGCTCGAGCTCGAAATAGGGACGCACCGCGGCGCTGTCGAGCTGATAGCGCTCGCGGCGCTCACGCTCGAGGTAGTAGTGCCAGTCCCAGGGCTCAAGCGTGAAGGCCGCTCGTCCCGCGGCGGCACAGTGGCGATCGATGCCGGCCTGCAGCTCGCGCGCCTGCACACGGGCGCGTATGAGGGCGGCTTGCGCCACCCGCTGCAGCATGGCGGCCACCGCCGCGGGAGTGCCGGCATTCTCGTCGGCGAGCACATAGGCGGCGTGGCTTGCAAAGCCGAGCAGACGGGCGCGTTCGGCGCGCGCTCGCACCAGCTCGGCGATGATGGCGGTGTTGTCGGCCGCGCCGCCGCGGGCCCGCGACACGGAGGCTTCATGGATCCTGTGGCGCAGGGCGCGATCGTGCAGCTGCGCCAGCGCGGGCTGTATGGTGGTGTTCTGCAGGCCGATGAGCCAGCGCCCGGGATGACCGCGCTCGCGCGCCGCTTCGGCCGCCACGCCGAGCTGCTCGTCCGTGAGTCCGGCGAGCTCATCGGCGCTGTCGACCCACACGCCGGCTTCGCGCGTGGCCTGCAGCACGTGCTGTCGAAAACTGGTGCGCAGCGCCGCCAGGCGCTCGTTGAGCCGACGCAGGCGCTGCTTGTCCGCATCGGGCAGTTGCGCGCCGGCGCGCACGAAGCCTATGTGGTAGCGCTCGAGCAGCTGGCGCTGCTCGCCGGAGAGGGCCAGGGCTGGGGCGCGCTGCCGCAGCCGGTCGATGCGCTCGAACAGCGCGCCGTCGAGATAGATCGCATCGCGATGTGCGGCGAGCATCGGCGCGAGCTCGCTTTCCAGCGCCAGCATCGAGTCGCTGGCATTGGACTGCGCAAGATTGGAGAAGACGCTGCCCACGCGTTCGAGCAGGCGTCCCGAGCGCTCCAGCGCAACCACGGTGTTCTCGAAGGTCTCGGGCTCATCACGGGTCGCAATCGAGTGCACCTCTTTGCGCTGCGCCTGCATGCCTTCGAGGAAGGCCGCGCGGTAGCTCGCCTCCTCGATGCGATCGAACGGCGGCAGCTCGTAGGGCAGAGAACTCGGCGTGGCGAATGGATTGGCGGGCGTCATGGCAGCGGGCAGGGCGCGGCGCGACCGATGCATTCATCGAGCGCCTGCTGACGCCGCAGGTGGGTGAACACCAGCAGCTCGCGCACCCGCTCGCCGAGCAGCTCGTAGATAACTTCATAGGAGCGCTCGAGGGCCTGCGCATCGGGGATGTAGCGCAGCAGGCTCACCACGTTGCTCGTCGGATGTGCAGGCACCAGTCCGACGGGCGCCGGTATCAGGCTCAGGCCGGTGGCGCTGAATTCGTGCGCCGCCCGCCACATGTGCTGGGTCGAGGTCACGAGGATGATGCGATGCACGCCAGCCTCGGCGAGCATCCGGGCGGAATTGCGCGCGTTGTCGAAGGTATCGTAGGACTGGTAGTCGACCCAGCGCGGTTCGAGCGCGAAGCTGTCGCGCAGGCTGCTGCGCATGGCCGTCGCCTCGATGTGCCAGCCGCTCACCAGGATGGGCAGCCGTGTCCGGCGCGCCAGATATGCCCCGTATGCAAGTCGCTCGAGCAGGTACGGGCCGGGCGCCGGTCCGCCGTATTCGGGCGCCTGCACGCGCTCGCCGCCACCGCCAAGGATGACGATGGCCTGCGCATCGCTGGGAACGTCGGCATCGAAGGCGGTGTAGTGCTGGATCGAGCGCGTCAGCGCATCGGCGATCACGGGCATCGACAGCGCACACAGCCCGGACAGCGCCAGTGCCAGCAGCACCGCGCCCGTGCGCGCTCGCCAGCGCAGCAGCAGCGCACCGGCCAGCGCCAGCAGCAACAGGCCCGAGGGGGGCAACAACAGTCCCTTGAGGATGGTCTTGGCATGATCGAGAAACAGCAGCATGGGAGTCAGGGCGCGAAGGGCGCGGTCTCGGCTTTTCGCCGCAGGCGGATCTGGAACAGTCGCGGCCAGTTCTTGCCGGTCACGAACAATCGGTCGGCCTTGGAATCATAGGCGATGCCGTTGAGCACGTCGGTTTGGCCCGGCACGCGCTCGGCCAGGGGCAGCAGGCCACGCAGGTCAATCAGACCGACGACCGCGCCGCTGTCCGGATCGATACGCGCGATCCAGTCGGTCTGCCAGATGTTGGCGTAGATCTCGCCACGCACCCATTCGAGCTCGTTGAGGTTGCGCAGCGGCTGGCCGTCATAGCTCACCTCCAGCCGTCCTGCCTCGGTGAGCGTCTGCGGGTCCAGGAAGCGCAGCTCCGGCGTGCCGTCGCTCATGATGATCCAGCGCCCGTTCTGCGTAAGACCCCAGCCCTCGCCGCTGTAGTTGAACCGTCGCTGCTGGCGCAGGCTCGCCAGGTCGTAGACGAATCCGGTCTGGGCACGCCAGGTCAGCTGGATCAGGTGCGGCCCCCAGTTGACGATACCCTCGCCGAAGTAGCGTGCCGGCAGCTCGATACGCTGCAGAACTTCACCGCTCTGCAGCCGCTCGCGCCGCACCTCGGATTGGCCGTTGAGACCGGTGCTCTCGTAGAGATCGCCGTTGAGATAAAACAGCCCCTCGGTGAAGGCATGGGTATCGTGCGGATAGCTGTGCACGATCTGGTACCCGTAGATGGGCACCGCGGCATACAGCGCACAGGGCATCAGCGCAAGTCCGGGCAGCAGCAGGATCAGACGGCCGCAAGTCATGGGCGAAATTCTACGGTAGGCGCCGGCAGGACGTGTGAGCGCTCACAGCGCGTGCTCATCGAGCAGCCCGCGCGCGACGGCGAGCGTCTGCTCGCCGGGGATGCCCTGCCCGCAGCGCTCGATGAGCGTATCGAGCACTGCGCGCTGGCGCGCGCCGCGTGCCAGGGCCTCGTGATAAGGGATCTCGG
>DATJUN010000127.1:0-6993 GCA_035502275.1 Steroidobacteraceae bacterium
ATCCTCCATGCTCATGATCTGGCCGCGGCGACGGTTCAGGTCGCCGATCACATCGCCCATGTAATCCTCGGGCGTGACGACCTCGACCTTCATGATCGGCTCGAGGATCACCGGCCTGGCACGACGGAAGCCATCCTTGAAACCAAAGATCGATGCCATGCGAAAGGAGATCTCGTCCGAGTCGACGTCATGATATGAGCCGTCGAACAGCGTGACCTTCACATCCACGACCGGATAGCCGGCGATGACACCGGTTTCGGCCGCCTCCTTGACGCCCTTCTCCACCGCGGGAATGAACTCGCGCGGCACCGAACCGCCCACGATACCGTTGATGAACTGGATGCCCTTGCCCGTCTCATTGGGCTCGAGCTTCAGCCATACATGGCCGTACTGCCCGCGACCGCCGGACTGCTTGACGTGCTTGCCCTCGGACTCGACCGAGCCGCGGATGGTCTCGCGATAGGCCACCATGGGCTTGCCGACGTTGGCCTCGACCTTGAACTCGCGCTTCATGCGATCGACGATGATCTCCAGGTGCAGCTCGCCCATGCCGGCGATGAGTGTCTGGCCCGATTCCTCGTCGGTGGAGACGCGGAAGGAGGGATCCTCCTTCGCCAGCCGCTGCAGCGCCTGGCCCATCTTCTCCTGGTCGGCCTTGGTCTTGGGCTCCACCGCGACCTGGATCACGGGGACCGGGATCACCATCTTCTCGAGGATGATGGGCTTGTCCAGATCGCACAGCGTATCGCCGGTGAAGACGTCCTTCAGGCCGACCGCCGAGGCGATGTCACCGGCACGCACTTCCTTGATCTCGTTGCGATCGTTGGCATGCATCTGCAGCAGCCGCCCGATGCGCTCCTTGCGATCCTTGGCCGGCACGTAGACGGTATCGCCCGAATTCAGCACCCCGGAGTAGACGCGAAAGAAGGTCAGGTTGCCGACGAACGGGTCGTTGAGGATCTTGAACGCGAGCGCCGCGAACGGCTCATCGTCGCTGGCCTTGCGCGTGATCGGTTCACCTTTGAGATCGGTGCCCTTGGTATCGGGCACTTCCACGGGCGAGGGCATGAACTCGATGACCGCATCGAGCAGCGCCTGCACACCCTTGTTCTTGAAGGCCGAGCCGCACATGCACAGCACCAGCTCGTTCTTGACCGAACGCATCTTCAGACCGCGCTTGATCTCCTCGTCCGCGAGCTCCTCGCCTTCCAGGTACTTGTTGAGCAGCTGCTCATCGCCCTCGGCCGCCGCCTCGATCAGCCTGGCGCGATGCTCCTCGCAGAGGCTCTTCATCGCCGCCGGTATGTCGCGGTACTCGAACTTCATCCCCTGGGTTTCCATGTCCCAGTAGATGGCCTTCATCTTGATCAGGTCGACGACGCCTTCGAAGTTGTCCTCGGCACCGATCGGCAGCTGGATGGCCACCGGATTGGCGCGCAGGCGCGAGCGGATCATGTCCACGACGCGCAGAAAGTTCGCGCCAGCGCGATCCATCTTGTTGACGAAGGCGATACGCGGCACGCCGTAGCGGTTCATCTGCCGCCACACGGTTTCGGACTGCGGCTGCACGCCGGCCACCGAGTCGAACAGCGCCACCGCACTGTCGAGCACGCGCAGGGAGCGCTCCACCTCGATGGTAAAGTCCACATGGCCCGGGGTGTCGATGATGTTGATGCGGTACTCGGGGAAGTTGTTATCCATCCCCTTCCAGAAGCAGGTGGTGGCCGCGGAGGTGATGGTGATGCCCCGCTCCTGCTCCTGCTCCATGTAGTCCATCACGGCTGCGCCGTCATGTACCTCGCCGATCTTGTGCGACACGCCCGTATAAAACAGGATGCGCTCGGTCGTCGTGGTCTTGCCGGCGTCGATATGCGCCGAGATCCCGATATTCCGGTAGCGCTCGATGGGCGTCGCACGTGCCACGATGCTCTCCTGCTCCTCGAATCGAACCGTCAGAAAACCTTTCCGTCAGTGCGGCGCGCTCTGGGCGCCACGCTGCGCGGGTCGGGGGACGACGGCGCGCGACCCGACGGCTACCAGCGATAGTGCGCGAAGGCCTTGTTGGCCTCGGCCATGCGATGTGTATCCTCGCGCTTGCGTACGGCGGCACCACGATTCTCGGCGGCATCGAGCAGCTCGTGCGCCAGGCGAAAGGCCATCGACTTCTCGGTGCGATCGCGCGCCGCCTCGATGACCCAGCGCATCGCCAGGGTCTGGCGGCGGCTCGAGCGCACTTCGACGGGCACCTGGTAGGTCGCACCGCCGACGCGACGCGATTTCACTTCCACGACCGGCTTGACGTTGTCCAGCGCCTGCGAGAGCAGCTCGATGGCCTCCGGGCCGCGCCGTCCGGTGCGCTCACCGATGCGCTCGATGGCTCCGTAGAGAATCTGCTCGGCGGCCGACTTCTTGCCGCTGTGCATGACCACGTTCATGAACTTGGCCAGCATCTCGCTGTTGAATTTCGGATCCGGGAGAATCGTGCGGCTCGGGGCCGCGGCGCGACGGGACATGCTCGCTTACCTCTTATTGCTTCGGCCGCGTTATTGCTTGGGCCGCTTGGCACCGTACTTGGAGCGCCCCTGCTTTCGATTGCCGACGCCGGCACAGTCGAGCGTGCCGCGCACGGTGTGATAGCGCACGCCGGGCAGATCCTTGACGCGTCCGCCGCGGATCAGCACCACCGAGTGCTCCTGCAGGTTGTGGCCTTCGCCGCCGATATAGCTCGTGACCTCGTAGGCGTTGGTCAGCCGCACGCGGGCCACCTTACGCAGGGCCGAGTTCGGCTTCTTCGGCGTCGTGGTGTACACGCGCGTGCACACACCGCGCTTCTGTGGCGAGGCGCCCAGCGCCGGCACCTTGGTCTTTTCGGCACGCGAGCGGCGTGGCTGGCGGATCAATTGCCCTGTAGTGGCCATCCAAGCTCCAGAAAATCAATCGCTTATGGTACTGCTGATGAGACGCGCCGGGTCGCCCCGCTAAAGGCGCCCGGCGCGCTGTCTGTCATTCCTGCGGTCGGGCAGTTGTGGGGCCCGGCCGACAAAGGCCGGCGATTCTAGGTAGCGCGGCGGGCATAGTCAATGAGGCTGCCTGCGCGCGAATCAGTGCGTCCGACCGTCCAGGGGCTGCGTCCACGCGGCCAGCAGATCCGGGCTGCTGGCCTGCGCACCGGTGCCGGGGCCGGCCACCCCGGGCACTCGGCCCGCCGCGCCCGCCGCGCTCGCCGCGCCCTCGAGATAGCGACGCAGGCGGCTCAGGTTTTCGGTGAGCTCCCCGTGCGGGCCGGCTTCGAGCAAGCGCCGTAGCGCCAGCCCGGTGCGCCCCGGGGCCGACCGCAGGCTCACGTACAGGTGCAGGCGCGTGTGCTGGGCATCGATGGGCTCGAGCCAGACCATGCCCCACTGCGCCAGCGGCGAGTCATCGGTCGTGCGCCAGGCGATCTGACGATTGGGCTGCAGCTCGCTGAGGATCACGACCCACTCCAGCGGCCACCCGTGTGGATCGTGCACGCTCCACTGCGTCGCGCCGTCCGCGCGATGTCGCAGCGCCCGCAACGGCGGCAGCAGCTCGACCAGCCGGTCGCAGCGACGCAGGGCCGCATAGACGCTATCCACCGGCGAGCGCACGTGCAGCGTCTGGCAAATCTCCAGGGCATGCCCGCGGGCACGCCCCCCCGTGCGCCGGCGCGGTGCGGTCACGCTGCGAAGCAGCAGAGCGCCACCCGCTGCGGCGCCGACCGCCCCGAGGGTACCGCGACGGCGAGTTCCCCCGAACAGGAGGCTCCCCCCGGCCAGCGCCATCAACAGCCGCAGCGCTGCCGTTCCGGAGTCAGGCGCTTCCCCTCGCCGTGTGCGTCGCGGTGCCCCCTGCAGCGCGCTGACGTGAGCGGCGGACTCATGGACTTGCAGCTCATCGTGGATCGCGCCCACTCCCGCGACACCGGCGACGGCGCGGCGCAGAGGCTCATGCTCCCAGGCGAGTACGGCGCCGCTGAGGCGCACAGCGTGCTGCTCATCGGCGCTGACGTGTACTGCCCCGGGGTGCGAGACCACCCGCCCCAGCCGCGAGCGCACGCGCTCGACGAGCACGCCCGGGGCCGCCTCATCGCCGCGCAGCAGGGCCGTGGCGCGCGCAACGAGTTCGACGGCGCGGTGCGCCAGACCGTGTGAGGCCGCCTGCAGGCGCGCCAGGCTGCGACGCGCTGCGCCGGCCGAGCGCTGGCCGAGCGCGAGGCGCCGGCGGCGTCCACTGTTGGCGTCGAAGTAGTACATCACGCCGGCGGCCGTAACGGCGCCGGTCAAGGCACTGGCGAAAGACTGCAATCTTCTGCCCATGACCACCATCCCCGCAATGAGCGCTGCAAGGCGCGAAGCAAGGCGCGTGCCGCGATTCCCAGTGCGTTTTGCGGCAGTATGCGCCGCCGTGCGCGCGTGTGTCTGCGCGCGCCGCCGCCGCAGGTTTTTCCACACCCGCGCATTTTTACAGCGCGACGCACGGTATGCTAGCGTGCATGTCCGGCCCCGAGTCCCCTGCTGCCGACACGGCGGCGCGCGTGCCGCCGGAGCCCGAGTTCAGCTTCAACATCGGCGACGCCGAGGATTCCCTGGAGCGCATGCGGGGCCTGCTGGCGCGCTTCGGCGATATCTACCGCGTGTATTCGCCCGGGCGTCGCCGCTACGCCTACGTCATCAATCATCCCGACGACGTGCGGCGCGTGCTGGTGCTCAATCACGCCAACTACGTCAAGGGCTTCGGACTCGATCGCGTCAAAGTGCTCACCGGCAACGGCCTGGTGACCAGCGAAGGGGATTTCTGGCGCTCGCAGCGCGCCATGATGCAGTCGATGTTCCAGCGCAGGAATCTCACCCGTTTCGCGGACTTCATCGCCGCGGCCAACGAGCGCTTGCTGGCGCGCTGGGAACACCAGGCCACGCTCGGCGAGCCCGTCAACGTCACCGACGAGCTGTCCGCCCTCACGCTCGAGGTGATTCTGCGCGCGATCTTCGGCGAAGACCTGGATCGACTGGCCGATGCCAACGGCGAGAATCCCTTCCAGTTCGTTGCCAGCGATCCCACCCGGGACTTGAGTTTTGCCTATCGCTTCCGGCAGCTGCGCGCGCTGGTGGCGCAGCTCGTCACGCGCCGCCGCAGCGAGCTTTCCGGTGAGCCGCAGGATTTCCTCGGCATGTTGATTGCGGCGCGCCATCGCACCAGCGGCGCTGCGATGGGCGAGCGCGAGCTCATCGATGAGGTCATGACGCTGATCATTGCCGGGCACGAGACCGCGGCCAGCACCCTGAACTCGACCTGGTACCTGCTCTCGCAGCACCCGCAAGTCGAAGCGCAGCTGCACGCCGAGCTCGATGCCCTCGGAGAACTGCCGGCACCGGATCTCGCGGCCACGGAGGCCCTGCGCTACACGCGCGGGGTGCTCACCGAGACGCTGCGGCTGTATCCGCCGGTGTGGCTCATCTCACGACGCACACTCGGACCCGATGTGCTCGCCGGCTACCCGATTCCGGCGGGGGTGGATGTGCTGCTCAGTCCCTACTTCGTGCAGCGGCATCCGCAGTTCTGGGCCGACCCGGAAGCGTTCCGGCCCGATCGTCCCGAGACCGCACAGGAGATGCGCCGCCCACGCTGCGCTTTCATCGCCTTTTCCGCCGGTCCGCGCCACTGCATCGGCGAATCGATGGGACTGTTCGAGATGTGCGTGCATCTCTACAAGGTCGCCCGGCGGCTGCGCCTGCGCCTGCCGCCCGGCACAGCGATGGAACTCACGGCGCAGATCAACCTGCGCTCGCGCGCGCCGCTGATGATGCAGCTCGAGCGGCGTTGAGCGCCGCCCGAGCATCGGCAAGCTCGCAGGGCTGCCGTCAGGCGATATCGGGGCGACTGGCTTTGTACTGATCGAGCTCCGACGCCTCTGACCCGTGAAGATGCGTGTAGCGCGGAGCCGTTTCCCGGAAGAATATCGCCACGATGATGCCAAGCAGCTGCCCCGCCATGGCAAACCACAGCGTGTACTGGATGCCGTAGTTCTGGGCGATGCCACCGGCCACGGAGGGGGCCACGCCACCGCCGAAGATCTCTCCGGCACCGACGACCAGACCGGTGACAGAGGAGAGCAGACCCACGGGTGCGGCTTCGGCCGCCACGGGACCTGCGATCAGCGCCAACGCGCCGAAGTTGGCCCAGGCGGCGATGAACAGAAACGTGAACAGTACCGGCACGTTTACACCCGTGCGGATGAACAGCCACAGAAACAGCGCGGAAATGACGAAGGAGAAAACCGCAACCTTGCGCCGCCCCCACAGGTCCGAGAGAGCCGGGATCGTGAACTGGCCGAGCGCCCCACCCCAGCCGATGGCCGAATCCACCGCACTCATCTGCAGGTTGGAGAGCTTCAGATGTCCGATGAGGTAGCTCGGCATCATGGCGCTCAAAACGAAGATGCCCATCATGGCGCACAGCAGCCCCACCATACCCAGCAGCACATTGCGATGCCGGAACATCGAGCTGAAGGGAACGCGAGCCTGCGAGCCCGTATGGAGGCTGGCGCTGCGCGTCGGCTCGCGCAGCACGAGGCCGATGAGCACCGCGACGATGAGTCCCGGTATACCCACCAGCATGAAGACGTGCCGCCAGCTGGTGACGTTCAGCAGCGCGGTGGCGATGATCGGGCCCAGTGCCAGCCCGAACAGGGCGAATGCGCATTGAAAGAAGCCGTTGTTCGCCCCGCGACGTTTGGGATGGGAAGCCTCGATGGCCGCTGCGATGCCCACCGATGCAACCGGGCCTTCCGAGACCCCCATGATGGCGCGGATAACCAGCAGACTCAGAAGACCCGTCGCCACGCCCGACAGGATCGACAGGCATGAGAACAGCACGATCGCCGGCACCAGAACCTTGCGGCGCCCGAACCGATCCGACAGGCCTCCCATGAGGAAGGCCGAAAAGCCCCAGGCGATGCCCAGAGCACCCACCAGATTG
>DATJUN010000128.1:0-2454 GCA_035502275.1 Steroidobacteraceae bacterium
TGATCGGCGACGAGACGATCGTCATTCGGCACTCCATCCCCCTCTCCGCCATGCCACCGAGCGGTAATGACGCCCAGTCCGCACCCTCGACGCCGGTAGCCCCTGCTGATCGAAGTTACCTTTTGCGTTCAGGGCGTCATCTCGCCGTTGCTGGCGAACATCTACCTGCATTACGTCTTCGACCTGTGGGCACATCAGTGGCGGCAACGCCACGCCCATGGGGACGTCATCATGGTGCGATACGCCGATGACATTGTCGTCGGTTTCCAGCACCAGGACGATGCCGAGCGGTTCCTGGCGGCGATGCGCGATCGACTGGCAGCGTTCGCTTTGACGCTGCACGGGGAGAAGACACGCCTGATCCGGTTCGGCCGGTTTGCGGCGCAGAACCGGAAAGAGCGCGGCGAGGGCAAGCCGGAGACGTTCAGCTTCCTCGGGTTCACCCACATCTGCGGGCGCAGCCTGCGCGGTGGCTTCCTGTTGCTACGGAAGACCCGGCGCGAGCGGATGCGAGCGCGGTTGCAGGCGATCGAGGAGGGGCTGCGGCGCCGGATGCACCGGACGCTCGAAGAGCAGGGCGACTGGCTGCGGCAGGTGGTGATGGGGTTCTTCGCCTATCATGCCGTCCCGACCAACGCCGACGCCCTCGCCGCGTTCCGCGACCATGTGATCCAAATCTGGCGGCGCCTGCTGCGGCGGCGCAGTCAGAAGGACAAGACCACGTGGGAACGGATCAAGGCACTCGCCGAGCGGTGGCTTCCCGAACCCCGCGTCACCCAT
Source organism: Steroidobacteraceae bacterium (assembly GCA_035502275.1). Taxonomy (GTDB): domain Bacteria; phylum Pseudomonadota; class Gammaproteobacteria; order Steroidobacterales; family Steroidobacteraceae; genus FEN-1191. The sequence continues at coordinate 781 of DATJUN010000128.1, forward strand.
CCATGGCCGAGTGAGCGCTTCGCCGTCAAATACCCGAGGTGGGAGCCGTATGCGGGAAATCCGCACGTACGGTTCTGTGCGGGGGGCGCGCAGTGATGCGCGTCCCTACCGCGATAGCAGGAATCTGCGTGCGCGGCACGAACCCACGGGGCGGAACTGATTGCCATCGCACTTTTCGGCCGCATTCTCGCGATTCAACTCCGTGAAGCTCCGTATGGTCTTTATGCAACTCCGTGTCCACTTGGTCGCTTACGGATGCCGCGAGCGGCGCGGTCGGCGGCATAAGAGTCAGTCCATGGAAACGCCGTGCTAGGCGCTCACGCTTCCAGCCTACGGGTCTGCCACACCAGCCGCAGGTGAGCTGACCCGCGGGAGTTGCGGGCGTACCGGATGGATCAACTGCCGCGCCGGCGAATTGGGCATCCTGGTTTCGATGCCGTATGAGGACGGCCATTGGTTCCGCGGCAGGCAGTACGTTCCGAAGATCCGGTCCATCCAGGGCAGCATGGACGCATAGTTGCGGTCCCGCGGCTCTGCCAGAGTATGGTGCCAGTGGTGGAAGGCGGGTGTGGAGACCACCCATTCCAGCGGTCCCAGCCGCCAGCGCAAATCGGCATGGATGAAGAAGCCCCATATGGTAGCAATCAGAACGATCAGCAAGGGGACCAGACTGCCTGAGGCAGTGAGCGAGCTGGCCAGCCCAAGAATGTAGAGCGGGATCAGGCCGCAGAGCCGCACGAACACCAAGTCGATAGGGTGGGAGCGCGTATTGACGATAAAATCGAGATATTCGGCGCTGTGGTGTATTGAGCATCCACAAATGTGAGACCTCCGCCACCGCTCCAGTCGGTGGGTACGACGCTCGTAAAATAGCCCTTGGGGGCGGTGCCGGTGTATGAGGCGAAAGAGCCATTCGTGACCAGGTTTGCCTGTGCCGTATAGGCAACGAGCGATAAAGCGGCGGCAGAAAGGCCGATCGTAACGGATTTGTGCATAGCCATAGGGGTTGAACCTTTCCCGGAACGATGATGGCTAAGCCAATCGCTGGCCTCCTAACAGCTTCGCCCCGCACAAGTCAACGCCGGTCATCAAATTGTGATTAATCAGAGATAATTCTCACGACACGTGTGCGCCTTTGCCGTTGCGATTCGCAACTATCGCGCCGGGTTCCCCGGAGTCCCACAGCCGGGCGAAGATCTCGAGGGATTCCTCCGCAATGCCCTGGTGCAGGTCGTGGTCCGGCAGGCGAAATTCTGCGCTGACAGGTCGGAGTTGCCAGTCACTATGTTCCAGCCGGCCCGAGCACGATGCCTGATCCAGCGTGCGCACCATCCACGCAACGAAGTACGGTGATCGTGACTCGGCCGTGAACGGCCGCGCGTCCCCTTATTTCACCGACGAGAACGACGTCGGCGCCAGGATCGCATTGGTGACCTTCGCGACGATCGCACCGTTCGCCTCGGTCTGTGCCCGTGCCGCCAGCCAATCCGGATCGGACCCGAAGCGGGCCCATTTCTGCTCGCGCTCGGCCAGCGATTCCCAGGCCAGCAGGTAATACAGCGTCTGGTTCGACTCGCCGATCACTGTGGTCCAGAAACCCGCCTGCTTGATGCCGTGCTTCTCCCACAGCTTCAGCGTGATCGTGTCGAACCGCTTCAACAGGTCGGGCAACCG